>NZ_VAJL01000001.1:1338750-2008125 GCF_006175945.1 Chryseobacterium mulctrae | reverse complement strand
ATATTGCTAATGAATTCTGTGTCTGCCAAGGACTTTTACCCCATCCAATGTATGAATATTCAAAACCTCCATTAAGTGTAAGTGTACCAATACCTGATATATTTTGAGTATCATCAATAGACTGCCAAAACATTCCTGTTGCATAACCACCTACTTCACCTTGTTGTACAATAATATTACCTCTTTCATCAATTTTACCACCACTTGTTAAAGTACCACCAGATAAGGGTAAATAGTTTCCTAATTGTACTGATGTAGCAAAATCTGAAATAGCCTTATCACCACCACCACCTAAAAGTAAATAATCATTACTTGAACCTTTTTTTGTAAATCTACTTGCTTGTACGTACCCTTCTTGAGTAAATGTAACAACATCACCTTGTGTATTACCTCCTGTAACATAAAAATTAATACCTGTATTCGTTTGGTATATACTCCAATCTTGAGGTACACTTGGGTCATTTAAAACTAAACCTTGATTTAAATGCAATATACCAAGCATAGTACCACCTGATAGAGGTAGATAATTAGTTGTAGTATAATCATACATTTGACCTAAGTTAACAGCATGGTCATTTTGAATAGCATTTGGTATAGATAAATTAGTATAGAAAGTAGTTAATAAATCTTCTACTATAATCTTTTCAACAGAGTTTTTATAAATAACAACATTTTTATTATTTAATGTACCTATATTAAATTGATTAGGCAGTGACTGTACAAAGCCAATTGCATTATTATCATCATCATTTAACGACCATCTTGTATAGGCACCAGTAAAACCTTTAATTCCATCAATATTTTGGTTCACTGTTGTTCTTACATAACCAGCTAATTGACTTTGACTTACTTTAGCATTCCAATCACTTGCAGAACCAAAATTAGATGTTAGTATATTACCATCAGGTTGTATTAAAACTTTTTCATCATAAGTTGCACCATCATTTGAAGAGAATTGGAAAGAATAGCCTATATTATCTGTACTACCACCTCTTTTATTACCTACTAACCATTTTGTATCATAATGTGTATATTCATGTCCTGAAACTATACTGTAAACACCTGCTGACCTATATACATTAACATGATTTACATCACTTCCTAAAAAACTAACTTCTGATGTTGGAGCAAATGTTTTATCTGCAAATATACCTTGTGGTGTATTCGTTGTAACATAATCACTCAGATTAGCTGTTGTAGCAAAGTCTGAAATTGGCTTGTGTCCACCACCACCAGTTAAAATATAATCATCATTTGAATTTGATTTTTTGAATCCTTTTGCGTTGGTATTAATATAGTCTGATGCTTGACCATTTACAAAATTAAATCCATTTTCGTTAAAATTGATATTTCCCGATTCATGATCATGCTTATAGAAAGTTACTCCTGGAAGTGAGTGATCTAATGATGCAATTACTAATGTATTGTTTTCATCTCTATTTCCACCTGATGTTATAAAAAACTTTTTTCCTGTGACATTTTGCTTTGTATTCGTAGTCATAAAATACTCATCAGAATTAAGCTGAATATATTCCGAGCCACTCCATCTGAATTGAGTATTGTTATTCGTTATTACATATATTTTTCCTTTTTCGCCGGAGCTGGGTAAGCTTTCAAAAGTATCATATTCGAGTACGTCATCTACATAACTGGGGAGCTGTGACGAAGGGACTTTCCCGTCAACTAAGTCTGCTTTTCTATTCAGAGAAGCTTCTGTACTTTCTGGAAATTCTCGATTACTGTGCCAGTAATTTTCCATGTAATTCCAAAACTCTTCAGATATTAGGAATATCTTCAGGATTAAAATCAGAGTCAAATTCTTCATTTTCTTCCATTTTTATTATTTTTGTTAAGGTTTTTAAGATTAAAATTTTGAAACTTCTTTTTATTAGATCAGCTTCAGGTTTTAGCCTTATTTTTTAAGGTGGTTTCCGGCAACGGATTTCCACCTTTATTTTTAATAGGAAGATTCATTTTGTGTTTTTTTGGTTGATGTTTTTAAGCATATCTCTGGCTGTTCAACATTTTGGCGATGCTAAATTCAAAGATTTGTTCGTGAAAATTGATATGATGAGTTGTGTATGGTTATTATACTAAATGTAAGAGCTCATGGCGACAGAACTTGACGTATTTGAAATTAAATTTCATCTTTTTTAGTATCAAATTCTTCCTCAAGAATATCATTTTCAAAATCTTCTCTGAAGAAATTTTCAATATCATCGAGGTAATTTTCGTAATCTATTTCTACGTTTTCGATGTCGGCCCAAGTAATCGTATAGAGATCTTCATTAAAAACAATATCAGAATTATGATTGGGTGTTTCCATGTTTTGTGTTTTTGATTTTTGGATTGATTTTGAACATGTTTTGAGCTGTTCAGCATTGTGTAATGTCGAATTCAAATGGCTTTGAAAGTTTTTAAGATTTGCTTTTGTGTCTTTGTTTATACTGTAAAGATAAGAGCGGGGAGCGACAAAACTTGACGTGTTTTAAACTCTAAAATTTTATTTTTTAATTATAATAGAATAAGCTTATATTAATCAATTATAATCTTAAGAGCTTATATTTTATTTCTAATTAATTTCTGCACAATTTGGTTTAAAACTTCTCTGTTGTCATCAATATAGCTCAATCCTGCCTGAATTAAATTCTCAATATTAGATCTTCTTACATTATCCATCGCAGGAGAAGCGTTTTTCAACGAAGGATTTAGTCGATAATAGTTTTTCTGATTTCTTAATCCTAAAGTATTAAACATCTGGCAAAGCTGATAATCTACCGTTTCTGCATTGGCAGACATCAGAATATCAATAATCGGTGTTACCCAACCGAGTTTTCCTGCTTTTTCCATTTTTTTGAACGGATATTTTTTCGATTCAATTCCGGTTCCAATTGAAATAATAATCATGTCATTCACGATCGGATAATTGGCTTTCTGATGATTTTTCAAAACTTCAGCAAAAGGAACTTTTCTTGCTTCTGCGTAAGCACAAAGTGCCGGATTATTGGCAAACATTCCGCCATCAATTAAGCTGAAAATCTGTCCGTACATCGATTTTATCTGAACCGGAGTAAAATAAGTTGGTGCCGCTGAAGTCGCTCTGCAAACATCTTTTACATAAAAATTATCGGTGATTAAATGGGCTTTCCAGGAGTTGAATAATTTTGCTCTTCTGTTTTCTATGTCATAGCTTGTTATTAAGCAGGGTTTTATCAGTTCTTTTAATTCTAAATTTCCAAAAAATTCGTTGAGGTTTTTTTCTAAAGCTTCCTGAGAAATTTTTTCATTCAGCAGTCCAAATGGGTTGATCAGTTTTTCCCAAAAAGAAACCTGAAAGATATCGCCACCTTTTTCAGAATACAATTCCAAACCTTTCTGAATAGAATATTTTGCTTTTCTATGTTCGTCGGGACACAAAATAATCGCTGCAATTAATGCTCCGGTGCTGCTTCCTGCAACCAGATCAAAATAATCTCCAAGCTTTGCGCTCGGCTTATCATGAATCTGAATCTGCTCTTCTATGTAACGTAAAATAATACAGGTGATGATGCCTCTTATTCCGCCTCCATCTAAAGAAAGTAGGGTTGTCTTTTTCATTTTTCTACTGTTATTTTGGTAGAATAAAGATAGGAGTAGGAAGCGACAGAACTTGACGTGTTTTATTTTGAATAAATAACTTAGAATAAAAACTGCAAAGTATTTTTACTTTGCAGATTGTTTTTTGTATGTTCAATTATTCTATTTTTTTAAACATGGTAATTTCCGGCATTATCTTTTTTAATCTCTTGGACTTGATAGGTAAAGCGACGAATAAAAATGGGTTCAGCTGTTTCATCAGAAAGAGTTAATATATCTATATTTTTAAATAATACTTTTAGATAAATTAGCCAAACACCCTCAATTTCTTCTCCAGACTTTAAAAGCTGCTTATTTTCACTAAAAACAATAGACTCTATACAATCCGGTTTAAAATATTTACCATCATTATTTAGGTCAGATATTATTTTTTTAGCTTTTTCTCTTATTTGTTGTTCTGTATGTATCATTTTATTTTACTATTTAATGGTTGTAAATTAAACCTTTCCCTAATATCATTTATATAATCTAAACTTACTTGTAATTCTTTTAGTGTCCATCGTTCTTTTGTTGCGTATATTTTTTTCCAGACATAAGCCTCTTTTACCAATGTATCTTCCGCAAGATATTTTAATCTACCAATTTCCTCAAAATGTTGTACATGCATCATTTCATGAAAAACCGTAAGTTCAGATGGATTTTTTGTGAAAATGACCTGCATAACTTCACTACTAAAAGCACCACCAATAATCTCCTCTTCTTTTAAAGTTTTAAAAAGCTCATCCGCCGAATTAAAACCATCTGATGGTTTAAACAAAGATTTTATCTGGGCTGTGTCTGTTTCCACTATCATATGTATTCCCTTTTTTGAAAGTAAAATTCTTAGTTTTTCTATTTCTACTTTAGAAAGTATTTTACCTCCTAAATCATCAAAAAACTTTACCCAATCAGCTTGTTTTCCTTTAGTATCTTTTCAATCTCACTTTGCAATTGCTTCTCTGTCTTCCAAAAATTATCTTTCAGAAAAGCCCCAGCTTCATTGACATCTGTAGCTGTAACCAATTTACCATTATAATAAATTTCATAAAGATTATCTCCTGCTTTTTTTACTGAGATTTTTCTTTTTGAAAGTTGCTCTATAGTGTATTCTAGATTGGCATCAGAGCTTAAAAATGATTATTAAATAACAACTTAGTTTTTGTCATGATTCAAAAATAACTGCTTCTAAAAATTAGAAAGAGTTTATTAAAACTAATCTTCATAGTGCTCTTGTAAGTAATCTAAGCCTTTTTCAGTAATAGAATAATACCATCCATTCTCATCAGATTTAATAAGTTTTCTTTGCTTCATATCTTTTAATAACTGAATGAAATATCCACCTAATAAAGGCTCTCCAATATCTTTATTTGATAAAATCTCTAAATTATTTAGTGCAATTTTTCCACTTCCTTTATTTATTAATTCTAATACTTTTAATACTTTTAATACTTTTAATAACATGTTAATATTTTTTTGAGTTAATATCCTAATAATTTTCTGTCGGCATCTGAAATAAAATCTATATCAGAAATTTCTGGATGGTATAAATTTGATTGTCCAAAATTATCCTGGTCAGTAATTCGATAGTCTTCAAGGGTAGCTGTATGCGTGTTATTCCAAACATCTCCTCCATCAACAATCTCTTTTTGTAATGTAGATTCATGTCCAAGAGCTTTATATCTTTGAAATTCTCTCATTTCATGTGTGTAAAAACGTTTATCCCAATCTGTAGCTTTTATGTCCCCACTTATAATATCCTCAAGGCGTTTAATCATTGTTCTATTACATTGTATATCTTCAAATCTACTCAAATGCTTTTTAACAATCTCAATACCTTTTTTAGTAATTTCTGCATTTTTCCAAGAAAGATTAAGAATTTTACCTCCTGCTTTGTCAGGATTAAAAGGTCTTTTACTGTATTTTCCAATTACCTCTCCTTTTCCTAAAGGACCTTTACCTCCTAAAGGTTTTTCCTTTGTTTTTACTTTATCAATCTCTTTTTGTAATTGTCTTTCCGTTTTCCAAAAATTATCTTTCAGAAAAGCCCCAGCTTCATTGGCATCTGTAGCTGTAACCAGTTTACCATTATAATAAATTTCATAAAGATTATCTCCTGCTTTTTTTACAGAGATTTTTCTTTTAGCTAGTTGCTCTATAATGTATTCTAGATTGGCATCAGAGCTTAAAAATGGTTTTAAAAGCTTCTCTAACAATGCATTCTTCTTAGCCGTAATTACTACTTCTTCTATGACATTGGTTGCTGTTCTGGCTTTGTAGGCGTCGAGCTCGATAATCAGTTTTTCCAGCTGCCTTGTAAAAATAAGATAATTTCCTTTTATGTCTTTAAGATTTTTCAATCTTCTCAAAAGTGCAGGGCCATGTGTAAGAATACCTTCCATTATTACAATGCTCATTATTCCAGCACCTACAAAAGCATAGATTAAATCCCAGTTTTCTACAAACCATTTTCCTGCAGAACCTTGATCAGATAACCACTTTTGCACGTCTTCATTCATCAGAGCCAAATCTATACCCGCCAAACCTATATCTGCAATAGCCAATACAGAAAACTCAGCAGTTAATCCCATTGTCATAAACCCTGCGATTATAGCCAAAATATCCCCACCAATACGGATATGATGCATCACTTTTGCCCATTCTTTCTCATCGGCAATCGCTTTTATAAATAGTGCAGTCACTAAATGTGAATTTCCTTCTTTATCGAAATAGGTCACCGGACTCATTGGATTGTAGAAATAACCTGGATCTACATTCTCCTCTACAGTAATTGTTTCATCTGTTGAAATATCATTTATTGGCTCTCCGTCTTGTCCTATAAGTGGACGTTCTCTAGTTTTTGCTACCGTTCTTTTCTGTTGTAAGAAAATAGCATCTTTATAATCAAAATCCCAATCGAAACTGACAATCCCTTTAATGGTATTAAGAGTATCATTTAGCTCCAAAATATTTGATTCAATATAGTAATTACCGTAACTGGTGAGAACATTGGTAATTTTTGTTTTTGCATCTTGATCTTGTTGCGTAAACAAATTTAAGGTGGATGCAAATAGTATACGGTTAGAAATTGGCTGTCCCAAAATTTCAGAATGCCCATCAAGATTATCATAAATTTCATTAACGAATTTTGGATTTTCATTTAGATAATCTACTACTTTGTCATAATTCCGAAACATTGCCAATACTGTAATTAATAAAGAACTTGTATCTTTTGTCCAGCTAAACCAGCCTGTATCATCCACATCTGTAAGAATTCTGAGATGCTCTACAACTTTTTCAGTAGTAAGATGTATATGTACGATAAAACTTTTTGGCAAATCTGCATATACTTTGTATAAATAATCTGCGGTATTTTTAGTGTCATTTAGAAAGTCAGTAAATTCTTTGATAAAAAACTTGGATGCATCATAATCGGTTTCCACATCTCCGTAACCCAAATAAAGTAATAGATTTCTATATTCTTTAAAGCTATATGTTCTTAGCATTATTGCGACTTGTCTAGATCCTGAGTAACAAAAAGAAAGGGAATAGGTTAAGCGCCTTTTACTATCAAAAAATACTTCCATAAAAGGTTTGTCATTTCCGAGATTTTGAGAAACTTTTATAGAGCCATTTTTTAATGCGATTTTTGCTGAAATGTCAATATGGTTCTTGTTATCATCCACAATGTACATTTGTGGTGTATCATTGAAATATTCTGCAAATGTATATTGCATTTTACTTCCATTTCTGTAAGCGAGCCTAATGCTGTCTAAAAGATTTTTAAGATTAATATATTCATCATCTTTATATTCTGCACTTTCTGGATTTTTTATACCTTGTAAAGGATTTTTATTTCCTTCGAACCCATTGCTCACTTCTTCAAAAGAAAGCATTTTAAATTCGGATAAATTATCACTCCATTCATCGTTAAATTGTTTCATAATTTTAATTCTTTTGGTTTTTACAAAACTATTCTCTCACAACGCCAAAACTCGACGTATGATTTTTTAAAAAACCACATATCCATTATCATCCCTTTTCAGCTTTGCAAGCGCTCTCCAACTCGTTTTTACCAAACCTTTTTTAGTCAGGAAATTCTTCTTTTCAAAGTGGGGAAGGTCTTTAAAAGTTTTCCAGTTTCCGCCCCAATCCCAACCGTGTTTTGCGAAAATTTTTACGCATTCGTACCAGTCGGCAACTTGGTCATTGTCCCAGTCTTTTGCGGTGTCCCAACTTGCTGTTTTTCTGTCAATAATTAAACAGATATCAACGGCTAATCCGTAATTGTGAATGCTCTGCCCGGCTTTGGCGTTCGTTACTTTTTTTCCGTTTGTAATTCTTCCGATAGCATAGAGTTTTTCCTGCTCCTCAAAACTTCGAAGTCCCTGAGTAATTCTTATTTTGGCTTTTCCGGTTAATGCTTCATCACATTCTTTGATGATTTGTTTTACTTCCTCCCTCACAAAAGGATGTAATTTTTCTATTCTCTGTAAGGTTATTTTGTCCATATTTTTAGTTTCTTTAGAAAACAAATGTAGGGGTGCAATACGTCAAAACTTGACGCATTGAGGATAAAAAAGGTGTCATTTTAAATGAAAAAATAAACTTTCTGCAAACACTGATTAATACATTATTGCGACAAAACGTGACGTGTTTTAAAGTATTTAATTGTTTGATTTTGAATTAAATAGACGTGGTGTTAAATTTTTATTGAAATATGAAATTCTGTTTTAAAAGTTATAGATTTGTACTTTCAAACAGTTGTTTTTTCATATCATGTACGCTTTAGTCGATTGCAATAATTTTTTTGTTTCCTGTGAAAGAACTTTAGATCCTTCGCTTGAAAACAAACCTGTTGTGGTGCTTTCCAACAACGATGGATGCGTTGTGTCTCGAAGTAAAGAAGCGAAAGATTTGGGGATTCCGATGGCGGCTCCTGCGTTTAAGTACAAAGAACTTTTTAAGGAACATGATGTAAAGAGTTTTTCTGCTAAATTTGAATTGTATAATTTTAAAAGTCAGAGAGTTATTGAGATTTCAGCCTCTTATGTTGATAAAGCTGATTATGAAGTATATTCGATTGATGAATTATTTTTAGACCTCACAAGTTTTAAATACATCGACACTCATGATTATTGTGTTAAAATTAAAAAAGAAATTCAGGATAAAGAAAATATTCCTGTAAGCATCGGTATTGCGCCTACAAAAACCTTGTGTAAAGTGGCCAACAGAATTGTAAAAGACTTTCCTGAAAAATTTAATGAAGGAGTTTATATTTTAGATACTCCCGAAAAAATTGAAAAAGCTTTAAAATGGCTCAACATCGGTGATGTTTGGGGAATAGGTAGAAAGCTTAGAGCAAAAATGAATGACAACGGAGTTTATAAAGCATGGGATTTGCTCCAAAAACCGGAAATGTGGGTTCGCAAAATCATGGGAATTCATGGCGTAAGAATGATTAATGAACTGAAAGGAATCCGTCAATTGGAATTAGATACTCCGTCTCCTAAAAAATCGATTGCAGTGACGAGAAGTTTTATGGAAATGCTTACCAAAAAAGAGGACGTACGCGAACGTGTAGAAACCTTTGGAATGTATTGTTCAGAAAGACTGAGAAAGCAAAACACCTGCTGCAAAATGGTCACAGTTTTTGTACAAACCAATCGTTTCAGAAAAGATTTACCAGAATATAGAAATGCTAAAACTCAGATTCTGCCAAACCCTACCAATTCATCGATTCTTATTGGCAGAGTCGTGAATGATTTGTTTGAATCTATTTTTGAAGAAGGTTTTCATTATAAAAAAGCAGGCGTTATCGTCAACGATTTTGTCCCGGAAGATCAACGGTTGATTAATCTATTTGAAGAAGACAGCCAGAATCAGCATTTGCCTGTAATGAAAGCAATGGATGCAATGAATAAAAAATACGGTAAAGATAAAGTGCGTCTCGGAAGTATGAGTGGGCAAAATACTTTCGGCCGAGCTCAAATGTCACCTGAATACGAAGCTTTTCTTAAAAACAATACGCTTCCCGAAGCGAATTTCAGATTTCACTAAAAACCTAGTTTAAAAGCAAAAAATATTTTCAAACTTGTAAACCTCCAGCTTCCATCACCCAACTTCCACTAAATTATTTCTTTTTCTCATATTTCCAGTTTCTGCCTTTTCCTTCTGAGATCCATTCTATGGCTTGTTCCATCCTTTTATTTCGGGTGGTTTCTGTTTTGGCTTCCGTGATCCAGTTGATGTATTCTTTTCTGAAAGAAGGCGCTGCTTTTTGAAAAATATCCAAAGCTGTTTTATTTTGATTTAAAACATTCTGAAACTCATGAGGAACTGCAGTTTCTGTTTTTGTGGGCGCTGCTTTTTTCAATTTAACTCCCATATCGGTAAGTTCCATTGCCTCAAGAATAATTTTTTTAAGCTGAGGTTTTGAAGGAAGATCTTCGAGTTTGGTGATCTTTCCAAGGCTAAACATATTGGTTTTCTCAACGTCCGTTTCAAGATTTTTTATCGTCTGCATTTCACCATGCAACCAAAATCCCATGCTGCAATATTGCTTAAATGAAACCATTGAACAAAGAATTTTTCCTTTATACATAAAAGTCGGAAACTTCCATTTGATCGCTTCTTCCATGTCGGGATAACATTCATGTACAACTTCCCGGATATGGTTTAAAATAGGCTTTGAAAAATCCGGAGATTTCTCAATATATTCATCCACCAAAGGATTGTATTTTATCATAAATTTTAATTTTTAAAATAGTAAAGGTCTTTTAGTTTTTAAGGTTAAGATATTTTTGAATTTAGTTTTGTGCTTAATGTAAATATTTTCAGGTATTTCCTTACCCTTTCTTTACCTTAATATTCATGAGTCAAAATATTTTCAAACTCGAACTTAGCCTCAACCTTAACCTTTATACAAACAATTTCACAGTTTCATTCACCAAAAATTTCACCTGATCCGGTCTTCCTCTGTCTGTTTTTGGTAAATTATTGTAGCTTCCGGTTCTTACAATCACCATTTTATGTTCAGGAATCATAATAATATATTGACCTTGAAGACCGAGGAAATAATAATGTTTGATAGGATTGTCATGGTTAATCCAGAGTCCCATTCCATAGATTTCATCAGATTTTTTGGTAGGAGTTCTCATTTGTTCAATAAAATCTAAATTTAAAACCTGTTCATTTCCTACTTTTCCGTCATCTAAAAATAGCTGCCCCAATTTTGCAAAATCCCTTGCGTTGGAGTGAATACAGCAATATGTTTTTTCCATTCCGCTTTCGTCAACGCTCCAATCTGCGTTTTGTTCCATTCCCAACGGAATCCAGAATTTTTCAGATAAATAACTTGCTAAAGTCTGATTGACTGCTTTTTTCACTGCAAACCCTAAAAGTTGAGTAGAACCGCTTTGATACTCAAATCTTTCACCAGGTTTTTCTTTAAATGGTCTCGAGAATGTAGCCTTTATCAAGCTTTTTCCGTAATACGCTCGAGCGTTTGGAAGAAAAGGATTTTTATAATTTTCATCCCAGTTTAAACCAGATTCCATTTGAGCAAGATGCTTTAAAGTTAAATCTCTACCGAAAGGTTTGCTTTTAAATTCATCATAAAACTCAGAAAAGTTATTGTCAATATTCTGAATTTTTCCTTCTTCTAAAGCTTTCCCGAAAAGCATAACGGTAACCGCTTTTGCCATAGAAAACGAATTGGTTTTCGAAAGTTCGTTATAGCCGTTCCAGTATTGTTCATGCAATAATTTTCCATCTTTTATGACCAGAAATGAAGCCGTGTTTGACTGAATTAAATCATCGACGATATTTTTAGGTAAATCTTTTTTGTTGTAATCAGTATGTTCATCCCAAAGAACAGGTTTTGTTGTGTGAATGATGTTACTTGTAAAAAGTTTTCCGTCATCAATATTTGCGCTCGATTTTCCACGAAGATAGGTTTTCGAAATTCCGCTAAAGAGATAAGCATATCCGAAAATGTAGAATAAAACTACCACGGTTACCAGAAAAAGAGTAATATAAAAAAGAATAATCATAAGAATTTGGTCTTAAACAAATTTAGAATAATTTTAAAACCAAGCATCAAAAAAGCCCTGAAAAAATCAGGGCTTATTAATTATATCTTAGAAAGTAAATTTCTGAAGTTCGTTTTCTCGTCGATAATTCGTCTCAATTCAGAAACCGGAACTCTTTCCTGCTGCATCGTGTCTCTGTCTCTTATCGTTACAGTGTGATCTGTTAGAGAATCATGATCGATGGTGATACAGTAAGGTGTACCAATTGCATCCTGTCTTCTGTAACGTTTTCCGATCGCGTCTTTTTCTTCGTAGAATAAATTGAAATCATATTTCAAATCATCGAATATTTTTTCTGCATATTCAGCTAAACCGTCTTTCTTCATTAATGGAAGAATTGCTGCTTTAATTGGCGCTAAAGCTGGAGGTAAAGATAAAACTGTTCTTTCTGAACCGTCTTCCAATACTTCGTCTCTTAAACAATGAGAGAAAATTGAAAGGAATAATCTGTCTAAACCTACAGAAGTTTCAACAACATAAGGAACATAGTTTTCGTTTCTTTCAGGATCGAAGAACTGTAGTTTTCTTCCTGAATGCTCTTCGTGAGCTTTTAAGTCGAAATCTGTTCTTGAGTGAATACCTTCAAGTTCTTTAAATCCGAATGGGAAATTAAATTCAATATCAGCCGCAGCGTTTGCATAATGCGCCAGTTTCTCATGATCGTGGAATCTGTAATTGTCATTTCCTAATCCTAAAGCCAAGTGCCAATTAAGACGTTTTTGTTTCCATTGTTCGTAGAATTCAAGTTCTGTTCCCGGAGCAACGAAAAACTGCATTTCCATCTGTTCAAATTCACGCATTCTGAAAATAAACTGTCTTGCAACGATCTCATTTCTAAATGCTTTTCCGATTTGAGCGATACCGAAAGGAAGTCTGTGACGTGAAGTTTTCTGTACGTTTAAGAAGTTGACGAAAATACCCTGAGCGGTTTCCGGTCTCAAATAAAGATCCATTGCAGAATCTGCAGAAGCTCCTAATTTAGTTCCGAACATCAAGTTAAATTGTCTTACTTCCGTCCAGTTTTTAGAACCCGTATCAGGATCAGCAATTTCCAATTCTTCAATTAAAGCTTTTACATCAGCAAGATCTTCATTTTCCAAAGATTTAGCCAATCTTGAAAGGATTTGTTCTCTTTTTGCTCTGTATTCTAAAATTTTAGGATTGGTCGCTTCAAACTGTGCTTTATCGAAAGACTCACCGAATCTTTTGGCAGCTTTTTCAATTTCTTTATTCTCTTTATCTTCAATTTTCAAACAGTAATCTTCCACCAAAACATCTGCTCTGAAACGTTTTTTAGAATCTTTATTGTCAATCAAAGGATCGTTGAATGCGTCAACGTGGCCCGAAGCTTTCCAAGTAGTCGGGTGCATCAGAATTGCCGAATCAATACCTACAATATTTTCGTTAAGCTGTACCATCGCTTTCCACCAATATTGTTTGATATTATTTTTCAGTTCTGCGCCATTCTGTCCATAATCATAAACAGCGGATAAACCGTCATAGATCTCACTCGAAGGGAAAATAAAACCATATTCTTTAGCGTGAGAAATCACTTTCTTGAAAACATCTTCTTGCTTTGCCA
The DNA here is from genome assembly GCF_006175945.1 of Chryseobacterium mulctrae. Taxonomy (NCBI): domain Bacteria; kingdom Pseudomonadati; phylum Bacteroidota; class Flavobacteriia; order Flavobacteriales; family Weeksellaceae; genus Chryseobacterium; species Chryseobacterium mulctrae. The sequence continues at coordinate 1,994,838 of NZ_VAJL01000001.1, read as the reverse complement.
TAATTTTTTTACGTCTGAGTTGCAAAAATAGTGAAAAAGCGGGAAGTAGGGAGATGGAAGATGGAAGTTTTTAACTTTGAAATTATTAGGAGCCGGGAACCTGCTTTCGCTACTCGCTATTTTATTAGGTTTTGCGCGGCGGCGGAGCCGCCGCGCAAAACCTAATAAAATGAGCTCAAACATGTCGCTCAATCAGGGCTAAACTTATCAAAAATTGAAAAACAGACTTTTAAAGTTGAGTAAAGGTTTTAACAAATAGATTTGAAATCTCTACTTTTGCCGGATGTTAGAAATTCTTTATCGAGACGAACATCTTATTGCCATCAATAAACCAAGCGGATTATTGGTTCACAAGTCTTTTTATTCGGGCGAAGCAGATACGTATGCAATTCAGGAATTGAGAAATCAAATCGGGCAAAAAGTGTATCCTGTGCATCGTTTAGACCGAAAAACTTCGGGCGTTTTGTTGTTTACTTTAGATAAAGATACGCTGAGAATGATGAGCACTCAATTTGAGGAAAAAGTGGTTGAAAAGAAATACATCGCCATTTTGCGAGGCTGGGCAAAAGAAGAAGAAACGATCGATTATAATTTGATTAATGAAAATGAAGTCAAGCAAAACGCAGTTACACGCTATCGTCGTTTACAGACTTCAGAAATAGATTTACCTTTTTTAAAACATCAAACCTCGAGATATTGTTTGGTAGAAGCAATTCCTGAAACTGGAAGATTTCATCAGTTGAGAAAGCATTTTAAGCATATTTTACATCCGATTTTGGGATGCCGTAAACACGGTTGCAACAAGCAGAATAAATTGTGGCTTCAAACATTTGATATCAACAAAATGACGCTTCACGCTCATCAATTGATTTTCAACCATCCTATTTCTAATGAAAGAATCAAGGTAAATGCCACGATAGATGATGAGTTTAAAAGAGTAGGAGATATTTTAAATTTTGATTTGAGTTCATATTTGTAATTATTTCTTATTTACATAAAGTTTGTCATTCAGAGCGTAACGAAGTGAAGCGTAGAATCTATACTTTTTTTACTTTTCAACTGTTGAAATTCCTACGGAACGACAAACTTTGCGGTTATTCTAACGCAAAGATTTTATTATTCAAAATTTTGATTTTAGAAAAGCTAAGGCAAATAAATTTGCTACGCAAAGCTTAAACATTAGCTTCATCAAATCAACTTGTTGATTAATTCTTTGCTCCTTAAAATATATTTCAGTAAATAAAATCTTTGCGTTAAAAAAGCTCTCGCAGATTTAGGAAATTAAACAGATTTTAATTGTCTATTCGTGCAAAATATTTGTGTTTAAAAGAATCAATAACCCTTATTCAAATAAAATATCACACATCAAGAATTCATTCAATTTAAAATGAGTATTTTTGTAAAACTTTTTTTCAATGTACAAATCGCTCATTCGTCCGATTCTTTTCAAATTTGATCCCGAAGAAGTGCATCACTTTACTTTTTCGATGCTTAAAAATTTTGGATTTCTAACCAAATTATTCTTACCAAAACCTATTGTTGACAAGCGTCTGGAAAGAGAAGTTTTCGGATTAAAATTCAAAAATCCAGTTGGTTTAGCTGCAGGTTTTGATAAAAATGCTGTTTTGTTCAACGAATTGGGAGATTTAGGTTTCGGATTTGTAGAAATTGGAACGGTAACTCCAAAAGCCCAGACTGGAAATCCTAAGAAAAGATTGTTCCGTTTGATTGAAGATGGTGGAATTATCAACAGAATGGGTTTCAACAATGACGGTCTGGAAGCTGCTATTCAAAAATTGAAAGGCAATAAAGGAAAAATCATCATCGGCGGAAACATCGGAAAAAATACCAACACAACGCCTGAAAATTACACTCAGGATTACTTAGATTGTTTCGAAGGTCTTCATCCTTATGTAGATTATTTTGTACTGAATGTGAGTTGCCCGAACGTGGGAAGCCACGCAAAACTGGAAGATGTAGAATATCTGAGAGAATTGATTACTGCTGTTAAGGGAATCAATCAAACTAAAGTAAATCCTAAACCGATTCTTTTAAAAATCGCTCCGGATTTAAATAATCAACAATTAGATGAAATTATCGAACTGATTGCAGAAACAAAAATTGATGGAATTGTGGTTTCAAACACATCAGTCAACAGAGAAGGTCTGAAAACTTCGCCTGAAGTTTTAGCCGAAATCGGAAACGGAGGACTTAGTGGAAAGCCAATTCGTGAGAGAAGCACAAAAATGATCAAATATCTTTCAGATAAAAGCAATCGTGCATTCCCAATTATCGGAGTTGGCGGAATTCACTCTGCGAAAGATGCGATTGAAAAATTAGATGCAGGAGCAAGTTTGGTGCAGTTATATACAGGATTTATCTATGAAGGTCCGCAATTGATCAACGATATTAATCAGGAACTTTTGACCAGAGCGAGTCGAATTTCGAGATAAATTAAAAGAGAGTTTTACACTCTCTTTTTTATTTTGACTTTCTAATAGACGCATTTTTTACATCAACCGTAAATATATAAGCAGATGTAGATTCCGTTTTGTTTACTTTAAAAGTTAATGTTTTTCTGTCTTTGGATTTTGTTTCTTTCGTATCATATATGTTTTCAAGACAGCTTTCTGTGGGAAATTCTTCATAGTTTTTGTAATTCCAGTCTTTGGTAAAGTACAAAACGCGATACCCTTTTTCACCTTCACCTGCCCCGCATCTTCCGCACGCATTGAAATTTGATGATTCTTCAAAATACAATAAAACACGATTTCCATTTTCTCCCGAAGCGTAAGAAATTAATTGATTGCCTCCATGTTTATTAATAAAGTCAAAAGTGTTAATCTTTTTATTGTTGGGTAAAATCAGGTAATTATTATAACGGTAAATCATATCGTTGCCGGTGAATAATTTTGCTGGTTGAGTTTTTCCATTCAAATAAAAGTTACCCAAAAGAGGATTTTCTTTATCGTTTTGCTCAAAAAGAATAGATTCTTTAGGATGCAAAACTTCTGCAGTTTTTGCAGTTTTCTCTACTTTTTGAGGTGAAGTAACGCTATCTCTGAAACTTTTAGAATTCTGCTTTTGCTTAGTGCCAAAATTATACAAAGACAATTTTCCATAATCGTAAATGCCTGTCAAAGGAATTTTTTTTTGATATTTATCGTAATAATACCATCCGTCTACAAAATATTGATAGAGGCTGCAATCGACAATTCCTGCAAAATAAAGTTGCATGGTGATGGGAACTCCTGCAATTTCTCCTTTGAAAATCTGAGATGAATCTGTTATTTTTTTTAATTCAACTTTCTGGCAGAGAAAAAGTGTTAAACTTAAAGAAAATAAGAACGTTAAAAGTTTTTTCATGGTTGGGTGAGCATAGTTTTTAGTTGATTAGAGGAAGAAATGTGAGATCGTATAAATGATCAAACCAACCAATCCACCAACTAAAGTTCCGTTCACACGGATAAATTGCAGATCTTTTCCAACTTCCAGTTCCAGTTTTTCGCTGAGTTCTTTTCCTTGCCAGTTTCCGACGGTTGAGCTGATGAGGTTTCCGGCTTGATGGCTATTTTTAAGGATATATTTATAAGCGGTTACTCTTACCCAATGATCGATTTTATTCTGAAGATTTTCATCAGTTTTCAGATTTTGAGAAAACTCATTCAGGTTTTTTGTGATGTATTTTTTTAATGAAGATGCTTCTTCCTGCAGTTCTGTGCTCAATGTTTTTTTGATGGAAAGCCAAATGTCATTGGAATATTCTTCCAGCTTATCATTTTTAAGGAAGTCATTTTTAATGGTTTTAAATTCATCATTCCATTTTGGGTCTTCTTTTAAATCATTAGAAAATTCGTAGATTTTTTTTGTAATTAAACCTCTGATTTCGTGATTTGGATCTTCTTCCACTTCTCTGAAGAAATCTGAAAGTCCACTCGCAATTTTTTCAGCAATTTTATTATCAACAAATGATGGAATAAAAGAGTAACTACCTTTTTTTACCCTTTCCTGAATCATTCCGTCATTTTCAATAAGATATTCTTTAATCTGCTTCGAAAGATTAGTGACGATTTTCTGATGGTCATTTTTATCTAAAAGATAGATAATGCCATTTCCTAAAATTTTATTAAGCTGAATATCGTCGGTCATTTCACTCACTTTTTTGCTGATAAAATGACTTACTTCAGAATCATCCAATTTATTGAGAATATCAAGAACAATATCCGAAAGATTTTTAATTAAAGCTTCCTGATTTCTTTCTTTTGTGAGCCATTCCCCAACAAAATTTGAAATTTTAATTTTCTGAATATAAGGACGAATTGTTTTTGGAGAAAGGAAATTAGAAACCACAAAACTCCCCAGATTATCACCTAGTTTTTCTTTACTGTTTTCAATCAGATTGGTGTGTGGAATCGGAAGACCCAAAGGATGGCGGAAAAGCGCCGTTACAGCAAACCAATCTGCTAAAGCACCAACCATTGCTGCTTCAGAAAATGCACGAACATAACCAATCCAGTGAGAATCGTGAGTCTTTTGTAAAATTGTAGTAACAATGAAAATAATCGCCATCAAAACAAAAAGTCCTGTGGCAAAAGCTTTATATTTTCTGAGCTGTTTTCTTTTGGCTTCATCATTCATATTCTCAAATTTAGTAAATTTGGTTGTAATTCTTTTACCACAAAAGTCACAAAAGAATTTAAGCTTAATACTATTTTAGAAAAGTACACATCAATGTTTACAGCCTGTGAGCTTGTCATTTCTAAGAATCAAAACTTTAAGAAAAAAAGCTTTTGCGACTTTTGTGGTTAGATTTTACATTAATTTCTAATATTTAAAATAAATTCTATGCAAAACGAAGCAAAAAACAATCCATATTATTCAAGAACAGATACTGCAAAACTGAATGTCTCTAATGACGAATGGTTTAAAATTCTTTCTCCAGATTTATACGCTATTGCAAGAGAAGCGGCAACAGAAAGACCATTTACCGGAACGTACAATGAGTTTGATGAACTGGGAGAATATTATTGTGCGGTTTGTGGAAATCACCTTTTCCGTTCTAACCAGAAATTTATGAGCAGCTGCGGTTGGCCAAGTTTTTTTGAAGCCGATAAAAATGGAGTAGGATACAATCGCGATTCTTCTCATGGTATGGAAAGAATTGAAGTGGTTTGCAAAAGATGTGATTCTCATTTAGGTCATGTATTTAATGACGGACCGGCTCCAACAGGGACAAGATACTGCATGAATTCTATAAGTTTAGAGTTTGTTCCAGATTCTGAGAATTAATCTCTGAGAGTTAAAGTTTCTTAAATTGAGTTAAACTTTTTTCATTTTAACTCATTGATAATTATGATTTTATAAATTTGTACCCGGAATTTTAATTTAACATAATATTTAATGAAAGGATTTTATAGCTTATTAGGCATTGTGTACATGGTAACGACTTCTTTTTATGTTTCTCCAAAAAATGAGAATGTAAAGAATGAAAATACCAACACAAAAAAAATAGAAACTGCAGTTGAAATTAAATCTAAAAAAAGCACAAATGAAATGAGTTCTTCTGAAGAACTTTACAATTCTATCTTATTCGAATCTGATCATAAACTCAATTTTGATGTTTTTTCTAAAGCTATTTTAGGATTTAATAATCTTAAAAAGGCTGGGAAACTGGATGAAAATGCACACTTATTAACAGTTTGTGATTTTTCAATGTCATCAAATACCAAAAGACTTTGGGTGATTGATATGAACGAGAAAAAAGTTCTTTTCAATTCTTTGGTTGCTCACGGGAAAAATACAGGGGAAGAATTTGCCACCAATTTTTCTAACACAGAAAGCTCTCTTCAAAGCAGTATGGGTTTCTACATAACAGAATCTACCTACAATGGAGATAATGGATATTCTTTAAAACTTTTAGGAATGGATAAAGGATATAATGATGCAGCTTACAGAAGAGCTGTTGTAATGCATGGAGCAGATTATGTAAGTGAAGAGTTTGCTGCAGCACACAAAAGAATCGGAAGAAGTTGGGGTTGTCCTGCAATTCCGAGAGCATTAACGGAGCCGATAATTAATACAATAAAAGGTAAAAATTGTCTTTTTATTTATTATCCTGATCAGAATTATCTTTCTTCATCAGAATGGTTGAAAGAAGCATAAAACAAAAGCAGTCAAAAAAAATGGCTGCTTTTTTATTTGCATTAAAATTGATTCTAATTTTTCCAATGTAATGTCATTCTGATGAAGATAGAATCGATTAAATTGTGAATCTTAAAAATTTTTTCTCTCGCAGATTTTACAGATGACGCAGATTTTTTATAAATAATTATCTGCTAAATTAGCATAATCTGCGAGAGAATACAATTTAAGAAAACTTCTTAAACACTAAAGTCGCATTATGTCCTCCAAAACCAAAGGCGTTACTTAATGCAAATTGAATATTTTTTTCTTTTGCTTCACCAAAAACAATATTTACATCTTTTGGAATATTTTCATCAATCTTATGAAGGTTAATTGTTGGCGGAATAATTCCTTTTTCAATAGCTTTAATCGAAAGAATAGCTTCTGCTGCTCCTGCCGCTCCCAACAAATGACCAGTCATTGATTTTGTGGCACTTAAATCTAGATTTTTACTTCCCTTAAATAATTTGCTGATTCCTTTTAGCTCAACCAAATCTCCAAGTGGAGTAGAGGTTGCATGTGGATTCAGATAATCAATATCTCCAATGTTTGCTCCTGCTTCATGTAATGCCAATTGCATTGCTTTTATTGCGCCAACTCCATCAGGATGAGGTGCGGTCATGTGATAGGCATCTGCAGTCATTGCGGCTCCTACTAATTCTGCGTAGATTTTTGCTCCTCTTGCTTTTGCGTGTTCATATTCTTCCAAAACCAAAGCTCCGGCTCCTTCTCCCATTACAAAACCATCTCGTTCTTCATCATAAGGTCGGCTTGCTGTAGCAAAATCATCATTTCTTGTAGACATGGCTTTCATTACAGAAAATCCACCAATTGAAGCGGGAGTAATCGCCGCTTCAGAACCTCCACTAATGATTACTTTGGCTTTTCCTAAACGGATATAGTTGAAAGCATCCATTAAAGCTGTATTTCCTGTTGCACAAGCTGAAATCGTTGTGTAATTGATTCCCTGAAGACCAAACTTCATAGAAATCATTCCCGAAGCCATATTGGCAATAAATTTTGGAACAAAGAAAGGGTTGAATCTCGGATTCTGATCATTGGCTGCAAAATTCATCACTTCGCTTTCAAAAGTCCACATTCCGCCTTGTCCGGTTCCCCAGATTACGCCTGTATCAAACGGATCCATTGTTTCAAATTCTAATCCTGAATCTTTAATCGCTTCTGCAGATGAATACATTGCGTATTGTGAAAACAAATCACTTCTTTTTATTTCATTGTGATTTAAATATACTTTTGGATCAAAGTTTTTTACTTCACATGCAAAGTGTACTTTAAATTTTTCGGTATCGAAATGAGTGATTTTGTTTGCTCCACTCACTCCGTTGATGCTGTTTTGCCAGAATTCTTCAACATTATTTCCTAAAGGCGTTACTGCGCCTAATCCTGTAATGACAACTCTTTTCATAGGTGGTCGTTTATATTTTTAAGTCATTTAAAATCACAATTTTTACTGTTTATAAAAGATATTCAGTAATGATGATTTTATTTTTAGTTATTAATTTTAAATAGATTTGAGGTTCCTCTTGCGATGAGTCTTGTTTTGTCTGCATTCCAAATCTCACATTGCGCATTCACAAATTGTTTTCCTCTTTTAATGATTTTTGTTTCAGCTACAATAGTATCATTTTCTTTTGCCGTTGAAAAATAATCGATGCTGTTATTTACAGTTACAATAAAGTTTTTTTCATTTAAAGAAAACATCGTTGCCCCAATAATATCGTCCATAATTGCTGCCGTTACTCCGCCGTGCATATTTCCCATCGGGTTTAGCCATTCTTCTCTTACGGTATACTGAAATTCAATTTGACCTTCTTCAGCCGAAATAACCACAGGATTCAGCCATCTCATAAAAGGAGAAGGAGATGCGGTAAATTCTTTTCCGACAAATGATTTTAATGCCTGTAATTTATCCATACCATTTATTTTATAAAGGATTCTTTTTAATTTCTTGGTCGATGAGTATTAAAATTCTGTCTAAAGCAAGATTTAAATGTTTCTCGTCGCCTGTTGTTTTTGAAAGCAAAATTCCGCCTTCAATAAGAATAATGAAGAGCGAAGCGTATTGTTCCGGATCTATTTCCTGACTGAACTCATTATTGGTTTGGCCGGTTTTAATAATTTTAGAAATGTTTTCTGTCCAGTCTTGAAAAGATAATTTTACCTGATTGTTCAGTGCGGGGAAAGTGTCATCAGATTCTGTTGCTGCATTCATTAGAGGACAACCGCCATGTAGAAAAACCAATTGCCAGTTTTTTCGGTAAAAAGATACAAAAGCGTATAGTTTATCAGACATTGTCGGAAATTCTTCGCTGAATGATCTCATTAAACTTTTTTTGAGAATTCCCGAATTGTATTTATAAACTTCAAGAGATACTTCGTCTTTATTTTCAAAATTTCCGTAGATGCTGCCTTTGGTAAGGCCGGTTGCTTCAGTAATGTCGGATAAAGACGTAGCTGTATAACCTTTGGTATTAAACAAAGTTGCCGTTTTCTCGATAATGAATTGTTTTGTCTTTTCTGCTTTTGACATCTTCAAAAATCAACGTACAAATATACGTAAATATACCGAATGGTATATTTTATTTTGAAAATTAAAATTTAATTGCTGAATTTATTGAAATTTAAAACTAAAACTTGAGGTTTTGGCTAAAGCCAATTGATTTTGTTTTAAACTGAAAAACGGGCTAAAGCCCGTTCCTATTGATGATAATTCCTATTTTATCTTTGTAATTAGTTTTCCAAAGTAGCATTCAAGCTAATCTCAAAACTGAAAGCCTGACTGACAGGACAACCTTCTTCAGCGATCTTCGCATACTTTTGAAAATCTTCTTCAGAAATTCCAGGGATTTTAGCGGTTAATGTCAATTCAGATTTTGTGATTTTCCCTGCTGCAGGATCTAATGTGATTACTGATTTTGTAGTTAATTCTTCTGGAGTAAAACCGGCTTGAGTCAATTCTGCACTCAGTTTCATGGTGAAACATCCTGCATGAGCTGCAGCCAATAATTCTTCAGGATTGGTTCCAACTCCATCTTCGAAACGACTTCCGAAAGAATATTGAGTTTGATCTAAAGTGGTGCTTTGTGTTGTTAAATGTCCTTTTCCTTCTTTTACGGTGCCGTTCCAAACGGCTGTTGCGTTACGTTTCATATTAAAATTTTTGATGTTTAAATTTAACATAAAGATACAAAAAAGCATGATTTCATAATCATTAAATTATCGAAACCATGCCTTTTTAATTTGAGAATTTGAAAATGAGATAATTTGGAAATTACACAAACCTCCCAATCTCAGTTTACATTAAAATGTTACATCAAACCCAACGTAAAAGTTAGCTTTCATAATGGGTGCGTAAACCATTCCGCCATCAAAATAATTTCCGAAAGGATTTCTAAAATCCATAATCGCATTTTCTTGGTGATAAGAAGTTAGGTTTTCACCTCCTAAATAAGCTCTTAATTTTTTATTGAAATTTCTAGAGATTTGTGCATTCAAAACTGCATAAGATTCAGAATACATCGGTAATTGAAATTCTGTCGGATTGGTAGAAGTATTTGGAAGTCTTTGTTTTCCAACCCAATTCAATGTCGTATCAAAACTCCAGAATCCTTCGTTTTTATTTTTGTTGGTAGCATAAGCAAGGTTTACAAAACCTCTGTGTTTTGCCATAAAAGGAACTTCACGTCTTCCGTCTAAATAATCTGCCTGAACATCATAATATTTGTATGCCAATCTTACATCAAAGTTTTTGAAAGGAGTAAAATCCCACTGTGTTTGGAATGAGTTGGCAAAAGATTTTCCATCAAGATTATAGAACGTCAATTGCTGAGGTGAACGGTCAAGATCTACTAAAACCTGATCTTGGAAATCTGTTCTGAAAAAATCGGCAACAATAGTAGATTTTTTACCGAAAATTTTAAACTCCTGTTGTAAACTTACCCCGTAATTCCAAGCAATTTCCGGTCTTAAACCATAAATGTCTCCGCCGTTTTGTAAAATCTGAATATTTCTGTTTGATGCAAAATATTGCTGGCTTTCTGCAAAAACATTCGCTGTTCTGAAACCTCTTCCCGCAGAAAGCCTAAAAATAGTTTGCGGAGTAAAATCATATTTGAAATTCAATCTCGGTGTAAACTGTGTTCCTGCCAAGTTGTGAAAATCTGCTCTTGTACCTGCAACCAAAGTATATTTTAAGCCCGTTAAAGTATATTCAGCAAAAACTCCCGGAACAATTTCGTTTCTTTTAAAGTTATCAACTAAATAATTTTCTTCATAACCATCGTATAAGAAACTCGCTCCGGCTTTGTATTTATGATTGGTATTTCCTAAAATACTTTCAAAAATCAAATTAGAATAATAAGTGTGTTGCTGTCCTGAATAATTTCTCAAACCGAAAAAGCTGTCTTGCTGATGATACACATATTGATTCATCCAACCTAAGCTTTGATAAGGTTTTCCTTTAAAAACATACCCCGTTTTATTCCAAACCTGAAATCTCGAAATGTCAATTCCAACACCGTAAAGTGATTGCTCACTTTGAGGAAGTTTTTTATCAAATCCTATTTGTCCTGCAGTTCGTTCGTCTTTAATGAAATTAATTCCGAAATGTGACCCAAAACCAGAACGCTCCAAGTCGTTATAATTCAATAAATAAGCTGCATTGATCTGAGTTCCTTTCGGACGGTCAAGAAAATTGTCATCATTCATATCGGTGTCTCCAAAAGTTCCGTTTCCATGAAGGAGAAAAGTTTGAGACCATTTATCATTAATCGCTGCTACGTGCGTAACGTTTGCTTCAGCTCTTCCGTTGAAATCGGCAAAAAGGTTTAATGAAGTTTCAGGTGTTTTAGAATTCTTAATAAGTTCTGTGTTGATTTGCCCGGTAATACTTTCGTAACCGTTGGTTACAGTGCTTCCTCCTTTTGTGAGCTGAATGCTTTCGATCCATCTTCCCGGAATGAAATTCAATCCGTAAGCGGAAGCCAAACCTCTGATTTCCGGTAATAATTCTTTCGTTAAACTCGTATATTTTTGGTCTAAACCTAACATTTTAAGCTGTTTCGTTCCCGTTACAGCGTTACTGAAAGAAACATCAACAGTTGCGTTCGTTTCAAAACTTTCAGACAAATTACAACAAGCTGCTTTTAAAAGCTCTTTAGAATCGATATTAAATACCAAGCTAGCTTCTTTTTTACTGATAGAAGTTGCTGCTTTTGAGGCAGTAATGGTTACTCCTTCTATGTTTTTTTCACCGGTTGAATGAGAACTGTGATTAGAAATTTCTGTGTTGGCTTGTTTTTCTGCAAATTCCTTTTCTGTTTCGTTATAGTGTACCTTTTCGTTTTTTTCTCCAAACTCGATATCACGGTCGTAAAGACAACATCCCGGAAGTTTTTTGTAAACATCATCAGTTGTTTTGTACTTCTCATTATCATGACCTACTTCTGCAATTTTTTTAAGAATTTGATCGGCAGATGTTTTAGAAGAATCAAAGTTTAACGTTACTGTTTGTTTTTCAGCGCTCCATTCTGCGGAATTTGCTCCGGCAGATTTTGCTGCTTTTTCTATTCTGGCTTTACAAGATTCGCAATTTCCTTTCACGAAAAATTCGTTTTCACCTTTAGAGTGATTGTGATTTTCTACGTTCGAATTTTCCGTTTTTAAATCTCTGTCGTAATGACAACATCCCGGAAGTTTCTCATATGTTTCATCAGGAGCTTTGAATTTTTCATTGTCATGACCAGCTTCTGCGACTTTTTTTAGAACGTCTTCGGGTGAAACTTTTTCTGAAGTTTCGATGGTAAGGATTTGTGAATCTATTGAATATTGTGCTGATTTTGCACCTGCTTTTTTGGCAGTTGTTTCTATTCTTTCTTTGCACATTTCGCAGTTTCCTTTTACCTTAAACTGATTTTTAGAAAGATTTTGAGCTGATACAAATGTTGCGAATAGTAAGAATGCGCCAAGGATTACCTTGGTAAAATATAATTTCATTTTGTTTAAAATTTAGATTAATAGAATTTAATGTAACAATTTAACAATGTAGAAGTATAACAATCATTGGTAAATTGTTTGAATGATACATTGTTACATTTTTAAATTAACCTAGTTTAGGCGGTTGCCAGATTTCTTTTAAACCGTTTGAAATATAAGGATCAGCGTACTGAACCTGAATTTTTGAGATTGTTTTGAATGAGGGAATTCCCCAAGTATTGTTTTTCGCAAAATTATTTTCTACGAAAGTGTTGCAGGTCATGCAAGAAGAGCAACAATCATCATTACATGATTTATGTTTGCTTTTACCGTCTTTAGAATTATGGTTGTCGTGGCTTTTTTCACAACACGACATTTTAGATTCAGATTTGCAACAATTTTCCTTTGAAGCCTGAGCATAAAAATTATCTTTAGGAATTAAAAAAATTCCCAAACAAAAGATAATTAATAATAGCTGAATCGGTTTCACAGTGCAAATTTACAAAAAATAATTAAAGTGGTGCACCTACTTGTTTTGCGCAGTCATGCCAAGGTTGGCCATGCGCAGGATTATTTTTTGGTTTTGGTCCTGTATTGGCAACTACCGGTTGCGGAGTTGGAACTGGTTGCGGAGCTTGTACAGGAGTAGTATTCTGAGCTGTAGGTTTACTATTCAAAGGTTGTCCAACAGCAATATCACATCTATGACCAGGTTCTCCGTGTGGAGGATTCATTCCTGGAGCAGTTTTTACAGGTTGACTATTTTGAGTAGGCTTTACAGAATTTGGATCAATCTGAATAGTGTTGTTACCATTTACCTGAACTGCTTGAGGTGTGGCATTTTGAGCTGCAGGAGCGCTGTTTAAAGGTTGACCAACAGGTATTTCACATCTGTGACCTGGTTGTCCATGAGGAGGATTCATTCCTGAAGCAGTAACCATTGTAGATCCACTGGAAGTTTTTATTCCTGCCTGATCAATTAAAGAAGGTTTTGGAGTATTATTCATTGCAACATTGGGTTGCTGAGTTCCATTTTCATCTTTTAAATATGTTGGTTTTTCGTCTTTTTTACATGAAACAGCAATTAAAGAAGTTGCCAAAAGCCCAAAAAGTAAATTTTTCATAATTAGATTTCTATTTTTCCTGACAATGGTTTTTGAATTTTTGTATTTACTTTTATTCAAAGTTTAGAATTTTACATCAAAAATTGCCCTGAAAAACAAAATTAGCAAAACATTTTGAATTGTTTTGCTAATTTGAATTTTTATGTTGCTATTTTAACGTTCGGTTAGTTCTTAACCAAAAGTCTGAAACCTTCACCATGTACGTTGATGATTTCTAAACCTTCATCGTCTTTCAGCAATTTTCTAAGTTTGGCAATATAAACGTCCATACTTCTTGCTGTAAAATAGTTTTCTTTTTTCCAGATTTTTCTCAATGCCAAATCTCTAGGCATAAAGTCGTTTCTGTGAAGACAAAGTAATTTTAAAAGTTCATTTTCTTTAGGCGAAAGTTTGTATTCGTTATCGCCAACTCTCAATTGTCTCAACATAGAATCAAAGAAAATATTGCTTATTTTAAATTGCTCCTGCTCTTCGTTTTCCAATGTAGAGCTTCTCTGAAGAATCGCTTTAATTTTATATAAAAGCAATTCAGTATCAAATGGTTTTGTGATGTAATCATCTGCTCCCAACTGATATCCTTTCAAAATATCTTCTCTCATGTTTCTTGCGGTCAAGAAAATGATCGGTGTATTTTTATCAATCTTTTTTACATCTTCAGCTAATGAAAAACCGTCTTTTTTAGGCATCATTACGTCGAAAATACAAATGTCAAATTCGCTCTCTGTAAACTCTTTTAGACCTTGTTCGCCATCTACGGCAAGGGTAACCTCAAAATTGTTTATTGTAAGATAATCTTTCAGTACTGCACCAAAACTCTGATCGTCTTCTACTAATAATATCCTGTTGCTCATATGTTTTTATATTTTATTATTTGTTTAAATTATTTTTTATGCCATTGGAAGTTTAATGATAAACTTACTTCCCATATCTTTTTCTGATTCTACAATGATTACTCCTTTATGAAGTTCTACAATTTTTTTTACGTAAGAAAGTCCCAAACCTTGTCCTTTTACATTATGAATATTTCCAGTTTCTTCTCTGAAGAATTTTTCGAAAATTTTGGTCTTATTGTGGGTTTCCATTCCCATTCCTTTGTCTGAAATTTCCAACACGTACCAAAGTCCTTCGTTTTTAGTTTTAATACTGATTTCAGGAGCTTCCGGAGAATATTTGTTGGCGTTGTCTAAAAGATTCACCAGCATATTTGAAATATGGAATTCATCAATTTTAAAATTATAATGAGTTGCATTAAATTCTTGAGTAAGCTTTCCGTTTCTCTGCTGAATAATCAGATTAAATGATTCTGTTGTCTTCTTAATTAATTCTCTTACATTGGTTTCTTTTAGGAATAATTCTACTTCATTTCGTTCTAATTTAGACATGTTCAGAACGTTTTCAACCTGCTTTTTCATCCTCAGATTTTCCTGTTTAATAAGGTTTGAGTAATATTTTACCTTATCAGGATTGGTTGCAATTTTATCATTCGCCAAAGAATCTGTAGCTACAGAAATTGTTGCAAGTGGTGTTTTGAATTCGTGCGACATGTTATTGATGAAATCCGTTTTTACTTCTGCCAGTTTTTTCTGCCTCATCATATAATTAATTGAAATAATATAAATTCCCAAAATCGTCAGAAGAGAAAGGAAAGTTCCCAAAAGCATCGGCCAGTTATTCATTGCCAAAGAATATTCTTTTTTAGGAAAAACCAATGCTAATGTATATAAAGTACGATCTTTGGTATCGGTAAATAAAGGATAAGAGTAAGAATTAGCATCTTTTTTCTCTTTAAAAACTTTGTTTACAATATTGGTTAGTTTATTGTTTTTATCTGAAACTCCGTACCCAAAATCGGCAGTAATCCCTTTCATTCTAAGCTCTTTTGTAATCACAGAGTCCAAAATTTTGGGATCAACTCTTTTATTGATTGGTAAATTGTTTCCGTTTACTTTTAAAAATTCTTTAAAATTATAATCTCCGGTTGCAATGTCATTATTAATTTCGGAGGTGAGCAATTCTCGCTGCGAAGTATCCCTTTTGACGGTGTATGCTGCATCATCGGTATACATTTTCGTAAGAAGAAGCGAGTCTCCTCTTTTTGAAAGTGGAAGTTGTTGCGTCTCAATAATATTTCTGTAGTAAACAATCGATTTTTGAGTTCCGGAATCCTGAGTTTGCTGAATTGTGGTAAGAGAAGGCTTTTTGCTGTTTGCTTTTACATTGTCCCTTAAATTTGCATAATTCTCATTAAAAAGCTTATCTACTTCAATTTCTGCTACATTTTTTGAAGTATTTTCCAAAGCGGAATAAACTTTGTTAGAAAACTCTTGTTCTAATGCAACGTAATAATTTTTAAGCCAATAAAACTGCAGCGTGACAAATACAATAAGAGATATTGTCATAAAAACCGAGATTATCGGGATGAATTTGTTATTCATTGCATTGGAAAATTAAAGTTGTGAATGTTAAAATTACTCATTTTAAGATTTGATAAACAAAAAATGCGCCAAAATATTGTTTATTTTTTCTTAAAAATAAAGCTTTTAACATTTTATTATAAATTTTGTGTAGATTTCTTAAAGAAACTTGTGATAATTATTAACCAAAATCAAAATAACTATGAGCTCAAAAATTGTTTTTAATCAAGATTTTCATACAAAAAGCATTTATGTGATGAAGGTCTATTCTGCTGAAGTATCGGAAGTATGGGAGTATTTTACAAAATCTGAATTGCTGGATTTGTGGTGGGCTCCAAAACCCTGGAAATGTGAAACCGAGAAATTAAATTTTGAAGAAGGTGGCGTTTGGCTATATTCGATGAACGGACCAGAAGGAGAGAAAATATTTTCTCTTGTGAAATACGGAGAGATTAATGAACATCGGAGTTTTGATGGAATTGATGCGTTTTGTGATGCAAACGGAAATGTTGATGCAAGATTTCCACAAACTCAATGGCTGATTGGTTTTACAGGAACTGATGAAGGAACAAAGGTTTCTGTGAATATCCATTTTCAATCGGAGGATGATATGAAAAAACAATTGGAAATGGGATTTGAAGAAGGTTTTAAAATGGGTTTAAACCAGTTGGAAGAGATTTTTAATAATTTGAAAAGTTGAGAATGTATTGATTTGAAAATTATTTTTTTTATTCGAATGAAAACTTCTCGATATGATTTTTCAAAATTTACTTAAAGTAACGATGTGTAAAAAACAAAATGGAAAGTAAAACTTACTTTCCATTTTTATATAATTAATCAATTTTCAAATTAATTCTTCATCCTGAAAATACTGAATAATAGCTTTTTTCATCAGGATTTGTTGTTCGTTCGGTTTCAGTTCCGGAAGTTTTTCCGTCTCCTCAAAATGGGGATAACCGTCGTCGTCGTAATGTGAAAACTTAAAATACCCGAAAGGTTCCAGCAAACGGCAAACTGCAATGTGAAGGATATTTAGTTTATCGTCTTTGGTATATTTTTGTTGTCCGCTTCCTAATTCCTGTATGCCGATTAAGAATAAATAGGTCTCAATCGGAGCGTTTTTTTCGGTATCAAAATTTTCAATAAAAAATTGTTCTATTTTTTGCCAAATTTCACTTTCTGTCATAATATATGGTCTGTATTCATTCAGTTTTTAGAATGATACATTTTTATTTAGAGATTATTTTGTTCTTCTTTTTTCTTTAAATCTTCTTCTTTTGCCATTTTTAGAAGTTCGGCAAGTTTTTCTTCCTGTTTAAATTTTAAAATCTCCCTCTTTTCATTTCTAACGATTCTTTCTCTTTGGATAAGATAGTAAATGACAGTAATCGTAATCATTATTATAATTAATATCATATTATTATAATTTGAGTTTAATTGAAAGTTTAAAATTTACATACCGTCAATCTTTAGAAGAAATGCATATTCCAGCGCATCTTCTTTTAATGATTCAAATCTTCCGCTTGCGCCACCATGTCCCGAGCTCATGTCGGTTTTAAAAATTAAAAGATTATTGTCCGTTTTTAATTCTCTCAGTTTTGCTGTCCATTTTGCCGGCTCCCAATATTGTACCTGAGAATCGTGGAAACCAGTCGTAATCAATGTGTGCGGATAATCTTTTGCTTCAACATTATCATATGGCGAATATTCTTTCATATAATGATAATATTCTTCGTCATTCGGATTTCCCCATTCGTCATATTCTCCGGTTGTCAGAGGAATGGTTTCGTCCAACATCGTAGAAACTACATCCACAAAAGGAACTTGTGCTACAATTCCGTTGAATAGAGTAGGTTCGTAATTCATCACAGCTCCCACTAATAATCCTCCTGCGCTTCCGCCCATTGCATACAAATGCTTTGAAGAAGTGTAATTTTTTTTAATTAAATGCTTCCCGGCATCAATAAAATCGAAGAATGTATTTTTCTTAAACAGCATTTTTCCATCTTCATACCATTCTCTTCCTAAATATTCTCCACCACGAATATGAGCGATTGCATAAATAAATCCTCTGTCTAAAATTGATAGCCTCACATTTGAAAAACTTGCATCAACAGTGTGACCATAACTTCCGTAACCGTACAAAAGAACCGGAGTTTCAGCAGATTTTTTAGTGTCTTTATGATAAACTAAAGAAATCGGAATTTGTTCTTCGCCATCTCTTGAGTCTGCCCAGATTCTTTCAGAAATATAATTTTCAGGGAAAAATTTTCCACCCAACACTTCTTGTTGTTTCAGAAGTTTGGTGGTTTTATCTTTTAAATTATATTCGTAAGTCGAGTTTGGCTGTGTTAAAGAAGTGTAGCCATAACGCAGAACTTCTGTATCAAATTCTAGATTTGTTCCTATATATGCGGTGTATGTAGGATCTGAAAAAGGTAAATAATATGATTCCTGAGTTTTTTCGTCGATGATTTTTATCTGAAGCAAGCCCTCTTCTCTTTCTTCAAGAATGAGATAATTTTTAAAAATTTCAAATCCTTCCAGTAAGACTTCTTCACGGTGCGGAATAACATCTACCCAGTTTTCCATTCCGCAATTGTCGATTTTCGCTTTTACAATTTTAAAATTGGTAGAATCATCTGCATTGGTAATGATGTAAAACTCGTCTTCATAATGTTCTACCGAATATTCCAGATCATCAATTCTTGGCTGAATAACTTTCCATTCTGCAAAAACATTATTTGCCGGAATAAAATGATGCTCATCTGAAATCGTACTCGAGCTCGCCATGAAAATATATTCCATAGACTTTGTCTTGAAAACATTCACATCAAAAGTTTCGTCTTCTTCATGGAAAATTAAAACATCTTCAGAAGTGTCGGTTCCTAATTTATGTCTGTAAACTTTATAAGCTCTTAAACTTTCATCTTTTATGATGTAAAAAACATGTTCGTTATCATTTGCCCAAACTGCTTTTCCTGTAGTATTTTCAATTTTATCAGAAAGAATTTCATTGGTTTTTAAATCTTTAAAATTTAAAGTATAAATTCTTCTCCCAACATTGTCTGATGAAAATGATGCTAATTTGTTATTCGGGCTTACCGCAACATTGGCAACTTCAAAAAAATCTTCTCCTTCTGCAAGAATGTTAACATCGAGAACAATTTCTTCTTCGTTTTCGAGAGTTTTATATTTACGGCAGAAAATCGGGTACTCTTTTCCTTCTTCATAGCGCACGATATACCAATATTGATTAAAGAAATAAGGCAAAGATTCATCATCTTTTTTATAACGGGCTTTCATTTCCTGAAAAAGCTCTTCCTGAAATTCCTCAGAATCTTTCATTATAAAGTCTGCATAGGCATTTTCTTCTTCAAGATATTGTATAACTTCGGGATTTTCTTTTTCATTCAGCCAGAAATAGTTGTCAATTCTTCTGTCACCGTGTATTTCGAGTACTTTTTCTATTTTTTTTGCCGTGGGAGCTTTCATTAATGTTAATTCTTGTTCAAATTTAATTAAAAAAAAACCATCTTTTCTTTTTATCGAAAAGACGGCTGTTTTGTATCAAATATTTTAAAACTATTTGTGTAGGCTTTTGATGTATTTTTCAAGAGCCATAGTCATAGAAGGCGTTTCTTTTGTTGGAGCCATTAAGTCTATTTTTAAACCTGCATCTTCTGCTGCCGCTGAAGTAGTAGGTCCGAAAACTCCTATTTTGGTATCTTCCTGTTTGAAATCGGGGAAGTTTTGCTGTAGAGATTTTATTCCTTGCGGACTGAAGAAAATCAACATGTCATAATCGTTAATGTTGATATCTGTTAAATCACTGCAAACCGTTCTGTACATTATCGCTCTCGTCCATTCAATGTTGGCCGCATCCAAAGTTTTTGGAATATCCGGACTCAAAACATCCGAAGAAGGCAATAAGTATTTTTCGGAAGGAAACTTCTTGAAAAGTGGTAAAAGATCTGCAAAGTTTTTCTCACCAAAACTGATCTTTCTTTTCCTGTATACAATATGCTTCTGTAAATAATTGGCAATCGCCTCAGACTGACAAATATATCGCATTGTGTCTGGTACGGCAAACCTTAATTCTTCAGCAAGTCTGAAATAGTGGTCTATCGCATTTTTACTGGTAAAAATAATACCAGTATGTTGCGTAAGATCAATCTTTTGTGTTCTCAGTTCTTTATTGTCTACTCCTGCGACGTGGATAAAAGGGCGGAAGTCAATCTTTATTTTTTCCTTCTTTGCAATTTCCAAATATGGAGAAGACTCACTAGGCGCTGGTTGAGAAACCAATATTGACTTTATTCTCATCATGTACTTTTATTAAATAAATAATAACTTCCAAAGCATCAACAGCGGTGCAATTTGGAGGGTGCAAATATACAAAAATTTATAATACCATTTCTGGGGTAAGATGTTGTTTCTGTGAAACAAATAGAAAAACACCTTGAAAATGAAGACAAAAGAGAAAAAATAAATATAATAAATAAATGCGCTATTTCTGTCTATCGGGAAATAGTAGTGGGTTACACACAAAATAATCAGTAAAACTGACAGGATGAAGTGAAATTTTGTGGAGGTAAAATAAAAAATACTCCATTTTTTGCCGTCACCTATCGCTTGGTAAAATAAAAAGCCCAATGCTGTTCTGATGAAATAAAAAAGTGAAATAATTATTAAAGTATATCCTATTTTATTAAGTTGATAGCCGAAAGGCTGAAAGTCGGCAATATATTTTGGGATAATCGGGACATATTGAGAAACCAGAACACTTAAACTTAAAGCAGTAACAAGCGATGTAATGATCCAACTTGGAAGATTATTACTGGAGTCATAATATTTCTGCAGCAGAAAATCTTTAAGATTGGCTTCACGCTCTATCACATTCATCATAAAAATGTACAGAAAAAGGCAGCCGATAAGGATAAAAACTACCCAATCATTATTTTCAGGTATTCTTACTTCGTTTTTGAAAGTTTGTAATAATGGCAAAGGAAATTTTTTGCAAAATTATAGATTATTTTGTATAAAATAAAAAACTTAAATAAACTATCTTTGCAAATTGAAATGAAAAAACTCGTCATAATTCCGACCTATAACGAAAAGGAGAATATAGAAAATATAATTTCCGCTGTTTTTGCATTGGAAGAAGAGTTTCACGTCTTGGTCGTAGACGATTCTTCGCCAGATAAAACGGCAGACATCGTAAAAGAACTTCAAAAAAAGTTTCCTCATACGCTTCATCTTTCCATAAGACATATTAAAGATGGCTTAGGAAAGGCATATATTCATGGTTTTAAATGGGCACTTCAAAATAATTATGATTACATTTTTGAGATGGATGCCGATTTTTCTCATGACCCGAAAGATTTACCGAAACTTTTTGAAGCCTGCAAAAATGCAGATATGGCAGTCGGTTCACGTTATTCTAAAGGAGTAAATGTTGTGAATTGGCCAATGGGAAGAGTTTTGCTTTCTTATTTTGCTTCAAAATATGTAAGATTTATTTTAGGCCTTCCAATTCATGATACAACGGCAGGTTTTGTATGTTTTTCAAGAAAAGTTTTAGAAGAAATAGGTTTAGATAATGTAAGATTGAAAGGGTATGGCTTTCAGATTGAAATGAAATTCAGAGCTTTTAAAAAAGGTTTCAAAATTGTAGAAGTTCCGATTATTTTTACCAACAGAATTTTGGGTGAAAGTAAAATGAATGGCGGAATTATACATGAAGCGGTTTTTGGTGTTTTAAATTTAAAATGGAAATCAATTATTAACAGGTTATGAAAAAGCTGATTTTCTTTTTTGTTTTATTGAGTTTATTTTCATGTAATGAATATATAGATAAGCCGAAAAATCTTGTTGGGAAAACCAAGATGGCAGAAATTATTGCTGATTTGGCGATTAATGATCAGGTTATCTATTTGTATCCCAAAACAAATTTAGAAAGCGGAACAAGATTTATTCTAAAAAATCATGAAGTTAAGAACGAAGATTTTCTTGAAAGCTACCGTTATTATATTGTAAAGCAAAAAATGAAGGGGATTGTGGAAGATGCCCAGAAAATTATTATAGAAAAAGACCCGAAGTCTGAAAAGAAAATAAAAGGTAGTATTCAATTGAAAGATACAGAACTACCAAAACCGGAAAGACAATAATGAAGTAATGCTTTCTCGCAAAGCAGTTAAAATGTATAAGAATGAATTTTTTTAATATAGAGAAAACCTCAGAAGGCAAAGCAAGAGCCGGAGTTTTGAATACAGACCACGGAACCGTTCAAACACCGATTTTCATGCCTGTAGGAACTGTCGCAAGTGTAAAAACCGTTCACCAAAGAGAAATAAAAGACGATATTAAAGCTCAGATTATTTTGGGAAATACGTATCACCTTTATCTTCGTCCGGGAATGGAGGTGATGGAAGCTGCAGGAGGTTTACATAAATTTATGAATTGGGATCTTCCGATTCTTACCGATTCAGGAGGTTTTCAGGTGTTTTCACTTTCAGGAAGCAGAAAAATGTCTGAAGAAGGGGTGAAGTTCAAATCTCATATCGACGGAAGTTATCATTTATTTACTCCGGAAAAATCAATGGAAATTCAGAGACAAATTGGAGCTGATATTTTCATGGCATTTGATGAATGTGTTGCTTATCCCGCACACTATAATCAAGTGAAAAAATCGATGGAAATGACGCATCGTTGGTTAAAAAGATGCATCGACTGGAATGCAGAAAATCCTGAACTATATGGTTATAAACAAAGATTTTTTCCGATTGTTCAAGGTTCAACGTATTCAGATTTAAGAAAAATTTCTGCAGAAGTAATCTCAGAAGCAGGTGCAGAAGGAAATGCAATTGGCGGTCTTTCTGTAGGTGAACCTGAAGAGGAATTGTATAGAATTACCGATGAGGTAACCGATATTTTACCGAAAGACAAGCCAAGATATTTGATGGGAGTCGGAACTCCTTGGAATATTCTTGAATCAATCGGTTTGGGAATCGATATGATGGATTGTGTGATGCCAACAAGAAACGCAAGAAATGGAATGCTTTTCACTTGGCAAGGGGTAATCAATATGAAAAACGAAAAATGGAAGAAAGATTTTTCTCCATTAGACGAGTTTGGGACAAGTTTTGTAGATCACGAATATTCGAAAGCTTATGTGCGTCATTTGTTTGTGTCTAAAGAATATTTGGCAAAACAAATTGCATCAATCCACAATCTTGCATTTTATTTAGATTTGGTGAAAGTAGCAAGAGAACATATTTTAGCAGGAGATTTCTATCAATGGAAAGATTCTATAGTTCCTATATTGAGACAAAGACTTTAGAAATAAAAAAGAATTCCTAGTAAGGATGATTTAAAAGAAAATAGGTGTAACTCTATTTAAAAATAAATAAAAATGCTTAAAATCGTAGACGGATATATCGTAAAAAAATACCTTGGAACATTTAGTTTCATGTTGATATTGCTGTCTATTGTGGTTTTGGTAATTGATGTTCAGCAGAAAATTCCTAGAATAGAAAAAGCAACTGAGATTGATCCTAAACTAGATTTAACGTACTTTCTTATTCATTTTTATCCTTATTGGATTATCAATTTGGTGATCACATTCTTGGCGATTCTTGTTTTTATATCGGTGATTTATTTTACCTCAAGAATGGCAAATAATACCGAGATTGTTGCAATTATCAGCAGTGGTGCAAGTTTTCACAGATTTGCAAAACCATATTTGCTGACATCTCTATTTATTGCCCTTATTTCTTTGACGGTGAATCATTTCGTTTTGCCTTGGGCGAATGTTAAGAAAAACCAGCTAGAAGCCTATACTTACAATGCCGCTGCTAAAGAGAAAATTCTGGGAACAGCTCCTGTTTCTGCACAGCTAAGTAAAACGGAATATATTTTTATAAATTCTTGGAATAAAAGAGAAAAAAGAGGCTATGGATTTCTTTATCAAAAGTTTGATAAAGACCGAAAACTCATTTATGAACTTAAAGCAACTGATGTTTTCTGGCAACAGGACAAAAAAAGTTTTGTGTTGAATAGTTATTTGGAAAAGACCATCAATAAAGATGATTCTGAAAAATTGGGACAGGGTTTTGAGTTGAAAAAAAATTACGGACAAGATCCTGAAGAACTGTTTCCAAACGAACTTTTAGGTCAAAATAAAGTGACCCCGGAGCTTATAAAGTTCATTGAGCGTGAAAAAGATAAAGGAAACAGCAACCTGAATTCTCACCTGAATGAATTGCATCAGCGTACATCAATGCCGGTTTCAATTATTATTCTGACATTTTTGGCGCTTTCTCTTTCATCACAAAAGAAAAGGGGAGGTTTAGGAATTAACCTTGCGATAGGGATTTCTCTGGCATTTGTATTTGTGTTCTCTTTTGAAGCTTTAAAAGTGGTTTCAGAGAACAAAAGTATGTCACCCGCATTGGCAATGTGGTTCCCTAATATTATATTCTTTCCGATCACCTTATTTTTATATCTAAAAAGAGCCAATCAATAAAGTAACTTAATTTCTTTGTGGTAGAAAGACTGTAATCCGGATTGTTCCATTTCTATCCAGATATTACCTTTTTCGTCAGCGTTTTTAATGATGCCATTTTGTCTTACATTGTCCAATTCGAAAACTGAAATTTCATCTTTTCTGAATAGGTCTGAATTAAACTGAGCCAAGATTTCTGCGTCATCAGGAATATGGGTCAGCTTTTCAATTAAAAATGAATGCAGATCTTCTGTAAACTGTTTTAAATTAAATCTTTTTCCTGTTTGCGTTAAAAGTGATCCTGCATTAGAAATTTCGTTAAATTTTTCTTGTAAAATGTTAATTCCTATTCCAATAACAAAATAGTTTTCCTGATTCATTTTCTTCTTTTCAATCAGTATTCCGACAACTTTCTTATTTTTTACGATAATATCATTTGGCCATTTTATTTTTACTATCTTTTCAGTCAGATTGGCAAGATAATTTTGTACAGCAATTGCGGTATAATAATTGAACAAGAAATCCGAGTGAATAGAGCATGAGGTTTTTACGGCCAATGTATAAGCTAAATTCTGTTCCGCTACTGATGTCCAGGAGTTTCCGTATTGTCCCCGTCCTTTTATTTGATTAAATGTATAAAGACCAACAAAATTTGATTGCGGATAAAGTAAAACGTCATTTATTTCGTCATTAGTAGAAGAACATGCATTGCGGTAAAATAGCTCACTCATTTAAGAAAACTTTAAGACTTTAAAACCCTAAAAGTAAGGCTAAAGTAAAAGAAAAACAATAAATTTGCAGATTATAGTATATTTTAATGAATAAAACAGCAGAAAAGCAAGCGCTAATAGATAAAATTGTAGAGGCAATTCAAGACGTAAAAGGTGAAGATATTATGATTTTTGACCTTACTAAAATCGAAAATTCAGTTGCAGAAACGTTTATAATTTGTAGCGGAAACTCAAATACACAAGTTTCGGCATTAGCAGGAAGTGTAGAAAAAAAGGTAAGAAACGATCTTCAAGACAGACCTTGGCATGTAGAAGGTACAGAAAATTCAATGTGGGTGTTGGTAGATTACGTTTCAGTGGTGGTACATATTTTCCAGAAAGAAACTCGTGAATATTACGATATTGAAGAACTTTGGGGAGATGCAAAAATCACAAGGATAGAAAGTGAAGTATAAATTTTAAAAGTAATAAATGAATAATAAAGGATTTAACTGGTTTTTCCCTGTAATGATTATAGCACTTGTGCTATTTTTTATCGCCACTTCTATGGGTGACAACAGTGCAAAATCGATCGATGAAGATTCGTTCTTCAAAGAGATGCAGGCTGGGAAAATTCAGAAAGTGTTGATAGACAAGCAAAAACAAAATGCTGAAGTTTATTTAACGCAAGCTGCTAAAACGGAAACGGTAAAAACTCAGGATAAAAGTTCTAACCCATTCTCATCACTGGGAATGACTCCAAAAGCAGATTACACACTTAAATATGGTGATTTACAGCTGTTTTTATCAAAGTTTGAAACTTTGAAAGCTGAGAATCCCGCATTAAAGACAACAAAAGATTATGCAGAAGGCGAAAGCCCTTTAATGAGTATTCTTATTCAGGCATTGATTTGGATTACAATTTTGGGTCTTTTCTATTTCATTCTTTTCAGAAAAATGGGCGGCGGTGGCGGTCCTGGTGGACAAATTTTCTCAATAGGAAAATCTAAAGCTAAACTTTTCGACGAAAAAGAAAAAATTCAAACAACATTTAAAGATGTTGCAGGTTTAGAAGGTGCTAAAGAAGAAGTACAGGAAGTTGTTGATTTCTTGAAAAACTCTGAAAAATATACCAAACTGGGAGGTAAGATTCCTAAAGGGGTTCTTTTGGTAGGGCCTCCGGGAACAGGTAAAACTTTATTGGCAAAAGCCGTTGCAGGTGAAGCTAAAGTTCCTTTCTTCTCATTGTCAGGTTCAGATTTTGTTGAAATGTTTGTTGGGGTAGGTGCTTCAAGAGTGAGAGATTTGTTTGCTCAGGCTAAAGCAAAATCTCCGGCAATTATCTTCATCGATGAGATTGATGCAATTGGTAGAGCACGAGGTAAAAATAATTTCTCTGGCGGAAACGACGAAAGAGAAAATACGCTTAACCAGCTTCTGACAGAAATGGATGGTTTTGGTACCGATGTCAACGTTATCGTTATGGCAGCGACCAACAGAGCAGATATTTTAGATAAAGCATTAATGAGAGCAGGTCGTTTTGACCGTTCAGTTTATGTTGACCTTCCGGAATTGCATGAAAGAAGAGAGATTTTTGATGTCCATTTAAAGAAAATCAAATTAGACGAAAATATAGACAGAGAGTTTTTATCTAAGCAAACTCCTGGTTTCAGTGGAGCAGATATTGCAAATGTTTGTAACGAAGCAGCACTTATTGCAGCGAGAAATAGCCACGAGTCGGTTACTAAACAAGATTTCCTTGATGCGGTAGACAGAATTATCGGTGGTCTTGAAAAGAAAAATATGGCAATTAAGCCTTCTGAGAAGAGAAGAGTAGCCTTCCACGAAGCAGGTCATGCGACAATTTCTTGGTTGGTAGAGCACGCTTCACCGCTTCTTAAAGTAACCATTGTTCCGAGAGGAAGATCTTTAGGAGCAGCTTGGTATCTTCCAGAAGAAAGACAATTGTCTACGACTGAGCAGATGCTAGACGAAATGTGTGCTACTTTAGGAGGAAGAGCTGCAGAGCAGGTAATATTTGATAATATTTCTACAGGTGCCCTTTCTGATCTTGAAACAGTGACAAAAAGAGCTCAGGCAATGGTAACAATCTACGGATTGAGTCCTAATATCGGAAATATTTCTTATTACGACAGCTCGGGTCAGTCTGAATATAGTTTCGGAAAACCGTATTCTGAGGCAACAGCCTCTAAGATTGATGCCGAAATTAAAGGTATTATCGAAAACCAATATGAGAGAGCGGTAAG
This sequence comes from Chryseobacterium mulctrae, assembly GCF_006175945.1. Taxonomy (NCBI): domain Bacteria; kingdom Pseudomonadati; phylum Bacteroidota; class Flavobacteriia; order Flavobacteriales; family Weeksellaceae; genus Chryseobacterium; species Chryseobacterium mulctrae. Next base: position 1,967,640 of record NZ_VAJL01000001.1, on the reverse strand, counting down.
AATTCTTACTGAGAATAAAGATAAGCTGAATGCTTTAGCAAATAAACTGTTAGAGAAAGAGGTTATCTTCCGTGAAGATTTGGAAGAGATTTTCGGTCAAAGAGCTTGGGATCCTGAGTTGACTGAAAAACCGGTGACCAATACAATTCCTATTCTTGAAAAAGAAGAAGAACAACCGAGCGAAGAACTGAAGGATAGTGAAATTCAAGCTCCTGAAAGTTCAAGTCAAATCTAAGAATATCCTTATTGGATTTAAAATAACTCCCGGCAAATAAATCTATTTGTCGGGTTTTTTGTTATTTAAACTATATTCTTAGACGAATTATAATTATATTTTCTATTTTTGTATAGAAGTTGACCAAAAATATACTAAGTTGAGTTTATTTAAAAGAATTGTAAGCAGACTTACCAACCAGCCAGAAGATGATGAGAAGCAGAGCCTGGAAAAGCTTGGAGATTCACTGAAAAATGCAGATCTCGACTATAAGTTTGCGCAATTATTTACGCATTCTGGTGGCTTTTTCAACTATTGCGCAGATGAGGCAGAAGCATTGCAGACCTTAAACCAGATTTTAAAAATCGAGGGGATTAACTCTGTTTTTTGCTGTGATAAAGATCTTCAGGGATTTTTAAATGTAATTAAAATCAATAATACGCCCGAGCTGGAATCGCGTAACGATGCCGCTTTTATATCATGCGAATACCTTATTGCGTACGACGGCAGAATCATGCTTTCGCACAATAACATTCTGCACTATCATTCTTCAAGATTACCCGGTAAAATAATTATTATGGCAAATGTTTCTCAGATTGTCAATAATCTGAATGACGCGATGGGCAAGATCAAACGCACCGGAAACATCAAAAACCTTACTTCAATCAGCGGAAACCACTCTAAGCTGGATGCTGCTGCAAACAATAATACGAAGCTATTTTTACTTTTACTGGAAGATTAGCATCGCTTTCTAAATTTTAAATTTTGGACAAAAATCTTATTCAGAGAACGCTTTCAGGGCTGGTTTATGTAGCCGTAATATTTCTTTGTGCAACACCTTTTGGTGCGCAATTGCTAGATTCGGTTTCTCCCGGTCTCGTTCAGCAGCAATATTTGTATTATGGTTTAATAAGCTTTCTTTTGCTGGTTGGAACATGGGAATGTATGAAAATTATGAAATTCGGAGACGGCTACGAAAAGTGGATTGTTTTTCCGTTAGTCATTTTTATTTTCTATGTTTTCTCTAAACGATATTTCCAACACGGATTTTATTTTGACTTCAGGCTGTCGGAAATCTTGGCAATTTCATTAACCCTTATTGCGGTAATTACTTTATTTAAATTCTCAAACGAACTTTATATCGACAACGGAAAGCTTATTTTTACCGTAATCTATATCGCTTTACCATTTTCTTTTGCCTTAGGTTTGCCTAAATATTCTTCAATTGAAAATACATTTTCACTGGAAGTTATTTTCTTATTTATTTTAATTTGGAGTAGCGATACCTTTGCTTATCTCGTTGGAAAATTCTTCGGAAAACATAAAATGGCACCGAAAATTTCACCAAAAAAAACCTGGGAAGGTTATATCGGAGGTGTTGTTTTAACATTGGTACTTTCATATTTCGTTGAGCAGTATCAACCACAGCTTCGCGGAAACTGGATGGTTGTAGGTTTTCTGATCGCTGCATTTGCACCTTTAGGAGATTTGGTAGAAAGCCAGCTGAAAAGAAATTTTGGCGTAAAAGACAGCGGGAATATCATTCCGGGGCACGGTGGAGTATTAGATAGACTGGATAGTTTTTTAATTTGTGTTCCTGTCGTATATTTGTACTTTATTTTAGAAAAATTTATTTAAACTTATATTACTGTTATACTTCGGAAACTTCGTTGCTTATAACAAACAACAATTAGTATCATTATGAAATTACATAAAGAGTCGAAAGGAACCATCACGGTAGCGTCTATACTTTTCGCAATTATTGCTGCGGCATCTATCTATTTTCTTGAAATGTGGTCGCTTCTGATCATCGTACCATTATTGGTTATTTACAGTTTGGTATTTTGGTTCTTTAGAGTTCCGAATCGTGATATTTTAGATCACGTAGAAAATGTAATTGCTCCGGTTGACGGAAAAGTAGTGATGATTAAAGAAGTAGAAGAGGATGAATTTATCAAAGGAAAGGCAATTCAGGTTTCTATCTTTATGTCTCCGCTGAATGTTCATATTTGTAGATATCCGGTTTCGGGAGATGTAATTTATAAAAAATATCATCCAGGAAAATATCTGGTTGCATGGCACGAAAAATCGTCTACAGAAAATGAAAGAACAACTGTTGCGGTACAGAGTTTAACCAATCATAAAGTCGTTTTCAGACAGATTGCGGGATATGTGGCGAGAAGAATTGTTTTCTATTGTAATAAAGGGGATAAAGCAAAAGCTGGACATGAATTCGGGTTTATTAAATTTGGTTCAAGAATGGATATTTTCCTTCCACTTGATACAGAGATTATCTGTAAGATCGGAGATATAGCAAAAGGAGGTCTGGATGTTATTGCAAAGTTGAAGCAGAACTAGTTTAATCTAATATATAATAAAAGGAGAAAATCTTAAATGGTTTTCTCCTTTTTTTGATTATAACATTCATTTTGTTGCACTTACATTAAGTAGAACAATTAAGTATATGAGTTTTACTACTCGTGCGTGGTATTGCGTAGTATGTTACGCATGGCTTTTGCTGCTTTCTTGATACTTTTATCCCATCAAAATAATTGGCTTTTCAGAAGATTTATGAGTCCTCTAAAAAGTTTCAACACAAATGACTATTGAAAATGAACTTAAAGGAGATACATATTGGTGAGTTTATTTACCATCGTATGAAAGAACTTCAAATTTCTTCGGAAAGAGTAACAAAATTTTTAAAATGTACTGAAGCTGATATTGAAAAAATGTATCAGCAAAGTAGTCTTGATACAGATCTCTTACTTAGATGGAGCAAGCTTTTAGAATATGATTTTTTCAGGCTTTATACGGGACATTTGATTCTTTATGCTCCTTTAAAAAGTGTAGGTAATCTTGTTTCTCAAAAAAATGATTTTCCGGTTTTTAGAAAAAATATATATACTGAAGAAGTTAAAAGCTTTATTCTCAACAAAATTTCCACAAAAAAGATGACCCCGCAACAAGTGATTCTTAAATATAGAATACCGAAAACTACTTTATTTAAATGGATGAAAAAAGAATTATGAAGAATATGTGTCCGGATTACAGGCAGATATATACAGATATTATTGATGAATTATACCCTGAAAAGAAAGGCAATGCGCAGATTAATAATAAAATAGAATGTATTGAAACAGTGATGGATGTTCTTACTCTTAACACACTTATTTTTGGATCATCTAAGCAACTAACTGAATCTAAAAGCCGTAGGCTTCGTTCTTATGATAAAAATTCTATTCTAAAGATTCTTGAATATCAAAGAAGTAATAAACTGAATAATATAACAACTGCCAGACATTTTAAAATAAGCAGAAATACACTCACAAAATGGCACAGAATCTTTAAGGATAAAGTTTAAAACTCCTTATAAGTGACTATTAAATTATGAGGTTTTTTGCTTTTTTATTATTTCCTATAAAATTCTTTATTTCGATAAAAATCTACTATTCTCCTGAATGGGGGATTGCTTTTTTTTATAAATTTAAAGTACCAAACCCTAATTGGGCGCCCCTGTGAAAGCCCCTTATTCAATCTTTAAATAAAAATTTTAGAATATGATAAGTAAAGTATTTTCTAAAATAATTACTTACAATTTTGAGCCATCTGCTAATGATTTTGAGTACCAGTATTTAGCTCTTATACAGCGCTATCTTTTGTTTTTGTTTTTAGTGTTTTTATTTTATTCAATATTTATCATTTTCTTCTTTGGAGATATGGTAAGTTCTACTTTTTTAATCATTATTACTTTCTTTTGGTTCGTTTTAATTAGTATCAAGGGAAAAATAAGTCGATTCAAAAAAATTTTGAAAACAGTCATTACTAGTGTTTTTATCATCCTTACATTTATTGTTAGTTTCTTCTATATATATACTTGGAAAAATGCAGGTGTAGAATATTTTTATTTTTCACTTTTGTTTGCTATTCCTTTCTATTTCAATTATAAGGAAGATTCTTTTTTTATATTACTGATTGTCACGATTATCACGATCAATTTTATAGGATGTTTGTATTTTGACATGGGCTTTATATCTAAGAGTAAGTTTATAAAAACAGAAGATTTTAAACTTATTGAGCTTCTTAATATCATTTTTGCCATCAGTACTTTTTTAATTGATATTTATTTTATTTCACAAAAAGATAAGCTAATTTATGGTCTTCTCAGAGAAACTGAAATTAAGGATTCTACTATTGGAGATCTTTTGAAAGTAAATAATGAACTGATGAGACAGCGGATCATCATTAATAATTTAACAGAAGATAATGTTACAGAGATTATAGAGCTTGCAGAAAATGATTCTCCGATTTTTTTTGAACGGTTTCAATTGTTTTTTCCTGAATTCATTCCTAATATTTTAAAGATTAATCCGGGGCTTATTTATTCTGAACTGCATATTTGTGCTTTAATGAGATTAAATTTCGATACCAAAAAAATAGCTCTTTGTACAAATAGTAGTGTAAGGGCAGTTGAGAGCAGGAAATACAGGATTCGAAAAAAAATGGGCTTAGGTTCAGATGTTAATATTAATAATTTTATACTCAAAATTTAAGTTTTACCCCCTCCGAATGAGTATTAATACTCATGAGTAGTATTACGTAGTGATATTTTTAGTTAAATCCCAAATGCATTATAGTTTTGTGATGCTAAACCAAGTGTTTGCAATTTGAGAAAATAATTAACAATTAACGCAAAAAAACAACGATGGATGTGAAATTTACAAAAGTAAAAATTAGGACGCTTTTTTTGGTCCTCTTTATGATTTTCGGAAAGTTTTATTCACAGGTAAACAATGGAGCAGTTGGTATCAATACCTCTTCTCCCAATCCCAATTCTGTTTTGGATATTGTTTCTGGAAATAATAATAAAGGAATACTTGTTCCACGCCTTACAGAGGCTCAAAGAAATGCAATAACAATAAACCCTACTAGTGATGATGGTCTCACGATCTTTAACACCACTGAAGACTGTTACAATTATTGGAGCCTTTCAGATAATGAATGGAAAAGTGTATGCGGGCAAATTGGAAAATCTGTTTTTACAATTGATTGTTCCAATACAAAGGCAATGGGTGCGTATGTTCAGACGAAAGAACTTACAGCTTCTAATTATCTTAGTGTAACTGTTAATGTAACTAAAATTGGAAATTATACCATTACAGGTACTACAACTAATGGATATAATTTCTACGGGACAGGGGTATTTCTTAACACTGGAGTACAAAAAATCCAGGTTCCGGGACAAGGAGTGCCGGCTACCATTCAGGTAGATACTGTAGAGCTTTCTGCAAATGGAACAGATGTTACATGTACACCTCCTGTTACAGTGAATGTTCTTAGTCCTGCAGGAACTTATACAATGAGTTGTGGTAGTGCTACTGTAAATGGAGTCTATAAAGTAGGGACAGCTTTGGCTGCTTCCAATACAATTACTCTTCCTGTAAATGTTACAGCCTTGGGAAGTTATACAATTACGACCAATACTGTAGATGGAATCTCATTTAGTGGTTCAGGTACGTTTACTGCTACAGGAAATCAAAATGTTACTCTTCAGGGTACAGGATCACCCAGCTCTACTACTGTGAAAAAAATGACCATTACTTCAGACAGTGGGGGTGGAGTTTCTACTACATGTAGTGTAAATGTGATTGTAGTTATTCCTGCAAAAAAATTACTGGCTATAGGATTGGGAAATACGTATGGATATAATCTAAGTAACTCGGGAAGACCATCAAATACTTTAATAACAACGAATACTAATTACGGAACGTTGGCAACAAGTACGGTAAAATATGAAGGATGGTCCCAGGTTATTGATGGAAGCAATTCTCCAAGTACAGCACAATTGAATACATGGCTGCTGGGTTCGGCTCCGGTTGATATTGTTGTAATAGGATATAGCTATGGAATGAGCACCAATGATGCAGCAGTATTTTTACAATATCTACAAAAAGGGGGAGTAATTCTTTCTTTCTGTGAAGATACTACCGGAAATCAGAACTTTTTCAGAACCATTTTTAATGATCCGAGTTTGAGCCAGTCTACAACAGGAGGCTCAGGAGATGGAAGAACCTATACATTACCTATTACAAGTGATGAAATTACCAACGGACCTTTTGGAGACATCCGAGGTAAGCTTTGGGGAGATGATGCAACAGATGTTGTATATTTTACAGGATTACCATCTGGTGAAATTTCTTCATATTCTAATGCAACCAATGCTAACAATAATACAGGTACTGTAGCCGGATCTGTGACTGCTTTTAAACATAAAAGTTTTAATTTAATATGGGTCGGAGAAGGTGGCTTTAATTCACAAAGTGGAAATAGTGGAGATCAGGCTTCCAGCACAATATGTCCTTTTATTTTGGATACAAATAAGAAGCCCGTTCCTAAAACTACTTATGGAACATCAGGCACACTTATCTATAATTCTACTTTTACAGCCAACGCATTTGCATGGGCTCTCAATCAAGCAGAATTTAAAGGGATAAATACCAAATAAGACTATTTTTTCTCCGATTCGATTTTAAAAACACGAAATATAAGTTTATAAAGATGGAAACACTGATGCTATAGAAATATAACATTGGTGTTTCTTTTTTCCCATCACAAAATATTATATTATGAAACACCTGAAATATTTTTTTGATCTGAGTTTCATGGGCTTCTTGCAGTATTTCTTTTTAGCGGGATTTTGTTATTGGATTTGTTACTTTTTATTTAAGAAAGCCCTTTATAATGCAAAAATTCAACAGCAAGAAGTTAAGAAGTTGGATATTGTAAGGGAAGTGCTTCACTCCGCAGCCTCCTCGTTGATCATGGCGTTCATGATTTTTTTAGTAATCTATACTCCATTAAATCAGTTTACTAAAATCTACAAAAATGTTGATGATTATTCTGTATATTGGTTTGTGGGAAGTATTGTTACGGGACTAGTTATTCATGATACTTACTTTTATTGGATGCACAGACTTTTGCATTATAGGAAAATTTTTAAGCATGTACATCTTATCCATCATAAATCAACCAACCCAAGTCCTTTCGCAGCTTACTCTTTTCATTTTTTCGAGGCCGTAGCTGAGGGATTGATTTTACCACTCCTACTTTTTGTTATTCCTTTACACCCACTCAGTATTTCTATATTCGTAGTGAGTTCTTTGATCATCAATGTATATGGGCATTTAGGATATGAAGTAGCTCCGAAATGGCTAAGGAAATCAATGATATTTAAAATATTGAATACATCAGTACATCACAACCTTCATCATAATAAATTTAAAGGAAATTATGGTCTGTATTTTCGATTCTGGGATCAGATCATGAAAACTGAAAACCCTGATTACGTAAAGACCTATGATAAAATACAAGAAAAGAGATTTGGAAATGAACAATAAAATTATCCTTTAATATACTGCTTTATCTCCTCCAGTAGACTCAATATAAACTCTACGGGAAGATCCTCTTCAATATCAATTAACAGAATCTTAAACTTTTTTCTTCCGTCTTGGGTCAGCTCAGGGTAGTCCAGTTTATCACCATGATAAAAACTGATGTAATGCTTTTTATATTTTTTGCTGTAATAAAAATAACACAGCATTTTCTTTTTGTACTTTATAAAGGGAAGTCCGAAGCTTAACGTTTCAGTAATGTGTTCTGTGTCAGATGCCAGAATTTTTTCACGCAAAAATAAAAGAGTACTTCTTTCAGGTTCTTGTATTCTGTAGAAGTACTCTTGTATGGGGTTCATTTTAAAATAATTTAAATTAGTTTAGTCGAAATTTTGAAGCTCCACAAGCTTGTGATAAGTGCCTCTCCTTGTCATTAAATCTTGGTGGCTTCCCTGTTCTACGATATCACCTTTTTCCATAACTACAATCCAGTCTGCTTTTTGAATGGTTGAAAGTCGGTGAGCGATAACCAGTGAAGTTCTGTTTTCCATCATTTTTTCAAGGGCATCCTGTACAAACTTTTCAGATTCTGTATCCAAAGCAGAAGTTGCTTCATCCAAAATCATAATCGGTGGGTTTTTCAGCACGGCTCTTGCAATAGAGACTCTTTGTTTTTGTCCACCTGAAAGTTTTCCTCCATCATCACCGATATTAGTGTCATAACCATTCGGAAGTTGAGTAATAAAGTGATCCGCGTTGGCAATTTTTGCTGCAGCAATTACTTCGTCTCTCGTTGCTTCAGGTTTACCCATCAAAATATTGTTGTAAACAGTATCATTGAACAATACAGATTCTTGGGTAACCATTCCTAAAAGTTTTCTGTAATCGGTCAATTTTAGATGTTTGATATCAGTCTCGTCAATTAAAATCTGACCTTCTGAAACATCATAAAATCGCGCCAAAAGATTGGCAATTGTAGTTTTTCCACTTCCACTTTGACCGACCAATGCAACTGTTTTTCCTTTTGGAATCGTCAGACTGAAATTTTTTAGGATTAAATTAGATTTATCGTAATAAAAACCAATATTTTTAAACTGTATTTGTTTATCTAAAGTAGAAATAGAAACCGGTTCTGCAATTTCCTCTATTTTCACATCGGCTTCAAGGATTTCCAAAACTCTTTGTAGAGAAGCTTCCCCTTTCTGAACATTAGAAATAGAAGATGATAAACTTTTTACCGGAGGTAAAATTTGGAAGAACATGGCTAAAAATACAAGAAAATCTTCCGGAGCAATACTTTGATCTACAATGATTTGCTTTCCACCATACCATGCGATTATTAAAAAAGTAACTGACCCTAAAAACTCACTCATTGGCGATGCTAATTCTTTTTTTCTACCTAATCTTATAGAGCTGTTGATCCATTTCTGCATGGAACCCATAAAGCGGTTGTCCATTATTTTTTCAGCGCTGAAAATCTTGATCACTTTTGATGATTTCAAGGTTTCATCTACAATAGAAAAGATATTTCCCATTTCGTTCTGCGCTTCATGAGAATCTTTTTTAAGACTTTTTCCAATTAAAGCAATCATAGTTCCCATTACTGGTAAAACCAAAAGAGAGAATAGAGTAAGTTCAGAACTTAGCCAAAAAAGACTTATCAATGTACTGACTAACATAAACGGAGCGTTGATCAAATCAACCAAACTTCCCAAAATATTTCCTTCTACTTCACCTACGTCATTCGACATACGAGACATCATATCACCTTTTCTGCTTTCTGTAAAAAATGAAACAGGCAAAGACAAAACCTTACGATACATCTCGCCTCGAAGATCTTTGGTAACACCGACACGATAGTTAATTAAAAGGAAAGATCCTAAGTATCTGAAAATATTTCTCAGTAAAAACATGAATGCCGTGATGACGCAAAGCCAAGCTAAAACATTCAGCGTACCATAATCATCAACTAGAGTCTGGATATAATAATTAGAATAGGTCTTTAAGTAAGAAAATAAATCTACAAGCTCTCCAGAATATACAGGAGCAGATTTGAAGTTTTCACGTTTGATGGTGCCAAAAAGCATCCCCAAAACCGGAAGTATGGTTCCTAAAGAAGCAATCTGAAACACAGAATATAGCAAGTTGAAGAATAAACTTCCGTAAATGTATTTCTGATGCGGACGGGCGAATTTGAGTATTTTTTTATATTCGTTCATTCAATAAAATTGGAAAGCAAAATTAATTAAAATATAATGATAAGACGTTTTTAATTGAAATTTACTTTATCATTATACTTCGGATTGAAATTTTTAGGGCTTAATTTCTCTAAAGTTTTTGCAAAGTTATTGATAATCTGCGTCATATTTTCAGAATTTACAATGCTCATATCATCGTTTGCCTGATGATAATGAGTAATTTTGCTCATGTCTGCAGTGGAAATAGAATGGGCAATAATTTTCTTTTTCACAAAGCTTACATTGTCTGATCTGTAAAATAATTGTTGCTTCGCATAAGGATCGGGATAAATTTTTAATCCGTTTACCGCATTTTTATTAAACAATTCATCAAGGTCAGAAAACTCATCACCGGTAATAAAGACTGTGTTTTTTCCAAACTCAGCTTCTGTGGCAACCATTTCAAAATTAAATAACGCTGAAAGATTATTGTAGATGTGATCTAGCTTTTTGTCTTCAGAAATAGCGATTGAACCCAACATTCCTTTTTCTTCTCCATTAAATGCCATGAAAACCATTGAGAAGTCGGGTTTTTTATTTTTAAAATAATCGGCGATACCTACCAAAGTCGTGATTCCGCTTGCGTTGTCATCTGCGCCATTGTTAATATTGTCCCCGGATTTATTGCTTACTCCGATATGATCAAAGTGACCAGTAAATCCTAAAAATTTTTCAGATTTTCCTTTTTTAACTGCGCAAACATTGTAAGCTGTTTTTCCTTTATAATTAAAAGGAACGAGATAAGAATTGCCTGTACAATATTCCAGATTGTTTTCTTTAAAAAGTTGTGAAATGTATTCTGCAGCTTTGTCATTTTCCGGAGTTCCAATTTCGCGGCCTTTCATTTCATCTGAAGCCAGAGTTGTGATGACGGTTTTTACTCTCTCTTCGGAAACATCCTGTGCAAAAGCCGAAGTTGCGAAAAATGATAGGGAAAGATAGATTAGTTTTTTCATATTTAAATTATATTATTTCTTTATACTAATTGAATAAGTAGCGGTTTTATATAAAATGTTGCAAGTAATCTTAATTTATTTACATCCCACAGATTTCACGGATTCTCACAGATTTTATTCTCTATCTGAAATTAATAATATTATTTTGTTTTAATCATCTGCGTAAATCTCTGGGAAATAAAAAAAACAGCTCCCAAAAGGAAGCTGTTCTCACTCAAAAAATCGTTGTAAGGTTATCGTAGTCTGTCTACAGATTTTACGAGCCTCTCATCTTTCTTGATAAAAATATTTGCCAAAAACAAACAAATTACCGCAATCGATGGGAAAACCGGCTCAATACCCTTCTCAGGAAAATCTATTCCTCCGGATAAGTTTTGCATCCAGTACACCAATACACCAATCAACAAAGCGTTTATAATGATGCTGATATTATTCAGCAAGATTTGTCTTTTTCTGTTTTTAAAACTGAATAAACTCAATGCTCCTACCAAAACTAAAACAATTGACGAGATACTGATAATCGGATTTTTTCCGAAAACATCTACATCTTGTCCCGTAATATATAAGAAAGCTGCTGCTAAAACAGACAGCAAAATCCAAATGGTCTGTATTCTCTGTAACATAGAATTTCAAATTCAGAAGCAAAAATAACATAAATTTTGCACAATTCAAAAATAAGTGTAGATTTGCAACATACAATGTACTTGAAAACAAAAGTCACCCGACTTACTTTTCTTACTCACAACTAATTACATTTTTACATTAAATATGTTTAACATAGAAACGTTAAGGTCAAAATCTGTAACGGAATTGACTAAAATCTTAAAAGATTTGGGCGTTAAGGTTGCAAGAACCAGCAATGAAAATGATAAAATTTTTGCTATTCTAGATTTTCAGGCTTCCAACCCTAAAGTTACAAAAGATTATTTCAATACCACAGAAACACCGACTGTTGTTGTAGAGGAACAACCGGCAGAGAAGGTAACTAAACCAGCTCCTAAAAAGGCTGCTCCTAAAAAGACCGCAAAACCTAAGGTAGAACCAAAAGCTGAAACTGAGCCAAAAGAAACTCAGCCTGCAAAAGAGCCGGAAGTTATTAAAACAGAAGAAGTTCCTGTAGAAGAAGTAAAAGCAGAAATACCACAGACTGAAGCTGAAGAGAAAGCTGCTCCTTCTAACAACAGACAAAAAAGAAAAAGAGTTTCGCCTCCTGCGCAAAGCAGTGAAATTGAAGCAAAAGGAACAATAGAACTTCCTTTAAATATAGATTCTCAGCCAAATGCACCTGCACAAGCTAAAGAGGAAAGACCTAAAAGACCGCAACAAGCACAACAAGGTCAGCCTCAACAACAAAAAGGTCAAAACCATCCACAACAAAACAGTGGAAATTCTCAAAATAGAAATCAGAACAATAACCAAAATCAGAATTCTAATCAAAACAACCCTAATCAAAACCAAAATCCTAATCAGAACAGACAGCAACATGCTGAAAGGCCTGAAAGACACGAGGAGCAGCACGAACAGAAAAAAGAGTTCAGCTTCGACGGAATGGTTAGTATTGAAGGGGTTTTAGAAATTTTACCAGACAACTACGGATTTTTACGTTCATCAGACTTCTCTTATATTTCTTCACCGGATGATGTGTATGTTTCTACAGCACAGATCAGAAATTTTGGTTTAAAAACCGGAGATACCGTAAGAGGAATTGTAAGACTTCCGAAAGAAGGTGAAAAATATTTCTCATTACTAAAACCAACAGAAGTTAACGGTCGCGATTTAGCATATATTAAAGATCGTGTTGCTTTTGAATATCTTACGCCATTATTCCCTGAAGAGAAATTTAATCTTTCGGGAGATAATTCTACGATGTCAACAAGAATTGTAGATCTTTTTGCACCTATCGGAAAAGGGCAAAGAGCGATGATCGTTGCTCAGCCGAAAACCGGTAAAACAATGTTGCTTAAAGATATTGCAAACTCTATCGCAGCCAATCACCCAGAAGTTTATATGATGGTTCTTTTGATCGACGAACGTCCTGAAGAAGTTACCGACATGGAAAGAAGCGTAAATGCAGAAGTAATTGCTTCTACATTTGACGAAGCTGCAGATAAACACGTAAAAGTGGCTAACCTTGTTTTAGCGAAAGCTCAGAGAATGGTAGAATGTGGCCATGATGTGGTGATTCTTTTAGATTCAATTACAAGATTGGCGAGAGCTTACAATACCGTAACTCCTGCTTCTGGAAAAGTACTTTCTGGTGGTGTTGATGCAAATGCTCTTCACAAACCAAAAAGATTCTTCGGAGCTGCAAGAAAAATTGAAAACGGAGGATCGTTAACGATTATCGCAACTGCTTTAATTGATACAGGTTCTAAAATGGATGAGGTTATTTTTGAGGAATTCAAAGGTACCGGAAACATGGAGCTTCAGTTAGACAGAAAAATTGCGAACAGAAGAATTTATCCTGCCATCGATTTGGTTTCTTCAAGTACAAGAAGAGACGATTTATTGCTTGATGAGGTAACTTCACAGAGAATGTGGATTTTCAGAAAGTATCTTTCAGAGATGAATCCTATCGAAGCAATGGAATTTGTCAACAAAAACATCAGAGGAACTTTAAATAACGAAGAGTTCTTGATGTCGATGAACAGATAATAAAGTATTTTACTTTAAAAATATAAAAGCAGTCAAAATTTTGACTGCTTTTTTGTATTAACTTCTTTTAACCCATTCGTTATGAATTTTTCGGAAGCGGATAAATCTTGGCATACAATCGTTACCGGTAATGTTCTTACATTTCTGATAATAAATAATTGCCTTCTCGCCCGATTTGTCGATGATGGGTCTGCTTAAAGTGATCTTGCCAAGAAATTCGCCATTTTCGCTTGGTTTTTCTACCTTCTCGTAATTTTCAGGGAATTTTATTTTAGTTAAATCTAAACTCGTTGCTTTTAAATTTTCTTTTGCGGGAACAATGCTATCTAATTCTAAAAGAGAACGGTATACGTTACTTTTCGCAGAAGAAGCTTCGATGCTGTCGGAAATAGCAAACTCAAATTTTCTTCTCATTGCAATTGCGTCTTCAATGATTTTTGCATCTTTTTCATTCATCGTTCTGTTTAAATCAATTCCGTTATTGGCGGCAATTTCATTCATTTCATCCTGTGAAAGATAGGTCATTCCGTATGGCTTTAGAATTTCGCTGACTGATTCATTGAGTAAAGCGTATTCATCTTTAGAAATACGGTCAGAGTTACAGCTTATCAATAATAAAAATAATGCAGAGATTGTATAAATTTTCTTCATAACGACAAATTTAAAAAAATAATGGATTTATCGACATTTAGACACCTTTTTGTTATTATCAATGTTAAAGATTTATTAAAGTAATCTTCAATTTTTGATATTGGCTTGAATATTGGCTAACTTTGAGTCATAACATTAAAAATAAACTTATGTCATTTGAATTACCAAAATTAGGATATGCTTACGAAGCTTTAGAGCCAACAATTGATGCAAAAACAATGGAAATCCACCATTCAAAACATCACCAAGCGTATGTTGATAACTTAAATAAAGCAATCGAAGGAACTGATCTTGAAGGATTGTCTATCGAAGAAATCTGCAGAACGGGTGTTGAAAAACCTGCTGTAAGAAATAACGGTGGTGGTCACTTCAACCACTCTCTTTTCTGGGAGATTTTAACTCCAGGAGGAAGCAAAGAGCCTGTAGGGAGCGTAAAAGCTGCTATCGAAAATTATGGTGGTTTTGAAAAATTCAAAAATGATTTTTCTGAAGCTGCTAAAACAAGATTTGGTTCAGGATGGGCTTGGTTGGTGAAAAATGAAGACGGATCTGTTTCTGTAACTTCTACTCCAAACCAAGACAATCCATTAATGCCTGTTGCTGATGCAAAAGGAACTCCGGTTTTAGGATTGGATGTTTGGGAGCACGCTTATTATTTAAATTATCAAAACAGAAGACCTGATTATGTATCTGCCTTCTTCGATGTTGTAAACTGGGATAAAGTAGAAGAATTATTCAACAAATAATCTTCTATTACTTCAAATAAAAAAAGGTTCAGAATTTTCTGAACCTTTTTTTATTACCTGAATGTGTCACTTGCGCTCAATCCATTCATTCTCAGTTTGTACTTCCAATTAACATAGGCGAAAACCTGATACAGTTTGTACTCAAATTTAATTCCGTATTTCTCTCTTGGGTCATAATCTATTGAAGATTCAATGATATTATGATATCTTCCCGACATGAAATAAGAATTCCATTCATTGACCAAAATTGCATTTCTACTTTTCAAATTAGCTTCAGTATACTGATTCATTGGTCTTGCAATAGCATTCATAAAATAATCAAACTGAGTGTCGATTACAATCAGATCCCATTCTCCATCATCGTTTTTTGATGGTTTCATTGTAGAATCTTTCTTTTCGTTTTTAGGATTATTCTGAGCGAATGAATGTAATGGAATAAGAACTGTAAATAATATGATGATTAAATTTTTCATAATGAGTAATTTACACAAAAAAAGCACTCCAAATAGAGTGCCTTGTTTTATTTTTTGATGTATTCTTTCTGAAGAACCGATACAGCCGGGAAGTGATCGCTGTAACCACCGGTGAATCTGTCACCATCCCAAGAACGAAGCGGGTAACCTTTCCATTGTCCTTCTTTATTAACTAAATAAGACGGGGCATAGATTTCTGCTTTAAAAATACTGTAAGTAGGAGTCAATTTTTCTTTTGAATATAAATTCTGAGAAACGATAATCTGATCAAATAAATTCGGAGCGTCTCTATAGGCTAAAGAAGCAACTCCTGCTTTATATAATTTGTACATTAAATTATAGTAAGGAGTTTTATCAGATAAATCTTCAGGATTTTCTACTGCACCTAAATGTTTTTTCAAACTCGGACTTACCGGATCGTCATTGTAATCACCCATTGAAATTAATTTAATTCCGGGAAATTCTGCAGATAATTTATCCATTTCCGCTTTCAAAACGGCAGCAGCAGCATTTCTTTTTGGCAGGGAAGCAGCTTCACCACCACTTCTTGAAGGCCAGTGATTCATAAAAACTGCAATTTTTTCACCATCTAAAAGTCCGATTGCTACCAAAACATCTCTTGTGTATTGTCTTTTACCATCTTCATTATAGATTTTTATTTCTTTAGTATAAGTGTTCTGAACTACAAATCTGTTTTTCTGATAAATAATTGCAATGTCAATTCCTCTTGCATCGTAAGAATTGTAGTGCACAATTCCATAATTGCTTTTTGCTAAAACAGGTTGCTTAATAAGGTCTTCAATTACCTGTCTGTTTTCTACCTCAATTAAACCACAAATTGCAGGGTTGTCGTTGGTGTACTGTCTTCCAAGCTCAGAAATTACCTTTGCTTCGTTAGCTAATTTTTGGTTGTAGTATTTCGTTCCCCATCTTTTTGGGCTGTTTGCTGTAAAGTCGGTAGCTAAAATTTGATGACGAATTACTTTCTTTCCAACTAAAAGTTCATTGCTCCATTCTCCCTTGTAGTCTTCAGTTGTTTCCAAAAACTTCAGAGAATCGATAGGTACGCTTCTGTGAAATTTAGGATTAGAAAAAGGAAGTGTTCCGTCAATATAATCTGCAGACGCAATAGTGTCCCAAAGATTTTCTACATTCAGGAAAGCTACGGCCGCTCTTTTAACTTGTTTCTGCTGAGAAAACCCAAAATTAAAACACAATACCGCAAAAATGATAAGATATTTTTTCATGTTGTTCAAATATTCAAAAAATTGAGGGGCTAAAATTACAAATTTTAAAATCATTTAGAGATTAAATTAATCTTAAGAAGCATTTTTGAATTAAATCATAATACTGACTTTTTATTGAGGGTATTATTAAGTGTTAAGAATAATTAATAGAATAAAGTACTAAAAATGTTTTAGTTAATGAAAATAATCCTAAATTTGTTGCCCCTTAAATAAAGAAGGTGTAAAAAATAAGTTTATTATGATTAAAAAACTATCCCTAATCTCTTTGTTTACACTATTACCTGCCTCTTATTATTATGCGCAAACTACTGTTTATGCGTATGTTAAAGGTCAGGATGGTAAGCCTGTAGAGAGAGCAGAGGTTGATCTTGAACAATCTGTCGATGATGTAACTGCAGACAAAATCGGTTACTTCCAGTTTGTAGATTTGAAGCCAGGACATTATCTTATTACAGTTACAAAACCAAATTTTGAATCTAAAATCTTAGAGTTTGATGTAACAGCCGATGAGAAAAGAAAAGACTTAGGTGTTATTGTGCTAAACAATAGTTTGGGAACAGATGCCGGAGTTGTTGTGATTGATGACTCTGCAACTGATACTGAAGACGGAGGATCTGCAATGCAGCCTACTGTAGGGCTTTTGAGCTCAGGTAGAGATGCATTTCAAAATGTTTCTGCTTTTGAATTGGGAGCATATTGGTTCAGACCGAGAGGGGTAGATAACCGTTTCGAAGACGTAATGTTTAATGGTGTTTCGATGTCTAAAAATGATGATGGAAGAATTGACTTCAACAACTGGGGTGGTTTGAATGATGTAACAAGATATCCTTATGAAAATGTAGATAACATTACCCCTTCAGAATATGCTTTCGGTAATTTAGGAGGTGTTGCTTATTACAATACAAGAGCTTCTTCTTACAGAAAACAGACATCTTTAGCCTATTCATTTACGAATAGAAGTTATTTGCACAGAGCAATGGCAACTTATTCTTCAGGAATGACTAAAAATGGTTGGGCCTTTACAGTTTCTGGAAGCAGAAGATGGGGAGATCAGGCAATCATCGATGGTGTTTACCAAGATGCTTATGCTTATTTTGCTTCAGTTGAGAAAAAATTCAGCGAAAGACATTCAATTAACTTCACTGGTTTTGGTTCTCCTACTTATAGAGCATCAAATTCTCCAAATACTCAGGAAGTTTATGACATTATGGGTAAAGATTACAACTCATACTGGGGATGGCAAGATGGTGAAAAGAGAAACTCAAGAATCAGAAAAGTATTCGAACCGATGTTTATGCTTACTGATTATTTGAAGATCGGTAAAAATTCAAACTGGATCAATACAGTTTCTTACCAAATCGGAAGCGATGCAAGAAGTAGGCTAGACTGGTTCCACGCAGCAGATCCAAACCCTACTTATTACAGAAAATTACCAAGTTATGGTCTTTTAACAGCTGACGAATTCAGAGCTCAGTCACAAATCGACTGGAATAGTCTTTATCAGGCAAACTACCTTAACAATCAAAATATGGATGGCTCTCAAAGAGGTGCCGTTTATACAATCGTAGAGGATGTAAATAGAGATAAAACGTTCAACTTTGCTTCTCACTTTGATACAAGATTAAAAGAAAACTGGAAATTAAATGTTAACTTTAATTATCAGAATTTAAGATCAGATAACTTCAGAAGGGTTAAAGATTTATTAGGAGCGAATTATGCTAATAATCTTAATGCATTCAATAACGATGTGCAATACAATACGGATGATACAAATACACAAGTAAGAGTAGGAGACAGAACACAATATTCTTATGAGCTTTTGAAAGATCACTATTCATTAAATGTTTCTACAGAAGTAGATTTCAACAAATTTAATGTTGTAGCATCTATCTTTAGTTCTTACTCAGAATCTCAGAGAGATGGTGATTACAGAAGTGGAATTGCTGCTTTTAAAGATAATTCTAAAGGGAAAAGTGCAATTTATGATGCTTTAGATGCAGGTATTAAAGGTAAAGTGACTTACAAGATCAATGGTAAAAACTTTATTGTTTATAATGGTGCATTCTTTAGCTTAGCTCCTACGTTGAATGAATTGTACATCAATCCAAGAGCGGTAGATTTTTTGACTCCCGGAGTTAAAAACCAAATCATTAACTCAAATGATTTAAGCTATATTATGAGAGGTCAGGTTCTTAAACTAAGACTTTCTGGTTATTATACTAAAATAAGTAATTCTACAGAAATTTCTAGATATTATGCTGCGGTAAGTGACCAGACAGGATCTGCAAATACTTTGATTAATGAGGCTATGACGGGTGTTGATAAAAGATACATTGGTGCAGAGCTTGGTTTTGACGTGAAAATTACACCAACATTAAATGCAACTGGAGTTGCTAGTATTGGGGAATACAAATACACAAATCGTCCAGATGTATATTCTTTTGATGATTTAAATACTATATCGAGATATAGAAGTTATGGAAAAGCAAATATCAAAGATTATAAAGTCGCAGGAACTCCACAAAAAGCATTTTCATTCGGTTTAAAATATAATTCACCTAAATATTGGTGGGTAGGAGCATCGGCAAATTATTTGATGGATCAATATCTTGATTTCTCAGCATTGAATAAGACTCCTTATATGTATACAGATCCTGGGACAAATGATCCTTATGCAGGTGTTACACCAGAACTTATTCAGCAATTAACTGCGCAAAAGAAATTTGATGATCAGTTTATGTTAAATGCTAATGCAGGAAAATCTTTCAGAATTGGTGAATACAGATTGGGGATAAGTGTATCGGTAAATAATATTCTGAACAACAGAAATTATGTTACAGGTGGTTTTGAACAAGGGAGATTGGCTAATTTCCCCGGTGTTCTTGAAGAATCTCAGAGACAAACACCATATTTTGGACCAAAACTTTGGTATGACAGAGGAACTACTTTCTTTACAAATGTTTATTTAAGATTCTAAAACAAGGTAATAATGAAAAAATATAATTCAATTTTAAAGTATATTTTCGTGATGATTGCAGCGTTGGTAATTGCCGGTTGCGTACACGATGATAAATATAATGAGCCCAATCTTGATGGCTATCAGTGCGCAGATCTTACTGCGACAATGACGCTTACTCAGTTGAGAGCGAAATATACAACTACATCTTTCACTTTTCCAGATAATTCTACTGATATTGTAGAAGGATATGTTTCATCAACAGATGAAACAGGAAATATTTACAAAACAATTTACATTCAGGATAAGCCTGAAAATCCTACTCAAGGATTTGTGATCAGTGTAGATGCTGTAAGTACATATACAAACTATCCTCAAGGTTCTAAAGTTTATATTAAACTTGCAGGTTTATCTTTAGGAACTTATGGTGGTGTTGTACAATTAGGAGTGAAAAATGGAACTGAAACTGCAGCAACTTCAGTATCAAGAATTCCTGAAAAACTTGTACCTGCAAAAATTTTCAGATCTTGTTCTGTTAGAGCGAATATTGTTCCTAAAATCATGACTTCATTACAGATGGTTTCTGCGAACGATCAGTATATCGGATGTTTGATTCAAATGGATAATGCTGAATTCGACAGCAGAATCTTATGCACAAATTATGCTCCAAACGGAGTTACGGTTGATAGACTTATCAGAGATAACAGTACAGCTACAACAAGAGTGGTAAGAAACAGTGGTTATGCATCATTTGCAAATCAAATCTTGCCTTCAGGAAATGGTAAATTTGTTGGTATTTATAGTAAATTCAATAGTACATACCAAATGTATATCAATAAGGCTACAGATCTTGAGATGACTAAATTCCCAAGACTCGATGGTATTGCATCAAACCCTTGTGAATACAGCGATAATGGCTTAACTCAGAAAACAGTTGCAGAAGTAAAGCAATTGGTAACAAGCCCGCTTACTTTAATCACTGGTGATTTTGTATTGAAAGCAAAAGTAATCGCTAATGATAAATCTGCAAACCTTTTCAAATATATTTATGTTGAAGATGCTACAGGAGGTATTAGAATTAATATTGATAAAGCAGATATGTTCAATGATCCTCGATTTGTTGTAGGTAAAGAAGTTTATGTGAAGCTTAAGAACTTATATGTAGGAGCTGTTAACGGAGAGATTCAGTTGGGAGTTCCATTCAGTGGAGCAGTTGGTAGAATTGCTGAAGCAGATGTTTACAAATATTTCTTCGATTCTAAAAAAGCAATTACTGCGGTTACGGCTACTGAAAAAGCAATCACTCAATTTACAATGGCTGATGTTGGTAGATGGGTTAAGATCAAAGATCTTCAATTCATTGCCGGAGATTTAGAAAAAGTATATGCTTCTGGTGCAGTTACAAACAGAACTTTAGAAGACTGTTCAGGAAACAAAGTTTTATTGAGAACAAGTAACTTTGCTGATTTTGCAGGTCAGGTTATTGAATCTGGGAAAGGTGATGTTTATGGGGTTTTAAGTATATTTAATGGTACTTACCAACTTTGGATTACAGATGTTTTGGGTGCAGATTTAGATGATCCAAGATGTGATGGCTCAGTTTATACACCACTTCCAGTATTGTATAGTGATGGTTTTGCTGCAGGTGGTTTTAGTTCAGATTGGACGGCTGTTAATGTTGCTGGTACTCAGGTTTGGAATACTTCAAGCCAAGGTAATGGAACCAATTATTATGCGGTAATGAGTGCTCCACTAGGAAATGCTGCAAACGAAGACTGGTTAATTTCTAAATCAGTGAGTTTAGTAGGTAAAACTAAAGCAGCTGTAAACTTTATTAGTGATGTAAGATACGGCGGAAATGCTTTACAGGTTTATGCTACAGAAAATTATACAGGAAATCCTGCAACAACTACTTGGGTTCTTTTACCTGCTGCATTAGATACAAACAATGCTGCATTTGGTGACTGGGTAAGTTCAGGAAACGTAGATTTATCAGCATTCTTAGGGAAAAATGTAAGAATTGCATTTAAATATACATCAACATCTGCTGCTGCTGCAACGTGGGAAATTGATGATTTCAAAATTAAAGGCCAGTAATTAACTGATTCATTAAGATTTATAAAGGATCTGTCTCATCATTGAGGCAGATCCTTTTTTATTTAGAGAATTTCCAAATAGATATTTTACTTAAAGCAGGCTTTATTCAGCATCAATTCTTAAATTTGTTGTTATGAATTATTTGGAAGCTTTAAGCAGAAGATATTCTGTAAAAAAATTCAACCCCGAAATGATTATTCCGCAAGACATCCTTCTCAATATTCTTGAGTCTGGAAAACTGGCGGCAAGCTCACTGGGACTTCAGCCTTATAAAATATTCGTAGTGGAAAGTTTAGAAATGAAGGAGAAGTTAATACCGGCTTTCTACAATCCTTCACAAATTTCTACATGTTCACATCTCATTATTTTAGTTTCAAAAAAAAATATTGAAGAGACATATCTTGATGGATATTTCAGACACATCTCCGAAGTGCGTCATCAGCCTGTAGAAAGTTTAGATTTATTCAGGAATAGTATTACAGGTCATTTTGGAAGACAGGAACACGATGATATTTTAAACTGGGCAGAAAAACAATCTTATATCGTTTTAGCCAATTTAATGTATGCAGCTGCGATTGAAAGTGTTGATACATGTCCAATGGAAGGTTTCAGGCAAGATATCATTGAAGAGATTTTAAATATAGATTCTGAAAAAGAAAAAGTAACGGTTACTTTGGCTTTGGGCTACAGATCAGAAGAAGATCAATTCCAACACATGAAAAAAGTAAGAAAACCAAACGAAAAATTGTTTAAATTTATTTAATTATTTAGACGATTGTCTTAAAGCAAGAATATGATAAAAGCGGATGTATTAGTGATTGGTTCCGGAATTTCCGGATTATCTTATGCCATAAAAGTTTCAGAACAATTCCCCGATGCCAAAATAATCATTGTAACAAAATCAGACGAGGACGAGAGCAATACCAAATATGCTCAAGGTGGTTTGGCGGTGGTTACCGATTCTAAAAATGATAATTTCGAAAAGCACATCGAAGATACCATGAGAGCCGGCGACGGCGAAAACAAACGTGATGTTGTAGAAATGGTGGTAAGAGAAGCTCCTGCAAGGTTTAATGAAATTGTAGAATGGGGTGCCAATTTTGATAAGAAAAATGG
This sequence comes from Chryseobacterium mulctrae, assembly GCF_006175945.1. Classification (NCBI taxonomy): domain Bacteria; kingdom Pseudomonadati; phylum Bacteroidota; class Flavobacteriia; order Flavobacteriales; family Weeksellaceae; genus Chryseobacterium; species Chryseobacterium mulctrae. The sequence goes on along the minus strand of NZ_VAJL01000001.1, from coordinate 1,944,904 downwards.
CGAATTTGCTTTAGGAAGAGAAGGAGGTCATACGGAAAACAGAATTGTACATCACAAAGATATTACTGGTTTTGAGATTGAAAGAGCTTTGCTTCAAACGGTTAAAAATAGCCCGAATATAGAAATTCTCGATCATCATTACGTAATCGATATCATTACGCAGCACCATGTTCCCGGAAAAGAATTAAATGAAGGTGAAATTAATTGTTATGGTGCCTATATTTTAGATGAAAAATCAAAAACAATAAAAAAAATTACTTCCAAGATTACGTTGGTTGCTACTGGTGGAGCAGGGCATGTTTATAAAAATACGACCAATCCTACCATTGCAACCGGAGACGGAATCGCTTTCGTTGCTCGTGCAAAAGGGAAAGTGACCAATATGCAATATTATCAGTTTCATCCGACTGCTTTGTATAGCAAAATCGATGGAATGTTGTTTTTAATTTCTGAGGCAGTTCGTGGTGACGGAGCAAAATTGAGGACCAAAAGAGGGGAGAAGTTTATGCAGAAGTATGATGAGAGGGAAGAATTGGCTTCTAGAGACATCGTTGCAAGAGCTATTGATGCCGAAATGAAAATCACAGGTGATGAATATGTTGGTCTCGATTGTCGTGAAATGAATCAGGAAAAATTTCTAGAACATTTCCCAAATATTTATAAAAAATGTAAAAGTGAAGGGGTTGATCCTTTCACTCAATTGATTCCTGTAGTTCCGGCATGTCATTACTTGATGGGTGGGATTGATGTTGATAAAGACGGACAATCTTCATTGAATAATTTATTCGCTGTCGGAGAATGCACCAATTCCGGACTTCATGGAGCAAACAGACTGGCTTCAAATTCTTTATTGGAAGGTTTGGTTTTTGGCCACAACGCAGCGATGAAAACGGTAGAATTATTAAAAGAAAATAATTTTAATTTTGATGATTTAAAAGCCGTTCCGGAATGGAATGAAGAAGGAATGAAAATCATTGACGAAATGGTGATTGTTTCTTACCTCAGAAAACAGCTTCAGGAAATGATGAGTAATCTGGTAGGAATTGTTAGAAGTAATAACAGGCTGAAAATGGCATTGCAGAAACATGCAGAAATTGCTGCTGCCGTTGACGAAATTTATCATTACTCTATCCTCTCGCCGCAACTTTCAGAATTAAGAAACCTTACAACAGTTGCACATCTGATTATCACCCAATCGATGGAAATGACTCAAAATAAAGGTGCATTTTACAATAAAGATTTAGTTCAAGCATAATTGATTATTAAATAAGGATCATGAAAAGACCAAGCTACGCTACAGATAAAGTTTTAAAGCAGTTTATAAAAAATGCTTTAGAAGAAGACATTCAGGATGGAGATCACTCTACTTTGTCTACAATTCCTAAAGACCTTCAGCAAAGTGCAAAACTTTTGGTAAAAGAAAACTGTATTTTGGCAGGTGTTGAGCTGGCCGAAATTATTTTTAAAACTTTTGATAAAAATTTAGTAGTTGAAAATTATATTAAAGACGGTGACGTTGCAAAAGCAGGCGATATCGCATTTATTGTAACAGGAAGTGCAAGATCTATTCTTTCAACGGAAAGATTAGTTCTCAATTGTATGCAGAGAATGAGTGGGATCGCTACATTAACTCATGATTGGGATTCTAGATTAATCGGTACAAAAACAAAACTTTTAGATACGCGAAAAACCACACCTAATTTCAGGGTTTGTGAAAAATGGGCAGTTGCTATCGGTGGCGGAACCAATCACAGATACGGTTTGTATGATATGATTATGTTGAAAGACAATCACATTGATTATAACGGAAGTATTACCAACGCCGTAAAAATGGCAAAAGACTATGTGAAAAAGTCGAAGAAAAAGCTGAAGATTGAAGTCGAAACCAGAAATCTTGAAGAAGTACAGGAAGCAATTAATGCAAAGGTCGATAGAATTATGCTCGATAATATGGATGTTGCCACAATGAAAAAAGCAGTTAAGCTAATCGATGGCACGTGTGAAAGCGAAGCTTCCGGTGGAATTACAAGAGATCAGCTGAAAGATATTGCTACCACAGGAGTTACTTTTATCTCTGTCGGAGCACTTACTCATTCTGCTAATAATATCGATTTAAGTTTAAAAGCTGTTATGTAAAACATTATATTTTTAATAAAAACAAAGGTATTTTGTTAAAAATTAAATAATATGATTTTTTTCACCTCATAATTCGGTTTTTGTATTTTGTTCTGAAAATCAACAGATTAAGCTTTGTTAAGAATAGTTAAAAATTAACATTCAGTTAATAATAGTTAAATTTTATTTGTCGAATTTTGCATAAAATTTAATTCTAACTATTACTTACGATTATGAAATTAATCAACAAATCGATGCTAACTGTGTTAATCACGCTTTCTACGGCAAGTGTATATTACGCACAAGAAACTCAAGACTCGGTAAAAACCAAGTCTAAAGACATTGAGGAAGTTATTTTACAAGGTGTAACCGATATCGCTAAAGATAGAAAAACACCAGTTGCTGCTTCTACTATTAAGGCAGCACAAATCATCGAAAGATTAGGAAATCAGGAACTTACTGAGATTTTAAACACAACGCCATCAGTGTACGCTACAAAATCAGGAGGTGGTTTTGGAGATGGAGGTATCACCATGAGAGGTTTCGAATCAAGAAACATCGCTGTAATGGTAAACGGTATGCCTGTAAATGATATGGAAGGTGGTTCTGTTTATTTTTCTAACTGGACTGGTCTTGCTGATGTAACTAGTTTCATGCAAACTCAGAGAGGTTTAGGTTCTTCTAAATTAGGAATCGCTTCTGTTGGAGGTACAATGAACTTCATTACTCGTACAGCAGATATGAAGAAAGGTGGTGTAGTACGATTAGGAGTAGGTAATAATGATTATTTAAAAACTTCATTCGCTTACAATACCGGAAAAAGTGACAATGGTTGGGCTTCTTCATTCTTAATGAGTAGAACTGCTGGAGGTACTTATATTGAAAATACTGACTTTGAATCATATGCTTATTATTTTGCATTAGGATGGGAGGCAAACAAAAAGCATAACTTCCAGTTTACTTTGACGTCTTCTCCACAATGGCACGATCAAAGAACATACGCTTCAACGATTTTTAATTATATTAAATTCAATCCGGATAATGATGGTTCTCCGTACAGACAATACAATTCTGATTTCGGATATAAAACTGGAGCTAATGGCGACAGATATGCTATTGCAAACAGATCAAACTATTATTCAAAACCGGTAATGATGTTAAACTGGGACTGGACGATGAATGAAAAGTCTAAGTTAAGTACAGTTTTATATATGTCTAACGGTAGAGGTGGTGGTACCGGTGACCTAGGTAGAGTCGCAAACAAAGGTATGACTGGTTTCTACGATAACACAGGTCATTTCGATTATGATGCAATTTTCGCAGCTAATGCAGCTGTAAACCCATATGCGCCTAATGCAGCAAATGGTGGAACACTTATTAGAAGAGCAAATGTTAATTCTCACAACTGGTATGGTATTTTAGCTAATTTCCAACATAAAGTAAACGACAATTGGAGTTTCTCAGTAGGAACTGATGACAGATATTATTACGGATATCACTATCAGGTAATATCAGATCTTTATGGTGCTACAGGTTACAAAGATAACAAAAACGCTAATGTTGCTCCTAATGTAGTAAGCAATGTATATGATTACAAAAAACTTTCTTGGAACCCTTTTGGCGGGAAAACAGCTCCTATAACTGACCAAGTAGGATTTAGTAATGATGGAGAAGTTCTTTGGTATAGCGGTTTTGCTCAGGTAGAATATACTAAAGATAAATTATCTGCATTCTTACAAGGATCAGTATCAAACCAATCTTATCAGAGAATAGATAACTTCGTTAAAGACGGTGTAACTAGACAACCTAGTCCAACTACAGGACAGATTGTGAATACTAAAACAGGATTTAAAGATCTATTTGGTTATAACATCAAAGGGGGAGCTAACTATAACATTAACGACTATCACAACGTATTTGCAAACGTAGGTTATTACAGCAAGCAGCCGTTTATGAACTCTGTATATCCTAGCAACTATCAGGTATTGAATCCTAGTTTGACTAACGAGAAAATCTTCTCAGCAGAAATTGGGTACGGTTTCAGGTCTCCTAAATTATCAGCAAATGTTAACCTTTACAGAACTGAATGGAAAGACAGATGGTTAAGAAGAGGTAGTCAAATATTCGATATTGCTGATCCAGCAGCACCTGGAGGAATTGCTCAGGTAAATGGATACTCTGAAATCAGTGGTATTACCCAATTACACATGGGGGTAGAAGTAGATGCAGTTTATAAACCATTCCATTTCTTAGAATTCCAGGGTATGTTATCTTATGGTGACTACCAATATAAAGGTAATGCTACAGGATCTAATTTTGATGACAACAACAATCCAGTTGCTGTAGTAGGTAATAAAACTACCAACACACTTTATTTGGATGGAGTAAAAGTAGGAGGAAGTAGTAATAACAGTATTCCACAAGTTACAGCATCTTTAGGTGTTACGGCGAGACCTGTAAGAGACCTTAATATTTATGGTACTTGGAGATATGTTGGGAAGTTATATTCTTCTATCGATGCAGCAACGTTCACTACGGTCGCTAATCAAGAAAGAGGGTCTCTTCAATTGCCAGATTTCAATCTTTTTGATATAGGAGCGTCATTTAAAATCAGATTAAAAAACACAGCTCAGTACTTTACAGTAGGAGCAAACGTTTATAACTTGTTTGACACTACTTACATCGCTGATGGAGCAACAAATAATTTTGTGAAAAATGTTGGAGATTTCAAAACTCCTACAAATACAGATGCACAAGCACAGGCATTGTATAATACTTACATCAACAATCCAGCGAATTTCTACAAAGGTATTGATACTTCAAACAGAGTATTCTTTGGATTCGGAAGAACTTGGGCAGCCAATTTATCTTTCAACTTCTAATAAATTCATTTTTATTACATATCAAATCCCAGCTTTATCGCTGGGATTTTTTTATATTTGTATACTTTAAAAATAGAAAAAATAGAAGTATGGATTTTTACAAAATTTTACTGAGTGCCCATAAAGGATTTGCCTATTTGGAACTTGGATTAACAGCACTATTCATCGTCGCTTTATTAACCGTAATGTTCGGATATAGCGGGAAAGTAAACAAGTTACTGAAGAAAGTTACTTTATTTACTATGATCTTCTTCCACGTTCAGTTTACGATCGGGATCGTTATGCTGATCATGAACTTTACTAAAGGATTGGATATGGGAGCTGTTATGAAAAATGCGGATCTTAGATTTCAGTATGTAGAACATCCATTTTCTATGTTAATTGCTGCAGTTTTGATGACCATCATCAACAAAAAAGTAAAATCTAATGATACCATTTCTTTAGGAATTGTAATCATGGGATTAATTGCAGTAGGTTTATTTGCTTTTGCATTTCCATGGACAAGAGTCTTTGGAGCTTAATTATATTAACTTAATTTTTTTTAAACAACAATGAAAGTAGCTGTAGTAGGTTCAACAGGAATGGTTGGACAAGTGATGCTTAAAGTTCTCGAAGAGAGAAATTTCCCTGTAACAGAATTAATTCCGGTAGCTTCGGAAAGATCTATTGGTAAACAGGTGAAGTATAAACAGGTAGATTATACTATCGTAAGCATCGACGACGCTATAGCTGCCAAACCTGATATTGCAATTTTCTCTGCAGGAGGCGATACTTCTTTAGAATACGCTCCCAAATTTGCTGAAGCAGGAATTACCGTAATCGATAATTCTTCAGCTTGGAGAATGGATCCAACTAAAAAATTAGTTGTTCCGGAGATCAATGCTGATGTTTTAACAAAAGAAGACAAGATCATTGCCAACCCAAACTGTTCTACCATTCAGTTGGTAATGGTTTTAGGTCCGTTGAATAAAAAATACGACTTAAAAAGAGTCATTGTTTCTACCTATCAGTCTGTAACTGGAACCGGAAAAGCTGCTGTAGATCAGTTGAACGGAGAAATTAGCGGAGATGATTCTGTTGCTAAAGTTTATCCTTATCAGATCTTCAAAAATGCATTACCGCATTGTGATGTATTTTCGGATGATGATTATACTAAAGAAGAAATTAAATTAATGAAAGAGCCTAAGAAAATTTTAGGTGACGATACATTCAATTTAACAGCAACAGCGGTAAGAGTTCCCGTTCAGGGAGGTCATTCTGAAAGTGTAAACATCGAATTTGAAAACGAATTTGAATTGGATGAGGTAAGAAAAATCTTATCTGAAACTCCGGGAGTTGTCGTAATGGATAACGTAAAAAATAACGAATATCCTATGCCGTTCTATTCAGAAGGCAAAGACGAAGTTTTCGTCGGAAGAATCAGAAGAGATCTCTCGCAACCGAAAACACTAAACCTCTGGATTGTAGCAGACAATCTGCGAAAAGGCGCTGCAACCAACGCAGTACAAATTGCAGAATACTTGGTAGCAAACAACTTAGTATAAACTAACAAAAAAGAAAAGAGTCTCCAAAAGAGATTCTTTTTTTTATCAAATAATTTTTGGTTGATAGTAATTAGTTGTCAGTTGATGGCTAAACAAGTTCTGAAAGGACGATTTAACAAAGGATAGGATAAAATCCTATCAAAAAAGCATTGAAAATTTTGATATTTATTTAAATTTCAAACTATTAAAGAAAAATGGCAACAAAAAATATCAATAAAGACAAAATAGGCTTCCAGAAAATCATTGCCGTTTTCGGAGTCATTTTATTCATCGGAAAAATCATCGCGTGGAAACTCACAGATTCCGATGCTGTATTTTCTGATGCTATGGAAAGTATTGTTAATGTTATCAGTGCTTTTATGGGATTATATTCTTTGCATTTGGCATCAAAACCAAAAGACGAAGACCATCCTTACGGACACGGAAAAGTAGAATTTGTCACCTCCGGAATTGAAGGAGCATTGATTGCCATTGCAGGAGTAATGATTATCTATGAAGGGATCCACAGTTTGGTGACCGGAAAAACGCTTAGCGAATTAGATTGGGGAATTGCCATTATTGCAGCAACCGCCATTATCAATTATATTTTAGGATATATTTCAGTTAAAAAAGGGGAACGAGAAAACTCTTTGGTTCTCATATCATCAGGAAAACATCTTCAGTCAGATACGATTACCACATTGGGGGTGGTGATCAGTTTAATTATCGTGTATTTCACCAAAATCTATTGGATTGACTCTGTTGTTGCCTTAATATTCGGTTTCTACATTATTTTCGTAGGCTACAAAATTGTTAGAAAATCGCTTCGTGGGATTATGGACGAGCAAGATCCCGAACTTCTAAACAACATTATTGATCTTCTCGAAAAAAACAGAAAAATAGAATGGATTGACATTCACAACATGAAAATCCAGCAGTTTGGTTCGTCACTTCACATCGATGCGCACATCACTTTGCCATATTATTACAGCCTTCGCGAAGCGCATAATCAAATGGAGCAGGTGATACTTCTTTTAGCCAAAAACACCAAACGTACCGTAGAATTCAATTTCCATATGGATGATTGCAAGACCATTTCTTGCCCACTTTGTCAGATCATGGATTGCCCTGTACGAAAACAACCATTTGTAAAAAGAGTAGAATGGACGGCAGAAAATGTAACAAGAGTCGAAAAACATACTGTCGATTAGTTTTTTTAGAAGCTGTTTCCCGCTCTACGCTCATACTCCTCACACAACCGCATTTCCATCTCTTGTTGCGGGGTAACCGCTGCGATCGGGGCTATAAAAACGCAAACCTAACAGGTTTTCAAAACCAGTTTGTCTTAACTATGTATAAAAAAATTGTGTTTACGGTAATGTAGTCAGGAATAGTTGCTGTATAATTCATTGAATCTATACAAAATCATTTATATAATTTTCACAAAAACACTCCGTAGGAGTGATATCTGTGTAGCAAAAATTAATATCATCACAGCGAGGCGCTCCGTAGGAGCGCTATCTTAATATTTAAGATTTCTTTTAAATTAATTTGAATTCCTCAACATCATTTGCTTTCTGTAATAAAACAAAGGAACAATCAAAAGTAGAATCAAAGGCTGTATCACAAACCTCCTCATATAAAAAGAGAAAAGATAACCAATATCAAACCTGTCTGAAATACAAAACAGATAGATCGGAAACGTAATCACGAAAATAATCGAAATTAAGACCGCTCCTTGAACTGTCCATTCCTTATTTTTAAATAAAAAATGAATGATAACACATGAAAAAAATAGGTTTAAAACAAACCTGAAAATATGACTGATAATCAGTTTTCCCCATTCAAATTCAGGAAAAGGAATATCTTTATTGCCTTCATGGAAAAAATTCAAAAAAGGATCGTAGAAAATCTGGTCTTCCAGCATTCTCACTCCAACTAGTCCGAAAACTCCAACGATAACCAGAAACCAATTAAGAATTTTCATTTTTCAAAGCAAAAAATTTAATCCAAACTAACCAAAGCAAAACCACACTTCCGTAAATAACGGCCGGAAATAGATAATCATGTGACATTTTGCTGTATTGCGGGTGATCACTGGTTACAATATTCAGTCCGACAATTCGTAGAACATTCATGACGTATAGTGCTATGATACTGGCTGCAACGAACACGAAAGTTTTAATTCCCTTATAAAATGCAAAAATAAAAGACATAAAAAGAATGATTACCGAGACAGCATTACAACCTTCAACCATTCTTGTTACATATTGGTTTTTTACAATATAGCCAACCTGTTCATTGGGAACATCATCAAAAAGATGGGTCGGGAAATTCATTTTATTCTGAATAAACATCACATGATCGGCAATTATTCGCGAATAAGGATCAAGACCTTGTGCTTTAAAACTGGTAAGATAAAACTGATACGCAAAAAGCAGCACCAAATAAATGATGATAAAGCGTAGCAAAATACCCAAAACAGGCTTAAAGTCTTTTAACATGCTGCAAAGATAGCAATTAGCACGTAAATTAGTATATTTGTTACCATATTATGACTTCTGAAAACGCAAAAAGATTTTTTGAAAACCATTTTGGCGAAAAATCAACTCAATTTCTTACGTTAGCTCAAAGCGGTTCTGCAAGGGTCAATTTTTTGGCTCAAAATCAAATCGGGAAATACATCATTACTTATAATGAGAATATTGCCGAAAATGAAAGTTTCCTGTATTTCTCAGAACTGTTTTCTGAACTGAATCTAAACACACCGAAAATATTCTCTGTTTCAGAAGACCGGAAATTATATATTCAGGAATTTTTAGGAGAAAAAACTTTTTCAGAAATCATTGCAGAAGAAGGTTTGTCTGAAAATGTAAAGACTTTGGTAAAGCAAACTCTTAAAGAGCTTTTTGAACTTCAGGAAAAAACAAACGGAAAAATAGATTTCCAAAAAACTTTTGAATACGAAAGTTATGACGAGCTTCCGGTAATGCATGATTTGTATTACTTTAAAAATTTCGTTGCTGATGTTTTAGAATTAGAATATCACAAATCATCTCTACTGAAAGAATTTAAAGAAATCATCAATCTGATACAAAACCTTGAGCCGAAAGGTATAATGATTCGGGATTTTCAGGCAAGAAATATAATGGTCAATAATGAAAATAAAGTTTCTTTTATTGATTATCAGTCTGCAATGAAAGGTCCTTTAATGTATGATGTCATTTCATTTTTGTTTCAGGCTAAAGCCAATTTTCCTGAGAATTTCAAAAACAAAATGCTTAATTTTTACATTCAACAGTTTGAAGATAAAGAAATTCAGTCTCAACTAAAAAAATCGGTAAAACCGATTCAGATGATGAGGTTTTTACAGGTTTTGGGAGCATACGGTTTCCGTGGACTGATTCAGAGAAAGCAACATTTCATTGCAAGCCTCGATAAAGGCATTCAAAATATTACAGAATTTTCAGAAGGTTGGGATGAGATGAAAAATTACCCAGAGCTGAAAAAAGTAATTGAACAGCTGAGTTCTGAAAAAGTCAAATTTAAAATATTAGAAATATTAAAGGTAAATTAAACCATTAAGGATTAAGGTTGATTAAACTCAAGGTTTGTCATTCCGTAGAAATCTCAACTCTTGAATAGAATTAACTTCGCTTAGATTCCTACGGAATAACAAAGAGAATTTAAAAACGAATAATCAATTATCATTTATCAACAATCAATTATAAATAATAAAACATGCTACACATAGACATTCACAGTTTTTCATATAAAAAAGGAGGAATCCCTAAAGACGACTCTGGAAACGGAGGTGGTTTTACATTCGATTGCCGAGGAATTTTAAATCCGGGAAGAGTAGAAGAATATAAAATCCAGACCGGAAACGATATTGGAGTTCAGGAATATTTAGAAACAAAAACAGAGATGCCTCAGTTTTTAGAATTAATTAAAAACTTAGTTTCAATTAACATTGATAATTATTTAGGAAGAGGTTTTGAAAACCTGCAAATCAATTTCGGATGTACCGGAGGACAACACAGATCGGTTTATTCGGCCATTAAAATTGCTCATTTTATTGAAGAAAAATATGGTGATAAAGTAGAAATAAGTCTTCACCACGACGAGCAACACCAACTTAATCATAAGTAATGGGTGATGTGCAATAAGTAATATATTAGTTTTCGCTATTATTATTTATTTACATGTTTTTAAATTACTTATTACCAATTATTTATTACCCATAATTATGAAGGCATTAATTTTTGCAGCAGGAAAAGGCACCCGATTGAAACCTTTTACGGATCATCATCCTAAAGCTTTGGCTAAAGTGAATGGCGTTCCGCTTTTAGAAAGAAATATAAAATATCTCAAAAGTTTCGGGATTACTGACTTTGTGATCAATATCCATCATTTTGGGGATCAAATCGTTACGTTTTTAAAGAAAAATGATAATTTTGGTTGTAAGATTGAAATTTCCGATGAGTCTGATGAGTTACTGGAAACAGGCGGTGGTTTGATTTTTGCTAAAGAATTCCTCAATCATAGTGAAGACTTCCTGATTATGAATGCCGATATCCTTACCAAGATCAATATTGATGATTTTGTAAGCTATCACAAAGAAATTAAAGATTTTGCTACCTTAGCGGTTTCAGACAGAGAGAGTTCTAGAAAATTGTTATTTAATGATGACTTGGTTTTACGAGGCTGGCTTAATGTACAGACAGGAGAACAGCGTCTTGCAGAATTCAACAAGGGATTCAGACCTTTGGCTTTTAGCGGGGTGCATTGCATTAATCCTGTTATTTTTGACAAAATAAAAAGAAAGGGAAAGTTTTCTGTGATGGAAGAGTATCTGGATTTGATGCAGACTGAAAAAATACACGGTTTTGTGCACGACAGCATTTTAGTTGACGTAGGAAGACCGGAGTCTGTAATTGAAGCAGAAAAATATTTTAAATAATTTGAATGAGAACTGAAGGAACAAGAGACGAAAGTTTAGAAAATACAGAATTAGATATCAACGAAACTAAATTACATAATAGTTTACGCGAAAAAACCTGGGACGAAACCATTACCAAAGACAGCTGGATGGTTTTCAAAGTAATGGCAGAGTTTGTAGATGGCTACGAAAAAATGGCAAGAATAGGACCTTGCGTTTCTATTTTCGGGTCTGCAAGATTGAAACCTGAAAGTAAATATTACCAAATGGCTGTTGAAATTGCTGAAAAAATCACCAAAATAGGTTTCGGTGTAATTACAGGAGGTGGTCCCGGAATTATGGAAGCCGGAAACAAAGGAGCTTTCAATGCAGAAGGAAAATCAATCGGGCTAAATATCGACCTTCCTTTCGAACAACATTTTAATCCGTATATTAACAAACTGTATTCGCTGAATTTTGATTATTTCTTTGTAAGAAAAGTGATGTTTGTAAAATACTCTCAAGGATTTATTGTTATGCCGGGAGGATTTGGTACATTAGACGAACTTACTGAGGCAATGACTCTTATTCAAACCAATAAAATAGGACGTTTTCCAATTGTTTTGGTAGGATCTGAGTTTTGGGGCGGTTTGCTGGAATGGTTTAAAGAAACATTACTAAAAGAAGGAATGATCTCTGATGGTGATCTTGATCTTTACCGTGTGGTAGATAGCGCAGACGAAGCAATAGCTCACATTAAGGCTTTTTATGACAAGTACTCTGTGAACGTTAACTTTTAATTGGCATCAAATTTGACCAAATATATTTAGCAATATGCTGTAAATCTATAAATTGAGATGAAAAAAATTTTATATATATCGGGTATTTTTACATTGATTATACTGATGAGTTTTTCTGTGGCAGACTTTTTCTCGTCCATGACAAAAGCAGATTATGTTGATGGTAGCAAAACGCTAAAGTTTACGATGAAAGTAAATACAAGCCATATTTCTGATGCGATTAAAATCAACAGAAATACTGCAGGATTTGAAGCTGAAGTAAAAAAATATGTAAATAATAATTTTGATGTATTTGTAAATGGCTCTCCTCAAGCCTTAACCTTCACGGGAAGTCAGGTAAGCGGAGAAACGGTTTGGGTGTATTTTGAAGCCGGAGGTATTTCTGATATTAATACTTTAAAAATAAAAAACACATTACTTTTGAGTGCGTTTCCTAAGCAAATAAACCTGGTAAGCATTGCATATAAAGGAAACCAGAAAATGATGAATTTTCAGCGCGGAAAAGAGGTAAATGAAGTTTCTTTTTAAAAAGAATTTCTAATATGAATAATGAAATCATTGCTTTTGCAGTGGTTTTTTGTTTTTCTTATGATACTTAATAATTATTTGTAAAACTTTTAATGAGAATTTTAATACTGGAAGATAAACAAAGCTGTTTGACTACGTAATTTATTTCAGAAAGACAAAATTTAAAATGCATAATGGGGTGAGAATTATATTTGAAGATAAATTAAGCTTTCTTAATTTCTTTTAATCGTTCAATAACATAGATTATTTAGTATTAAAATTATACTAACGGATGACATTAAATAAAAAAAGAATCCATCTCACGAATGAGACAGATTCTTTAAAATTAAGTATAGTTTGAAAAAAAAAATTATTCCCTGTTTTTTACAATAATCCAACCAGATAATTTTACCGGAGTTTTGGTTTTATTGTTTTCGTTCCATGTTACAGAATACCAGTAGCTTCCTGTAGGAACTTTTCTTCCATTTGCAGTTCCGTCCCATTTGTAATTATTGGTTTTGTCCCCCTGATGAATTTTTGCTCCATATCGGTTGTAAACACTGAATGTTAAATCTATTTTACTTCCCAATGCAGAATAATCTATCACATCGTTACGACCGTCTCCGTTTGGAGTGATTACGTTAATGATATTAGGAACCGTAACTTCAGTTTCCATTGGTTCACAATCGTAAGAATCTTTTACAAAAATCTTGTGTACTCCTCTCGAAAGTCCTTTAAATACATTAGAAGCTTGCCAAGTTACATTATCTAAAGAATATTGGTAAGCAGGAGTTCCACCATTAGCATAAACTGTAATTGTTGTTGCAGCGACATCAACTGATGTAATTACAGGTTGCTCCGAAGCAAATACTTTTACATTTTGAAGAGCAGTACAGTCTCCTGTTTTCAGTTTCACCCAGTAAGTTCCAACTCCTACGTTTGAAATAGTTTGAGTAGTCGCACCTGTGCTCCATTCGTAGCTATCAAAACCTGTTCCTGCATCTAATGTCGTTTTATCTTCTACGCAGATGATTTTATCTTTTAAAACTGTCGAATATACTGGTGGAATTACCGTTAAAGTAACCTTCGCAATTGCATAACATCCGTTTGCATTGGTTACTTTGATGTAAACTACACCATTTGGAGCAATGTAAGGATTAGTCGTGATTATTTCGTTGCTTCCGTTGATGGCATCTTGTAATGACGGGTAATATTTTTTTGTTATTCCGGTCTGTGGGGTTACTGTCGCATTGGTAAGATTAAATGATCCCATTGAAACATTATTTTCCAGGAAACATGATCTGAGAGTTGCATCGTTTACAACAACAACAGGGAAGTGATTAAGAGTAATAACTGCATTATCTGTACATCCTTGTGGAGTGGTAACTTTTACATGAACTGTTGCTCCGTTTGTGGCAGGATAATTTGCCCAGTTTAGGATTTCACTAGTTCCTGCATTAAGGTTAGCAAGGGTAGGATAATATCTTTTTGTAACACCCGGAAGTGTAGTTACAGCAGCGGTACTCAAATCGAAGTAAGCAAGTCCTGCATTGTTATTGTTACAAGCTGTTATCGTGGCATCATCTGCGGCAAACGGACTCGGATTTAAAATAATTCTTGCATCACCATTATCACATAACGTAGATGAAGGATCTTTTATAACTACAGAAATTGTAGTATTCCCAGAATATTGAAAATTTGTAGGAGTTGCAATAGGCGTAGAGCTTCCTAAAACATAATAAGTGATGATATAGTTTCCCGGGTTGTTTACAAACTGATTGGCATAAGAAGTTAAATCTACAAATCCGTTTCCAGTCGCAGGGTTTGTACATACAAACGGAGTGATGCTGTTTTGTAGAATCGGAACTTTATCAATAAATATTTTCGCATTTTTTATAGAATGTCTTGCACTTGCTAATCCTGTCCCTGCGGAAAATCCGAAATACCCTTGAGTCATTCCAATTGCACCTCCTGAAGGAGCGAAAGAAGTATCAGTGATAAGCACACCGTCTATTCTTATTTGAATTTTCCAATTATTAATATTAGCAGCATCTACTTCACCATTTACTTCAACATGCTTATAATTAGCTCCTACAAAGGCTTGGGTAGGATTAAGATCCGCAGAGTGAAAAGTACTATTAGCCGTCACATTATATTCAATATTTGGGCTTCCGGAAGGCACATTATTTGTTCCATATAGAACATGGACTTTACTCATCTGTCCTTCTGTAGAGTTGTTGAATATATCAAACGCAACCATTAATCCGTTTGCATTTGCAGGGATTCCGAGTCCGCCTCCGGTTGTAAATGTAGTTGGAGGATTAGAAAGATACCAAAATGTTAGACCGTCACCTCTTCCGTAAGCGGCTGTTCCGTTTCCGTCTATTCTGAAGTCAAATTCAACTTTCCATTTGTCACAATATTTTAGGTTGATAGGATTAGAAAGCTTAATCGCTCCAAACTTACTTATTTGATCTGCAGTAAGCTGTACAAAGTCTCCAGTTGCTGTTGCAGACGGAACGATGTCCCATCCTGTTGTATTGATTACAGGTGTACCGGTGAGTTGATAAGTTTGGGCATTGATTTGGGTATTGAATATTGTTAGTATTAACAGAAAAGTGGTGAGTAAAAGTTTTTTCATACTTACTTTAATATTTATTATTTGGTAAAATTATTCGTTTTTTTGTTTAAAATAAGGTTAAAAAGGTAAGGAAGTAGCTATTGAGTATTAAAAAATAATAACTGAATATAGTCTGCTTACTGCTTATTATTGCTTTGTTGATGAGGGTTTTGAAATTTAAAAAACACCACGTTAAAGTAAGTGGTGCTTTTTAGGATTACTCCCTATTTTTTACCAATACCCAGCCGTCATATTTTGTCTCTGTATTGTTTTTGTCGTTTTCTGTCCAGGTTATAGAGTACCAGTAAGTACCGGTTGACAATTTTTTACCTCCGGAAGTTCCGTCCCAAGTATAATTTCTTAGTTTGTCTGCTTGGTACTTCATGTTTCCATATCTGTCATAGACTGTGAAGATAAGATTCTTCTTATAAGCAAGAGCTGAATAATCAATGAAGTCGTTCACATTATCGCCATTTGGTGTGATTGCATTGATAAGATTCGGAACTGTTACCTGAATGTGTGTAGGATCACAATTATAAAAATCTTTCACAAAAATTTTATTTTCACCTCGTGGAAGTCCTGTAAATACATTAGAATCTTGCCAGTTGATTCCGTCTAAAGAATATTTGTATGGAGCAACACCACCGGAAACATTCACAGTAATGGTATTGTTAGTAATATCTATGCTTGAAATGACTGGGTTTGTTGCTAGTTTTACAGTTACAGCTTGTAATGTGTAGCAGCTTCCTGTTTTTAATCTTACCCAATAATCTCCCACTGCTACGTTTGAGATAGATGAAGTTGTAGCTCCTGTGCTCCATTCGTAACCATCAAATCCTGGACCTGCATATAATGTTGTTCTGTCATCAATACAGATTGTTTTATCTTTTAAAACTGAAGATCTTACCGGAGGACTTACTTTCAAAGTTATTTTTTTAATAATATAACAGCTGTTTGTACCCGTTATTTTTACATAGACCTCTGTAGATTGAGAAATGTACGTAATAGGAGTGACGATTTCGTTGGTTCCGGCTAATGCATTTGCCAAAGTAGTATAAAACTTTTTAGTAATACCAGCTTCAGTAGAAACATTTGCTGTGGTCAGATTAAATAATGCTGCAGTTGGAGTTGCTTCAATAAAACATGATTCTAATATAGCATCAGTTGACACAGGCAAAGGATAGAATACAAGTGTAATCTCTGCATTTCCGGTACAACCTTGAGGCGTAGTTACTTTTACATAAACCTTTCCTGGAGCCGAAACGTAAGCTGTAGGATTTGTGATTTCATTTATCCCTGCATTTAAATCAGCTAATGTTCTGTAATACTTTTTAGTAACACCGGGAACTGCTGTCACATTCGCTGCAGAAAGATCAAATGTTGCAGTAGTTGCACCATTATTGTTACATGCAGAAAGTGTTCTGTTGGTTGCCGTAAACGGCGAAAGGGTAAGGATGATTTTTCCGTCAGGATTATCGCAAAGGATTGCACTATTATCTCTGATGATAACATTTACCGTTGTATTGGCATTAAACTGATAATTGATAGGTGTTGTAATAGGAGTACCACCAACAGAATAAGTGAAAGTATAGTTGGCCGGATTTGCAACAAACTGAGAATTAAATGATGTTAAATTCGCCGTTCCGAAACCTGTTGAGGGATTAGGGCAAAATGATTGTGTTACTGAAGATTGTAGAATATTTACTTTGTCAGTATATATTTTAGCATTTTTAATAGAGTGTCTTGAGCTTGCAGCACCTGTCGAAGCAGAAAACCCAAAATAACCCTGAGTCATTCCTATAGCAGCACCTGATGGAGCAAGTGTTTGATCAACCACCAAAACATTATCAATTTTTATCTTAATAATCCAATTTGCAGGATTAGCACCACTTACCTCTCCAGTCACTTCAACATGTTTGTAGTTTGTTCCTACAAAAGGTTGTGTAGTAATAAGATCGGGAGTGTGGTAAGTGCTTCCTGGAGTATTGTTGTATTCGATATTGGAGCCTGTGGTATTGTTAACACCATATAAAACATGTACTTTGCTCATTTGTGCTTCTGTGCTATTGTTGAAAGTATCAAAACCAACCATCAATCCTGTTGCATTTGCAGGAATTCCTAAACCACCACCCGAAGTATAAGAAGTAGGAGGATTTGATAAATACCAAAAAGCTAATCCATCTCCTTTACCATAATTGGTTGTTCCGTTTCCGTCAATCCTAAAATCGAATTCTACTCTCCATTTGTCGCAGTACTTAAGATTAATTGGGGCATTTAATTTAACACCACCCACTTGACTTATTTGGTCCGCTGTAAGCTGAATAAAGTCTGTGTTAACGATTGCGCCAGGTACAATATCCCAACCCGTTGTTATGACAGGATTCCCTGTGAGCTGATAAGTTTGGGAGGAAAAATTTCCGGAAATACAAAGTACAAAAAGGGTAAAATAAAACAGTAATTTTTTATTCATTTATTAGGATACTTCTATTAGACGTGTAAAGATATTGAATCTTTGCTAATAAATGTATGCATAATGTTAATTTTGTAGAAAATTTTGATTATTTTGTAATGAAAAATATTAATGATAACGAAAAGTTGAATATGATAAGCGTTATGTTAGTTTGATTCAAAATAGAGAATTTTTTTCCAAGTCCTCAAAGTAAGTATCTACTTCAAGATTTTGCGAGCTTGCGGCTGCAACTGCCAGTTTATCACAAAGCTCGTTTTCAAAATGCCCTGCATGACCTTTTACCCAATGCATTTTAGGAGTATGCTGATTAAAAAGTACAACAAATCTCTTCCAAAGATCCGGGTTTTTTACGTTTTTCCAGCCTCTTTTAATCCAACCTGAAATCCAGTTTTGGTTGATGGCATCAGATACATATTTGCTGTCGGTAAAAACGTGAATGTCATTTTCTGTAGATTTTAGCTTTTCTAATGCAGTGATTACAGCCAGAAGCTCCATTCGGTTGTTGGTGGTTTTTCTGAAACCTTTTGAAAATGTTTTCTGATAATTTTTTTCGGGAACACGCATCAAAATTCCGTAACCTCCTTTCCCGGGGTTTCCGCTACAAGCTCCGTCAGTATATATTTCAATTCTCATTTAAGATAAGTTGCCACGAATACACGAATTTCTTTTTTAAAACATTCGTGCATTCGCGGCATTAATTTATTGAATTAATTTTTAAAACGGAAAATCTTCTTCATCATCAAGATCATTCATAGAAGATCCTGAAAGTTTAGAATTGTCTGGTAAATCAAACGCAGCTCCTGGCTGTATCGTTGTTTTAATTTTTTCAAAACCACTTGGTTCGCCAAGCGTATTTGAATAGCCCATTCCATTGGTTGCCTCTTCAATATTCCCAAATTTTGCAAAATGCTTCAGGAAAGATAATCTTACATCCGCGGTAGCACCATTTCTGTGTTTTGCAATAATTAATTCGGCTTGGTTTTCGGTAGAAGTTTCAGCTCCATCTTCATCATTATCCCAAACAGTGATTTTATAATATTCAGGTCTGAAAATAAATGATACGATATCTGCATCCTGCTCAATTGCTCCGGATTCCCTTAGATCAGAAAGCTGAGGTCGTTTTCCAGGACGCGTTTCCACACTTCTTGAGAGCTGAGAAAGTGCTATTACAGGTACATTTAATTCTTTTGCAATCGCTTTTAATGAACGTGAAATCATGGAAATTTCCTGTTCACGGTTTCCGCCGCCTTTTCCGCCACCTCCTGCAGTCATCAGCTGAAGGTAGTCGACCATGATTAATCTTACTCCATGTTGCATTACCAGTCTTCGGCATTTTGCTCTAAAGTCAAATATGGAAAGGGAAGGAGTCTCATCAATATATAAAGGAGCATTTTCTAATTCTGATACATTGGAAAATAGTCTTTGCCATTCTTCATCGTCCAACGTTCCTTTTCTTAGCTTTTCTGATGAAATTTTTGTTTCGGAAGCAATCATCCTTGTGATGAGCTGCACCGATGCCATCTCTAATGAGAATAGCGCCATCGGAATTTTGTACTCTACGGCAATATTTCTCGCCATTGAAAGAATGAATGCTGTTTTTCCCATCGCAGGACGTGCTGCGATAATGATAAGGTCAGAATTTTGCCAACCTCCGGTTTCTTTATCAACATCTCTAAATCCTGATGGTACACCAGAAATTCCTTCTTTGTCTTTTAAAGCTTTAATGATGTCAATAGCTTCCTTTACTAAAGTATTGGCGGTATCGAATCCTTTTTTGATGGTTCCATTTGTGATTTCAAAAAAAGACTGTTCAGCCTTATCTAAAAGTTCGAAAACATCGGTAGATTCTTTATAAGAATTGTCAATTACGTTTGCTGAAACATTAATTAAACTTCTTAAAATATATTTTTCAAGAATTACACGTACATGGTATTCGATATGGGCAGATGAACTTACTCCCATCGTAAGCTCGATTATATAATGGTCTCCTCCTGCAGAACTGAGTTTGTCTGTTTTTCTCATTTCCTGAATAACAGTCATAATGTCAACAGGGTGGTTTCCTTCATACAGTTTTAAGATAACAGAAAATATAACCTGATGTCTCGGATCATAAAAGACTTCAGGAGTAAGCAGGTCGATAGAATGATCGAGCCCTTTTTTATCAATTAAAAAAGTACCAATTACCAATCTTTCAAAATCTATTGCATTAGGAGGCATTTTTCCGTCTGCAATCGATAGTTCCCTTGCAAAGTTCCCTTGTGTAAGAGAAGAGAGTGTTTCTTTCTGCGCCATTGTGCAAAGATAGTTTTTTTAAAAAATAATTTAAAAATAGTAACTAACAATTCTATGAAAAACATAACTCAAGTATCGTAAACAGATGAGGTTGAGTGTTAATAAAAAAATCACCCCATTGCTGAGGTGATTTTTTATGATTGAGGAAAATTATTATTCTCTGTTTTTTACCAATACCCATCCGTCATATTTGGTTTGTGTATTGTTTTTGTCGTTTTCATTCCAAGTAATGGTGTACCAGTAGGTTCCTGTAGGGATTTTTTTACCTCCTGAAGTTCCATTCCATTTGAAGTTTCTTATTTTGTCAGCTTCATAGATTTTATTACCATATCTGTTGTAAACAACGAATAATAAATTCTTTTTGTAAGCTAATGCAGAATAATCTATTTCGTCATTAACGTTGTCCCCGTTTGGTGTAATTGCATTGATAAGGTTAGGAACGGTAACTTGTATCTGTATAGGGTTACAATCAAACGAATCTTTTAGGAAAATCTTACTTTCACCTCTTGGTAAACCTGTAAATATATTAGAATCTTGCCAATTAATTCCATCCAATGAATATTTGTATGGTGCAGTTCCTCCTGATGCATTTACTGTAATTGTATTATTTGTAATGTCGATACTTGCAATCACGGGTTGTTGTGAAGCGTAAACATGTACTTGCTGAAGTGTAAAACATTTACCTGTTTTTAATTTTACCCAATAAGCTCCAACACCAACACTTGAAATGGATTGTGTTGTAGCACCTGTGCTCCATTCGTACCCAGTGAATCCAGGTCCAGCATCTAGGGTAGTTTTATCTTCCGGACAAATAGTTTTATCTTTAAGAACAGATGATTTTACTGGCGGTAAAACTTTTAATGCGATTTTTGTAATAGCATAACACCCATCATTATTTGTTACTCTCACATACACATCTGTACTTGTAGTGATATAGTTCGTAGCTGGGATAATTTCGTTAGTTCCGGCTAAAGCATTAGCTTGAGATGTGAAAAATCTTTTAGTAATGCCTGTTTGAGATGTTACATTAGCTTGTGTAAGATCAAAAGAAGCAGTTGTGGTTGCGCCTTCAATAAAACATGATTCTAAAGATGCTGGTGTTACCACTACAACAGGGAAGAAGCTTAGGGTAATTGTAGAATTAGCTGTGCAACCTTCTACTGATGTTACTTTTACATGAATTGTTTTAGGGGCAGATACATATGCTGTAGGATTTGTAATTTCGTTGGTTCCTGCATTTAAATCTGCCAATGTAGGATAGTATTTTTTCGTTGCAGTTGGATCAGCAAAGACGGCTGCTGTTGTAAGATTAAATGTTCCTGTTCCTGAACCATTATTATTACATGCTTGGATTGTAGCATTATTCGGAACAATATTTCCTTGTCTGAATTTGAACTTTCCTGTTTGAAAACATCCGTTGGCTGGATTATTCGGGTTAGCAGGATCTAAATATTTTATTCTATAATAATAAAGTGTCGTGCCATCTACAATGGTTGTAGTTAATGGGTTAGCTCCTGTAATTGCATCATTATTAACATTATGATATGTCACAATGAAATTTGGGTTACCATTCAATATACCGGTTGTTAAAGTTGTGAAATTAAACTGTGTAGGTAAGTTACACTTTAGAATTTCATTAGGAAGGGTAGGGTTTGTTGCATTAGGAACTCCAGGTGTAATGAATGGGTTAGGCGTTAATGCCGGGTCGTTAAAAGCAGACGTTAATGTTGCTGTACCACCCCATGTAAGAGAAAACCCTAAATTACTTGTGGGAATATAGTTGTCTATAAGAAGATAATAAATTTCTCCTGCAACTACTGGAAGTGGAGGCCCCCACTGTGATCCTGTTTGAGTGGAACTTAATCCTGTAGGACCACTTGTTCCTGAATAATTACAACGAATAGCATCTCCGAAATCCCAGGTTGTACAGTCTATATTAGGACCATAAACTGCAAAATCGTAATCATAGCGAGTAACACCAGGAATCGTATCGGGGTTTATTGTAAATTCAATTGTTCCTGATGTTGCAGCTGTAAAAACGTACCATACAGAATAGTTTTCCATACCTAAACAGCTTCCCGAAGTAGCCTCCTGAATAAGTCCCGAGCTACTTGGGTTGTATGAAATATCAGAGTTACCACAAACAGGTATTGCACTAATACAGTCTGACTGTGAATAAAATAGCTGAGATGTTATTAAAATAAAAAAAAGTAGTAGTTTTCTCATTTTCAAATGATTTTAATTACAAATTTAACAAAAATTTAATTAATTATGCGAAATATCATTTAAAATCAAAAAAAAGTCGCTAATTAAGCGACTTTCTATTTGTTATGGTTATTATTCTCTATTTTTTAATAATACCCATCCGGAGAATTTAATTGGAGTGTTTTGCTTGTTGTTTTCATTCCATGTCACTGAATACCAGTAGTTTCCTGTTGATGCTTTCTTGCCTCCATTTGCTGTACCGTCCCACTTATACCCATTAGTTTTGTCTGCTTGGTAGATTTTTGATCCGTACCTGTCAAAAATACTGAGAACTAAGTTTTGTTTTCCTGATAATGCAGAGTAATCAATTACATCATTTACACCATCTCCATTTGGAGTAATTACATTTGTAATATTTGGTACAACGATATTTACCTGAATAGGTTTACAATTGTAGTTGTCTTTGACGAAAATAGTATAATCTCCTCGTGATAAATTGGTGAAAACATTAGAATCCTGCCAATTTATATTATTAATCGAGTACTTATAAGGAGGTGTTCCTCCGATAACATGTACGGTAATTGTGCTGTTTGAAATCTCAATATTTGAAATAACAGGCTGCTCTGAGGCATATACTTTTACAGTTTGCTTTACAGTACAGTCTCCAGTTTTTAATTTTACCCAATATGTTCCTATTCCCACATTTGAGATGACTTGAGTTGTAGCACCTGTACTCCATTCATATCCATCAAATCCTGAACCTGCATCTATAGTTGTTTTGTCTTCAGCACAGATAATTTTATCTACAAGAATTGTTGAATAAACAGGAGAGATAACAATTAAATTTATTTTTGCTACATTGTAACATCCATTAGCATTAGAAACTCTCACATATACATATCCTGTAGGAGCAATGTGAGTCGTCGGAGTTAATATTTCATTGGTTTGGTTTACAGCATCGGCCATTGATGGATAATACTTTCTTGTCATGTTCGCTTGTCCATTAACAGGTGCCGCTGTAAGATCGAATTGGCCTGTTGATGGATTTGTTTCGATGAAACAAGTTCTCAAAGTAGCATCCGTTACGATGATTTCAGGATAAAAATTCAGCTTGATTTCTCCTACATCTGTACATCCAAATGGTGATGTAACCAAAACGAAAACAGATCCTGCTGCAGATACATATTGATAGGGATTGGTAATTTCACCTGTTCCATTGTTCAGATCAGCTAGTGAAGGATAGTATTTCTTTGTGACTGTAGGGTCATTTATTACGTTTGCTGTAGTTAAGTCATATAATGCTGTTCCCGCATTATTATTGTTGCAACCTGTTAAAGTAGTGTCAACAACATTAATTGCACGCTGTACAAATTTAAATGTTCCGGGTAACCTACATCTGCTGATGGCTCCACCTGGTGCACTTGGGTCAGCATAAGTAATTACATAGTAGTAAGTGTCTGTAGTATTTACGGGAATAGAGCCCAAGATAGGGTTGTTTCCACTGATGGCATCATTTGAATTTTTATAGTATGAAGCCACAAAATTAGGATTGCCATTTATAATTCCGGCAGATAATGAGCTGAAATTAAATACAGGAGGCTCGGTACAAACTATTACTTCGTTAGGAGCGGTTGGGTTTGCTGCGGGACTTCCTGGCGGAATAAAAGGATTAGGTTGAAAAGCAGAGTTAAATGGCGATACTAAGGTTGCTGTTCCACCCCAGGTTAATACAAATCCATTAGCAACACTAGAATAATTGTCTACAACCAAGTAATAGGTTTGTCCGGCCACTACATTCATAAATGAACAAAATGGAGAACCTAAGCCATCT
Organism: Chryseobacterium mulctrae; assembly: GCF_006175945.1. Lineage (NCBI taxonomy): Bacteria > Pseudomonadati > Bacteroidota > Flavobacteriia > Flavobacteriales > Weeksellaceae > Chryseobacterium > Chryseobacterium mulctrae. The sequence continues at coordinate 1,920,738 of NZ_VAJL01000001.1, read as the reverse complement.
GCGGTAGTGTTAGTGTTTGTAAAGTTTAAACCAGTAACTCCTGAAGTTCCCGAAAAATTACATCTGATTGGATCTCCAAGGCTGCTACAGCTTACATTAGGCCCATAAACACCCCAATCGTAATCATTGGATAACACATTAGGTGTGATGGTAAAAGTTAAAGTTCCTGATGTTGCAATGGTAAAAGTGTACCATACAGAGTAATTTTCGTCATCAGTAAGGCATCCTCCTAAGTCCTCCAAAACATCACCTGGACCAGTTGGTGTAAAAGAGATGGGGGTGTTTCCACAGACCTGCACAGTACCACCGCAGTCAGAACTGGATTGTGCAAAAATCATTTGTGATATAATAAGTAAACTGATGAGTAGAATTTTTTTCATTTTTTCAAAAATTTGGTAACACAAATATAAATAAATTATTAATCTTTCATTAAATATTATTGTCTATCATAGGATAACGATAGAATGTGTTTAATATTGCATTTTTCTCAATTTAGAGTTGGTGCTTCCTACGATTAATGCAATTAATACGGTCATACTTCCCCCAAAAATTACAGACCGCACTACACCTAAAAGTTTAGCCATCAATCCACTCTCAAATTGACCCATTTCATTGCTCGACATAATGAAAATTGAGTTTACACTTAAAACTCTTCCTCTAATGTGATCCGGCGTTTTCAACTGTACGATTGTTCCACGGATGACCACAGAAATGCCATCCAGCATGCCACTTAAAACCAAAAACATAAAAGAAAGCCAGTAATAGTGTGACAAACCGAAACCGATAATGCAGACTCCGAAACCTGCTACAACAGCCAATAAAATTTTTCCCTGATTTTTTCTTAATGGAACTAAAGATAATGTAGTAATAATAATCATCGAACCTATATCTGAAGCCGCATTAAGCAACCCGAAACCTTCAGCTCCTGATTTTAAAATATCTGTTGCAAAGACTGGAATCATCGCAACGGCACCTCCAAAAAGTACGGCAAACATATCAAGACAAAGCGCTCCCAAAATTTCTTTAGTTTTAAAAATATAAGCAATTCCTTCACGCATACTTTCCATGACTTTGATTTCTTCTTTTTTATGCTCAGAAAACTGTTGATTCAGTTGCCAGAAAAACAGAGAAGCGACCAGCAAAAGCGAAACAATGACTACTAAAGTCCATTTTACGCCAAAAAAACCGATGAGAAATCCTCCTGCAGCGTGACCGCAAACTGAAGAAATCAAAAATGTGGCTTGGTTTAAAGTAATTGCACTCGGAAGATTGACTTTCTTTACGATTTTAGGAATCATCGATGGAACAATTGGTCCGATAAAGGCTCTTGCAATTCCGGTAAAGAAAATAACGCCGTAAATGAAATAGGTAATTTCGTGACCTGTAAAATGAAGTTCCACATCAAAAAATGCTGGAATCATTAATAAACTGATCAGAAAAACATAGACGTAATTGCAAATCAAAAGAAGTCTTTTCTTTTCGTTCATATCGATCACGTGACCAGCATACAAAGCGCAACTTACCGCAGGAATTACCTCAGATAACCCGATAAGTCCGATAGAAAAAGGATCTTTAGTTAATTGATACACCCACCATCCAAGTAAAGTAGCGAGCATTCTGAAAGCTAAAACAATAAAAAATCTCCCCGTAAGAAGATTTCTGAATTCTACATTTTGTAATGTTTTGAGCGGTAGTAAAGAAATCATTCCACAAAAATAGCCCTAAATATTCATTTAAGGCTATCGATATTTTCGGTTTTCAAAAGATAAATAAAATACCTTCTGAAAGATAACGTCTATTTTAGTCAGCTCTCAAAGAACCTACTACAATGGCAGCAGCAGCGGCAGCTCCAATTACAACAGCACCTCCTGCAACTCTTGCTTTTGATCTGTCTTTTACAGCGGCAACGTTAGATTTAGGGATGATTACTTCTGTACTGTCTTTTTTTCCTGCTGTACCAATGATGTTGTCTCCATCAATATTACGGAATAAGAATTTCTGTTTTTTGGTTCCGTCTTTGTGAGTAACGATGTAGGTTTTACCAGCTTCAAGGTTAGAGTAATTATTCTGTGCAATATCTTCGCTGTACTTTGTTGTTGCACAAGATGAGATTACAAATAAAGACGTTAATAATGATGATTTTAAAAGTACAGATGCTTTCATTATAATTTTTTAGTTTTCCAAATTTATAATTTTTTTTGAATATACGTTTTCATTAAAAGGGAAAATCTTATATTTTTTGTAATATTAAAGTAGAAAATGAAGAAATTTTATATTTGAAAGATTGTTTTTTGCTCATTAATTTAAACCGGTTCCAAATGCTGTTGCAACATCTTCTATATCGTCAGTAGCATTTTTTATACCGATAACAATTATGGTAGCGGCAGCAACTCCTCCGGCTGTGGCAACTACAGCAATTGCAGTTTTATCTTTTCTTATCTCTGAAATATTATTTTTTGCAATCGAAATCCTTTCATTTCTTTTGGTTCCAATGATACTGTCTTTAGAAATTGAACTGATTGTCATAGGAGTTTTGCTTCCGTCTGACTGATGAAAAGTATATTTATTCCCAGTCTTTATATTTTTATAATTGTCAGGGTTTTTTGTAGCGCTATATTTTAGCGAGCTACAAGAGGTAAATGAAATAACTACTAAAAGGAACAAGATTCTTTTCATAGAATGTGATTTTTATGGTGTCTTATTTTTTGTAAATTTTTAATAAATCTGCAATTTTCCTATCGTTTGCTAATCTTGGGATTTTATTTTGCCCGCCTAATTTTCCTTCGGATTTTGCATATTCCTGAAAAGCATTTTTTTGAAGCTTAGAAATATGAAGCTTCTGCAAAATATTTCCTGAAATCAAGTCATCATAATAAGTGTTGCGTTTTCTCAACTGATCATCCAGTTCATTTTTAAATACATCTAAATTTTCAGGCTCTTTTTCAAACTCAATAAACCATTCGTGATAAGGTAAACCCTCTTCCGGATTTACTTCCGGAGCCAAATGAAATTCTGTAATCTGCGCAGGAAATTTTTCTACTGTGGCTTTTATCGCTTCTTCCACTTCAAAAGCAATAACGTGTTCGCCAAAAGCAGAGGTGAAATGTTTCGTTCTTCCGCTTACCAAAATTCTGTGTGGATTTTTATCAATAAACCTCACAACATCGCCAATGGAATACGCCCATAAACCGGAGTTGGTTGTTAAAATTAAAGCATAATCTTTATTAAGCTCAATATCTTTTAGTGTTAATCTTTGAGCATTGGGTTTTCCGTATTGTTCTAAAGGAATGAATTCGTAAAAAATTCCGTGATTGGTTAAAAGTAATAGTCCTTCTTTGGTGTAATCATCCTGAAAAGCAAAAAATCCTTCCGAAGCCGGAAATGTCTGTACAATATCTACTTTTCCGCCTAAAAGTTCTTCCATTTTCTCGCGGTAAGGTTCGTAATTTACGCCACCTGTAACGATGAGTTGAAGATTGGGGAAGATTTGTTTGATTTTTTTTCCGTTTTTCTCAATCAATTTTTCAAAATACATAATCAACCAAGGCGGAATTCCTGAGATCAAGGTCATGTTTTCTTTTTCGGTTTCCTCAACGATTTTATCTACTTTGGCCTCCCAGTCTTCCATCAGATTGGTTTCCCAGCTTGGTAGACGGTTTTTCTGAAGATAATTGGGGATGTGATGCGCTACAATTCCTGAAAGTCTGCCGGTTTTTACGCCAAAAACTTCTTCCAATTCCGGGCTTCCTTGTAAGAAAATCATTTTTCCGCCTACGAAATCAGCATTGTTTTTCTTAGCAATATAATGGAAAAGCGCACTCTGAGCTCCTTTCACCTGAAAAGGCATTCCTTCTTTAGAAATAGGAATATATTTTGACCCGGATGTTGTGCCGGAAGTTTTTGCAAAATATTCGGGAGTTTCTATCCATAAAATATCTCTCTGTCCGCGTTTTACTTTTTCGATGTAAGGTTTCAGATCTTCATAATCTGCAACGGGAACTTTTTTCTGAAAATCTTTTACAGACTTGATGTTTTCAAAATCATATGTTCTTCCAAAAAGAGTTTTTTTAGCTGTATTGACAAGAGATAGCAATAATTTCTCTTGATTCTTTTCCGCATTTTTCTTGAATTCTTCTGCTTTTTGAACATGTTTTTTTGCCCAAATCAACGCTGCATTTTTCTTTAGAAAGTTTAACATGGTTCAAATTTATAAATAAGTATAGAATTCAAAGAATATTTTAAAATTTAAAAATAAAAAAACCGATGATCTAGGCATCGGCTTATTGAAAATTTGATTATGAATAGCAGCTATCTGCCTTTTTTTATTTGTTTACTTTATATCTTTTATCAGGAGTACCGTCTTTTTTCAGTTTCTGATTTTCTTTGTATCGTTTATCGGGAGTACCGTCTTTTTTCAACTTTTGTGCTGGTTTTGCTGCTTTGGTTTCAACAGCTTTTACGGGTTTTACAGCTTTTGTAGTTGTGGTTTTAGTTGCCGGAGCAACTTGTTGTGCGCTTGCGAATCCTAATCCTAAGATGATAGACATTGCAGTAAGAAATTTTTTCATTTGATTGATTGTTTTTTGTTTAAGTAAAGTTAGATAAAATCTCAAAATGAAAATCAAATTTGACAGATTTAATTAAATTTTAATTTTTCACAATCATTTTAATATTGGCGAGATTGTTATTCTTGCTATCATTCACTTGTACCATATAAGTGCCTCTTAGAAGTTTTTCTTTTAAATAGATGTTCTGAAGTTTGTTCTTTTCTAATGTTTGAGAATGTACTATTTTTCCACTCATATCATAGAGCTTAAGTCTACAAATTTCTTTTTCAAGAATACTACCTTTTAATGAAAAGTTACCATTGTTTGGGTTATCATAAAGCGTCAGTTTCTCAGGTTTATTATTCTCAGATGTAGAAAGATTCTTAAGGTCAAATTTTGCAACAAAAGCAACATTCTTTTTTTGGCTGTTTGGGTCTATGATTTGTGGTTGCCAACTGTTTGGAGTTGAATAACCCGTGGTTGCAAGTGTTTCTCCATATAAATATAAAGATGAATTATTAACAGCGATGTTTATAGGAAGATTATAGCCAAGACTTGAATCTCCATAATAAGAGGCCCAAATTCTTTGTCCGTTACTATTGAATTTTACAAAAAATTGATTGGTAGCCAAATTTGTATTTAATGTTGGTGATGATTTGTAGGTTTCTGGTGTTGCCAGATTATTTCCAAGTCCGTATGTCCAGCCAGTAATATAAATGTCATTTCCGTTTAAAGCGAGCGGTTGCATACAAGAGTAGGCCTGGTCTAAACCAGTGCCCCCAAAATAAGTACTCCAGATGCGTTCTCCGGAATAATTAAATTTACTAAGAAATAAATCATAGCTTCCAGCATTCGTTGTTTGGTGTGTTCCCTGAGTTCCAAAGTAGCCTTGTGTAGCGGTATTCGATTGTGCATCTCCCATTACATAAACTCCGGTTTCGTTAACGTCTATGCTGCTAATTCTGCTGGATCCGTCAGAATGCCCATAATAAGTGCCCCAAAGTCTTGTGCCGTTTTCTGCATTGAATTTTTGAAGGTTAAAATTGGCAGGAACCGATTGGAATGCATTTGTAGATGCAATGTTGTATTGATTACCTGTTGGTTCTTGTCCTCCTACAATATATACTGAATTGTTGTAGTATTTTAAGTTATAAATTTGGCTAGGGAAATAAGTACCCCAGATTTTCTCACCATTGGAGTTTAGTTTTACAATGTATCCGTTAAGAATTTCAGTTGTTTGATTGTATAAGAGTTGATAAGTGTCTTGAAATGTACCTGGAGTTGCAATATTTTGTTTAATATCACTGGAGCCTGCGAGATAAATATTTCCCGATTCGTCTTCAGCAATACTTATGTTAGTCAAAAGACCATAAATATAAGTTTGATTACCTACAGGTAGATAAGTTGCCCAAAGTAAAGTGCCATTTGGGGCATGTTTGGCTAAAACTGTACCTAATTGTGGATGATTGGAATTTTGCAGCCAGGCATTTTGTGTCGGTGCAATGGGTAAATTATTTATAAATGCAGCATATTCATAATAGTAATTATTGTTGTGGTCAATATATTTTAGTTTTTTCTTATAGCCGTCATTGTCTAATAAATAATTGTAATATTCATAAGCTTGTACATTACCAGACGGATTTATTTTTGCTACAACAGTATTGGTTGTACTCATTATTGATGGGTTTATCTTAAAACTCTGACCACCATTTCCAACTCTGAACTGGTCATAATAAGAAGAAGGGTAGTTGTTGGGATATCCCATTGCTGTACCGGTAAGATGGATGTTATTCTGGCTGTCAAATAGCATTGTTTTCGTTGCGCTTTCTGTCCAAGATGTAGCTCCTACAGGACCTATGTATGTTCCCCAGGTTCTTGAGTATTCAAAACTTTGAGCGTTAAGTGAGATAAATGCAATAAGATTGAGAAAAAAGAGTAAAATTTTCGACATATTTGATATTGTTTTGAGTGTTTGATTGCAAAAATATGAAAAATATTGTGTATTTCCCAATTTGATGATGTTTTTTAATTTACAATTGTTCTTTCGAAATAATTTCAAATTATATTTTAAAGCTTTTATTTTTAGAAAGTTAGATTCAAAATAAAGCCCGCCTCCAAATTTGGAAACGGGCAACATATGAATGAATAGTTATTGTATTATCGTGTACAGTTGGCTCTCCATGTTTTTCCATCTGCGGTATAAAGCATTTTAAGCTCATTGTTGTCGATTCTTACATAAACAAGTGCAGTAGAATTCACCATAACTAAAGTATTGTCACCTTGTTTTTGAAATTCTAATCCGTTAAGGTCAGGAATTCCGTTAGAAAATCTAAAGTTGTATTTGGTTCCGCTTGCAATTTTTGTTACGAAAACTTCACCATTATCTGTTGCAATATCATTGTCGTTATCTTTATAGGAAATACTCCCTTTATAAGTTCCTGCGAAAAAATCATTGTCGGCCGGATCGTCATCGTTACTGCACGAGGAAATCGACATGAAGGTAAACAGAAGCATTAAAGCCCCCAGAATTTTGAATGCATTTTTCATAATATTTTATTTTTTGGTTTATAATTGATAAGTTCCAAAGATTGTGCCCGAAAGCAAATGCTTTAATTTTTTAACTTATTTTAAAACATTTTGTCTTGGTATTAAGAAATAAGCTCTTTTATGTTAAAAGTTGATTAAACTCTGATGATTTTAAAAATAAAAAAATAACGTATCTTTGATAAAATCAAACGGTTTCGGAGCGCTCCCGAAATCGATTTTGTCGTTTATACCTACATTATTTATGCAGTTAAAAAATATCAACGAAAAATTCCTTCCCGATTTGCTTAAAAATGAATTTGGAAAAGAAATTTTCTCACAAATTGATACCCAGCCGCATCTTTCTGTAAGAGGAAGTGCAGGTTCTTCAGCTTCTGTTTTTGCAGCCGAGCTCTTTCTTACTCACAAAAAAACGGTTCTTTTTCTTTCAGATGACAAAGAGGAAGCATTATACATTAACAGTGAAATGGAAGATTTGCTGGGAAAAGAAAGTGTACTTTATTTTCCGGCAACTCACATGGAGCCTTATCAGGTCGAGAAAACTCAGAATGCCAATTTGGTATTGAGAACTGAGGTTTTAAATAAAATAAATTCAGAAAAATCTCCAAAAGTTATTGTGGCTTACGTGGGAGCTTTGTCTGAAAAAGTGTTGAAGAAAGAAGATTTTAAGGCGATTTCTCATAACATTAAAACAGGAGATCAACTCGATTTTGATTTTGTGGATGAATTACTGAATCATTATCAGTTTCAGCAAACAGATTTTGTTTCTGAGCCGGGAGAATTTTCCGTTCGTGGCGGAATTGTCGATGTATTTTCTTACTCCAATGAAAAGCCTTATCGTATTACTTTCTTCGGAAATGAAGTCGAGAATATTAAAACTTTCGATATAGAAACCCAACTTTCTATTGATAAAGTAGAAGGTTTTCAGTTGGTTTCTAATATGAATTTTTCGGTTTCGGGAACAAGGGTTTCTTTTCTCGAAATTTTGCCCAAAGAAAGCTTTGTTATTTTTAAAAACGGAATTGTTGGTCTTCAAAAACTTAGGACATTTTACGAAAAATCTTTAGTTAAGTATGAAGATTTAAATAAAGACATTGCACACCGTACTCCAAAGGAACTTTTTATATCCGATGAAGAGTTTTTATTTGATTATAAAAAATTTAAAACCGTTGATTTCAGCAGTGTTGGAATTGAGAGCATAAAATTTCAAGAAGTAAAGCTTAATCAAACTGCACAACCTTCGTTTCATAAGAATTTTCAGTTACTGATTGAAGATTTACAGGAGAAAAAAGAAGAAGGTTTTGATATCTGGATCTCTTTTTCTACAGAAAAACAAAAAGAAAGATTGGTGTCTATTTTTGATGAATTAGGACATCAGTTGGCTTTTAAAAGTTTTAAATCTGAACTTCATGAAGGCTTTGTAGATCCCAATCACAAAATTCTGGTTTACACCGATCATCAGATTTTTGACCGTTACCAACGATATAAAGCGAAAAATACATTTGCTAAATCTGAGCAGTTAACGCTGAAAGATTTAATGTCGCTGAAAGTTGGGGATTTTATTGCCCACATCGATCATGGGATCGGGAAATTTATGGGATTGGTAAAGGTAAATAACGACGGAAAAATTCAGGAGTGTTTTAAACTGACTTATAAAAATGGGGATTTATTATATGTAAGTATTCATTCGCTTCATAAAATTTCAAAATACAACGGTCCGGATGGAAAAGAGATTGTTTTAAGCAAGCTTGGTTCTCCTGCCTGGAAATCATTAAAACAAAAAACAAAAGCGAGAGTTAAGCAAATTGCTTTCGATTTGATTAAATTATATGCGGAAAGAAAAACCGCAAAAGGATTCCAATATTCGCCAGATTCTTATCTTCAAAATGAGTTGGAGGCAAGTTTCGCTTATGAAGATACACCGGATCAGGAAAAAGCGACTCTTGATGTTAAAAAAGATATGGAAGATGAAGGAGTGATGGATCGTTTGATTTGCGGCGACGTTGGTTTCGGAAAAACAGAAGTTGCCATTCGTGCTGCCTTTAAAGCTGCTACAGATGGTAAACAAGTTGCAATTTTAGTTCCGACTACTATTCTGGCTTTTCAACATTACAGAAGTTTCAAGGAAAGGTTGAAAGATTTTCCGGTGACTATTTCTTACTTGAACCGATTCAGAACAGCGAAACAAAAATCTGAAACTTTACAGGGATTAGACGATGGGAAAGTTGACATCGTTATTGGGACGCACCAGTTGGCTGCAGATAAAGTGAAATTTAAAAATTTAGGTTTATTAATTATTGATGAAGAGCATAAATTTGGAGTTTCTGTAAAAGATAAACTGAAAACGATGAAAACCAATGTTGATACCTTAACATTGACTGCGACACCGATTCCGAGAACTTTACAGTTTTCTCTGATGGCTGCACGAGATCTTTCGGTGATCAAAACACCACCGCCAAACAGACAACCGGTTGATACAAATATTATTGGATTTAGTGAAGAAATTATTCGTGATGCAGTTTCTTATGAGTTGCAACGTGACGGACAGGTTTATTTCATCAATAACAGAATCGAAAATCTGAAAGATATTGCAGGTTTGATCCAAAGATTGGTTCCCGATGCTAGAGTTATTACGGCACACGGACAAATGGAAGGGAAGCAAATGGAACAGAACGTCCTGGATTTTATGGATGGAAAATATGACGTTTTGGTCGCAACCACGATTATTGAAAGTGGAGTAGATGTTCCGAATGCGAATACGATTTTCATTAATGATGCGCAACGTTTCGGAATGGCAGATCTTCACCAAATGAGAGGAAGAGTTGGGCGAAGCAATAGAAAAGCATTTTGTTATCTGATTACGCCGCCGTTTGATATGATGACTTCCGATGCGAGAAAGCGTTTGGAAGCGATTGAGCAGTTTTCAGATTTGGGAAGCGGTTTCCAGATTGCGATGAAAGATTTGGAAATTCGTGGAGCAGGAGATTTATTGGGTGGTGAACAAAGCGGGTTTATCAATGAAATGGGATTCGAAACCTATCAGAAAATGATGCAGGAAGCGCTTGAAGAATTAAAAGATGATGAAAATTTTGAAAATCTTTTTGAAAATGAAGAAGATAGAAATAAACTTTTCAAATCGGTAAAAGAAGTAAATATTGATACTGATTTGGAACTGATGCTTCCGGATTTTTATGTTTCCAGTACCGAAGAAAGATTGCTGCTTTATCAGAAATTAGCCGAAATAGATAATGAAAAAGATCTGCAGAAATTTGAATCTGAACTGAAAGACCGTTTTGGAAATCTGCCAAGTGAAGCTGTTAACTTACTGAAAAGTGTTGCTCTTAAATGGTTAGCTTCCGAAATTGGCTTCGAAAAAATCGTAATGAAAAACGGAATTTTCTTAGGGTATTTCCCAAGTAATCCTCAAGATAAGTTTTATCAAACCGATAAATTCAGACATATTATTTCTTATTTAACTCAAAATCCTGCGCAAGCTCAGTTGAAAGAGAAAGCAGGCAAAGACGGAAATAATCTGATGATGCGAAAAGATAAAGTGAAGAATGTAGATGAGGTGAATATTTTGCTGAAATCGATTTTAGGAATTTAATTAGCGATTTCCTTAATTTATAAAAGATCTAAAAGTTGTTTTAGGTCTTTTTTATTAATGATTTAAAATAAATCCTTTGATATTGAAAATAATTTATATTTTTGAGATTAATAATAAACAAAATATGATTAAAAATTTATTCAAAGGCTTATCGGTCTTGCTTCTTGGTTTCATGTTTTCATGCGATAACACAACCGCAGATCCTATTAATAATACACTTAATAATCCTGGAGGTTCAGGAAGCAGTGGTGGAAGTGCACCAACAATTACTGGTCCTCGAATTTTACACAAAGTTGTTGCAAATAATGTTACCAATCAGGAATATGTAACTACCGGAAATGTTTTAGAAAAAGCAATATTTAAGGAAGCAAGTGGTTCTACTTCTTTTATTGTCGGAAGAGTTACTTATACTTCAGGGAAAATTACAAAAGTTAAATTTGAGCAGGAAGTTAATGGTGCTGTTCCTGCAAACAGTATAACACAAGAGTATAATATAACTTATGATTCAAATGGAAGAATCAATTATACAACATGCAATAGAATGTTGGGTAGTACACCAAATTTCGATAGTGAATATACTTACACCTATGACAGTGCAGGGAAGATGACAAAAATTGTAGAAAAGAAAAAATCGGGAAGTACTTATACCCATTTTTACAACTATAACCTGACAAATACAGGAGATAATATTACAAAAATGGTAATGGAATACGGAGCTACTAGTTCTACAGGTGTTCCGGATATGTCTACAGCAATTACTATTACCCATAACTTCGATGGTTACGACAATAAAATAAATCCATACACCACTTTGCCTAAAACGTTTTTTGTGATGTGGAGCCTATTTCATCCTTTAAATTTTTCATCTCTATCTGCTAATAATATTACAAGTTTTAATATTGTAAATCCCGCTCCGGCTCCGATATTTCCTGTAACATATACTTATTTATATGATACGCAAAATTATCCGGTTTCAGATCAGACGCAAACTCAAAAGTATATTTATAAGGCTTTGTAAGATGATGTTGGATGATAGTTTAGTAATCTCGTAAATAGTAAGATGGTTTTTATTCAAAAAAAACAAATTAAATTATCGTTGCTGGTATTCGTATTAGGGATAATTGTTTCGTGCAATAAATCAGAGAACAATACGGCTGGAAAAACGACAGAACTTCTTAATGATTCTGAAGGTTATTTCAAAGGAGTCATTGAACTTGAGGAGAAAGATATGCTCGGAACGCATTCCGATATCGTCTTAATATTTAACGAAGGTGATGTGAAAAGAGAAGTAACAGAAAGGCTTTTGAAAAACATTTCTTACGGTATGATTTATCGAAAAAAGCATGATTCTGTAGATTATTTCTATACTAAAGATCAAAAATCGTGGCATGCTTCGATTGCAAAAAAAGATTTTCGGAAATGGGTTCAGGAATTGGAAAAACCGGTTATTGATTCTGAAAACATCGGTAATACAAGCTTTGCGATACAGCCCCCGTTTGGAACTATTTTTAAATATTTTGATAGCTTCGGAAAAGGTGTAGTTTCTACAATTGCAAGTTCTCCTCTCAAAAATTATACTTCTGTGAAATGCCAGACTTTTTTAGTCCCGGATAGTAAATCTTGTAATGTTTGGTACAGTGATGCAATAAAAATTCGTCCGGATGTTTTAGAAATTATTGAGCATAACCAACCAAAATCAATCAATACCTTAGCGTTGCAGGTAGAGTATTTTTCACCGGAATCTTCTAATCAAAAAAATACTTTAGATAAAGTTTTAGATAAAGTGGATAAGGTGCTTGTGAAAACAGACAAAAAAATATACTTAAGTAAAATAAATTCCAGTAATAAAATATCGATTGATTTACCAAAAAATAGTGAAAAGGTTTCCCCGCAAAAACTAAATGAAATAATTTATCCTGTGGAAGAAAGTAGTGGGAGTAGAAGTGGAGGAGGACATCACCATCATGATATTTTCTAAAATTTAATACTTGAAGCTAATGAGTTTTACAATAGCAGATTAGAAAATAATATTGTAATGGAATATATTGGAAAAAATAGAATGAGTATTTTTCAGGAGTTTATCGGAATGAATATTTGAGTACTAAATTTTTTGAATTTTCACTATTATTTTGCGATAATATAAAGTAAAACGCAATTTTTATACAAAAAAAAATTATATTTGTGGAAAAATAAATAATCCCATTACATAATGAAAAGACTTTTCTATTTTATTTTGCTAATAGCAGGTTTTTCTTCAATACATTCTTGTAAAGATTTGACTGATGAAGAAGGGAATCCACTTCTGGATTTGAATGACAATACGGGTTTGAATGGTCCAAGAGCATTATCCAGAGAGGCGACCGACTTTGGACTGATTGCACAGTATGAATATAATGGTCTACTTCTTTCAAGGGTTATTACAGAAAAAGCTTCTATAACAAATGTAGAGTGGAGTGGTGACAAAATCAGTAAAGTAACATTCAATGGCTTTTTAGATTTAGATAGTGATGGTACAATAGATACTGATAGTGTTTCTTATACTCAGCAATATACTTATGGTAATTTGGGAAAATTAACATTGATCTCTGAAAACAGAACAATATTTAGAAAAGCACCTCCTGTACCTCCTTCGACAGTACCGGGTCCTTATGCTGTTTTTTCAAAAACAAAAGCAATCTATACTTTAACGTATAGCTCAACAACATCAAAATTGGCTTCTATTGTAATGAAAAGAGGTAATGATATTCCTTCTTTTGTTTACACAGATTATACTAAAGCAGCTTACAGTTATTTAGGAGATAACGTTTCTTCGGTAACCAAAGAGGTTGGTAAATTGACAGGGAATGTTTTTGAACCTGCTACACAAAACTATAAGTTTGATTTTAACAGCTATGATTCTCAAATCAGCGGATATACTCTGTTGCCATTCGAATATAAAGTTTCAGTACTTATTTCTACAGATATTAATGACGACAGAAGTTTAATGTTGTCACCAAATAGTCCTAAAAGAGCTGCTGTGACAGATATGACGCAACCGGTTCCTACACCAATTGTAGTTTCTACTAATTATAGATATGATCCACAGACTTATATGACTCAAGGATTTGGAATCAATTATTTCTACAAACCTTTGTAATTAATAAAATTTTAAAAAAATATTTAAGCTCAATCCTTTTCAGGGTTGAGTTTTTTATTTTAGAACTCTTAATTTTGCAAAAAATTTCTCATGAAATATTTAATTGTCGGTCTTGGAAATAAAGGCCCGGAATATGAAAATACACGCCACAATATAGGTTTTAAAGTTGCTGAAAAAATTGCTGAAACTTTAGAATCATCATTCAATACCACCAATTTCGGCTGGATGGCGGAAGGAAAGTATAAAGGAAGGAAAGTATTCGTTTTAAAACCTGATACTTATATGAACCTTTCCGGAAATGCTGTAAAATACTGGGTGCAGAAAGAAAATATTCCTTTAGAAAATGTCATGATTATTACGGATGATCTGGTTTTGCCTTTCGGAACATTAAGAATGAAAATGAAAGGTTCTGATGCCGGTCACAACGGACTTAAAAATATTCAGGAAGTATTGCAAACTCAGAATTATGCAAGGCTACGTTTCGGTATTTCTGCCGAGTTTTCTGAAGGAAGACAGGTGGATTATGTTCTTGGAACTTGGAATGAAGAAGAACTTGAAAAACTTCCCGAAAGAATAGAAAAGTTTTCAAAAGCTTGTCTGTCTTTTGTTTTTGCAGGAATCAATAATACGATGTCTGCTTTTAACGGAAAATAAAAAATAAATTCGGGCGGAAGCAAAGCTTCCGCCCGAATGATTAATGAAAATGAATGTTTATTATAACCAAGTTACGACGCCGGTTTCAACATCATAGTTAGCTCCGACTATTTTAATTTTACCTTCTTCTTCAAGTCTTTTTAATGTAGAACTTTGTTTGCGGATCTCATCAATCGCATTTTTTACGTTGTGCTGATTTAGCCTTTCAAGAAGATCTGCATTCGCAGAAGAACGTTCTTCACCATCTTCAATGATTGTATTGATGATTGGGTCGAAATGACCGATTAAATGGTTCAGATTATCCATTCCCATTCCCTCAATTTTAGCAGCATCAAGTCCTCCCTTTAAAGCTCCACATTTTGTGTGGCCTAAAACGACAACCAATTTAGAACCAGCTACGTTACAGCCAAATTCCATAGATCCTAAAATATCCTGATTAACAAAATTCCCTGCTATTCTGATACTGAAAACATCACCTAGTCCTTGATCAAAGATTAATTCTGCAGAAGTACGGCTGTCTATACAGCTTAGAACCACTGCAAAAGGCCACTGTCCTTCACGGGTAGCATTTACCTGCTCCAAAAGATCTCTGTTTGCCTTTAGATTACCTACAAATCTGTGATTTCCTTCTTTTAAAAAGTTTAATGCTTTTTCAGGAGTAATCGTAGACTGAGTTTCTGATGTATGTGCTTTCATATAATTTATTTATTTTTTGAATTATTAAAGTTAAAAAAATATTTTTTGAGCTTACATTGCTCTTTTATGGGTAATGACGATGTGAGAGTCCTCATCGGTTTCGTAGTCTCTGTACGAAGTTTTGAAGCCTAATAGTTCCACATTAATATCTTCTTCTTTTGCTCGGATGTTGGCAAAATCCTGAATCATTTCCAGTACATCTGTTGCGATATATGACGTTCCTCTTGCATCAATCTTTACCGCAGAGTTTGATTTAATGTTTTTCAATGTCTTTTTAATAGCGGCTTTATTCAGAAAAGATACCTCTTCTGCCAATTTCATCGTAATGCCGTCTGCATCAATCAGTTTTTCTCGGCTTAAATAATAAGCACGTTTCATGTTTCCTTGCAAAATATAGAAAACAGAGATTGCTAAACCAATTCCTACTCCTTTCAGCAAATCGGTAGCTACAATAGCAACGACAGTTGCCACAAACGGGATAAACTGGAACTTTCCTAAATGCCAGAAATGTTTGAATGTAGCTGGTTTTGCCAATTTATATCCTACTAAAAGTAAAACTGCAGCAAGAGTAGATAAAGGAATCAAATTTAAAATAAAAGGAATAGTCAACACACAAACCAATAATAAAACACCGTGAATCATTGCTGAAACCTTCGAAGTTGCTCCCGCATTAGCATTTGCTGAGCTTCTTACCACTACAGATGTCATAGGTAATCCGCCGATAAATGAACTGATAAGGTTTCCGATTCCCTGAGCTTTTAATTCTAAATTGGTGTCGGTAATTCTTCTCTGAACATCTAATCGGTCTGAAGCTTCAATACAAAGTAGCGTTTCAATAGATGCTACAATAGCGATTGTTGCTCCTACAATCCATACTTTAGGATTTGTAAAACCGTTAAAATCGGGTAGTATTACCAGGTTTTTAAAATCATCAAGACTTTGAGGAATAGGTAAAGAAACCAAATGCTCTGTACCGATTGCCAAAGAACTTCCCGACATTTTAAATGCTTCATTAAGTAAAATTCCAACAGCTACGGCAACTAATGCACCTGGTAACATTTTCATTCTTTTTAAAGCAGGAATTTGATCCCAGGCTAAAAGTAATCCTACAGAAACCAGAGTAACTATAACCGCTCCCGGATGTATTGCACCCATTAATTCACTGAAATAGTTGAAATTGATTCCGTTGGAAAATAATGTTTCATTTCCTTCATAGTCGTTATCAAAACCTAATGCATGCGGAATTTGCTTGATAATGATAATAATCCCGATAGCAGCAAGCATTCCCTCAATCACATTATTTGGAAAATAATTGGAAATACTACCTGCTCTGATGAAGCCTAAAACTAACTGTATAAGACCAGCGATAATACCGGCGCAAAGGAATAGTTCGAAAGCTCCAAGATCTGTAATTGCAGTTAATACGATTGCAGTAAGACCTGCAGCAGGTCCTGAAACCGAAATGTTTGAATTACTGAGTGCTCCAACGACTAAACCTCCCACAATACCTGCAATAATACCAGATAATGGCGGTGCGCCAGATGCTAAAGCAATTCCTAAACATAGAGGAAGAGCTACTAAAAATACAACGAGGCCTGAAGGGAAATTCTCCTTAATTCCTCCAAATAATGAATTTGATTTTTTCATGACAGCGAAAAATACTTAGTGTAACCGATTAATCTTAATTAAATAAAATATTTAACCAAAATCATCAGCGATAAAATTGAAATTAATTTAAAAAAGGGCATCATTCAACATCAAATCTGATATGAATATTTGCTAATGTATTTCAACTAAGCTTCGGGAGGTGGAGAAAATATGGTAAGAAATGGTGAAAGATGAAAAGAATCATCAATCAGCACAAAAGATCTGCGCTCGAGATCAGGCTCGAAAAACTTTAGAAAATCATGTACGTTTAAAGTCTTTGGTAAAGTCTTTTCGTAAACCGTAAATGATGAATAATGAGAGTGTGTTTCTTCTTCGTTTAAAATTACATTCGTTCTCTGTATTTCCCAACCGAAAACCGCAGCGATGCTCGGCAAGGCTGTGAAGTTTAGGATAAACAGTAATGTAATAATACTCCAGAATTTCATTCACTCAATTTTTTAAAGAAAGATTATTTCGTCTTTCTGCTCATCACCCAATCTGAGCCTGTAAGATTATAAATCTTCTGAATATCTTTTAAGATTTCCTCAAAATCAATTTCAAGATCGATAATTTTACCTGTTCTTAGGTCAAAAACCCAGCCGTGAACAATAGGATATTCTTCTAAAATATATCTTTCCTGTACACAGGCCATTTTAATTACGTTAATACACTGCTCCTGAACATTCAGCTCTACAAGCCTGTCATAACGTTTACTCTCATCTTCGATAGAATCTAGTTCTGCTTGATGCAATCTGTAAACATCACGAATATTTCTCAGCCAAGGATTTAAAAGTCCTAAATCTTGAGGGGTCATCGCTGCTTTTACGCCACCGCAGTTGTAATGTCCGCAAATGATAATGTGTTTTACCTTCAAGTGCTCTACGGCGTACTGTATAACAGCTGTGGAGCTCATGTCTAATGTATTAACAACATTTGCAATATTTCTGTGGACAAAAACTTCTCCCGGTTTTGCTCCCATGAGTTCTTCTGCGGTTGCTCTGCTGTCTGAACATCCTATGTAAAGGTATTCAGGATTCTGAGTTTTTGCAAGATCCTCAAAGAAGTGGGGATTGTCTGCTACTTTAGATTCTACCCATTTTCTGTTGTTCTCAAAAATAACTTCGTACGAATTCTTCATTAATTAAATTTTAAAGATTATAATTATTTATTTCGTTTAAATTATTTTCAAATTCAATAGACTGAATCAATAATTATGCAAAAATATAATTTTTGCCGAAAAGCCAATCAGTTTTAACAATATTTAATATTAAAATATGCTTAAAATCATGTTTGAAACAACCGATATATACGGTTTTTTGTATGAATTCACCTGAAAAAATTAATAAATTAAACTTAAAAATTAATATAAAATTACAAACTATAAATGATAAAATTTAAATTGAAGATTAAAATACCTTCAATTCTTAAAAAAAACACCTCAATGTACATTAAGGCGGTTCATGTTTATCAGTAACGATTTATTTATTGCTTAATAATTTTTACTATGGTTTCAGAATTATTGATTCTTAGCACATAAACTTCTGATAGTAAAGAAGAGAGGTCGGTACTTTCATTTTCAAATTTTCCTGACTTTACCAATTGACCGGAAAGATTATAAATCTGATAATAGTAATCTTTAGATTTGTCATTTCCTTTGATATGCAACAAACTCTTTACTGGATTAGGGAAAAACTCAAGTTTGTTTTGAGCTACTTTTTCCTCAATTACTGATTTTGCTAAAACAGTTTTAGCTTGTCCTGAAGTTATGGTTGTTATCTGTAGTCTTGGTAACGGCTCCTATTCATTTCCATTATTATCATATTTTACCTACACATCTGCAATTTATTCCCAAATAAGGATCATTGTTGTCGTGGTATGCAAAGAAATAATTTTTTGCAGAATCCTGATTGTATACCTGAAACAGAATATTAATGGGTCTTCCTTTATAATTGGAAGCCAAACTTGCTGTCCATATGTCTGAGAATGAAGTATCAATGACATTATAATTTAGGGTTGTATTTGCCGTAACGTATACTATAATCAGTGTTTTAAATCAGATTCTTGAATGTGTAAATCAGAGCTAATGAAGAAAAGTGTAGGAAACAGTCTCATATGTTTTTTAATTTGTGTTGTGTTTTGAAGATTAATATTAAAGCAAAGCTTCAATTCTACAAATCTCTAAAACAAAAATATATAAAATATATTTTTCCTATAATAGGGATATATTTTTTCATAGAAAAAATGTTTTTAGATATGAATTTATAGAAAAAACTTTTATACTTTATTGTTAATGTATGCTTCTGTAGCTCTTTCTGTTGAGGAAATAGTTCCGGGATTTCCAATGACTACAGAATTGGCAGGAACGTTGAAGTTAACGTACGAATTGGGCGCTACTAAAACATTATTTCCAATAGTAATTCCACCTACAATGACAGCATTTGCTCCAATCCATACTTCATCACCGATTGTTGGAAATCCCTGGAGTCTACCACGATTTTGCTGACCAATAGTTACCCCTTGTGCAACATTACAGTTTCTGCCAATTTTAGCCTTAGGATTTATGACTAGGCTTCCCCAATGCCCCAAATAAAAGCCTTCCCCAATTTCAGTTTCTGCATAAATCTGATAGCCGTATTTTATTTGATAATGTCTGAGAAGGAGCTTCCAGAATATCCTTAGAACGGGCTTTTTATTATACTGTTGAGTTTTTCTCAAAATATAAACAAAATGCAGGTTCGGATTGATACATTTCTTCCAGATCTCAAATGAAGAGAGCCATTTGCCACTTTCTCGATAAAAATCTTTTTGTATAACTGTGTAACCCATTTTTTTAATATTTATAATCCGTCAATGATTTCCTGAAGCTTCACTACTGATTTCTGTAATACAAAAGGTAAATCAGTTGCAATAATTTCTTTTTCGTAATGACTAACAAGTTCTGGATTTGTAAGAATTTTTTTCATTCCCTCATAAATTCCTTCTTCTGAATTGGGAGTAATAACTCCTAATTCCCCTTCCTGAAGTAGATCTTTTATTCCTGAAACATCTGTAGATATAACTAGCTTATTCAAAATTAATGCTTCTGCAATAATCGTAGGGAAACCTTCATGTCTAGAAGACATCACATAAAAATCAGCTTTTTTCAGATAAGGATACGGATTGCTTCTGAAGCCCAGCATTTTAACCGTTTCTTGAAGCCCCAATTGATTCAGTTTCGCATGAATATTCATGTAATCAAAACCATCACCAATGATAATGATTTGGTGTATAATCCCTTCGTCAATCAATTTTTTATGGACATTCAAAAGTCTGTCATAACCTTTTTGTGGATAAACTGTTCCAATGGTAATAAAGGTAGGAGTCTTATTGGAAAAAGGATAATCTTCGATTTCTGTATTCGCTTTCTGTAATGTATCTGCTTTATCGATCGGGTTGAATATTTTAATGATTGCCTGCTTCTCATAGTCATATTGTGCCATCTTCTGCATATCTTCTTTTAGTTTATTGGAAATGACCAAAATTCTGTCAAATTTGAAGAAATGTCTAATTACATCAGGTGTAAACTCTTTAAGGTTAAAAATATCATTCTGAATCCAGATTATCTTTTTTGATTTCTTTTGGGGGCTTGATAGGAGTTCTTTGTACAGACCATGTATTGCAGCAATCTCTACATCATATTTTTTGTTTTTTAAAACAAATTGATATAAGAGAAAAGGAAACCAGAGAAACATCTTTTGATACAAAACTCTAAATATTTTTATAGGAATCTCATGAGGCTTGTTAGTAGTGATCATTTCACCTTTTAGCAGATGAAACATATTGACCCATGACGGAACTTCTTTGATGTACATTCCTGTATAAAGGTTGATTAATAGATCTACGTCATATTTGTCTTCAGGAAGATTTTTCAGAAAATTTATCAATACTTTTTCTGCACCGCCATGACGAAGTGAACCAATACGGATGAGGATTTTCTTTTTTTGAGACATTTATTTTAATTTATATTCTTTTTATTAATTTATCTTTTACTAATTTATAAAAAGCTAAATCAGTTAATAACCTGTATGCAACGAAGAGAATAATAATCTTTTTTTTCTGCAGTACATTTTGGCTTTTTGTATATCGGTTAATAAGTTTCTTTTTAGGTTTTTGCTGAAAAAGAATGTGATTTATTCCATATAAAAAAGAACTCCATTTTCTGTTATCATACGAAGTAGAAAACGGATTATAATGGTTTTGATGTAAAACAATCATATCATCAACAAACTTTATATTAAGCTCGTTTTTTACTCTTCTTACAAATTCATTGTCGTCATAAGCGATTCCCAAAGCTAATAATTCGTCAAAACCTTGTAACTTGTCTAAATCTATCTTGGTTAAAGCAACACAGAAATGATAAGCATGAGGTTTGTGCACAGAATGATTGTACCAGATGTTTCCGGCTATTGTAGAGTTATGTAAACTTGGGTGGGCAATACAGCTGTGAATAATATTTTCAGGATAATTGGTCTTATGACTATCTGTAGTTTGTTTATCTAAGGCAAAACAGCCAAAGCTTAAATAATCATCTTCAATGAGATTTTTTGATGTAAATTCAATTACATTATCAAAATGGTAACATTCAGGATTTTGAATAATAATTTTATTGCCTTTTGCATGACGAAAACCTTCGTTGAAAGGGATGCAGGAATTTTGATACCATTTATCTTTCTTTTCTAAACGAATCACTTTTAAGAAAGGAAAATCAGCCACCAAATCTTCAATACGCTCTTCTTCTTTACTGCCATCATCTACTGCAATAAATTCTATAGGTTCGGAATATTTGAACCTTGCAATACTCAATAAGGTTTTTCGAAAAAGTTCTTTTCTGTTATAATAGGCTGTAATTATGGAGATCATAAGAGGTTTAATTTTTATAGGATCATGACTTAAAAATCTCATTCCATTTTAATAACACTTTATTTTTCTTCCATTCAAAAGAGTTATGAAAAGAAGATTTGTTTAAATTATTCAATAGCTCATCATTATCAATAAGATTTTGTAGATTTTCCTGAAATAGCATTTTATCATTCATCGGAATTAAAAAACCATTTTTGTCATTCACAATGTCAGAAGGTCCGTGATTGCAATTATAAGATATTAGAGAATTTCCACAAAACATGGCTTCTAATAATACCATTCCAAAAGCTTCTGTTTTGCTCATAAAAAGAAAGATTTTACTATCTAAAAGTTCGTTTTTAATTTGAACTATAGGTAGTTGATCTGTGAAAATTATTTTTGATTGAAGGTTTTTGTCTTTAGCCAGTTTTTTTAAATTTTCCAATTCAGGCCCATCACCAATAATTTTGAAAATAAAATTTTTCATGTCTATATTTGAGATAGCATCAATAATACTGCTTACATTTTTGTCTTCATCAAGTCTTCCCACATACATAAGGTTATTTTTTTTAGCCTCAAAATCAATTTTTTCAATACTTTCAAAGGGTTCACCAATAAGATTAGATATGAGAAAAGTATTAGGATTTAAAGTTTTATAATAATCAACAGAAGTTTTGTTGATACAGACGATTCCTTTTAAGTTTTTATATTTTGGTCGTAAAAGATTTCCCCAAATTTTTCCGCCAACTTCAAAATTAGAATGCTCCCATGCAAATGTTTTTGATGCGATTGTTTTATTTACGGAAATTTGTGCTGATAATTTATACCAACAAGAAATGATAATATCAAATTGAGAATGATTGTTTTTCAGCCACTTGTTCATCACATCCCACTGTCCAAAATCATAAACATATTTTTTAAGACTATATTTGTATCGAAATTTTTTTAAATATTTATCCAGTAATGGATTGATGTTATTAACACCCCAGTGTCCAAAAGAATTAAGAGTATGAATTTTTATCTTTGGATTGATTTCATAAAATGTATTCGCTCCTTCCATCAAAAATAAAATACTTGTATCATATCCGTTTTCGCAGAGTTCATTTGCAAGGTTGATCATAACTCTTGCAACACCACCTGCTTTAAGATTCTGATAATAAATAAAAAGTATTTTTTTTGACATTTCTAAATGAATTTTGAAAATGGATATAATAGACTTACTAGTAGTTTCATTTCTGTTGATTTTAATTCTGAGGTGATTTTTCTGAAAGATCTTCCGTCAATTTTTGAAAACTTCAAATAACCTCCTAAATTCCTAAGAATAGGTATCGGATTGCTCCAAATCTTCAAACTGTATGTATTTAGAAAAGCTTTATAATTTTCTGCGAGCCCAAAAGCATTTTTTTTATCGTAAAATTGATTGGCAAGAGACTGCTCATCATTCTTATCACGAAAGTATATTCTGGTCACTTTATTTATACAATAATGAAAACCAAGCTTATCAAACTGAAACTGAAAAACACCTTCCGGAATAAAACCTTTTCCAGCAAGATCCCCGAAATTTAGTTTCATTTTCTTGTAAATTTCAGTTTTTCCCATTCCCCACTTGTCGCCTTTAATTTTATATTTGTAGCGCATATCAAAAATGCTGCAAATGAATGGGTCTTTCGGGAAACTGTCTCCTACTTTATTCCCAAATTGATCTTCACACAGTGTTGAGACAAAAACAATATTCTGACTATCCGAAATGCTTTCCCATGTATTTACTAAAATCTCCATAGAATCTGAGGGCAGAGCATCGTCTGAATCCAAAGGTGAAAAATATTTGCCTTCTGCCAGATCAATTCCGCGAAAAAAAGTTAGAAATTTGTGCTGGTTTTTCTGATGATAATAACGGATTTTAAAATCTGTAATTTGTTGAAATTCTTCAACTATATTTTTAGTATTATCAGTTGAGCCGTCATCAATTATAAGCCATTCAAAATCTTTAAAAGTCTGCTTTTGCAAAGATTCAAAAACCCGTGGCAATGTATGTGCACGATTGTAGGATGGAGTAAGAATGGTTACTTTTGGAGCATTCATTATTTAAGTTGATATTGGCTGAGAAATACTTTAGTCACTTCATCATAGATTTTTTGATTGTCAAACTTCCTTATTGCTTTTTCGGTATTATCTTTTATTTTTTGAGGAATTTCAGAATTTGCCAGAAACAGTTTCATTCCTTCGTAAATAGAATTTTCGTCGGAGTTTACCAGATAACCATCTACTTGATGATCAATCATTTCTGGAATACCACCTACATTGGTACTGATGATTGGGATATTAAGACCCATTACTTCTCCAATCGTAAGAGGATAAGATTCCGATTCTGAAGGTAACACAAAATAATCTGAATTTTTAATATATGGGTACGGATTTGTTTGTGTATCAAGTAATAAAAATGTCTTTTCAACATTCAATTCTCTAGCCTGCCTTTTTAAATTTTCCATTTCACCACCACCACCGATTACCGCTATTGAATGTGAAAATCCTTTATCTAATAGCATTTTATGAATTTTCATCAAGATATGATAATTTTTTCGACTGTGTAACCTTCCCATTGATGAGAATACAGGATGCAGATCATATTTTACAGGAAATTCATCGGCTTTTTTTCTTACATCATTAATTTTAATGGCATTGTAAATCACTGAGCTGTTAGGATATTCTATTTGGTAGAGATCTTTAATGATGTCTCTTGTCTGTTTTGACCCGAAAATCACCCAATCAAATCTTTTCAAATGATTTACTCGGGTCATAACTCTTTTCTGATCAGGATCATAACTTACATCAGTGTGAAACCATGCAATTTTTTTTGATTTTAAAGGACTTGATAAAATATTTTCAAACTCTGTATAGGTGGGAGCAATTTCTAAATCAAAATCATTCTTAATAATGTTTTTGTAAAGTAATTTTGGGTTTTTCCGGTAAAAAAGGAGCGTTAGATTTCTTTTAATAAGTTGAAGTGTTCTTAGCAATTTATTAGTGCTCATATCCTCTTTTCCTTTTTGAAAAGTAATGATTTTAATATCTTTCGGAATATCAGCTCTTAATTCACCCTGATTCAGGGTAAGAAAGAAAGTGATGTCAAAGAGATCTCTCGGAAGATTTTCTAAAAGATCAATAACAACTTTTTCTACACCTCCCATTTCCATAGATCTGTGGCGGAAAAGCACTTTTATTTTTTGATGCATTTGTGTAATTTTCAAAAAAATAATTCTTAAAGAAGCAAATATAAGATTGTTTGGGCAATTCTTTTGTATTTTTGCACCTTAAAACATAACTGTATGAATAAAGTCGCTGAAATTACAACAACATTTTTTGGATACCTGAAACGTCCCGATTTATATCCTGAGTTGAGACGGAAAATTTGGAAAAACCTTTTCAATCGTTCATCAGCTCTGCGTGGCAAAGAAGAAGCGGAAATTTGGTGTAAAAACTTAGCGGTTTCTGAAAAAGATTTTATTGAGAAAGTATTAAAAATTACTTTTGCTCCTTTCCACGATATTTTTCCACAAGAATATGAAGCGGCAGTACAAGCTCAGGAAAAAGCACCTATAAAAATGGGAGGAGCAGGCTCTTTAAGTGTTATTTATTACATCAACGAATTTGCAAAGGCTCAAAGTTCTGTAGAAACAGGAGTTGCTTATGGTTGGTCATCTTTTGCGGCTTTAGCGTCTTTAGTTTCGAGAAATGGAACGCTTTACAGTTCAGATATGCCATATATTCTTCAAAATCAAAGTGAAGATTTTGTAGGATGTGTGATTCCCGAAAAGTATAAAAATAATTGGGATCTTTATCGCTTTGCGGATAAGGAATCTCTTCCAAAAATTTTTGAAAAAACAGCAACTTTCGATGTGGTGCATTACGACAGTGACAAAACATATGACGGAAGAATGTGGGCATATAAAATTCTCTGGGACAAACTGAGAAACGGAGGTGTTTTTATGAGTGATGATGTAGGAGATAATGCTGCTTTTAAAGACTATTGCGAACAAAATAGCAGAAAGCCATACATTATAGAATTTGACGGTAAATATGCAGGAGTTATTATAAAAGAATAATTAAAATACCACAGATTTTTTCTGTGGTATTTTTAATCTATTTTACAGCCTGTGATGACGTCAATTGATTGAAATGTTTTGATTTGTGTGTGTATTCTTGGAGTTATATTCAAATTTGAATCTAATATTTTTCTAGTTTATTAAGAAATTTTGAATTAAGATTGAAAAGGGACTTCCCAAGTAATAAAAGTAATTTATTTTTAATGTAGAAAATGTCTGTACTGATATTTCCATATATCTTCAACATTTTTATAAAACCTTCGTAATCATGATATTTCTTAGAAACAATAATAGATTTTCGTACCAAATTTTGTGAGGGGTTGATGTAAATGTTCAAATATTCGTCAGGGTTAAATGTTTCATAAGAGTCTTTACTATTTAGTAATCTTTCTTTATAAAATTCTTTCATTTTATTTATAAAAAGATTTTTAATTACTTTATCTTGCTTTCTGGATAGTGAATTATCTAAGATCCTGTATTGTAGTAGATTATCTTGTAGATTTGCCATTTTTAGAGAACTAGTAATAGCTCTAAGGTAAAGATCATAATCTTCACAGTATCTCATTTTTTCTCTGTAATTAAGATTGTTATCATTTCGAAACATAATCACAGGATGAAACATGGATATCCTTTTAGGCATCTCTTTTTTTATTTCTGCATCTCTTTCTGGGGCTTTCATAATTCTTAAAGCTTGGTTGTTTTCATTTATTAGTTCTATATTTGAACCAACCATGTAAACATCACCATTTTTTTCAAGAAATTGAAATTGTTTCTCGAA
Organism: Chryseobacterium mulctrae; assembly: GCF_006175945.1. Classification (NCBI taxonomy): domain Bacteria; kingdom Pseudomonadati; phylum Bacteroidota; class Flavobacteriia; order Flavobacteriales; family Weeksellaceae; genus Chryseobacterium; species Chryseobacterium mulctrae. The sequence continues at coordinate 1,894,148 of NZ_VAJL01000001.1, read as the reverse complement.
TCGGTTCGAGAGTGAAATGTCATCAGCATCCATTCTTGCGATGTACTTTCCCTTAGCTGTTTTTAACCCAATATTAAGATTTTTGATAAAACCTTCCGTTCCTTCATTTTTATCTTTAAATATAAGTTTTATGCGTAAATCTTCTTTTGCAAGTTTTAAGAGAATGTTTCTAGAGTCATCTGTGGAACAGTCTTCAATAATAATAAATTCAAAATCTGTAAATGTCTGATTAAGAATGGATTTTACTGCTATGTGTAAATGTGGATCAGCATTATAGACAGACATGACGACAGATATAGTTGGTTGCATTAGTATTGTTAATTATTATTTTTTAATGTTTTGAAGAGTAAGTTCCACTGTTCCATAATTTTATTTAAATCAAAAATTTTAGACTTTTCAAAAGCCTTATGCCCCATAGTATCTCTAAGATCTTTACTATTCATTAAAGCAGACAGTTTTTCTACATAAAGTTGATTGTTTCCTAGAGGAATCAAAAAACCCGATTCATTATCATTAATAATTTCGCTGGGTCCAGAATTACAGTCAAAAGCTATTGCAGGAAGACCAAAGCTAATGGCTTCACTGAGTACCAGAGAAAATCCTTCATTAAGTGATGTCATTGTGAAAATTGAAGCATTTCTATAAACATTTTCAATTTCTTTTGTGGGTGGAAAAATATACACTGATTTCTCTAAACCTAAATTAATAATCTTTAGCCTTAGTTTTTCTTCGTTTTCTCCTGTTCCATAAATGTGCAATTTCCATTCGCTCTTTGTTTTAAGAATTGCTTGGCTCCAAATATCAATTAAGCTGCTGAAGTTTTTATTATCATTTAAAGTTCCTACCGCAACTACAATGTTTTTCTCTAAAGAAGAACGTGAATTATGCTGAAGAGACAAAGGGTTGTAAATGTAATCTACGTTATTGACTTTCTTATTCCAAAATAAAGTATCTCTTTCAGTTAGGGCAATAAATTTTGTGTATTTATTGCATTTTTTGATAAAGTTTGTATGATGGTAAAAGAGTTTTAAATCTTGAATATTTCTTAACTGCCAAAATGTTTTGTAATTTTTAAGAGGAGACGATTGATAACTAAAATGAAACTCTGCAATTTTAACGCTTCCATCTTTAATGGTAGGTAAAAAATCAAAATCTTTTCCAAATAAAGTTGAGATACAGATATCTGCTATGTTATTCGATAGATATTGTACTGTTTTCTCTTTGTAGAAATTATAAAAATCTTTTACCTTTTCTATACGTTCTTTACGGCTTAGTTTTTTTAAATCATTAATATTTGGTTCATATCTATCAAATTGAATCACTTTAATTTTATCGCTCAAGGGGAAAAAAAAAGGTCTTCCAAACTGTCTGTAAGTAATAATTGTAATATTGTAATTAAGAACATCTGAAAGGTAATTCATTTTTGTTGTAAGTATTCTCTCTGCGCCGCCTGGGTAATGAAGACTTGGATAAAAGTATACGATATTCATTCCTTAAATTTAATCTGATTTAAAAATTACTTAAGATCAAAAAATTAATAAAATAATTGTTATCCAATTTGGATATTATTGTTCTATTTTTTTTACTAAGTGTTCTTGTTTATTAATAATAATAGAATTTGCAGGAATGTCTTTATGAACTACACATCCAGCTCCCAAAATTACGTTGTCACCTATTGTAACATCTTTCAAAATTACCACATTAGCACCTGTCCAGATATTATTTCCCATTTTTACCTTTCCAATAGTAAAGTCAGTTTTTGAAACGGAAAAGGGGTCTTTCGTGTATGAATGATTATGGTCTACAATTTTCATTCCTTCTCCTAAAATGCAGTTTTTGCCAATTTCAATTTCTCCAAGGCAAGAAATTGTTGCTCGTGTAATATAAGTATTGTCACCGATGGATAATTTCGCATTCGATTTTACAGTAATGAAGTTGGATTGATTAATTGTCACATTTTGTCCGATATTGAATTCGGCATCAGAAGAAATATCTAAAAAATTATCTCTACCAATTTTAAAAGAATGATGAATGTTACTTTTTTTTGTAAAAAAAAGACTTTTATTGCTTTTTGTAATACAACTGTTTATAAAATTGTTTAATTTTATAAAGATAGAGCCTAAAATACTTTTCATCCAACAATGTTTTTCAGTCAAAAGTATTAAAATTCTTTATAATTTCGCCATTTATTAATAGCAAACAATGTGATGAGTATCATTCAGCCTTTAATCAGTATTAATATTCCGATTTTTAAATGTGAAAAGTATATTCTTCGATGCCTTGATTCGGTGAAGAATCAGACATATAAAAATTTAGAAATCATCCTTATTAATGATTGTACACCTGATGGAAGTATGATTATTGTCCAGGAATTTTTGAATACTCATCCTGATCTCAATATAAAAGTTATTGAGCTTGAAGAAAACTCCGGGCTTTCTGTTGTAAGAAACATAGGTATAAGAGCTTCTTCAGGGAAGTATATTTATTTTTTGGATAGTGATGACGAAATTACTAGAGACTGCATTGATGTGTTGGTGAAAAATGCTCTGCGAACTGATGCACAGATTATTATTGCTCAAAACCGTTGGATTAATACTTTTGATAATACGATAAAAGATTTTGGTTTTCCGACAACAGCACCAAGAAAGTATTACAATAATAATTTGGAAATATTTTCTGTATACAGCGATGGAGGATTTCCTTCGTCATCATGGAATAAATTGATAAACAGAGATTTTGTGGTTGATAAGGGTGTTTTTTTTGTTCCTGGATTATTTGCGCAGGATGAACTTTGGTTTTTTAATTTGCTTTTGAAGACTGATACTTTGGCGATAATTGACAATATTACTTATCTATATTATCTTCACGCAGAATCGGTAATATTTAACAGAAAGAAAAAGAATTTTGAAAATTTTCTGACTATTTTAGAACATTTCTCCCAATCTTATAAAGATGAAAAAGATGTTGTTCTAAAAAGATTGATAAAAAAGAAAATTATTTTTTTCAAAGAAATGGTGCTTATCATGCAGTGGAAAGCTCTGAAAGATAAAGAATATTTGTGCACTAATATTTCAAGAATGCAAAAAATGGTGCGACTAAACATTACAGATTATGTAGGTTCGAATTTTTGTATGGATATTAAAAAGAAAGATCTTTTTCAGAATTTACCGTCTGCATTTGCAACAAAATTATTCATTTGGCGCTTTGAAAGATAAATCGGTTTTTCATTTTATAGAAAAGCGAAAGAAGAGAAAAGTTTGCGAGTAAAATTGAGTTGTAAATCTTTGTGAAACCAACAAACTGAGAAATTACTGTTTTCTTGTCAAGTTCAGCATAAGAATCTGAAAGTCTTGTTTTCTGTTTCAATTTTTCTTCTGAACTCATCTCATTTGAGAAGTAATGGAATACTTTAACAGCGTTCACCAAATTTTTATAAGCTGTAAGTTCAAAAATGGGCTTTCGAGGCTCATAAATTTGTTTTTCTTTAAATATTTGTCTCAGTAAATAATCTGTTCTTACGATATCAATTTTTTTAGGAGATAGAAGTTTAGCAGAAGAATCTGGATGAATGTAATGGGTGTAAACAGCATCGCAATTTCCTATCCATTTTGCTTGCTCCAGAATCAGTCTTTCAATAATTTCGTCTGCATTTAGCAGGGGTTCTGTAAAGCGGAATGAATGAGATTTGAAAACGTCTTTTCGGTACAAACCTCTAATATGACAGTCATATCTTCCTACTGTTTTCCGAATAATCTTATAGCCGGAATATTTTTTAAATTCAAACTTCAGAGAATCTGAAAGATAAATATTATGAATGTTTTTGATTTTCCCGTCAGTGAATTTTGTAATGACAATAGGGGTTACAATATCAAGTTCAGGATGATTAATAAAAGTTTGCCAACATTTTTCAATGGTATCTGAATCAATAAGATCATCATGGTCAAACAAAAAAATAAAATCTCCGGATGCTTTTTCCTGACCGTAGGCTTTAGAATACTGTGCGTATTTTTGGTTTTCTTTCGAATACACTTTTATGCGAGAATCTTGTTTGGCAAAATTTTTCAACTCTTCTAATGTAGAATCGGTAGAACCGTCATTTACACAAATGAATTCAATATTATTATACGTTTGATTGAGAAGGCAGTTCATCGATGATTTTACAAAATCTCCCAATTGCACAGAGTTGTAAAATGTGGTAATGACAGAAATGAGTGGCTGTGTTTGCATAAACTATATTTCTAAAAAACGATTACAATTGTGAATAGTATTTTCTCAATATATTTTGAATATAAAGTTCTTTATTATTCAAATTGTATTCGTTGAAATAATTTTCAACATCTGGTATGTTAATATCATATCCTGATCCACTTTTGATGAGATTAATGTCGACTTTTTTATTGTAGAAACGTTCTACAATCTCAATAATTTCAATAATAGAGTAGTTTCTATTGTAAGCTATATTTACAATTCTATTCAATGCTTGATTCTCAAGAATGTCAAACGTTATATTTTTAATGTCATCAACATCGATTAGATTACGCGTTGCTTTGGTATAAACATTTATTGTTTCATTATTTTTTACGGCCCTTACAATATAATTCATCAAAAGATTAGGGTTGCCACCATTTCCTACTGCATTACTTATTCTTAGAATAAGAAACGGGTGACAAGATTTTTTTATCAGATGTTCCATCTTTAGTTTGTGAAGAACGTAATCGCTGCCTGTTTTTGACGAGTCATAAATACTACAGGTAGAAAAATAGATAAATATCTTGTCTTTGTTTTCAGCAATAGTGCTTTTAATGAGATTTTCCTCACGCAAAAATTCTTCGGCTCTTGTTTCTAAAGAATTTGAAACGCCCGATGCGAAAAAGATAACATTTTCTTTGTCTTGGCTTTTAAAAAGGGTAGCAATAAGCCCGTTACCGATAATCATACTTAGTTGTTCTATGAGAAAGAAAAATACAAAATTTTAGAGAATAAATTGAATATTAAAAGATATGAATTTGTGTAAAGATAATCCAAATTACCAAGTTTTAAATGAGGGACTAAAATTACCGTTGAAAAAAGAATGGTTAATCCTTTGTTTTTCGGAATAAAATATCTAGAAATTATCTTGTTGAAAATCAAATTAATATTTGTAATTGCTTTATAGTTTAAGGGTTTAAGTTCAATACAAAAAATAAAACTGCTTAGTATTGAGAAGTTAATAAATCTTTGCCAATCTACTGCAACAAAGAATAAAGGGATTGTTGCTAAAATCTGAATTAAAAAATAAAACAAAATGTCTTTGGATTGTATATAAGTATGATTCGTAATACCAAATACTTTGATATTTAAATCCTTGTACCTGCTAAAGCATATTATTAAACTGAAAAAATAAATAATATACATTAATCCTCTAGAAAAACCAATGTTCATTTGTTTGAAATTCTCAAATATTAATGATTCTGCTTCTGTATTTATAGCTCGCAAAGAGAAAGGTAGTTCATTAGAAAAATCGCCATTAGGAATAATCTTTTTTAAATCTTCAAAAATTATATACCCACTATTTTCACTTCCATGAAAAAAAGTCACAAAAGCAAGTGTGAAAATAGGTAATATGAAAAGGCTTATATATGTATATTTTATTTTATTTAAAAAAGCGTATAAAGCAAAAAAAGGAACTGTGTAGAAAAAAAACATTTCATGCAGTAGCGTACCAAGTGAGATTATGATTGAAGTAAAAAAATATTTATAAAAGGTTTCTATTTTTTTTAAAGAAATTATTTTACAGATTATAATGATTAATAGTAACAACAGCGAATCTCTAAACCTTATTCGATTATCCAAAAGCAAAAAAAATAATCCACTTGGTAGTAGGAGAAAAAAAAGTGAAATTCTTTTTTTATAGAAAGATGCTATGAAATATATGATGAGTGATGAGTATGCAATTATACTAAAGATTTTAGTAAGATAAAGAATTGGAATATGGGTGTAAAGATGTACGTATTTAAAAAGCTCTCCCAATAGTCCTCTTCTGATAAAGCCACTTGAGTAATTAATTAGCAACTCAGCATCAAAATAGTCAAGATTGTTAGGTTTGTATATACAATATTTTACAAAATCAAAAGTATAGATTGCCAAAAGTAAAATGACAATTGTATTAATAAATTTACTAGACATAGCGCTTTAAAATTTTTGTAAAATAAGATACTGTAATATTATTATCCATAACTTTAAGATAGTCTTGGCGCGTATTTTGAGAAAAATCTTTTAATTTTTTTCTGTGATCATATAATTCAATGATAGCTTTTTCTAAACTTTCTATTGTACGCTCGATAAAAATACCATTTTTATTTTCGATTAAAAAAGACAGGGGCAGGCCTACTTTTGTAGAAATTACGGGGACAGAAGACAAGCTGGCTTCAGCATACATAGAGGGTCCTGAATCTGCATCAGATGCAATGATTACGCAATCTACATCAGAATAAAAATCATACAGTTCCTCATAGGATCCCGAGAATTTTGTTTTTAGGCGAATTTCTCTGCCGCTTTTTCTTACGTTTTCAATTGCGGGTTCAATGATTGTTCTGAAACCTTTCATAGGTCTGTCCGGTGTTCCGGTCCATCCTATGGTTAAGCCGATTTCTTTTCCTACCTCCTTGTTTTCAACAAAATTTTCTTGACCATAAATGCCGTAAACAAAATCAACGTTTTCTGTTAATTTTCGATAATCATTTAATAGATTTCCTCCTCCTACGATAATATGCTGATATGATTTTAGATAGGTGTTATAAAAGTTTTCTCGAGACAAGAGATTGCGGTCATTATTCTGTTTGATATCCCAATTTGGACCGTCATGCGGGAATTTATCAGTGAAAATACCTACGATTTTTTTTGAAGATTTAAATGGCAATTGTGAAATATACTGAAAGTAAAACGCCATCTCTGTAATAAGATCAAAATCTATCATTTCAGAAGAGATTTTATCTAAATTCTCATCGTACCGATATACCGGAGCTGATTGGTAAACAGGATAAAAATAATGGCCATCCGTCGATATTTGGTGTATTTTTGTTGTCTGTGAAAGCCTGATTCTTATTTTGTTGAGAAAATTGTAGACACTTTTTTTTAATCCGAAATGAGTTCTATTTGGTTTTATGGCAAAGTCCTGTTGGTAGGCGATAAAGCAATTGTACTCTTTCTGGAGATAAGGAACCCATGTTTTGATCATAAATTCGTAGGCCCAATCTGGTTTGTCGGCAATAAAAAGAATATTTTTTTTCACGGTGCAAATCTAGAGTTTATAGTATTGTTGTACGCTCTTATGGCCAACGTGGAGCATAATTTCATCACCGCAGCCTTCATCACCATCGCAAACACAAAATTGCTTGGGAAGAACATAAGGATAAAGTTTTGTTTTCCATGCCGCTTTCCACATAATCAATGAAGCTCTTGATGGGGCTTTTTGCATAATTTCTGCACAATTTCTGAAAAATGTGATTCCATTCGCATCATGTTTCCAAATGGTCATTGGGCTTTGGTTATAAGAGTATCCATTTCCCAAACTTTCATCCCGTATTGGCTGTGTGTCTTTAGATATTCTCATGTCTAAATTGAAAATTTGTCTCACATTCTGTGCAGCACAAAATCCGAATTTTTGGGTGAGAAAAACTAAAGAATAAATATTTTCGTTGACAAAAAACATATCGCTGTCTAAAGCACAGGTGAAATCTGCTGTTGCTTGAGACAATGCTAGAAACTTGAAATAATCTACTGTTCTGTATCCGTATCTTGGGTTTTCAGAGTCTGTTATTGGAGAAATTACTTTTTTTACTGTTATTCCTTTAGCATCATCCCAGTCAAAATCCGTATAAACAGTTATTCGGGCATTGGGGAAGTATTTTTTTATACCTCCAAGAGATGGATGTAAACGTTGCTTTTCATCTAATTGAGATCCACCACCGTTTACACGTTCTTTTCCAAATTCAGTAAATACAAACTCAATGTCTAGTTGATTTATAAATTGCACTATTTGATTGTCAATCTCCTTTTCAAGAACCAATTTTTTACTTCGGGTGTCCGGAATGTATTTTATTTTTCCTGTAAGAAGCTGCCATGCAATTTTCAGACGATATAATAAAGTGCCGATCATTTGAGCTTTTTTAAAATGAAATCAAAGATAATGTCTTTATTTTTAACATGAAACAAACGCTGTAGTAATGAATGTTGTTTTGATATATTTTCAAAATACCAATAATGACTGAAAGCCTCTTTTCTTTCTTCGAAGCTCAGGCGTTTGTCATTCACGATTTCTAAATAAGCCAGAGCACTTCCTTTAGGATTTTTTTCCATTAAATTTCTGAAATTAGAAGATAGTCCGCCTTCAAGATATTCAGCTTTTACAATAGACTGATTAACGTACATGTTTTTATAAATACGATCTATTCTTTTATAAACGACAGATTCTTTAACGAACTTTTCTCCTGCAAAATAAGGAAAAGGATATTGTTTTAAAATTTTTGTTTTAAATAAATATGTGAATTCGCCGGTGATTCCATAATTATTTTTCAACTCTATCGAATTTAACACCGCCTGATTGAATTCAATTTCTTTGTTTGTTATTGTCTTTTTAGTGTTATCTGAATATATTGGGAAGCAGATAGCAGCGATGTTTTGATTTTCTAAGAATGACGGCAGTAATACAAGTGTTTTCTCTATTGCATTTTCCATAATTTCATCATCGCTGTCGACTGTTAGAAATAATTCGGTTGAAGCGTTTTTCACTCCTGTGTTAATAGCTACATGTTTTCCTTGATTTTCTTGATAAATATAGTTAATAGGGAAATTGGTTTCTTTCTGAAATTTCGCCACTGTTCCTACAGTATCATCTTCTGACCCATCATCTACAATGAGCCATTCAAAGTTTTTTATACCTTGCTTTTGAAGACTAGAGAATAGTGAGGGTAAAAGATGAGCTCTGTTATAAGTAGGTGTAAAGATGGTGAGTAGCATAAACTATTGTGTGATTTTTGGTATTGGAATAGGAATATAATCTCCCATTTCAAAGATGTTTTTAATCCAATTTTCTAAGCTATACATTTTTACAATATCGTTAGGCATGGGATGATATGTTTTTTGCATAAATTCCTCTAATCCGTCAAAACTTTCATAATCTGTAATAAAAATATTATCAGGGTGATAAAAATTATAATTTTTCACCGAATGATTGTTGGTTATAATCTTTTTTTCAAGGTTTAAACCTTCAAAAAAACGGAAAGATAAGCCATTGTGTATTGGGGATTTTAAATCAATTATAGCTTTAGTGTTTTTAATACTAAGCAAATAATCTTTATAATCTATTGCTTGAGTTATAAATTTAATATTTTCATTGTCTGAGATTAAGTTTTTAGGAGCTTGAATATTTATTTCCTTATTATATTTTTGTGTACAATTTATAAAATTTGTGAGGTTAGTTATTCTCTCATCACTATGAGATCCGAGATAGTAAAAATCGTATTTCTCATCCTCTTCGCCCGATAAAATAGTATAATGATAATTGGTTATAAATTTAGCGCCTTCTATTTTAGCAAGATCAATATGATCAAATAAGAATATATTTTTTACATATTTCTGATTTTTTTTTAGGATTAATGCTCGTGAATTATATAGACCATCATATTCGTAAAGACTAATTTCTGAAGTAAGTTTCGTAAGATGCTTATAAAACTTTGAGGAAAAGCCATGTGGTCTAAATATTAAAGCGTAGTCTATCTTTGTTTTTTGTTTGATAATATTTTCAAGAAGATCTTCTGTATATTTTTGGTAAAATTTTTCTAGCAAAACATGATAATAATTGTTATTTTTAAAAAAGAATCTGTGAAAGATATTTTTTAATTTATCAAATCTTGAAACTTGAGAATAATCAAATGATTTCATTTTTTCTTTAAATAGAGGAATAGCATTATAATCTAAATTATTTAGTTCTTCTATTAATATTTTACTCATTTTTTCAAAAGGATCAACAATTAGAATTGATTTCTTTTCCATACTGAATCATAGATTTTTATTAATTATTTTTTCAAATTCTATTCCCCAAACTTTCCAATTCAATTCTTCTACATATTTTTTTCGTGAGGCAATCGACATTTTTTCTATAATACTTTTATCTCTTAATAGAGGTTCTATAATCTCTGCATAATCTTTTGCTGTTGCAATCTCAGAAAGCAGAATTCCTGTTCTTTTATTTTCGACATGAGCGGAAACTCCACCAGTATCAGTAGAAACTACAGGAAGCCCATATCCAGCAGCTTCACAGAATGCAATTGGCGTACAGTCTGCCTGTGTTGGTACAAAAAGAAAATGAGAATTAAGAAGATGATTTTGAATTTCTAGTAATTCGTCAGGGTTATTTTTGTTTAAAAAAGGAATAATATTTATCCATTCTTCTTCTAGATTAGGATCACATCCAATAATCTGCATTTTCACATTATACCCTTTTTCTCTTAAAATTTTAAGGACTTGATAGGCAAGATTTCCTCTCTTCCTAATCCAGTCTACGGCAAGAAACAAGAATGTGATTTCATGATGTAGATCTTTATTGAATTGCCATCTTTCCGGAACATTCAGATTGGCACCGAATTTTACTACTTTCACTTTTTTACGGTCAATTCCGTAATGCTCGACTGCATAGTTTGCTGCCCATTCCGATGAAAAAATATTTATTACAGCTTTCTGCAACATTTTTTTTTCAATGAGCATTGTTTCTTTTTTCGATAGCCATCCAAATCCTGAATAATATGGATAATAATTCAAGAGCTGGGCAATGTTGGCATCATTAAGGTAGATAATTGGAATGTGGGTTTTCACCAATGCAAAATCGTTGAGGTACGTTGGAACAAAAATCAGATCAAAATTTTTGTGTCTGAGAAAATTGGTTATTTTTTTTCCTAATTGAAAACAAGAATACAGATTTACCTTTGTATTATACCCTCGGCGGAAAGTACGGTAAAAAAGATCTTGAATGCGGCTCAGTTTTTTCGTTTCATTGTTATTGAGTTTTTGCTGAGGAATCCATTCTATTTCATGACCATTTAACAAAATCTGTTCATATATTTTGTACATAGTGCCTGACCAGTTTCTTTTATCATCTAAAGGCATGGAGCTATAAAAACCTATTTTCATTGATTATAGAATATCTTTGTTAAATATACTTTGTTTTTTATAAAATAATTTTCTTAAATGTTTAAGAAAGATTAATTTTTAAATGACTTTGCTTTCAATATTTTATTTCTAAATTGAATGATAGACCATTCAAAATATTTGTAATTAAGAGTGGAAAGAAATATTGTAACTCCCCAAAAAATCAAATATTTTATAAAGCTTTTGGTATATCTTCTATAATTCGATACAAAAAGCCCCAATCAATGTACCCATCAGCCCATACTTTATAACTGAATAATTTAACAGACACATAGAATATGAAATAATACTGATATGAGTAATTATTTTTTATGAGAAGGTCGTGTCAAAATAGTAGACAAATACTACGGCATCAAGGATCATTGAAAAACTACTAAATAAAATACATTTACCATTTCTGAGTTTATTGCAATTTGCTGAGTTATACTGTAGAGTAGACGATAAAAAAACTTTTGCTATGCAATAACATTACCATAATAATAGCAAATGCTCTCAAAAAATCTAATCCCCAGTTTTTTACCTATTTTTTCTAAAACTAATAGTTTTATATTCATCCATATTTGGGAGTTTGATAGTTTTTTAAATTAATCAACATCGTTTATTTTATTTTTTTAATCAAATAGATTTTCAAATTTCCTTTTTTCTTTAAAATCCATTTAAGGTGTTTTAATGCTAATATGAATTGTCCATTTTTCAGACATGCACTCAGTGCAATTCTACTGCGGGAAAAAATTTGCCAATTGGCAGATTCTCTGATTTTATTACCATAGTAATCCCCAATAATTTGATCTAATTGGTTGTGTCTCAAATCTCGCTTGTAATTAATTCCATGAGAAAGTCCTACTTCATGTCTGCGATAGGCAGTCATGGTTTCAGCCAGCCCTCTGATTTTACCGTTTAACGAATTCGCCATATACAAAATGGTGTCAAAGTATAATAAATCAGTTTTCACCAATGTTTTTTTTACAGCATCATTTTGCAGAGCTTCTGTTTTCATAAAAACGGAAGTAGTGTGTACCAGCCAATTATTATAAATTTCAAGTGTAGAATAATCACGATTCTCTATTTTTGAAAATGGAGTGTTGTTAATAATGGGATCTGGTGAAATATTAATAACATTATGAAAACACATAGAATAATCGGGATGAGCTTCCAGAAAATTATATTGAATCTGTAATTTGTTCTCATCAAACCAATAATCGTCGCCTTCGCAAAACGAAAGATATTTTCCGGTCACTTGTTTCAATGCGAAATAAAAATTAGGAGTCGATCCTAGGTTTTGGGGATGACTAAAATATTTAACCGTAATGTTTTGAGGCGCATTTAGAATAGTTTTTTGAATAACCTCATCAGTTTTGTCTGGTGAACAGTCGTCACAAATGATTAACTCAATTGGATGGTTGCCCTTTTGCGTATATACCCCACGAATTGCTTTTTCTATAAATTGCTCCTGTTTATAAGAAAGAATAATGACCGATATTTTTTTCATTTTCTCGTTGTTATTTTATTTAACAGGTTATTGAAGATATACTTGATATAATATAATTTATACTGTAATGAACTATATTTTTTTGAGGGATTCGGAGATAATTTATATAAAAGAGATTTTTTAGAAAGCAAGCCTTTATTAATAAAATCATCCATCATTTCTCTCCCTCTTCTTTCGAATTTTACCAGAGGTAAATTGTATTTCGCGTTTTCGTTAAGCAAGAATTCTTCAGCTAATTGATGAGGTTTTAATTTTAATTTAAAATTGTAATAGTGAGCATGATCATTAGCGGAGAACATCAATAATCTATATTTATGATTTGTTCTCATTGTTTTAATTGCAGAAATGTAGCAAATAAGATATTTTGCTAGATTTTCATCAATGCCTTGAATCCATTCTTGAGGTATATCTTTGTAGTATACTTCAGGATTATCTGATGTATAACAACTTAGGTATTCATAATACCAATCTTTTATAAAATGATTATTTTTTGAAGCAGCCAAAAACCAAGTTTCTAATATAGGAAAATCTAAATCGGTAGTTATAAAATCGGCGAAAAAACCAATCACGTCTGTTTTATAATCATTTTTGAAATTAAATACCCAGTCTAAATTGTTGGTAATCAAAATACTAGCATCAATCCAGATGCCGCCGTATTTTTCAAGTAAGGCAAGCCGGATGATGTCAGAATAATTAGCGAAAGGTAAGGCATCGTTTTTTTGCGGCACATTTTGTAGGAAAGATGATAAAGTGTCTTTATTAACAATGTTCACTTTATAATCCGGATGTAAAATTTGTATTTGTTGCAGACAGATATCAACGAGAGGCGAATCCTTAATCGGATCCCAATAGATCCAAATTATTTTAGGTATTTGATCTTTGTTTTCTGAACCTTGACCCCAAAGTATATTTGTATCCATTATATAAATATTAACTGTTAAAAAAATAATTAAATATTCTTCCCAGATATTTGTACTCTATTTTATTTTTAAGGTCTGTCTTTCTAATTATCTTCTTTGAAGAGGGAGATAAGTTTTGATGAAATAATTTTTCTGTTTTAGCAATTACACCTTCGTCAAAAGGAAATTTGCTGTACTTAAATCTTAGATAATGTTTTATAAGAGCATTTTGATATTGCCCATCAGTAATGTATCGCTTTTCTTTAAAGTGTTTCAAAACTTGAATTTCCTCGGTATAATTTAAGCCTTGCCTCTTACTTTTCATCGATACCTTAATGTCATGCTGTTGAAAATAATTAAGATATTTACCACAAACAGCGACATCACAATGCTGGCTGACTTCTGCCCAAAAAAACCAATCTCCAGCCAATCTGTATTTGGTATATTCATCAGAAACTTTAAGGTAAATTTCTTTTTTAAAAATTACTGCACTTGCATTTATAATTGTAGTAAAGGGAATCATTTTTTTTTGAATAAACTCTTTACTTTCTATCAGTTCTTCTATAAATGAAGTGGAATTTTGTGCAGATTGTATATTCTCATTTTTATTATAGAAAACTGACATGCAGTAAGCTAGGCCTACTTTTGAATTTTTGCCTGCCACATCTATTAGGTTTGCAAGAAAACTGTTTTCACACCAATCATCACTTTCAGCAATCCAGATCCATTCTCCCTTAGCCAATTCTATTCCTTTTTTCCATTGTTTGAAAGTTGAACCGGAATTTTCTTCGTTGTAGATTATATGAGAAACTTTTGGGTGATTTCTGTACTGTTCAATAATCTCTTTGCTATTATCAGGAGATAAGTCATCCAGGATAATGACTTCAAAATCCTGAAAGGTTTGCTGTAATACCGAATTTATACGCTGCTTAAGGTAAGATGCATGGTTGTAGTTCGGAATGATAACAGAGACAAACGACATTATTTAATTTTTAATTTTTCCAGCATGGTAACTATTTTATCTCCTAATTTATAACGTTTGCTTTCATAAGCTTTTTTATAAATGTTTTTTTCCTTTTCAAGAAGGCGAGTTTTATAAAGCAAATCAAAATAATCACCGATATATCTTTTGTAAGTTGCATAATGTTTACTTAAAACATATGACTGAACGTTATTAAAAGTACTACTTTCAAAATTTATTTTTTGATTTTTCGACTCTTTTTTGATGCGATAATAAAATAAAATTTTATCGAATTTGTATATTTTTATATCGGATAGATCTTGCGAAATATAACTTATCCAAAATTCCCAATCTTCTAAGCCATCTACCATCGTTTCGTCAAATAAAACATTCTGCTTCTTCCTAAAAATGGCCGAGCAAAATATAATGTTATGATATAACAAGGTCACAAAAGAGAACTCGTCTAATTTCCAAATATCATTTTTTTCGCCAAAATATTGAGCATTAGAGTAGATAATGTCATAATCTTCCCGGATTTTTTCATTTGCATATTTTAGATAGTCTTGATGTACTTTATCATCACCATCCAAAGGCAAAATCCATTCTCCTTTTGCGTTTTTGATACCATTATTTCGGGCTGCCGAAACTCCTTTGTTTTCTTGAAAGATGTATCTAAAACGATTATCCTTATCAAGCCAGTACTTTACAATTTCTTCGGTATTGTCTGGTGAACCATCATTCACGATGATACATTCCCATGTTTGATAAGTTTGATCCATAACAGACTGCAAACACTCATCAAGATATTGAGCCTGATTATAGCAGGGAACGATTATAGAAATTAATGGTTGAAACATACTGTGTTTTTTCATTAGCAAAGATATTAAAAATACTCTAGTAAGATATTTTGTCACTGCGTTTTAATCATTGTTGGCTGCATTGTCGGTTTATGTAAGTCCTGCTTTTTGTAAAGCTTGGGCTTAGTAAGTGCAATTTTTATTAACTGACAAATCGTAAATAACAAAAAAGCATGATACATCATATCTTAGAGATTGATTTAATATGTGCTATACAGCCGTCGCTGTGGTATTGATCAGCCATTACGCTTTTTGTGTGCGTTTACATAATGGATTTTTTTTATGGTTTTAGCGAAGTGAAAAAGTTTGAAATTTCTGAGATAATAGTATGAAACAGAATAGTTGGCACTCAATTTTTTAGAATAACAGTACTGTAAATATTTGGTCAAAACTTCATCTACGAAATCGATAGGAAAATGTGCGGAATATTTTGTTAAAAATGTTTCTCTGAACACATTATATGCATCAGATTTTTGCTGTTGCAGCCTTTCAGATCCGGAGATACTGTAATCAGAAATCCTTACATGTACAAAAGTATTTCTGTTGTAAAATATTTTACCCACTCCTGAGAATGCTAATATGGCAATATCATCACTACCCCATGCCAGCGGTATTTTTTCAAATCTGTATTTTTTATACATACTGGTTTGAAATAGGTTCTCAGAAAGACTGCTGCTTACTTTACCTCGGTATTTATTCTGAAAAAAATCTATCGCATTAAAGACTGATGTATTGTAATCGTTGATGTTGATGAGATTTCCTAAATCATCGATATGGTGATGCACAGTCTTTATTACGCTGATTGTATTTGCTTGTACATAGGGAAGTGATTTGTAGAATTCATCTACAAAATTTTCTGCTATAGTATCATCATCCCCCAATATCTGAAACCAATCTTCATGTACATTTTCTAAAATTCTTTCCCACTGCAATGCAAGATTTTCCCCACCTAAATTTTCTTTATAATGATAATAATGATATTTTTCAGGACTAAAATATAGATCAATAACAGGAAGAGGGTTTTCAGGAGCCGCATCATTTCCTATATACAGCACGAAGTCTTTATTGCTTTGGGCGGCAATACTTTTGATGGTTTCTTCAAAAAATTCTATCTTGTAATAGGGGATGACAATGGCGAGTTTAGACATTTCTTTTTCTTCTTAATATCAATGTTTGATATCCTTGATTGCACAGATTCATATCATATTGATTGGTAAATTTTTCTATAGGCTTACCTTGTATGTACATTATTTTTTCCTTCGAAATTTTATTAAGAAGACGGTTTTTGAGATTATATTCTTTTCTTTTACGTTCACCAACTATTTTGATTTCCTGAACAATAATATCAACGATTTCAAATTTTTCTTTAAATAAAGTGTGAAAATCATAAAAATTCCACTCAATAACATGAAATGGATTGTCTGGTTTTGTAGTTGTGATTTTTGTGATAGGTGTTGAGATAAGTAGAACTCCATCATCACTTAAATTTTCATAAAGATTATTGATGAAATCAAGATAATTGGGTATATGCTCAACCGTTTCAAAGCTTACAATAACATCAAATGGTTCTTTGTCTTTATATTTGGTGCCATCTTCTACAAAGCGACTAATACTTTCGTGTGCATATCTGTGATTGCCATATCGAATTGCATCTTCACTTAAATCAACTCCTACTACCGATTTTGCCTCTCCCTGAGTAGCTAATAAGTAAGTGCCGTAACCACAGCCGCTAGCAATATCTAAAACCTTTTTGCCTTTTGTATAATTGATCGCATAATCGTATCTGTTCAAATGCTCATCTTCGTATTTTTTTAGCATAAAACCATGTACCCATCTTTCAGCTTTCCCATAAACAAGTAAGTCGGAAAGATTTCTTAACTCAAAATTTGTACAGAATAATTCTTCTTCAATATTATTTTCTTTCATTAGTCCATTGTTGATTTATAGTGAAATATCCTTGGGAATAGTCTGGTTTTTCTAATTCGAAGTTATCTTTGACATTAACTGTAAGACCTTTGTCATAATAGTCGTGAGTTTGAGAATTATCACCTATATAGATTTCACAATTGTATTTTCCTGATTTTAAAGGAAATTTCATAATCTCACAACATATGATGTTTTCTCCAGCAGACAAATCAAAAGATTGCTGGAAATGCGCAGAGAAAGGAGTAAACAGTCTGTTTCCAAGATCGTCATTAAATCCAATTCCAATATTGATGTTTTTAATGTTTCTATTGGATTGTATGTGAAATTCTAATATGCCATCTTGAACAGTCTGCAAATTGCTCGTAGGATCATTTTTTTTATAAGATTTAAAATCTTTTAGAAAGATATCCTGGTCAAAGTTTGGTAAAATCTCTTCACTTCCTGCATTCGAATTATATAGGTTTACAATGGAATTAATGTCTGAATCTCCTTTTAAAAATCCATTTTCTAAAAGGATCCCTTTTTTGCAAAGTTTCAAAATACTATGTAGATTATGGCTTACGAACAAAATGGTCCTCCCTTCTCCCTTCGTTACATCGCCCATTTTTCCTAGACATTTTTTCTGAAATTCAGCATCACCCACTGCTAAAACCTCATCTACAATTAAAATTTCAGATTCTAAGTGCGCAGCAACAGCAAATGCCAAACGTACATACATTCCGGATGAATATCTTTTTACAGGGGTATCGATATATCTTTCAACACCCGAGAAATCAACAATCTCGTCAAATTTTCTCGTGATTTCCTTTTTAGTCATTCCTAAAATGGCACCGTTTAAGAAGATGTTTTCACGCCCTGTCATTTCAGGATGGAATCCTGTTCCTACTTCCAATAATGAAGCAATTCTTCCGTTGGTATGAATCTTCCCGGTGGTAGGTTTGGTCACTTTGCTGAGAATTTTCAGTAAAGTAGATTTCCCGGCACCATTTCGTCCGATAATTCCAACTGCATCACCTTGCTCAATCTCGAAGTTAATATCTCGAAGTGACCAGACGTAGTCGGATATCCCTTTGGACGAGCGGTCATTAGACTCACCAATTTTAAGATACGGATTCTCTTTTCCTCTTACTTTATGCCAAAACCGGTTGAGATCATGCGTTAAAGTTCCTGTACCCACTTGTCCAAGACGGTATTGTTTCGATATGTTTTCTGCCTTTAATGCAAGCATGTGTTTTAATTTAAAATTTTAAAAATAATCTGGCTCGGTGATCACTAATTATCTCATTATCTATTATATTACACGGTGTCAATAAAAGATTTCTCCGATTTATTGAAAACAATGATTCCAAATAACAATACAATAATGATAAAGAAGAAGCTGATTAATAATCTGGTCATGTTAAAGTCTCCGGATCCGATGAAGCCATATTTAAAGCATTCAAAAATAGGTGTAAGAGGGTTTAGGTCTGCCAAATAACCATAGTTTCCTAATTTTTGTTTCACCAAAGATGTTGGAAGAATCACAGGTGTGAACCACATGAGTAAACTAACTCCAAATCCTAATAATAAAGACAAATCTCTGTATTTGGTAGTCAGTGACGAAAATATCATCCCTAATCCTAGTGAAAATAAGGCAAGAAAGATAATCAATACAGGAAAGAAAAATGCCCATGAATTGGGTTGTACATCGCCTCTATAAATATAATATGCCAATACAGTCCAAAATAAGACCAATTGAATTCCTAGGCGCATAAAGCTTGAGATAATGGTAGAAATAGGAGTGACCAGTCTGGGGAAATATACTTTCCCGAAAATTCCTGCATTTCCGGTAAATACATTAGAGACACTTAGCATGGTTGTGCTAAAATATCCCCAAAGTGTATTTCCTGCTAAATAAAATAATATGGGTGGAATACCATCAGTAGGTAGATTTGCAATATTTCCAAAAACTAGTGTAAAGACAATAGTAGTCATGATAGGATTGATAAAAAACCAAAGAGGACCTAATATGGTTTGTTTGAAGGAAGAAATAAAATCTCTCTTTACAAACATGAATACCAAATCACGGTATTGCCATACTTCTTTTAAATTGAGTTGGAATAAAGAGTGATTAGACTCTATTGTATCTGTCCACTTTTGCTGTGGTTCATTCATTTGTGGGAATTTTTACAAATTTAAAATAATTAATTGATTTTCAATTCGCTGAATTTTGAAATATTGTTCATATTCTGGCAAAAGCATAGCTAATATATTAATAATTATTTCTTTAAACAAAAAAAGCTACTGATTTTAGACCAATAGCTTTTTGTATTTTAGATTGTTTTATTATTTATTCACGAGCTTTTTCAGATATTCTCCATATCCGCTTTTGCCATATTTGGTTGCGGTTTCTAAAAGCTTTTCTTCATTAATGAAACCGTTTCTGAAAGCAATTTCTTCAATACAGCCGATTTTGAAACCTTGTCTTTTTTCGATAACGCTTACAAATTCTGAAGCATCATTCAAAGAATCGAAAGTTCCGGTGTCTAACCATGCTGTTCCTCTGTCTAAAACAGCAACTTCCAGTTTTCCTTTGCTTAGATAAACATTGTTTACATCGGTAATTTCCAATTCTCCTCTTGAAGAAGGTTTAATGTTTTTGGCAATTTCTACAACTTCATTGTCATAAAAATATAATCCCGGAACGGCGTAATTCGATTTCGGTGTCAAAGGTTTTTCTTCGATGGAAACAGCTTTAAACTCGTCATCAAATTCTACGACACCATATCTTTCAGGATCTGAAACGTGATACGCGAAAACGACACCTCCTTCCGGATTCGTTTTGTTTTTTAATAAAGTCCCCATTTCTGAGCCGTAAAAAATATTATCTCCTAAAACTAAAGCTACAGAATCGTCACCAATGAATTTGTCTCCAAGAATAAAAGCCTGTGCAAGACCATCTGGACTTGGTTGTACAACATATTCAATATTACAGCCAATTTGTGATCCGTCACCTAAAAGCTTGATAAAACCAGCCTGATCATGAGGAGTTGTAATAATCAGAATATCTTTAATTCCTGCTAAGAGCAATGTGGAAAGAGGGTAATAGATCATCGGTTTGTCGTAAACAGGCATCAGTTGCTTGCTTACAGCGATGGTAAGAGGATAAAGTCTTGTTCCGGAACCTCCGGCTAAAATGATACCTTTCATCTTTTGTTTGATTAGTTATATTGCTTTTCGTAATATTTCTCATAATCTCCGCTGGTTACATTTTCCAGCCATTCTTTATTCTCTAAGAACCAGTCAATTGTTTTTCCTAATCCTTGTTCGAAGGTTACAGAAGGTTTCCAGCCTAGTTCAGAGTTCAATTTTGTTGCATCAATTGCATAACGTTTGTCGTGACCCGGTCTGTCTTTTACATAAGTAATTAATTTTTCTGAATGTCCTGCAGGATTTCCAAGCTTTTCATCCATTTGCTTAATTAATTCTTTTACCAAATCAATATTTTGCCATTCGTTGAAACCACCAATATTGTAAGTTTCTCCCGTTTTAGCCTCATTAAAAATCTGATGAATAGCTTTGGCGTGATCGATTACAAATAACCAGTCTCTTGTATATTTTCCGTCACCGTAAATTGGCAAAGGTTTTTCGTTAATAATATTCGAAATACAAAGCGGAATCAGTTTCTCAGGAAAATGATTTGGACCATAATTGTTTGAACAGTTTGAAACAATAAAAGGCATTCCGTAAGTGTTTCCGTAAGCTCTAACCAAATGGTCTGAAGCTGCTTTTGAAGCCGAATAAGGGGATTGCGGATCGTAAGAAGTCGTTTCTAAAAAAAATCCTGTTTCGCCTAAACTTCCGTACACTTCGTCTGTGGAAACGTGGTAAAAAAGATTGGTTCTTTTTTCGTTTGGAAATCTTCCGTGCGTATGATCCGGGTTTAAAGTCCAAAATTCTTTACAAAGATTCAAAAGATTGGCAGTTCCGTTAACGTTGGTATTAATAAATGCCATGGGATCTGTAATGCTTCTGTCTACATGACTTTCTGCAGCTAAATGAATCACCGCATCTGGATTATATTTTTCAAAAACCTTTCTTAGTTCTTCCGGTTTTGTGATATCTGCTTTTTCGAAAACATAATTAGGCTCATTTTCAATGTCCTTTAAGTTTTCAAGATTTCCGGCATAGGTTAGAGCATCCAAATTGATGATCGTAGAATCCGGATTGTTTTTTACAAATTCTCTTACAACATGTGAACCGATAAATCCGGCTCCGCCTGTAATGATAATGTTTTTCATATTGATAATATGCGTTTACCGTAAGTTTTTGGCTTTTGGTGTTTGTTTTTCTTTTTACTTGAGTCTTTTTCCTTGACTCTTATTGAATCGTTTTTCTTCCGATACTCTTATAATAGAAGCCATTTTGTTCGGGAACTTCTAACGGATACATATTTCTTCCGTCGAAAATAGCTTTATTATTCATCTTCTTCGCCATCATTTCAAAGTTCGGATTTTTGAATTCCGGCCATTCTGTAGCAATAAATAATGCATCTGCATTTTCTAAAGCATCATACATGGTTTTTGCGTAAGCTATTTTATCTCCTAATAATTTTCTTACGTTTTCTTCTGCAATAAGATCGTAAGCTACAATTTTAGCACCTTTTTGAAGAAGTAAATTAATGTTGTCTAGCGAAGAGGCTTCTCTGATGTCGTCTGTATTTGCTTTAAAAGCCAATCCCCACATTGCAATCGTTTTGCCTTCAATATTTCCACCGAAATATTTTTCAATTTCAGAAACCAAAATTACTTTTTGTGAAATATTGACGTTTTCTGTCGCTTCCAAAATCTGGAAATTAAAATTGTCGTCTTTTCCTGATTTAATTAAAGCTTTAACGTCTTTAGGAAAACAGCTTCCTCCATAACCGATTCCTGGAAACAGGAAACGGTGACCAATCCTGTCGTCGCTTCCCATTCCTAATCTTACTTTATCTACATCTGCGCCTACTTTTTCACAATAATTGGCGATTTCATTCATAAACGTAATTTTTACAGCTAAGAACGAGTTGGATGCATATTTTGTAAGTTCGGAAGACTTTTCATCCATAAAAATAATAGGAATTCCGGTATTGGTAAATGGCTGATAAATTTTCGCCATAATATCTTTGGCTTTTTCAGAGCTCGATCCTACAACAACTCTTGCAGGATTCATAGAATCTTCCACTGCAAAACCCTCACGTAAAAACTCAGGATTTGAAACGACATCAAAATCAATAGTAGTTTTTGCGGAAATAGTTTCTCTTACTTTATCGGCCGTTCCTACAGGAACGGTACTTTTGTTAACAACCACTTTATATTCGGTCATCAGTTCGCCTATATCATTGGCTACTTTCAAAACGTAAGATAAATCTGCCGAACCGTCTTCTCCGGGTGGAGTGGGAAGAGCAAGATAAACGACTTCACTTTTATCTAAAGCTTCTTTTAGGTTCGTTGTGAAAAATAATCTTTCAGATTGAATATTTCGGTGAAACATCTCTTCAAGATTAGGCTCGTAAATAGGAACGATACCGTTTTTCATTCCTTCTACTTTTTTTTCATCAATATCAACACAATAAACCGAATTGCCAAGTTCTGCAAGGGTAGTTCCTGTAACCAAACCTACATAGCCTGTTCCTACTATCGTTATATTCAAAATGTATGTTTTATAAAATTCCTGACAAAAATACTAAAAATTGTCTCATGGTCTTTTTTAAATAATGATAACTTATTAAAGATGACAGATTAAAAAAGAATTTGTAGCGAAAATTAATTTTTATGAGAGTAGAGTTATTGTAATTTTTTTTGATGAATTCTTATTCTGTTGATTATGAAGAGTATTTGTGTATTTTATAAAAATGTCATATATTTGCAGGAGATTTACGGAAAAAATGGAAAGGCTTCTAAGAGAAAGCCTTTTTTCGTACTGTTAAATCAGGATATATATTATATGGAGTTTAGAAAAAATATTGAAACATTATTAAATGATTTCCTTCAGACAAGAGAAGATCTGTTTCTTATTGATTTGAAGTTTTCCGCAGGAGATGATATTACAGTAATCTTAGATGGAGATCAAGGTGTTACTGTGCAGGATTGTCTGGATGCAAGCCGTGCAATAGAATTTAATATGGATCGTGAAGAGCACGATTTCAGTCTGCAGGTAATGTCTGCAGGATTAAGCGAGCCGCTTTCAATTCCGAGACAGTTTCGTAAAAACATCGGAAGAGAAATTGAAGTTTTGTTGACAGATTCTTCAGAAATAGAAGGTGAGCTTGCAGAAGTAGACGAAGAGAAAATTACTCTTGTACTGCGTTACCGCAAACCGAAAGAAGTAGGTAAAGGTAAAGTAGACGTAGAGGAGGAAAAAGAAATTCCTTACTCTGACATAAAAAAAGCTTTGGTAGTACTTAAATTTTAAAAGAAAAAAAGATAAATGGATAATATAGCGTTGATTGAATCCTTTGGTGATTTTAAAGACGAAAAGGGGATCAGTAAAATTGATCTGATGGCGATCATTGAAGATTCTCTAAAGACTTTGTTGAGAAAAAGATTTGATTCTGATGATCACTTTGATGTAATTGTAAACCCTGACAAAGGTGACTTTCAGATTTTCTTAAATAAAACCATCGTTGAAGACGAAATGTCTGAAGATGATGATTTGGAAATTGAAATCACTGAAGCTAAAAAAATAGATCCAACTTTTGAAGTTGGTGAAGATTTTACCATGGAAATTCCGGTAGCGCAGTTGGGAAGAAGAAATATTTTGACGCTGAAGCAGATTTTAGCAACAAAATTGCAGGAGCATAACAATGCGATGTTGTATGATCAGTTCAGAGACAGAATCGGAGAAATTGTAATCGGAGAAATTCACCATATTCGTCACAAACATGTGATCTTGTTGGATGATGAAGGGAACGAGTTTATCTTGCCTAAAGAAAACCAGATTCCATCAGATTTCTTCAAAAAAGGAGAAAACATCAGAGCAATTGTTGAAACGGTAGATTTTAAAGGTTCAAAACCACAAATTATCATTTCAAGAACAGCTCCTAAATTCTTGGAAAAATTATTGGAATTAGAAATTCCTGAAATCCAGGACGGAACAATCATTCTTAAAAAAGCAGTGAGAATTCCTGGTGAAAAAGCGAAAATAGCAGTGGATGCTTACGACGACAGAATCGATCCTGTAGGAGCTTGTGTCGGGGTGAAAGGTTCTAGAATTCACGGTGTCGTAAGAGAATTAAGAAACGAAAATATAGATGTAATTCAGTGGTCTAAAAACCCTGAGATTATGGTGAAGAGAGCTTTAGGAAATGTTACCATCAATAAAATTGACATCAACGAAGAGACAAATTATGCATTGGTTTATACTCCAATTGAAGAGATTTCTAAAGTTATCGGTAAGCAAGGACAAAATATCAGATTGGCTTCTTGGCTTTCTGGATACGAAATTGACGTGTTTAGAGAAGCAAGTGAAGATGATGATGTTGACTTGAGAGAATTCAATGACGATATCGAACAGTGGATTTTGGATGAGTTTAAGAAAGTAGGTCTTACAACTGCAAAATCTGTCTTAGATAAAGATACGACAAGTCTTTTAAACATGGTAGACTTAGAAGAGGAAACCATCGAAGACGTGAAACGTATATTGAAGGAGGAATTTGAAGATTAATATTTAGAAATAAATTTTAATAACAGTAAAAAAGAATACTTTAATTTTAAGAATTAAAAAAAACAGTAAATAATATAGATGCCAAAAATAAGATTAAATAAAGCGGTTAAGGAATTTAACATATCGATGTCTAGGCTGGTAGAGTTTTTACAGTCTAAGGATATTGTGGTTGAAAACAATCCTAACGCTCAATTAGAAGAAGCGGCATATTCTGCATTGGAAGCTGAGTTTGCCAAAGACGGTGAGCAACGTAAAGCTTCCCATGAGGTGGTTATTTCTAAAGTTCCGGAAGAAAAACTGGAGATGGAAGAAAAGAAAGCACCTGAAGTAATAAGAGCTAAAGCTAATACAAAACCAGAAACCAGAATTTTAGGTAAAATCGATCTTGAGCCTAAAAAAGCTGAACCTGTTGCGGAAGAACCAACTCCTGCACCAGCTGCACCTGTAGAAGAAAAGAAAGAAGAGAAAGTAAAAGTGAAGGAGGTGAAAGAAGAGGTGAAAGCTGCAAAAGAAGAAATGGTACCGGTTTCTGAAGTAAAAGCAACTCCTGAAAGGCAAGAATTCAAGGTTTTGGATAAAATTGATCTTTCTCAAATAGAAGGAAACAGAAACAGACCTGCAAAAAAAGATAAACCTAAAACAGAAGAGGTGAAAGCTGTAGTAAAACCAGCTGAACCTGCTAAAGAAACACCAAAACCGGTTGAAAAACCTGTAGAAAAAGTGGAAGAAAAGAAACCTGAATCTACTAGTGAGGAACCTCAGGAGCCTCAGAAAATAGAAACTGTTTATCAAAAACTTGACGGTCCTAAAATCGTTGGTGAAAAAATTGACTTAACTCAGTTTGCACCAAAACCAAACTCAGGAGCTAAAAAGAAAAGAAAGAGAATTGAAAAGCCGGGCGGTCCTAACCAGAATACTGGGAACAACCAACAAGGTGGAAACAATCAGCAAGGCGGTCAAAACCGTCCTCAAGGTCAAAATGGACCGGGAGGAAACCGTCCGCCAGGACAAGGTGGTTATCAGGGAAACAGACCTCCAGGACAAGGTGGTCAAAACCGTCCGGGTGGTCCTCAAGGTAACAGACCTCCGGGACAAGGTGGTCAAAACCGTCCTCAAGGACAAGGTGGTGGAAACCGTTTCGGAAACAACAGACCGGGACAGAGAACCATGCCTGTCGAGTTAACTGACGAGCAAGTTAAAAACCAAATCAAAGAAACCCTTGAAAAACTAACCAATAAAGGAGGTAAATCTAAATCTTCTAAACATAGAAAAGATAAGAGAAGTTTCCGTAGAGAGCAAGACGAGCGTCAGCAAGAAATTGATGCAGCAGACAGAACATTAAAAGTAACCGAGTTCATCACTGTTGGTGAATTGGCAAGTTTAATGAACGTTTCTCCTACTGAAGTTATTTCTGCTTGTTTCTCTTTAGGAGTAATGGTTACCATGAACCAAAGATTAGAAGCCGATACTTTGTTATTGGTAACTGATGAATTTGGATATAAAATTGAATTCTCGGATGCTGATCTTGAAGATACAGATGCTGATGACGAAATCGATACAGAAGAGAGCCTTGTTTCAAGAGCGCCGATTGTAACAGTAATGGGACACGTTGACCATGGTAAAACTTCATTGTTGGATTACATTAGAAAAACTAACGTAATTGCTGGTGAATCAGGTGGAATTACACAGCACATCGGAGCCTACAACGTGAAGTTGGAAAATGGTCAAAGAATTACATTCTTAGATACGCCAGGTCACGAAGCCTTTACTGCGATGAGAGCTAGGGGAGCACAGGTTACTGATATTGCAATTATTGTAATTGCTGCGGATGATGATGTAATGCCTCAAACGAAAGAAGCAATTTCTCACGCACAAGCTGCAGGAGTTCCTATGATTATTGCAATCAACAAAGTTGATAAGCCGAATGCAAATCCTGATAATATCCGTCAACAACTTTCCGGAATGAATATTTTGGTAGAAGAGTGGGGTGGAAATGTACAGGCTCAGGAAATTTCAGCTAAAATGGGTAATAATATGGATCTTTTATTAGAGAAAGTATTGTTACAGGCAGAAATGCTTGAATTAAAAGCTAATCCTGAACGTGCTGCAAACGGAGTTGTAATTGAAGCATCTTTAGATAAAGGTAGAGGTTATGTAGCAACAATGTTGGTACAAACCGGAACTTTAAAAGTTGGAGATTATGTAGTAGCAGGTAAAAATCATGGTAAAGTAAAAGCTTTATTGGATGAAAGAGGGAAAAACCTTGAAGAGGCAGGTCCTTCAATTCCAGCAACAATCTTAGGTTTAGATGGAGCGCCTACTGCAGGTGATAAGTTCCGTGTTTATGCCGACGAAAGTGAAGGTAAAGCTATTGCTAATAAGAGAGAACAGCTACAAAGAGAACTTTCAATCAGAACGAAAAAACACACTACGCTTGAAGAATTAGGTAGACGTATTGCTTTAGGAGAATTCAAAGAATTGAATATTATCCTTAAAGGTGACGTGGATGGTTCGGTAGAAGCACTTTCTGATCAGTTACAAAGATTATCAACAGAAGAAATCAGCGTGAAAATCCTTCACTCAGGTGTTGGGCAGATCACAGAATCTGATATCAACTTAGCGGCGGCATCTGATGCAATTATCATCGGATTCAACGTAAGAGCTGGAGCAAATGCTAAAGATCTTGCTGACCGTGAAGAAATTGAGATCAGAACATATTCTGTAATCTATAAAGCAATCGACGAGGTGAAAGAAGCGATGGAGGGAATGCTTTCTCCGGAGATTCAGGAACAAGTAATTGGTAATGTTGAAATCCGTGAGGTATTCAAGATTTCTAAAGTTGGAACCATTGCAGGTTGTATGGTTCTTACCGGAAAAGTAACGAGACAGTCTAAGGTAAGATTACTAAGAGATGGTATCGTGAAATTCGACGGAGAGCTTGAAAGCTTAAAACGTTTCAAAGACGACGTAAAAGAAGTTACAAAAGGCTACGAATGTGGATTGAACCTTAAAGGCTATAATGATATCGAACAAAACGATATTCTTGAAGTATACGAAGAGGTTGCTGTGAAGAAGAAATTGAAGTAATTTAATTTTATAAATAATTTAAAACCATTCCGAAAGGAATGGTTTTTTCGTAAAAAGACATTTGTTTGGATTGATTCTAAATAATTTTTTTTGTTTTGGTTAAAATTTCTTAAAACTATATGATTTAGTTGAAAGATTTTATTTTTAATGATTTTTGTTAGACTTTATTATTGAATTTTAATTAATTCTTTATTTTTCTAGTATATCAAGTAAAAAAAAAGAATTTATATAAGTTAAAAATTTGCATATGTTAATATTTATTAACATATTTGCTCATTAAAAATATTAAAATTTTGTTAATATGAATGTTAAATTACGTGTATTAAGTGCGGGGGCGTTGTTCTTTATAGGATCAATGGCTTATGCGCAAACAACAAAAAAAGACACAGGCAATGTTAAAACTGAAAAAATAGCAAACATTGACGAAGTTGTTTTAGTAGGGTATACTCCAAAGAAAAAAGGAGATATTACTACTGCTGTAGCTACAATCAAGTCTTCAGAAATTAACAATGTACCAGTAGGTAACTTTGTACAGAATTTAGGAGGAAGATTAGCTGGGGTTGATGTCATGGTAGGTTCTGGTCAACCTGGGACTGGTGGTAATATTATTATTAGAGGGGTTGGATCTATCAACGGAGGTACTACTCCTTTGTATGTAGTTGACGGTGTACCTTTAAACTCTACGGCTTTTGCAGCATTAAACCCAAATGATTTTGAAGAAATAACTGTTTTAAAGGACGCGGCTTCTAAATCTATGTATGGAGCGGCGGCTGGTGCTGGGGTTGTAGTAATTAAGACAAAATCTGGTAAGGCTGGTTTTCAAGTTCAGTATACGGGGCAGGCGGGTATTGCTCAAAAAAGCAAATATAAGTATCAGCTAATGGATGCTGATCAGTGGCTTTCATGGAATAACTCTTGGGGGAATTTCAGCGATGCTGAAGTTGATATGTATAAAGCAACAGGGGTTAATACAGATTGGACTAAATCATTTTTAAGAACAGGGTTCTCATTAACAAACGATATCGCAATTTCTGGTGGAGCAAATAATACTAATTATTATTTCTCTTTAGGACAATTTAGTCAAGATGGAATCGCTCAAGCTTCTAGTCTAGATAGATATACCCTAAATGCTCGTATCAATTCAGGGAATGGAACAAACTTTAGGTTTGGTACACAAACTAATTTAAGTTTTAACAAACTAAAAGGGATTGCAGGAGAAGCCGGAGTATTTACAAACAACCCTTTCTTTGCAGTAAATACAGCGCCTGTTTTAGCACCATATAATGATAACGGAACTTTTGCGACAGGTAAAGGGCTTTTTGGAGAGCCTAACTACGGAGCGCGTTCTTTAGAACAAGCACTAACTGGAGAAAGAGGAAGAAATCAAATAAAAATAATTACAAGTGCATTTGGGGAATATGATATAAACTCAAATTTCACTGCAAGAGTATTTGGAGGTATTGACTATACACAGAATAATACGACCAATTATGTACACCCTAATACTTATTACGGGTCAACAACTTCTCCTGGACAAGCCGGGTTATTGACAAGAGCTCTAGCAAGCGCATCTACAATTACAACAAACGCAAGATTATCATATAAAAATACTTGGGATGATGTACATAATTTTAGTGCATTCGTTTTAGGTGAGTATGTAGGTAGATTTAGAGAGAACTTTGGTTATACGGGGTATGGTATGGATAAGGCAATGGGAGCTACACCAGCAGGAATTACTGTTGCTCAAAATATTTTACCAGCACTTAGTGGGGGAAGTACAAGGTTTACAACATTAGCTGTTTTGGGTTCATTGTCATATAACTATGATAGTAAATACTATATTGATGCTAATATTAGAAGAGATGTTAGTTCGCAATTTGCAATGGGCAAAAAAGCTGGTACTTTTGGTGGTGCTTCTGCAGCTTGGGCAATCAGTAAAGAAGATTTTTTATCTGATACAAAAGTTAACAATTTAAAATTGAGAGCGAGTTGGGGGATTACAGGTAATTTTGGAGACCCAACAACTATAAATCCATATAATGATCAGCAATATTATAACTCCGGAGGATTATATAATACTACAAGATCACTTTCTGTAGGATCACCATTAAACCAAAACTATTCATGGGAAAGAGAGACCCAGTTGAATATAGGTTTAGACTATGGCTTATTTAATGATAGGATTTGGGGATCAATTGATGTTTATGATAGACAGACAAAAAATTTGTTTTTAGATTATAATTTATCTGCTACTTCAGGATTTACTACAATTACCAATTATAACTCAGGTAAAATGAGTAATAAAGGTGTGGAAGTTGATCTTCATGGAGATATTATTAAAAATTCTGATTTAACAGTTTCATTATTTGCAAACTTCTCATACAATAAAAATAGAATTTTAGATTTAGGTCAGGTTAATCAATTTGAATCAGGTACATCAATTATTAGAGTTGGTGAGGCTTACGGTAGTCACTTTATTGTAGGTTGGGCTGGAGTTAATCCTCAAACTGGAGCACCAATATATCAAGATTTAAACGGTAATTCTACTGAAGTTTATGATGCAATCAACAATAAGACTGGATGGGGTACTTCATATGCTCCATATACCGGAGGGTTTGGTCTGGATTTAAAGTATAAAGGGTTCTTCTTAAATTCTCAATTCCAATGGAAAAGCGACTATTCAAGATTTAATAACCAAAGATTCTTCCAAGAGAATCCTGATTTCTGGTATTTGAACCAAAACGTAAACCAATTAGATATTTGGACTACACCTGGTCAAATTACAGATGTGCAAAGAGCAGGAACCAAAGTTGAATTTACATCTAAATTTATTGAAGATGCTTCATTCTTAAGGTTTAAAAATGTAAGATTAGGTTACGATTTCAAAAAATCATTCTTAGCAGGTGCAGGTATTAAGGGAATAACTATATTTGCTGATGTCAATAACGTCTATACGTGGACTAAATGGACTGGTTTCGATCCTGATGATGATAATAATATTGCACAGTACGAATATCCTACTCCTAGAATTATCACTATCGGAACTACATTAACTTTCTAAATAGATAAAAAATGAAAAAAAGAATATTAAATATTATATTAATAGGTGCAATAGGATTAACATCTCTGAACTGTACAGATTTAATTGAAGATGTGTCTCCGGACGCATTACCAGAAAGCAGCCAAACATTAACTGATGTTACCATTTTGGAAAGATTGCTTGTTAATACATACCAAACAATGCCGATAGGACAAGAGTCTTTTATACAAGCACTTATGTCTGATGAAGCGAGAATTGCAACTACAAATAATGGGAGTGGTGTTTTTCTATGGGGCAGAACATTTACTTCTCAAGATAACGATGTTGAAGCTCTTTGGAATAGTTCTTACAGAACAGTATTTACAGCAAATAAAGTATTAGATAATATTGATAATGTTACCAATAATGGTGCTAATGGTCTTAATAAAAATCAAATTAAAGCCGAAGCATTAGGAATGAGAGCGTTTGCACACTTTATTGTTTTAAAGAACTTTTCGCCTAAATATAGCCCTACGGCATTAGGATGCGCCTATATGAAGTCTTCAAACATTGAGAATATCTATGATACTCCTCCTAGAAGCAATATGCAAGATTCTTATCAAAATGTTCTTAGTGATTTAAATGCAGCATTAGCTTTAAATCCAACGAATAATTTGAACATGAGAATGAGTAAGGATGCATTAAACGCAATTAAGAGCTTAGTTTATCTTGAAATGGGAGATAACGCAAACGCAATTACTTTTGCTAATGCTGCTATAGGAACTCGTGTATTAAAGGGTGGACCTGAAATTGTGACTGTACCAGCTACTAATCCAAAGCAAGCTGAGATTACTAATATTTGGACTGATCCTATTACAAGTGCAGGAACTAATGCTGCTCCAATTGATGGAAGTGAGGTTATCTTCCAACAAATAAATATTGCCGGAGCTGTTAGTTTTAATATGGGAGCTCTTTACAGATCACCTGCTTTAGGTGTATTTTGGAATGCTTCTACAACACTAAAGCAGAAATATAATGCTGGAGATTATAGAATTGCAGCTTATTACAGAACTTTCGGGACGCCAACATCTTTAACAACAGTCTTTAATAAATATTATGGACCAGCTGCAACCCCTGGAATTGCAAATATTAAAGCGATAAGGTTAGCTGAAATGATTTTAGTAAGAGCAGAAGCTAAGGCTAAGACAGGTGATTTGGCAGGTGCATTTGCTGACTATGATTTAATTAGAGTATCTCGTAATGCTGGAGCTAGTGTTGCATTTACTTCTACACAAGATGCAATTGATAAGATTTTAGACGAGAAATTTAGAGAATTCCCGTTAGAAGGAAAGAGAATGATCGACCTTAAGAGAAATGGTAAGATAGTTACAAGATTATCAACTGATACTACAGTTGCTTATCCAAATACATCTTTCCCTAATGTAGATAAGATGACTTTACCAATTCCTTATT
Source organism: Chryseobacterium mulctrae (assembly GCF_006175945.1). Classification (NCBI taxonomy): domain Bacteria; kingdom Pseudomonadati; phylum Bacteroidota; class Flavobacteriia; order Flavobacteriales; family Weeksellaceae; genus Chryseobacterium; species Chryseobacterium mulctrae. Next base: position 1,861,570 of record NZ_VAJL01000001.1, on the reverse strand, counting down.
CTGAAATATTTGCTAATCCAAATATGAAGCAAAACGTAGGATGGTAATTTAAATATTACAAACCTATAACCCACATGATTCATGTGGGTTTTTTATTGCCTTTTATTTCTTATTTTTGCTGTACAAAAAATATTCATGAAATACCTTTTTCTAATCATATTTTTCCTTGCCTCATTTACTAAAGCACAGGTTATTGTCAATAAAACAGACTCTAACATGCTTGAGAAAAAACTAAAAGACACCTTAGTAATAGATTCCGGGACAAAAGATTCTCTTAAAATTTTTAAACCGACGATTAATGATTATCAGTATCAGACCCAGTTTTCTGAAAAGAAAATCTTTGATACAGCGATGACTTTTAATAAATCGTATATTTTTTCTCAATATAATAATAGAGATAACTTTGGAAGAGTGCAGTTTGCAAACATCGGATCGGGATTCAATCCTTTATCTTATGAAGTAAATGCCGAACAAAACCTTTCTCTTTTACCAACAAATAAATCGTATGGTATTTTAGGGATTAATGACATCAAATATTATGATGTAAAAACTCCTACGGCTACCTTTATTTATCATACTGCGATGAAAAACGGTGCGGCTTTGCAGTCAACTTATACCCAAAATATAGGGAAGAGATTCAATTTTGCTTTAGATTATATGGGACTTCGTTCTCAAGGATTTTACAGAAACTCTTTGTCAGCAAACAACAATACCTTGTTTTCTGGACATTATACATCCAAAAGTGGAGATTATGAATTATTCGCTCATTACCTTCATCAAAATGTAAACAATCAGGAGAATGGTGGAATTGTAAATGATGACCTTTTCCAATCAGGAGATAGTGAGTTTAGAAATCGTGACAGAGCTTTGGTGAATTTGGCATCATCCAGCTCGCAATATTCTTATAGAAGATATTACCTGAGTCATCAGTTTACTCCTTTTAATGCTGAAAAATTCCCTTTTAGAATTAGACACACCATCTTTAATCAAGGGAATAAATATTATTACAACCAAGGTAGTTTAGAGCCATATTGGTACACTTCTGAAGCCGAAATTGTTAATGGTTTTCCTCTTGCAACCAAAAAGTATTCAAATAATTTCAGCAATACCTTCAGTTTAGTTTTCGATAACGAACGCTTCAAATTAGATGCAGGATTAAGATATCAGATGCTGAAATTCGGAGTCGATCAAATTACATTGCCTATTCTTCAAATTCCTTCTGAAATGAAAGAAAACAGATTAGGAGCTGTCGGAAATCTACAGATTAAACTTTTCGATAAATTCCAGGTCAATTCATTCTTGGAAATTTCAAAAGGAAATCAGTTTGGAAATTATTTGAAGACGACAAACAATATCAAGTTTGAGCCGATTAAAGATTACTTTGTGAATGCAAAAGTAAATTTCCAAAGTTCATATCCGTCATTTAATTATCTTGCGAATGCTTCGGTATACAACAACTTTAATTATTTCCTTAGTGATGCAAAAAATCAGTCAGTAACAGAAATTGGTGGAAATGTTAATTTAAAATGGTTCCAAACTCAACTTTTTGCCAACTATTTTAGAGTAGATAATTATACTTATTTTGATGCTGCAGCAATGCCGAGACAGAGTGCAAATTCTGTAAATATTTCTCAGATTGGAGGTGATGCTACTTTCAGTTATGGTAAATTTCATTTAAATACCAGATTGCAGTTTCAAAATGTTTTAACCAATAAAGAATTATTGCCATTGCCTTCTTTTATTGGTAGAGCCAACTTTTTCTTTCAGTCTAAAGCATTCAAAAATGCAGCAGAAATTCAGGCTGGTTTAAAAGTATATTATTTTTCAAAATTTGCGACACGAGAATATTTCCCGATTCTTAACGAATATATTTTGCCAAGCGCAGATTCTTTCTCAATCGGAGGACAGCCAATTGCTGATCTATATGTTAATATGAAAGTGAAAAGAATGTTTTTCTTTATCGAAGGTCAGCAAATAGGAACGGTCGTTTCACCAAACAAATCGTATGCATTCCCACATTATCCGGTCTATGATTTTAGACTGAATATTGGAATTTTATGGTATCTGTTCAACTAAAATTTAATCAGGTTGAAAACAATAAACAAAATAGCATTCAGCGAAATCGGAAGTATTCCAAAATTGGTAAAAGATTTCCTGAATCATGATATACAAGGATTTGAAGCACAGGCTTTTTCGCTTGAAAACTTTGCTCAGCAAATTCATTTAAAACAAAACTCTTTTATAGTAGAAAAAAGAGAAATTCTATCTGAAACAATAAAATCACAACTTTCAGATTTTAAGTTGTCTTCTAAACAGACAGAAAATTTAGAAAATCTTAAGCATAAAAATACATTCACCATTACAACCGGGCATCAGCTTAATCTGTTTTCCGGACCTGTTTTTTTTGTGTACAAAATTCTTCAGACGATAAAAACCTGTACTTATTTACAGCAGAATTTTCCTGATTTCAATTTTGTTCCGGTGTATTGGATGGCTTCTGAAGATCACGATTTTGCGGAAATCAATCATTTCAAAACCGAAAATAATTATTACGAAATCAATGAGAAATCGGGAAGTGCAGTTGGAAGAATTCAAATCAACGATACTTTTTTTATTTCTGAATTTGAAAAAGAATTTAAAGATTCTGTTTTCGGAACTGAGCTTATTTTAATGCTTAAAGAAGCTTACAAAAATGGAAATACGTTAACGAAAGCAATTCAGACTTTGGTTAACAGGTTGTTTTCAGACTTTGGTTTGTTGATTCTTGATGGTGATTCCAAAGCATTGAAAAATCAGATTAAAGATGTTTTTAAAGACGAACTGGAGAATTTTAGCTTACATAAAAACTCAAAAGATAAAGTCGATTTTCTGACGGATAAATATGGTAAAGTTCAGGTAAATCCGCGTGAAATTAATTTATTTTATCTTTCTGAAACCCGCGATAGAATAGATTTTGACGGCGAAAATTATATCGTTGTAGATAAAAATATTCAGTTTACGAAAGAAGAAATTTTAAACGAGCTTGAAAACTATCCCGAAAAGTTTAGTCCAAATGCATTGATGCGACCTGTTTATCAGGAAAATGTTTTGCCGAATCTGGCTTATATCGGTGGGAATGCCGAAATCATGTATTGGCTTGAGCTGAAAGATTATTTTACTCAACTTAATTTACCGTTTCCAATTTTGATTCCGAGAAACTCGATGTTGTTTTTAAAAGAAAAAACAATCGGTAAAATCGAAAAACTGAATTTAAAACTGGATGACTTCTTTCAGAATTTCACAAAAATCACGAATGATAAGATTTTAGATAATAATGAGATTCTTCATTTGCTTAATCAAAAAGAAAATCTTCTTACAAAGCAGTTTTCGGAATTGAAAAGTGCAGCCGAAAATACAGATCAGTCTTTTGGAAATCTTGTAAAAGCGGAAGAAACGAGACAGCTTAAGTCTTTCGAAAGAATGAAAAAAAGACTTCTTCGTGCAGAAAAAATAAAACAAAACGAATTGTTGGAGCGTTTAGAAAATCTATTTTTAGATGTTCATCCTTCAAAAACGTGGCAGGAAAGAATATATAATTTCTCTGTATTCTTTGCAGATTTCGGATATTCTTGGATAGAATTTTGCATGGAAGAAATGGTGGTAGAAGATTCAAAATTAATAATTGTTGCCATTTAATTTTAAAGAAGTATTTTTGTAAATTATAATATCGAAAATGATTAAGAGGTTTTTTGTACTATCTGGTTTATGTTTGTTTCTTGGTTTAACTGCTCAGAAAACACACACGGTTATAAAAGGTGATACTCCCTACAATATTTCAAAGAAATACGGAATTTCTGTAGACGAGCTGTTGAAGTTGAATCCTAAAGTTAAAGACGGAAAACTGGCGATTGGAGATGTAGTCACCGTAAAATCGAGAACTGCAAATGCGGTTGCAACAAAAACTCCTGTTGTAAACGCCTCTTCTAAAACCGGGAAAATCATTCTTCAGCCTAAACAAACGGTTTACGGAATTACAAAACAGTATAAAATTTCTGAAACTGATTTGAGAAAACTCAATCCAGATTTAGATTCTCACATGAAAATCGGTGACGAAATCACTTTACCTCTTGATAGCATCAAAAAATATGGTGGAAATCAGGCTGTAGCGACTACAGTAACAAAACCTGTCGAAACGGTTACTGAAACTGCTCCGGTAAATAATAACAAAACTAAAATAGATTCCGGAAACGAAAGATCTTCAGCCGGAAATTCTCATTCTAATCAGGATGAATACGCTACTTATACTGTTGAACAAGGCGATACCGTTTTTTCAATTGTGAATAAGTTCGGAATTACAATTGATGAACTGGTTTCATTAAATCCTGAATTATCAAAAGGTTTAAAAGCTGGAATGGTTATCAAAATCAGAAAGCTTGATGCTGCTTATATCAAAAAGAATGGCGATGCTTTAAGTGTTGTTTTGATGCTTCCTTTCGGTTACAATACTGGTGAAACGCAATATCGAGCAATGGCGACAGATTTCCTTACGGGAGCTAAATTAGCGATTGAAAGAAATGCTTCAGCAGGACAAAAATTAGATATTAAAATTGTTGATTCTGGTAACGAAGCTTCATTTAAAAGCTCTTTGTCACAAATTAATCCAAATAATACCGATTTAATTATCGGGCCTTTCTTCAAGTCGAATGTAATTGATCTTTTAGATTTTACTAAAACTCAGAAAATTCCTGTTGTTGCACCATTTGCAAACTCACCGGAATTATATAATTACAGCAACCTGATTATTGTTGAAACCAACGATCAGACGTATGCCGATAAAATTGCGGAAGAAGTAAAATCGGTGTATTCTGATCAGAAAATTTATATTGTTGCAGACGCTAAAAAAGACAATGCCAATTATCTGAAGTCAAGTCTTGAGAAAAATGTTAAAAATGCTCAGATTATTGTTGTAAATGCTGCTTCAGAAATTCAGCTGGATCAAAATATGATGACAGGACAATCTGCTCCGGTTATTGCAATTTTGGCAAGTGATAATGATACGGTAGGTGAAGCTTTTTCAAATAAAGTAATTGCTTTGTCTAAAGAAGTTCAGGGTATGAAAGCATTCAGTATGTATGCTGTTCCGAGTTTCGATAAAAAAGTAGATGAGTTGAGCCAGGCAAGTTTGGTGTATCTGATGGACAGAAAAATCAACGCTGATGGAAATTTTGAAAAAGAAATCTTAGCTGCTTACAAATCAAAGTACTGCAAAACTCCTGGTAAATATGCGGTAATTGGTTTTGATGTGGTAAACGATATGTTGACAAGAGAAAACAAAAAAGGAGAAATCTTTAAACAAATCAATAAAGTACAGACTCAGTTGGCTACTAAATTTGAATTTGTAAAATCTAAATCAAACGGAGCTTATGTAAACACAGGCTTCAGAGTGATCAGATTGGTTCCTTAAATTCTTTAAGGACTTTATATTAAACGATATTTTTGTATTAAACTTTAAATAAATAAATGAAAGCACTTGTATTTCCTGGTCAGGGATCACAGTTTGTAGGTATGGGAAAAGAATTATACGATTCCCGTAAAGACATTAAAGATCTGATGGAATCTGCTAACGAAATTTTAGGTTTTGATATTCTTTCCCTTATGTTTAGCGGGACAGATGAAGATCTTAAGAAAACGGAGGTTACTCAACCTTCAATATTCATACATTCAGTTGCTGCTTTAAAAGCGGTAAACGGTCTTGGTGCCGAAATGGTTGCAGGGCACTCTTTAGGAGAATTTTCTGCATTGGTTGCCAATGGAGTTTTATCTTTTGATGACGGTTTGAAACTGGTATCTGAAAGAGCTAAAGCAATGCAGGCTGCTTGTGATGCAAACCCAAGTTCTATGGCTGCAATTCTAGGTTTGGATGATGCTAAAGTGGAAGAAATTTGTGCATCAATCAGTGGAGTAGTGGTTCCTGCAAATTACAATTGTCCTGGGCAATTGGTAATTTCTGGTGAAACGATCGCTGTAGAAGAAGCTTGTGTTAAATTAAAAGAAGCTGGAGCAAAAAGAGCATTATTATTACCGGTAAACGGAGCTTTTCATTCACCATTAATGCAACCTGCACAAGAAAGATTGGCAGCTGCAATTGAGAATACGAAATTCAGAAAGGCAACTATCCCTGTTTATCAGAATATTACAACAACTGCTGTTACAGATCCGGATCAGATTAAAGCTAATCTTATCGCTCAGTTAACGGGGCCTGTAAAATGGACACAGTCTGTTCAGAATATGATCAAAGATGGTGCTACAAATTTTGTAGAAGTTGGTCCTGGAAAAACACTTCAGGGATTAATCAAAAAAATTGATAGCGCAGTAGCATCTGCTTCTGCCATCTAATTAAAATAAAAATGGGCGAAATTTATTCACCGGGAAAGCTTATGCTTACTTCAGAATATTTCGCTGTAGACGGAGCTCTTGTCTTAGCGGTACCCACAAAGCTAGGACAGGAGTTTTTTTTTGAAGAAAAGCAAGACGGAAAATCAATTGTTTTCTGGGAAGCTTATCATCAAAACAAATTATGGTTAAAAGCTGTCATCGATTATAAAACATGGCAGATTCTTGAAACCAATATCAATCAAAGCGCAGAATTTATTCTTAAAACTCTTAAAAATGTTCAGAGTCTTTCTGAAACTAAATTTAAAAGCACCGATACCTATCAATTAAAAACAAATCTTCAGTTTCCATCAGATTATGGTTTGGGAAGCAGTTCTACTTTAATGAACAATCTTGCCGAATGGTCACAGATTGATCCTTTCCATTTAAATTCTATAAGTTTGGGTGGAAGCGGATATGATATTGCGGTTGCTAATGCAAAATCTGCGGTGTTGTTTCAGAACAAACCCGAAATACATTTTGAGAAGATAAATTTCAATCCAACATTTAAAAATGACTTGATTTTTATTCATCTCAATCAGAAGCAAGACAGCCGCGAAGCAATTCAACTTTACAGGTCAAAAATAAAGTCTCAAATTATGGTAGATGAATTTTCAAATCTCACAAGAAATATTTTGTTATGTGATGAATTGGAAAATTTTTCAGAACTAATGATGTTACATGAGCAAAAAATTTCAGATTTTATTGAAATTCCGACAGTTAAGTCAAGGTTTTTCTCAGATTGCCCTAGTTTTGTTAAAAGTTTGGGAGCTTGGGGTGGCGATTTTGTAATGAGCTCAAAATTTGTAGGGTTTAAGGACTATTTTTGGGGAAAAGGTTTTACTACTGTTTTTGAGTGGAATGAAATAATCGGTTGTTAATCAGGTTTTTATAGTTGTCATTTTTTATTTGTCATTTTCGCTTATATGTTTATATTTATCCACGTTTAACAATTTGTTAATATTCATAATGTTAAATAGGCAAAAAGAAAAAGAAAATATAAGTAAAATGAAAAACGCTAAAATCGTCCAAGATTTACAAAAATTAGGAATTAAAGGAGATTACGAATTAATTTATAATCCTTCATACGAAGAGTTATATCAAGCGGAAGTTTCACCTGAAAATCAGGGTTTTGAGAAAGCTGAGCTTACAGAATCTGGTGCAGTTTCTGTAAAAACGGGAATTTTCACTGGCCGTTCGCCTAAAGACAGGTATATTGTTCAGGATGATGTTACAAAAGATACTATTTTCTGGGATGGTAAAGTAAATTTACCTACAACACCTGAAATTTTCGAATCATGTAAAGATTTGGTATTGACTCAACTTTCTGATGCGAAAAAGATTTATGTAGTGGATACTTTTTGTGGAACCAATATCGACACAAGATTAAAAGTAAGATTTATCGTTGAAGTTGCTTGGCAGGCACATTTCGTTACCAATATGTTTATCCGTCCTTCTCACTTCGAATTAGAAAACTTCGGAGAACCGGATTTTACAGTAATTAACGGATCAAAAACGACAAACCCTAATTGGGAAGCACAGGAATTAAATTCTGAAAACTTTGTCATGTTTAACCTTACTGAAAAACTTCAGATTATTGGAGGAACTTGGTATGGTGGTGAAATGAAAAAAGGAATGTTTGCAATGATGAACTATTATCTTCCGTTAAAAGGAATGGCATCAATGCACTGTTCTGCAAACGTAGGAGAAGAAGGAGATGTAGCGTTATTCTTCGGACTTTCGGGAACAGGAAAAACTACTTTGTCTGCAGATCCTAAAAGATATTTAATTGGTGATGACGAGCACGGTTGGGATAACAACGGAGTTTTCAATTACGAAGGTGGTTGTTATGCTAAAGTAATCGATTTGTCAGCAGAAAAAGAGCCGGATATTTTCAGAGCAATAAAAAGAGATGCACTTCTTGAAAACGTTGTGGTACACGACGGTGTTGCTGATTATACAGATGGATCTATCACTGAAAACACAAGAGTTTCTTACCCGATTTATCATATCAACAAAATCGTTTTACCTTCTAAAGCAGGTCACGCAAGTAAGATTGTTTATCTTTCTGCTGATGCTTTCGGAGTATTGCCTCCAGTTTCTATTTTAGATGAAAACCAGGCTCAATATCACTTCCTTTGCGGATATACTTCAAAATTAGCAGGAACTGAAAGAGGAATTACTGAGCCAGAACCATCTTTCTCACCTGCATTTGGTGAAGCCTTCTTAACATTACATCCAACAATGTATTCTAAAACATTGATCGGGAAAATGAAAGAGCACGGTGCAAAAGCTTATTTGGTAAACACTGGATGGAACGGTACCGGAAAAAGAATTTCGTTAAAAGATACAAGAGCAATCATTGATTCTATCATCGACGGATCAATCGAAAAAGCTGAAAAAACAACAATCCCGGTAATGAATTTAGAAATTCCGACTTCATTGCCAAATGTTTCTGAAGGGATTTTAGATCCTAGAGATACCTACAGCGATGTTGCAGAATGGGAAGAAAAAGCAAAAGATCTTGCTGCAAAATATATCAAAAACTTCGAGCAGTATTGCAATACTGACGAAGGCAAAAAGCTGATTGCTTCTGGTCCTCAATTGCAGGAACAGACCATTTAGAAATAGTGAAGAAAGGCTCATCAATTTGATGAGCCTTTTTTATTTTGGTATTTAAAAAATAATCTGCGTAATCTCCAAAATCTGCGAGAGCAAAATTCATGAACCATTTTACACGATCATCTGTGAAAATCTGAGCGATCTGTGGGAATTTACTTCAAACTCAAAACTGCCAATCGATATCCGTCCATTCCAAAGCCGGACAAAACTGCATCTGTACAAGCTGCCGTTACAGATTTCTGTCTAAACTCTTCTCTTTTGTAAATATTGCTGATGTGAACTTCTACTTTCGATTTTTGAATATTCTTTAAACAATCTGCAATTGCATAAGAGTAATGCGTGAAAGCTCCAGGATTAATAATGATCGCATCAAAATCATCTAGCTGAAGCCTGTTAATCAGTTCACCTTCAATATTCGATTGATAATAATTCAATTCATGTGCAGGAAATTCTGACCTTAATTTTTCTAAGTACTCTTCCATAGAAACACTCCCGTAAATTTCGGGTTCTCTCGTGCCTAACAGATTGAGATTAGGACCATTTATAATTAAAACTTTCATAGTATAAATTTAGAAAGTTTTTTTAATAAGTCGAAAGCTTTTCTATTTTAAATCATTTTTTAGAATTACATTATTTTTAATGATATTTGTCATATTTAAGAATTTGATAATCTCTATAACTCTCTATTTTAGTGTTTTTTAAGAATTTATGAAGTTAATTTTTATTAAATAATGATTTAAAATCACAAAGTCTACTTGTTTTGTAGACTAATTGTTTTTAGATTTGCAAACATATTTCGATCGGCTTATAAAGAAAGATGGAGGGAACTGACCCTATGAAGTCTTAGCAACCTGCTCTTTGCAAGGTGTTACATTCAGCCTTTAAAGGAAAAATAAGCAATTGGTTAATCGTATTTATCGATGCCCTTTGCTGTCTTTTCTGCAAAGGGTTAATTTTTAAAATTTGATAAATGAAATGAGTTATGATTAACAAAAATTTAATTAATTCTAAAGCTTGGATTCCACCTATTGCAGTGTTTTTCTTAGGAATAATCAACATTAATGGTCAGGAAGCAAAAAAAGATACACTTCGCGAACAGGATATAGATGAAGTAGTAGTTGTCGCTTACGGAAAAGCGAAAAAAACAAGTTACACAGGCTCTGTGGCAACGATTTCGAGCGAAAAAATAAATAACAGACCGGTTACCAATATTACCAAAGCTTTGGAAGGACAGGTTCCGGGTCTTCAGGCGGTAAGTGCTTCTGGACAACCGGGTGCAACGGCATCTATTCGTATTCGTGGAATTGGCTCGGTAAGTGCTTCAAGTAATCCTTTGTTTGTGGTAGACGGAATTCCTTTTGACGGGAATATCAACTCGATAAGTCCGAATGATATTGAATCGATCAGTGTTTTGAAAGATGCTACAGCAAGCTCACTTTATGGTTCAAGAGCAGCCAACGGAGTAATTATTATTACAACAAAATCCGGAAAAAAAGGTGAGGCTAAAGTGAATTTTAATATCAGTCAGGGTTTTTCTACAAGAGCGGTTAAAGATTACGAACAGGTAAATACAGATCAGTATTTTCAATTGTATTGGGAAGCTTTGAGAAATGGCTACAAATCAAGTCAGGTTACTTCTCAACAGGCGGCGCAAATGGCGAGTGATGCTTTGGTTTCCGGAAGCAATGGTTTAGGAATAAATCCATACGGATCAAATTATGCAAAACCTGTAGGAACCGATGGGAAGCTTTTGCCTGGAGCTACTGCTTTATGGAATGATGACTGGAGAGATATTCTTCAGAGAGTGGCAGCAAGAAGCCAGGTCGATCTAGATTTCAGTGGTGGAAGCGAAAAAAGCAATTACTTCTTTTCATTAGGATATTTGGATGATAAAGGAATTGCTATTGGATCAGGTTTTACAAAATACAGTACAAGACTTAAAATAAACTCTGAAGTTAAAAAATGGTTAAATGTTGGGGCTAATTTAAGTTATACGAACAGTCTTCAGGAAGCGCCACCTTCTTCAGATTCCAGAACGGATAATATTATTAATGCAGCAAGAGTAATTCCTTCTTTTTATCCTTATTACGAAAGAAATGCAGACGGAAGTCACCGATTAGATGCCAATGGAAATTATATCTATGACTTTGGAAAATACCGTCCTACAAGTGCTTTACAGAATCAAAATGCTGCAGCGACATTACCTTTAGATAAAAATGAAAACCGTGAAGATAACTTTTCAGGAAAAGGGTTCTTAGACTTTACTTTCTTACCGGAATTAAAGTTTAAATCTAGCTTTTCTGTTGATTTGGTTAATTACAACGGTCACTTTTATTCCAATCCTTTGATAGGGCAGGGAAGTGAAATCGGTGGTTCAGTAACAAAAACAAACTCAAGAACGCTGTCTTATACAACCAGTAATATTTTGACTTTTGATAAAAAATTCAACCAGCATCACTTTAATATTTTAGCGGGTCAGGAATTTTATCATTACGAATTTCAAACTATTTCTGGAAACAGAAGCCAATTTTCACTTCCATATTATTATGAGCCAGATGCGGCAGCTTTGTTAGGTGGATTTAGCGGAAGCAGTGATAAATTGGGACTTTTAAGTTACTTAGGAAAAGCGGAGTATGATTTTAAAAATAAATATTTCATTTCCGGATCGGTAAGAGCAGATGGCTCTTCAAGATTTTCGCCCGAAAACAGATGGGGAACTTTCTGGTCAGTTGGTGGATCATGGAAAGCTTCGAGCGAAAATTTCATTAAAGATTTAAATATTTTTGATCAGTTGACGCTTCGTGCAAGTTATGGTGGTCAGGGAAATGACAAATTGAGCACGTATTATGCGTACCAAAGTTTGTACACATTTTATAACAATCTTGGTGAAGGCGGTACGGTTGCAAGCAGACTTCCGACTCCGGATCTGAAGTGGGAAACCAATCTCAACTTAAATGTGGGGTTAGAATTTGCCATTCTGAAAAACAGAATTAAAGGTAATGTAGAATATTTCCAGCGTCAGAGTAAAGATCTTTTGTTTGATATGCCTTTGGCTCCATCAGTTGGTTTCAGCGGTTATCAGGCGAATATTGGAGAATTAAAAAACACAGGTTTTGAATTTTCTCTCTTTACAACACCTGTTAAAACAGATGATTTCGAATGGAATGTTGATGTGAATCTAAGTACTTTAAAAAATGAAATTACAAAGCTTCCGAAAGGTTCAATTGTTAGCGGGACAAAACGTTTGCAGGTTGGAGGTTCTATTTATGATTTCTTTATTCCTGAATGGATGGGAGTTGATCCGACTAACGGAAATCCGCTTTGGAAAACAATTACAACTGATGCAAACGGAAATACAGTAGAAGGAACGACTTCTGAGTATGCAAAAGCTACGAAAACTCTGCAGGGTTCTTCTTTGCCTAAAGTAATGGGTGGTCTTACAACAAGCATCAGATATAAAGATTTTGATTTTTCAGGATTACTGACTTTCAGTTTGGGAGGTAAAATTCTTGATACCGATTATACGATGTTGATGCATAATGGAAGTGCTGCGGGAAGAGCATGGAGCTCTGAAATGTTAAACCGATGGACTCCCGAAAATACCAATACGGATGTTCCGGCTTTAAGCACAACAACCAATAACTGGACTTCCGCTTCGTCAAGATTCTTATATTCCGGAACGTATGCAAGAATTAAAAATGTAAGCTTAGGATACACCCTTCCTTCAGATTATTTTGAAAAAATCGGATTGAAAAAGCTGAGAGTTTATGTTCAGGCAGAAAACCTTTTCACATTCTATAAGCATAAAGGAATGGATCCTGAGCAAACTTTAGACGGAACAACGTACTACAGATATCCTGCAATGAGAACGGTAACTTTTGGTGTGCAGGCTACTCTTTAAAATATTTAAAATCTTACATATGAAAAAATTAAAATATATATCTTTTGCTTTAATTGCTGCAGTTTCTCTGATAAGTTGTGAAAATGACCTTGAAACTGCCCCGACAAATCAGGCAGATGAAGCCGAAATTTTCAAGACTGCTGAAAGTGCTGAAACGGTGATCAACGGAACCTGGGCAAAATTTAATGATGACGGAACAACGTATGCCAATATTGGATATTCAACGGTTTTAAGAACCAGCGATGCAATGGGAAGTGATGTTGCGGTTTTGACCAATAAATATGGTTTTCCATCGGCTTATGCATTTACCGATTTGGTGAATAATACAGGTAGTAGATCGCTTTATATCTGGACATCTTTATATTCTGTTATCAATAATATGAATAACGTGATCGCTAAAATTGATGCAGCAGAAGGAACTCAGGAAAAGAAAGATCAGGTGAAAGGCCAGGCGAAAGCTTTGCGTGCTTTTTGTTACTGGAATCTTGCAAGTTTTTATCAGTTCAGTTATTTAAAAGATAAAAATGCACCAACGGCTCCAATTTATACAGAACCAGCAACGACCAATTCTGTAGGAAAGAAAAAAGCGAGTCTTGAAGAAATTTATAATTTAATTAAAAGTGATTTAACTGATGCCAACCAATTGCTTCAAAACTATTCTAGAAATAATAAAGATAAAATCGATCGCTCTGTAGTTAACGGGCTTTTGGCAAGAGTATATCTGAATACAGGAGAATGGACGAAAGCTGTAGCTTCTGCACAAATTGCCAAGACAGGATTTCCGCTAATGAATGCCGAGAAATATAAAGAAGGCTTCAACGATATTACCAACGGAGAATGGATCTGGGGACATGCACAAACTCAGGAACAGTCTGGTGAAAGCTATGCATTCCACTATTTGGATGTTTCATCTTCGGGAAGTTATTATTACAGTTTTATGGCCGATCCTTATTTTAAAGATCTGTTTGATACGAATGATATCCGTTCTTCTCTATTTTCTTGGGATGGTTTACCGGGAAGAGAAGGGCTTTTGAGATATGCTAAATTTAAGTTTAAAGCTAATTTAATTGCCGATATCGTTTTCATGAGAGCTGCTGAAATGTATTTAATTGAAGCTGAAGCTGAAGCAAGAAGCGGAAATGTTGCCAATGCTGTTGCAATTTTAAACCAACTAAAAACAGCAAGAAAAGCCAATGTTTATACGGGTTCAATTGCACAAAATGATGTCATTAAAGAAGTTTTGATTGAAAGAAGAAAAGAATTGTTCGGAGAAGGTTTTTCTCTTTCAGATATCATCAGAACACAAGGTAAAGTGGAAAGAAAAGCTTATGTAAACTCAAGTGGACAACCAATCCCGGTGCAGATTACAACGCCAAATGGTACGGTGAAAACGGTTAATGGAAGAGGACATTCTGTTTTTGCATTTCCTGATCAGTCAGCTTTTGCGCCCAATAGCAGATATTATTTGTTTTCAATTCCGCAGAAAGAAATTGAGAACAATCCAAATTTATAGTTTTGATTTTATTTTGGAGTCTTTGTAGAAATGCAAAGGCTCTTTTTTTGATTTAAAACATTAAAATATATTCTAAAAAGCTAACTTTGAAAGGCTTTTACCAATGAAAGCTCAATATCATGAAACAAAAAATCGAAAATAAGCTCATCGACAAAAATACCAAACCTACAAGCATGAGGATCTTGGTTTACGATTTTTTAAGTTCACAAGAAACAGCTTTGTCTTTGTCCGAGATCGAAAATTATTTTGAAAATGCCGATCGAACCACAATTTACAGAACATTAAAAACCTTCGAAGAAAAAGGAATTGTTCACAGCATTCAGGAAAATTCGACCACGAAATATAAATTGTGTCATGATGATTGCAACGAAAAAACGCATAAAGACTGGCATCTGCATTTCTACTGCAAGATCTGCAAACAAACGACCTGCAAAGAAGATATTTCTTTCCCCGAAAGCATGAAAACCAATTTTAGAATTGATGAAATAAGGCTTTTTGCCAAAGGTATTTGCGAAAACTGTCTCGAAAGTTTGCAATAGTATTGCATTCGCGTTCACTCTATATTTGTTTAAAATTATTTGTTATGGAAGAATGTTGCACTACAAAACCTAAAAAAGAGCACAACCACGAAGATCACGACCATGATCATTCTCACGAGGTTCAAGACAGATCAACGCTTCAGCTTTTCTTACCCGCAATTATATCATTTGGTCTGCTTTTGATCGGAATTACGTTTGATAATTTCATTGAAAACAATTGGTTTAACGGTTGGGTGCGTCTTGTTTGGTATTTGATAGCCTATATTCCTGTGGGAATTCCTGTTTTAAAAGAAGCCTACGAAAGTATTGTTAAAGGTGATGTTTTCTCAGAATTTTTCCTGATGGGAATTGCTACGATCGGTGCTTTTGCGATTGGAGAATATCCTGAAGGTGTTGCGGTGATGTTGTTTTATTCGGTGGGTGAAGTTTTTCAGGCAATGGCAGTTACCAAAGCTAAAACCAATATTAGATCTCTTCTCGATCAGCGTCCTGATGAAGTGACCGTTTTAGAAAATGGAACTCCCAAAGTAATAAAAGCTGAAAAAGCGAATATTGGAGATATTATTCAATTAAAATCTGGTGAAAAACTGGGTTTGGATGGTGAATTACTTTCTGAGAAAGCCTCTTTCAATACCTCCGCTCTTACCGGAGAAAGCAAACCTGATACAAAATCGAAAGGTGAAATGGTTTTAGCAGGAATGATCAATTTAAATACAGTCAGTCAGGTAAAAGTGACGACCGCTTATAAAGACAGTAAACTGAGCAAAATTTTAGAAATGGTTCAGAATGCGACCTCTCAAAAAGCTCCGACAGAATTATTCATCAGAAAATTTGCTAAAGTTTATACTCCTATTGTTGTATTTCTGGCGATTGGAATTACTTTTTTACCTTACTTTTTCGTTGAAGATTATGAGTTTAAAAGTTGGCTGTACCGAGCATTGATTTTCTTAGTGATTTCTTGCCCATGTGCGTTGGTGATTTCTATTCCATTGGGTTATTTTGGTGGAATTGGCGCAGGAAGTAAAAATGGAATTTTATTTAAAGGAAGTAATTTTCTGGATGTTTTGGCGAATGTTCAAAACGTTGTGATGGATAAAACAGGAACGATGACTGAAGGTGTTTTCAAGGTTCAGGAAGTGAATTTTGGAAATGAATTTAATAAAGATGAAATTTTAAAACTAGTCAATGCGCTTGAAAGCCAGAGTACGCATCCTGTAGCAACAGCTATTCATCAGTTTGTGGGCGAGATCGATCATTCTATTCAATTAGAAAATGTAGAAGAAATTGCAGGTCACGGTTTAAAAGCAACGATTACAGATAAAGAATTGCTGGTTGGAAACTTTAAGCTGATGGATAAATTCAACATCAATTACGATCTGAAAACTGAAAATATTGTTTATACTTTAATTGCCATAGCGTATGATAAAAAGTTTGTTGGATATCTTACCATCGCAGATTCCATCAAAGAAGATGCTCAGTTAACGATCAATAAACTAAAAGCATTGAATGTAAAAACCACGATGTTAAGTGGCGATAAAACTTCTGTTGTACAGTTTGTTGCGAATGAATTGGGTATTGAAAATGCTTTCGGAGACTTACTTCCTGAAGATAAAGTAAATAAAGTCAAAGAACTGAAAGCTAAAAACCAAACCGTTGCTTTTGTTGGTGATGGAGTAAATGATGCTCCCGTTGTTGCTTTAAGCGATGTCGGAATTGCAATGGGCGGATTGGGAAGTGATGCAACAATTGAAACTGCTGATGTCGTAATTCAGGATGATAAACCGAGCAAAATCCCAATGGCGATCAACATTGGAAAGCAAACTAAAAAGATAGTTTGGCAAAATATAATTTTAGCATTTGCGGTAAAAGCTATTGTTTTAGTTTTAGGAGCAGGAGGTTTAGCAACAATGTGGGAAGCTGTTTTTGCTGATGTGGGAGTTGCATTATTGGCAATCTTAAATGCAGTAAGAATTCAGAGAATGAAGTTTTAATAATGCTGGAAGACGGGAGCTTGATGTTGGAAGTTTTACAAATAAACTACAAAAGTTTCTAATAATTTTTATCAATAGGGGCGGACTTTAGTCCGTCCTTAAAAATATCAAACTTCCAACGGCTTTAGCCAAAACATATTAACATAAATATATTTTCAAACATCTGTGTAAATCCGTGCAATCTGTGGGGAAATAAAGACCTCCATCTTACCTGACTTTCATCATAAATTAATGCATAAATAAATTTTGTACACTATATTTGTACTAAAGATTTGATACTTGAAGTTTTTCTTATCCTTTTTCATCGTATTTACCATTGCAATTCGCCCTGTTTTGCCAATGTTAAATTATGCGGTCAACTACGATTACATTGTGAAAAACCTTTGTGAGAACAGAAAAATTATAGAATCTGATTGTAAAGGAAAGTGTTTTGTAAAAAAAGAATTAGCAAAGACCGAAAAGGGATCTAATAATGCTCAAAATATTAAGATTGCAGGATTAGATGTTTTTTTATCTCATGAAATTCTTTCATTTTCAAATATTAGTAATGCAGATCTAAAATCAGAAAACCCTAATTCAAATCATATTCAGTTACATTCTTCAGAATATTTTTCACGAATATTCCATCCTCCTTTAGTTTAATTTATTTAACCTGAAACTTTAGTTTTGATTTTTATCAAGGCTTATATTCATATTAATTAAACTTAATTTTAAATTCTATTTAATGAAATCTAAAGTTATCTTAACGGCATTATTGTCTGTTTCATTATTCGCCTGTGCGCAGGAAACGCCTAAAGTAAAGCATAAAAAGAAAAATACAACTACAAAAACAACCTCACAAAAAATAAAATTTGCAAACGCTGTAGATCCTATTTGTGATATGCCTACCGAAAGCGATATGAAAGATACCGCAGTTTACAAAGGAAAAACGTACGGTTTTTGCAGTAGCTACTGTAAGGATGAGTTTAAGAAAAATCCTGAGAAGTATGTCCAAAAGTAAAAAAACTGAGAGCAGCGCAAAAAAGAAGATCATTATTCCGATTGCGGTTATTGCATTGTTGTTTTTGGGAATTGGAGTTGGGATGAGCTATTTTAAAAGCAGTCTTTACACGGTGATGAAAGTTCCGGATTTTGAGCTGACGGATCAGAACAGTAAAAAAATTACCAACAAAGAGATGCTCGGAAAAGTATATTTAGTTGAATTTTTCTTCAGCAAATGTCCTACAATTTGTCCGGTGATGAATACCAATATGAGATTTATTGAAGATCAGATCAACAATCCCGATTTTGGAATAATCTCAATAAGCATCGACCCTGAAAATGATACTCCCGAATTATTAAAACAACATGCGCAAAAGATCGGAACAAAATCTCCAAACTGGCATTTTCTGACAGGTGACCGAACTTATATCGGAGATCTTGCAGATAAATTTGATATCTACGTCGGAGACAAAGAAGATGAAAGTGAAAATCTTAATCACAGCGGAATGATCGCTTTAGTTGATAAAGAAGGAAATATCCGTTGTCGCTACAACAAAGAAAATATGCCGATCCTCTATTATTCAGGATTGAATTATGAAGACGCCGAAGGAAAGATCCCTAAATTGAATGGGAAATTTCATCCTGACCGGGAAATTTTAATCGAGGATATCAAGAAATTATTAAAATAAGGCAGGAAGTTTGAAGCTAGATGTTTGAAGTTATGATGACACCGAAAAAAGACATCCATCTTCCAACAAAAGAAAAATAAATGTTAAACCATATAAACAAAAAGTTATGAAGATTTTTAAAATCGCTGCACTAAGTGCGGTTTTTGCGGCGCAGTTTGCGTTTGCACAGTTTAAGCAGACCCCTTTACCATACGCATACAATGCATTGGAAGGTAATATCGATGCGCAAACGATGGAAATTCACTATTCAAAACACGCAGCGGCTTATGTTGCCAATTTGAATAAAGCTATTGCCGGAACTCCACAGGAAAAGCAAACTTTATTTGAAATTCTTTCAAAAGCGGGAACTTTACCAATGGCTGTAAGAAATAATGCGGGAGGTCACTACAACCACGAGTTGTTCTGGACGGTTCTTACACCACAAAAAGACACGAAACCATCTGCAAAATTAACAAAAGCAATTACTGATGCTTTCGGAAGCATGGATGCTTTTAAGGAAAAAATGAGCAAAGCAGGAGCAGACCGTTTCGGTTCGGGTTGGGCATGGCTTTCTGTTGATAAAAACGGGAAATTATTCGTTTCTTCAACACCAAACCAAGATAACCCTTTGATGGATGTTGTGGAAGAAAAAGGAACTCCAATCTTCGGGATCGATGTTTGGGAGCACGCTTATTACCTGAAATATCAGAACAAAAGAGCTGATTATTTAACTGCGATCTGGAACGTAACCAACTGGAAAGAAATCAGCAGAAGATATGATGAAGCGTTAAGCAAAAAATAATCTTTTGAATTTAATTTGCAGCATATTTCTCACCTTTTTCACGGTTTTCAGACCTCTGATCCCGTTGGTGGAGTATGCTGTAAATTATCAATATATTAGCGAAGAACTCTGCGTCAACAGGAAAAATGTTACGCTCAACTGTAATGGTAAATGTTACCTTGCTAAAGAATTATCAAAAACAACCGATACCGATTCTTCGCCTTTAAACAAAACAAAAAACTCAGGGCAGAAATTACTCGACATCTACGTTCTTCCTGAAATTATAGCCGTCAATTCCACAGAAAAGTCGATCTTTTCTACAACCAATTTCCTTTACAAAACAGGCTACTCGTTTCTGTTTTTAAAACACATTTTCAGACCGCCGGTTTTTTAGTATCCCTTTTTATTATTTTGGGCGATTCCCTTTCCATGGCTTTTCCAGCTGCTTGGGTCGGGCTGTCCACTCATATCTTTTTTTAGATTCTTCCTTGCGTCAGAATCCAAAAAAAGGATAACTGCTTTCATCCCTATCGCGATGGAGCGTCTCAATATAATTTGAGTTCAGGTTAAATAATGAATATCAATAGTTAGTTATTTAACGCAAAGAATTATTAAAATAATTTTGATTTAAGTAGGCAAAGAAAAATCAATAAATTGATTGATAAAACCGTTGCTCACGCTTCGCGATGCAAATTTATTTGCCTTTTCTTTCTAAAATATAAAGTTTAAATACAAGAATCTTTGCGTAAAAAAATCTTTTCAAATTTTAAAGATTGCAAACTGTTATCAATATTTCTTATCCTGAATTAAGCTAACATATTTATCACTAAAAAATCAAAAAATGAAAATTTATAAATTTTTATCATTATTATTTATTGTCTTTACTTTTTTCACTTTTACATCATGTAGAAACAACGATGAAGAAGATTCATCACCTGAAACAAATGGAAAACTTCAGCTCAAATTCGAAAACGGTTTCAATAACCTTGGAAATATTGTTCTCAATCAAACGACTCAAACCTCTTCAAACGGACAAAAACATCAGTTTTCAACTTTAAAATATGTTATCAGCAACATCAGTTTAATCGATGAAAACGGAAACGAATTCAAATACAACGAAAATAATCCCGACAAAGGCGCTTTTATCATCAATCAGGAAAAAGCAGTTGCCGGAATTGTTTATGTAGATTTAGATGAAATTCCAAAAAACAATTATATAAAAATAAAATTCGGATTGGGAATCAGTCAGAACGCGTATTTACTCGGACAAAACGGACAGGCAGAATTTTGGGAAAAAGCTAAAAAAGAAAGTCTCACCTGGTCTTGGGCTGCAGGATATATTTTCGTGAAATTGGAAGGGAAATACGGAACAGGTTCTGCCAATACAGAATTTATGAATCACACCGGAAACATGGGAAATGTTACCGCCAACAATACTCCGGATTTATATCGTGAAGTAATTTTAGACCTTCCGACAACAGCAAGAGTTTCTGCAAGTGTAAAACCTTCCATTCATATTTTGGCAGATCTTAATCAATATTTGAGCGGAGAAACAACAATAAGTTTTTCCACAACAAATGATATGGCGATGGGGTCTAATCAGCATTTGGTGAATGTGACAAATAATTTAACCAAAATGTTTAAAGTAGACCATGTTCACAATGATTAAGCAGATTTTTAAAACAGGATTGGTTTTAATGTCTTTCCTGAATTTCATTTCATGTTCTGAAGAAGTTATTCAGCCTTTGGAAAAAGACGAAGCGGTGAATCTTCAATTTCCTTCTTATTTTCCGGAAATGACTTTCAATCAATCAGAAAATTCCATCACAAAAAATGGAGTGGAGTTGGGAAGAAAATTATTTTATGAAGGCAGACTTTCCAGAAACAATACGATTTCATGTGGCTTCTGTCATATTCAGGAAAATGCGTTTACGCACCACGGTCACACAGTAAGTCACGGAATCGATGACAGACTAGGAATCAGAAATGCACCACCGATCCAAAATATGGCGTTTTTAAAACGATATATGTGGGACGGTGTAATTCATAATTTAAATCAACAACCGATTATTCCGATGACGGATGTAAACGAAATGGATAGCTCGATGCCTGAAGCAATTGCAAAACTCAGCAAAGATGAGGTGTATAAAAAGCTTTTTAAGCAAGCTTATGGTGATGAAAGTATTACGGGAGAAAGAGTTTTGAAAGCATTGTCTCAGTTTATGGTTACTTTAATTTCTGCTGATTCAAAATATGACCGTTTCAAGCAGGGAAAAGAAAAATTAAACTCTGAAGAATCTCAAGGAATGGCTTTGTTTCAGCAAAAATGTGCGTCGTGTCACAGCGGAGAATTATTTACCGATGAAAGTTTCAGAAATACCGGCATGTATTACAATACTCAATTCAAAGATACAGGGCGACATCGTGTGACGCTTGACCAAAATGACTGGATGAAATTCAGAGTTCCGAGTTTAAGAAATGTAGAATATACTTCGCCTTACATGCACGACGGAAGATTTTATACGTTGGAAGCAGTGCTCAATTTTTATTCAGATAATGTAGAAGATGATCCCAATCTCGACCCGCAATTGAAACAGAATAATCATATCGGAATTGCGATGAATACTCAGGAAAAACAATTCATTATTGCTTTTCTAAAGACTTTGTCCGACAAAAGTTTTATTTCTAATCCCAAGTTTGCGGAATAAATTTTAATTAAAATGAAGAAGATATTTTTAATTTTAAGTCTGGTTTTATTTAATTTAAATCAAGCTAAAACGATCAATGACAGTTTATATATTCCAAACGATCTGAGTGAAATTTTATTTAATGAATGTGATGCTTGCGGATGTGCTGCAGGAAACGGCTCTTCCGGTTTTGAATCGCTTTTAAATCCTCAGTTTATTGGAATTAAATATTTTGCTCAACATTACAAAGCGAAAGAGAATTTGTTTGTGAATGATTTAACCCAAGACCAGTATTTTAATACGATTCAGCTTTGGGCTAAAGTTCCTTTAACTCAAAAATTAAGTGTTTATGCAAGTTTACCGTTTCATTTTCATGAAAAGAAAACTTTGCAGGGTGACATTAATATCAATGGGACTGGTGATTTTAATCTGATGGGAATTTATAAACTGATCAACTCAAAAGACAATATGCATGAGCTAAACGGTGGAGTAGGAGTAAAAGTTCCGCTCGGAAAATTTGATGAAAAAGGAGTTTCGGGAGTTAATCCAAGTTTTCAGTTGGGAACCGGAAGTTGGGATTATCAGGCTGTTTTGAATTACAGATTTCAAAAAAATAAAGTGTCTGTTCTTCTCAATACCGATTATACCATAAAAACTGAGAATAAGAAACACTACCAGTTTGGCAATCAATGGAATTATTCAGCCACCGGATTTTATCAAATTTTTAGAAATGAGAAAACCATTATCTCTGGAAAAGCCGGTTTTCAGGGCGAAGTTTATGACAGAAACCGTCAGTACAAAGAACATCTTCCGAAAACTGCAGGAAGTGCTTTATATGGAAAAATGGGGTTTGAAGCTTCCTTTAAAAAGTTGAGTATGGGAACAGAATTAATGCTTCCGACTTACACCAATTTGGCTGGTGGAGATATTGAAGCTAAATCCAGATTCAGTGTTTTTATCAACTTTGGGATTTAAATAAAAAATAGAATTTTAGGAAAAGCCATTTTTATAAATGATCTTTACACCTAAAATTCTATTTAATTTAAATTTTATGTAGTCCTCATCAGCTTTGGTGAGGACTATTTTTTATGTCCTTTTATATTGGGTAAAAATGCAGTGATGATCCCCATTAAAGGTAAGAATGCACAAATTTTAAAGACAAATTCTATACTGGTATCATCTGCAACAGCGCCTAATATTGCAGAACCAATTCCTCCCATCCCAAACATGAAACCGAAGAATAATCCGGCAACCAATCCGATTTTGTTAGGCATAAGGTCTGTGGCGTAAACTAATATTGCGGAAAATGCTGAAGCAATGATCAATCCTATTAAAACAGCGAAGATGATCGTCCAGAATAATGAAAGATAAGGAAGGCAAAGCGTAAATGGCGCCGCTCCCAAAATAGAAGCCCAGATGATCTTCTTCCTACCATATTTATCTCCCAATTTTCCCCCTAAAATTGTCCCTATAGCAACTGCCGCTAAAAATATGAACAAATAAAGTTGAGAATCTTGTACCGAAACATGGAATTTATCAATCAAAAAGAAGGTAAAATAATTGGTCATCGACGCCAGGTAAATGTACTTTGAAAAAATAAGAGCCAATAAAATGGATACAGAAAACAAAATCTTTTTGCGGGAAAGCTGTATCTCAATAATATCACTTGGGTGTTTAGCAGATCTTTTTAATGATAGTCTTTCAGCATACCAGTTTCCGATTCTCCATAATACAATAATTCCGATGAAAGCTGCGATGGCAAACAATCCTACGTAACCTTGTCCCAAAGGAAGAATAATCAATGCTACCAAAAGCGGTCCTATTGCACTTCCTGAATTTCCACCTACCTGAAATATAGATTGGGCCAATCCTTTTTGTCCGCCCGATGCCAATTGCGCAACTCTTGAAGCTTCAGGATGAAAGATAGAAGATCCCATTCCGATCAATGCGACAGAAATTAAAATAACATAATATTCGTGAGCAGCAGCTAGCAAAAGTAACCCAGCCATTGATAATGCCATTCCAATTGCCAAAGATCTTGGATTTGGTTTTTTGTCAGTATAAATTCCAACAAAAGGCTGCAAAATTGAAGCGGTAAGTTGAAATACCAATGTGATAATTCCAATTTGTGAAAAGGATAAGCTGAATTCTCCTTTCAAAATGGGATACAATGAAGGAATAGTAGATTGGATCAGGTCATTCAAAAAATGCGAAAAACTGATCATAAAGAGAATAGGATAAACAATTTTTGTGGTGTCAACTGTTTTGGTAGTTATATTTTCCATGCTATTATTTTATTCATCATATCATCTGATGAATTTTGTTAAATTTTTTTAATAAATCTGATCTACTATTTTTTGAGCAATGATAGCTGCTTTCTCTGCATCACCATTCTCTATCGATAGATAAAGATCGATATGAATTTTCTGAGAAATTTTAAATGATTCTGTATTGTTATGATGTCTCGTTTCGAAAGAACTCATAATATGTTTGGTTGCTATTTTGTAGATTTCTTTTAAAAGATTATTTCCACATGCTTCTGCAATGGCTAAATGGAAATTAATGTCTGCTTGATAACATTCTGTCGCAAGATTTTGTTCTGCAAATTGATTTCTGAGATTCAGATAATTTTTAATTGTTTCTAAATCTTTCTCAGTTCGGTTAATCGCTGCTTTTGCTGCAATTTTTGAATCAAGCAATGAACGTACTTCCTGTACTTCCTCGATCTGTGCTTTATTCATTTGAGTTTCTAATGATTCGTGAACATTTTTAGAAACTACAAAAGTTCCTACGCCTTGCTGTACATTAAGAATTCCCTGAATAGATAAGATCTTTATCGCTTCACGGATGCTGGAACGGCCCACGCCATAGATCTTCATCAGCTCAGGTTCAATCGGCAGTTTTTCCCCAATAGCATATTCATCGTTGGATATTCCTTCGATTAATCTTTCTGCTACTTCTTGTGCTAAAGTTTTTCTTTGAATTTGCATGATAAAAACATCATATCATCTGATGAGTTGCAAAAGTATAACTTTTAGAGATAGATAAGCAAACTTTATTGATGATTTTTAACAGTATTTTATTAAATGAAAAAAGAGATTTCAAATTTTGAAATCTCTTTTTGTAGCCCGTAGGGGAATCGAACCCCTCTTACCAGAATGAAAATCTGAGGTCCTAACCGATAGACGAACGGGCCATCTACCAAACTGTAAATGAATTTACAGGGTTAGTTTTTTTGTTTTTATAAGTTTCAACTCTTATTTTAATTACCCGGTTAGTAGTAATTAAGTTTAGTAGCCCGTAGGGGAATCGAACCCCTCTTACCAGAATGAAAATCTGAGGTCCTAACCGATAGACGAACGGGCCAACTATATAATTACGCTAATTTATTAACGTGCTTAGTCAATTTACTTTTCAAGTTAGCTGCCTTATTCTTGTGAATAATGTTTTTCTTAGCTAATTTGTCTAACAAAGCGATAACTTTTGGCAATTGCTCAGTAGCTGCTGCTTTATTTTCTTCGTTTCTTAAAACTTTTAGAGCTGTTCTAGCAGTCTTGTGATAGTATCTGTTACGAACTTTTCTAACTTCGTTTTGTCTTATTCTTTTAAGTGCTGATTTATGATTAGCCATATCGTTTAAATGTGAGTGCAAATTTACAGACTTTTTTGTTACCCACCAAATTTATTTTTAATTATTTTAAAATATTTTTAGTTTTCTTCTGAAAGGTACTTTTTAAGCTTGTCTAAGGCCTGTTGTACTTTAATATTTTCAGTTTCTTTTCCTAATTTATTGATGATGTTTTCCAACATAATCATTGCATTATTCCATTCTCCGGTAGAGTTGGAAAAAGTAAGTCCGTCGATGGTTACTTCAAAAATACTTTTTTCTCCGCTCTTGTAGAGTTTGAAACTAATTTTATCATCCTTGCCTGTAATCCCTTCCGTACTAGTTTTTAAATCATACCCTTTCGGGTTAGAGCGAATCTTATTAAAAAGCTGTTGCGCTTCTTGAATTTTTAAATTCGGCATGATGTAAAATTTGGTAGTCTTGTGAGGCCTGTGTTTATTTACTCATTAAGAGTAAAGTTTACCAGTTTTTATCCTGTCGACTGATTTCTCAGTCTCTAAACTTTTGCAAAAGTAATGTTTTTCGCATTTTAAACAAAATCAAATTTAATTTTGAATGAAAATTTACTGATGTTTAGTTTTACGTACTTGTTTTTCAGCATGTTTATCTGAAAACTTTATTTACAATATTTCCTATTTCCATAAAATCACTGTGATTTCCTACGGATCTTTTTTCAAAATTGGTATTTTCAAATTCCGAAAAAGGGAAGATAAGTAGATAATTTTTATCACTCAAATATTTGTTGAGAAGCTCGGGAATCAATCGCATTTGTGGAATGTAAGACTTCATTCCTCTTTTTGCCATAAATATAATAAGAGCTTCATTATCTTTAAGTTGGGTTGCTGTTTGCTCACCGTCTTTCCAAGTGTTCATAATGATGAATTCGGCTTCAATATTGGCTTTTTTAATAATTCTTTGCAAAATATTCAAAATCTCTTCTGAAGCATAAAATGTCACCGTTGCTCCAGAATTTCTAGCAATATTCCAAACTCTCAACAAAGCATGGAAAAATCCGGCTTCTTTATGAGCATTTTCTGGAATCATCACCGCATGGTTTGTTATGGTAGCCAAAGGCTGAATTGCATGATAAACCAAGACATTCAAATCATCACGCTGTAAATAACCATTGTAAAGATTATCGGTGAAGGAAGTCGAAAAACCTTTGCTGTCTTCTAATCCGATAATAAGATCGGTGATGTTTTGCTCTTTAATTACGTTGTTTACACCGTTGATAACATCATTATCATATCTTTTTAGAGGCTGTATTTTCACATCTGCCGCTGCTGCCATATCGGTTGCCTGATGTAAAAGTTTCTCTGCATTTTTTACAGAAGACTCATTTTTATCTTCATTAATTACATTTAAAGCAAATAAATTTTCTGTATTCGAATGAGCTTTAATTAAAATTCCAAGATTCACCATTCTTTCAACAGTCGATTCGTGATTTAATGCTAAAAGAATATTTTCCTGTTCGTGACTGTTTCCGGAAACGGTTTCCTCATTATCCTGTTCTGCAATCTTCTGAGCACTCGACATAGAGATGAATGATGAAATGGTACACGAAATAAGAATCAATAAAATACTTCCGTTAAGAACATGTTCGTTTAATAATCTAATCGGTTCTCCGGTTTCTGTTTCCGAAATTATAATATTATAACCCACCATCACAGAAGCTAAAGTTGCTGCTGCAGAAGCAGAACTTAAACCGAAAATAAGTTTGCCTTCATCTTTTGAAAGTTTAAATGTTTTTTGTGTAGCAACAGCAGAAAGATACTTTCCTCCAATGGATGCCACAAGCATAATCGCTGCAACTTCCAAAGTTTTCCAACTTTCAAAAAAAACTTTAAAATCAATCAGCATTCCCACACTGATCAGGAAAAAAGGGATGAAAATGGCATTCCCGACAAATTCTACCCGGTTCATCAACGAAGAAGTATGTGGAATCAATCTGTTTAAAGCAAGTCCGGCAAAGAAGGCTCCGATAATAGCTTCAACTCCAGCTAATTCAGCTAACAAAGCAGCCAGATAAATCATCACCAATACAAAAATATATTGTGAAATCTTATCATTTACTTTTTTGAAAAACCACCTTCCGATCATTGGGAAAATCACCAAGACCACCAATGCAAAAACCACAAAGGAAACCGAAAGTTTTACCCAAAATTCTGTTCCTACATCACCTTGAGACATCCCGACAATAATGGCAAGAACCAATAGTGCCAAAACATCTGTAATCATCGTTCCTCCAACAGTTATATTCACTGCAGGATTTTTTGCAATTCCTAATTTACTTATTAAAGGATAAGCAATTAAAGTATGAGACGAAAATAAGCTGGCAAAAAGAATAGAGGTTAATACCGAAAATTTCAAAATATAATATCCTCCCAAATATCCCAAAACAAACGGAACGATAAATGTAAACAACCCGAAAGTGAGACTTTTCCATTTATTTTTCTTAAAATCTCCCATATCGATTTCAAGACCGGCAAGAAACATAATATAGAGCAGTCCGGTTGTTCCGGTCACTACAATGCTGCTGTCTCTCGCTAAAACATTAAATCCGTTCGGACCGATTACTGCACCTGCAATAATTAACCCCAACAAATGAGGAACTTTAATTTTATTGAGTAAAAGCGGTGCCGCAAGAATGATGATGAGCACCAAAAGAAACTTCAATACCGGATCTTCAATGGGAAGACTGAGGTTGTGTATACTTAATAGAGTCATCTGTGTTTATTTTGTTGAACGTATTAATTCTACAGAGAATTTTGCCACACAATTGTCAACTGCAACGGTTCTTGTTCCTCTGATTTTGTTTGATGAAATCTCATTCAGTAAGACATTCATATTTACCTGTTTTTTTGCAGTAGAATCTGTTTTAAAATTAAGCTTGATTTCGTTATTCTCAAATTTTCCTGAATATAATCTTACCAGATTATTGTTATTGATGATTTTGGTAAATAACTGTATGGAATCGCTGTCGAATTCCCAGGTGTCGGTACGCTGATCTCCTACAACATAATCTCCGCAGTTAGATTCTGTACAGATTACTTTTCCTGTCCAAGCTCCGGAAATTTCATCAGACCATTTGGTGATTCTTGTTGAATCTGAATTTTTATGATTAAAAATACTGTCTCTCATTTTTAACAGAGATTGGTATTCGGCTTCTTTTTGTGCAAATAATTTTTCTTTATTCAGTAATTCCTTTTCTCTCAGAGCTAAATCGTTTGCTTTGTCTTTATTGTCGCAACTGAAAAATAGAAATAAGAAGGAAATTAAGAGTATTGAATTTTTCATAAAAATAAGTTGTAGCCTAAATATACAAAAAAATTACAGATAGATTCGGGCTTTAGTTCTGGAAACTATGGATTCAAAAGATAAAAATTAATACAGAAGATCTCCTCTGAGTTTTTATACTTTGAAAAGTTTTAGAAAAACGCATAAAAAAAAGCCCTCTGAAATAGAGAGCTTTTTGGTAGTCTATAGGAGAATCGAACTCCTGTTGCAAGGATGAAAACCTTGAGTCCTGACCACTAGACGAATAGACCAAATTTTGAGGTTGCAAAAGTATAAATAAACTTTTAAACTTCAAAATTATAGAGTTTATTTAAAATTCTTCTGAATAACGGTATTTTTTATTCCTTTGGCTTCCAGTTCTTTTTGAAGTTTAACTGCGTCTTCCAGGGTGTAAACTTTTCCGTAAGTGTAGTAGAACATTCCGTTAGATTTGTTTCTTTCTACATCTTTTAAGGTTTGAAGGATGAAAGAATTTGAGCTTAATTTATCTTTTCCTACATACACTTCAATATTATAATAACCGATGCTCAGTTTTTGGTTTGGCATAAATCCTACCGCATAAGAATTTCTGAATCCGGCATCTTTAGCTGTTTTAAGATTAATGTCTTTTACAGATGCCATATTGGTTACACCATAATAGTATTTATACAATCCGTTTTCTTTGATAGGAAGAATGTAATTCAATCCTTTTAATTCCGGATCTCCATCGTTGTATTTTACAGGCATTGTCATCAGTAAAATTCTGAAGTCATTTTTCAATGCAACTTCTGCCGGTTTTTCTGGCTCCGGTTTTTTGGTAATGACTTGCGCTCCTGTTTTTCTGTCAACTGCTTTTTTATAGTCAATAATTGCTTTATAAATATTTTCTGCTGTTTCCTGCTGTCCTTTTTCAGAATTTAAGAATGCGGCATCTTCATAATTATTTACAAATCCTGTTTCAATAAGAATAGAAGGCATCGCACTTCTTCTTAAGATGTGTAGGTTTTCCTGTTTTACACCACGCGAAAAACGGCCGCTTTTTTCAAAGTTTCCTTCTACGAAGCTTCCTACAATTAAGCTGTTTTCAAGATATTTACTTTGCTGTAATTTTAAGGCAATTAAAGATTCGGGTGAAGATGCATCATAAGAGGCAAAAGTCTCTTTATCTTTTTCATCAAGGTAAATTACGCTGTTTTCTTGCTTCGCTACTTCAAGATTTTCTCTGTTTTGAGCAGGACCCTGTACGAAAGTTTCGGTTCCTCTTGCTGTCGCAGAACGACTTGGCGAAGAATTAACGTGTACAGAAATAAATAAATCTGCCCTGCTTCGGTTGGCGGTATTGGTTCTGTCTGTTAAAGAAGGATACTCGTCTATTTTTCGGGTGTAAATAACTTTAAATTCTTTGTTTTTCTCAAGCATTGCTCCTAATTTCAGAACAATTGCTAACGTAACATGCTTCTCCTGAACAAGACCCAGATCTGGATAATTTCTGTTAGCTCCGTTATCGCTTCCTCCGTGTCCTGCATCCAAAACTACAGTGAATTTTTTTTGAGCAAAAGTAAAAGAGGTAAAGAATATCAGTAGAAATGCTAAAATTGTTTTAAAATTTAGTTGGTACATCATACAGTTATAAAAATTATATTAATTTTGAGCCAAATTATATAGAACAAAATTGGACAAAACCGTCTTCAAAAATATATTACAATTTTTAATTATCCTAATTTTTAACAGTTTTTTAGCACAGGAAGGTCCTAAAAAAGTAGTTAAAGCTACGATAATTAACGATACTATTTCCAAAAAGGATACCATTGCTGCACCAAAAGAATCTCTAGACGCTGTGGTAGATTATAAAGCCGATGATATTCGTAGAGATGTTCCGAAAAAAATGATTTATCTGAATAAAAATGCTCAGGTAAAATATCAGGATATGCAGATCGATGCAGATTATATCTCAATTGATGAAGAAAAAAACTTAATTTTTGCCCGTGGAAAGCTGGACTCTTTAGGGAAAGTATTTGAGCTTGCCCAGGTAAATCAGGCAGGGAAAAAATATGAAGTAGAAAGCTTTAATTATAATACGAAAACCAGAGAAGCTATTGCCTATAACGCAAGAACAGAGGAAAGTGAAGGTTTAATTGTTGCGGATAAAACTAAAAAGTACAACGATTCTGTTTTTGTAATGCGACATGCAGAATTTACGACCGATAGTTATTACATCGATAAAAAAGATACAAGACCCGATTATCACCTTTTGGCATCTTATATCAAAATGCAGAAAGGAAAAGAAAGCTCAACCTTAATTGTAGGTCCCGCACAAATGTACATCGAAGATGTTCCTACGCCTTTGATTTTGCCGTTTGCTATTTTACCGTTTTCAAGTAAAAGAGCTGCAGGTATTCTTATTCCAAGTTTTGGTGAAAGAGAAGATGTTGGTTTTTTCCTAAATGGAATAGGGTATTATCAGCCGATTGGTGAACATTTCGATTTAAAAGTTCTTGCAGATATTTATACAAAAGGAAGCTGGACGGTAAGACCTGAAATGAATTATCTTAAAAAATATAGATATTCAGGGAATTTCTCGGCAGATATCGGAAGTACGGTTCGTGGAATTAAAGGTCTTGATAATTACAGCAAAACTGGAACATATAGAATTGCTTGGAGGCATACTCAAGATACAAAAGCAAATCCTTTCCTTACATTTTCTGCGTCTGTGGATATGACGAGTACTGCTTTCTATAATAATACCGTAAACAATGCCTTTATTATGGATCAAAGTGTTTTGAGAACGCAGCAAAACTCAACACTTTCCCTGACTAAAAGGTTTTTGAAACTTCCTGCAACGATTACGAGTACGGCTTCTTACTCTCAGAACTTTGCAGAAAAAACGGCGAGTTTGCGTTTGCCTCAAATGAACGTAGCAATCAATCAGTTTTATTTATTTAAATCGAAAACTGGTGTGAGATCAGGTTTGCTGGAAAATATTACAGTTAATACAGGTTTAAATCTAACGAATTCTGTCAATACATCGGATGGTGAAATGTTTACAGATGCAATGTGGGACAAACTTCAAACAGGTTTGAAAAATAATATTGCTTTAGGAACAAATACTACTTTTGCTAAATTTTTTACTTTTAGTTTAGGGGCTACAATTGATAATGCTCTTACCACGAAGACGCTTACAAAATATTACGACCCAATTCAGAATATTGAAGTTGATCAATTTAATAATAAAATTGCGGGATATAGCATTTTTTCTACAACAGCAAGTGTGCAGACTCAATTATACGGTCAGGCAAACTTCAAAAAAGGATCCACGATACAGGCAATAAGACACATGATGACGCCGAGTATTGGGTTCACCTATTCTCCGGATTTTGGTGGGGAACAATTTGGATACTTTAAGAATTTCTATAATGCAAATGGAGCCTTAACACCGTATTCAATTTTTGATAGAGGAGTTGTAGGAACACCTACAACAGGGATGACGGGAGCTTTAAACTATAACATCGGGAACAATATCGAAATGAAGGTAAGGTCTAAGAGTGATTCTACTGGAGTGAAAAAAATGAAGATTTTTGAATCTTTAAATGTAAGCGGGAATTATAATTTTGCTGCAAAAAGTCATCCGTGGTCAATTATCTCTGTGAACGGACAATCTTCTTTCTTTGATAATAAGCTAAGCGTAAATACAAGTTTAACGATTGAACCATATAAGATTCTATTTGCTCCGGGATCAGATACAGGAATCAGAACAGAAGATTTTGGATCTTTTAGCGTGCAGGGTTTCAATGTACAGCTTTCTTATCCTTTAAGCAACGAATTGTTTGGTGAGAAAAAAGATTACGCCAAAACTTATTCGCAAAAAGGGGAAATCAGAAATGAAAATTATTTCTTTGACGATGATAATTATGCCCATTTTGATCAGGCATGGACGTTAAATTTGAATGCCAATTACCAATATTCAAGAAACTTATCGAGAACAGCAACTAAAATGGCGTCCATTGGTTTAGATGGAAGCTTAAAGCTTACTCCTTACTGGAACATTAATGGTAGTACGCATTATGATATGGTGACCAAAGAATTGGCGTATACAAGAATTGGTTTCTCAAGAGATCAGCGTAGTTTTACGATAAATTTTAACTGGGTTCCTTTTGGACAGTATAAAGTTTATGATTTCTTTATCGGTATTAAAGCAAATATATTGAGCGATGCATTGAAGTATAAAGACAGAAGTTTTACTCAGCCTAATGCACCTTTCTAAAGTCATACTGATTTTACAATATAAATTTTATCTTTGCACCCAAAATAAACTATATTCAAGTCGTAAATGATTTGGTATGATTTTTAAAGTAAATAAATCTATATATGAAAACAATCATCAACACAGTTAATGCTCCTGCAGCTATTGGTCCTTATTCTCAGGCAAATCTTGCCAACGGAGTTTTGTATATCTCTGGTCAGATTCCTGTAGATCCTGCAACGGGTAAACTGGTAGAAGGAATTGAAAAGGAAACACATCAGGTAATGAAAAACCTTGAAGCGATTCTTACAGAAGCAGGAATGACGTTTAAAAATGTGGTTAAAGCAACAATCTTCCTTAAAAGTATGGATGATTTTGCGGTGATGAATGATATTTATGCATCATATCTTGATGCTGAAAGCTTTCCGGCTCGTGAAACTGTACAGGTTTCTTGTTTGCCAAAGAATGTTGATATCGAAATTTCTATGATTGCACATCAGGATTAATGAATTTTTTAAGAAATACATTTGCAGTTTTGGTAGGTCTTGTGATTGCAGGGCTTATTATCACTCTTGGTATAAGGGCTTTTCCAAAGTGGGTTACCTTTGATGCATTTGCTCCGTTTGAGCATTGGCAGAGATTTTTAGAAAGCATGAAAAATAATGATGCCTTCTTCGGCTTTTTGCTTTTTATTTCAGGATTAGGAACTACCGTGGGAGGAGTTGTTACGGCAATGATTGTAAAATATGCAAAAGTAGCTTATGCAATTCTTATTGGTTTCATCATGCTTTTTATAGCAATGCTTGATGTAATCATTCTTCCTTATCATCCTACATTTTATAAAATTTCTATTTTTCTTGTCTTTTTTCCATTTGCTTGGATGGGAGGTAAGATCGTAGAGATAATTTATGAAAGAAATAAGAAGAAAAGAATTGCTGAAAAAATGAATAAAAAGTAATCTTTTAAAACATAAAAAACGCTGCAGACCTTAAGATCTGCAGCGTTTTTGTTTATTATTTGTTTCTACTAAGGCATTTTAAATCCTCTTTGATAGCCTCTTCCGTAATCATCCATGTATTTTATCTGGCCTGTTCCGGTGAATTTATTTAATAAGTTTTCTACATCTTTCTGAGAATTTACAGGCTTCCCGTTAATTTCAGTAATGATATAACCGTCTACTATACCCGCCTTAGCGATTTCGCTTCCTTCCACTACATTTTTAGCAACAACTCCGTTGCTTAGTCCATAGTAAGCTTTCGTTCTGTCATCCAGACTTTGGAAATCTGCACCAATTTTTTCAGTGACGCTCAGATCAGCTTTCGTTCTTGCAGAAGTTCCGCCTTTTTGATCTTTTAAAGTAACTGTAGAGGTAGTCTCTTTTCCGTTTCTTGAGTAAGTTACCTGTACTTTATCACCTGGTCTTTTGCTTCCGATGGCAACAGAGAGATCTGCAAAATCTGTAATGTTGGCTCCGTCAATTTTGGTAATGATGTCTCCAACTTTCATTCCCGCTTCTTGCGCACCACTATTATCAGGAAGTCCTGTAATATAAACTCCAGAACCTGGTTTTATATTCGTTTTCTTTTCTTGATTGTAGTAAGCAACTTGTTGGTCATTCGATAAATCTAAAGAGTTTACACCTAAGAAACCTCTCTGTACAATACCGAATTTCTTAATGTCCTCGATTATTTTTCTTGCTAAATTCGCAGGAACAGCAAAGCCGTAGCCTTGATAATATCCGTTTGTAGATGAAATCGCTGAGTTAATTCCAATCAAATCTCCATTTACATTTACCAATGCTCCTCCTGAGTTTCCAGGATTAATGGCAGCATCGGTTTGTATAAAGCTTTCAATTGGGTTAGTTGCTTTTCCTTGTCCGCCCAAAATTCCTATTCCTCTTCCTTTTGCAGAAATAATTCCCGCTGTAACCGTAGAGTTTAATCCAAGAGGATTACCCACTGCTAAAACCCATTGTCCAACTTCAACGTTGTCAGAATTGGCAAAGTTTAAGAATGGCAATCCTTTTTCTTCGATTTTCAGTAATGAAATGTCAGTGTTTGGATCAGTTCCTACCAAAGTTGCGATATAAGATTTTTTATTGCTTAAAACAACTTCAAGCTTATTTGCTCCTGCTACAACGTGGTTGTTTGAAATAATATATCCATCCGGAGAAATAATTACTCCAGATCCTAAACCTGAAGGCATATTTTCTGGCGCTTGCTGTTGCTGTCTCTGTCTTTGTTGGCCTTTTCCTCCAAAAGGATCGCCGAAAAAGAAATCAAACAAATCCTGCTCAGACGCTCTGCTTGATGCCCTATTCTGATAATTTTTAATAGTTACAACAGCCGGAACTGTCATTTTAGATGCTTTTACAAAATCGTCACCTACAGTTGCAGTATTCATTCCCACAAACGAAGCATTGGTAGATTTTGTAAAATAAGATTGGTCACCGTTGTTAGAATCGTGACTTAGATATTGTTGCACGCCAACGGTAGTAGCTCCTGAGAGAACCCCTACAACGGCAAATGGTAAAAGTTTTTTAAAAGTACTCTTCATTGTATGTCTTCTTTGTTTGATTGTTATTTTATCTTACACAAATTTAATGCTAAATATGTATGTAAATAATCTTAAGTGTTTCATTTTTAACTAAAATTTAACGAGAATTATACCATTTTATAGTTTATGTAATAATTATCGTATGAGTTTAACACTGCTTAAAAAATTATTAAAGACAAAATGTCATCTATTAGATTGTAAAATCAGTCAAAAAGTTAAATTGTAACTTATAAGAAGGTGCTTTATGTCATATCAACCACATTTGAAAAATTAACTATCTTTGCAAAAATAATTTTCTCACTTAAACCGTTTATAGCATGCAACTGTATAACACCTTAAGCGCAGAAGAAAGAGCTCAACTTATTGATGAAGCTGGTAAGCAACGCCTTACTTTGTCTTTCTATGCGTATGCCAAAATTGAAAATCCCAAAAAATTTCGCGACGATTTATTTATAGCCTGGAACGCACTCGATGCATTAGGTCGTATCTATGTTGCCCATGAAGGAATTAATGCTCAAATGAGTATTCCTGCAGATCATTTGGAAGATTTTCGAAATACGTTGGAAGTCTATGATTTTATGCAAGGAATTCGTCTTAATGTTGCAGTAGAACAAGACAATCATTCTTTCTTGAAATTAACGATTAAGGTAAGACATAAAATTGTTGCCGATGGTTTGAATGATGATACTTTTGATGTGACCAATAAAGGAATTCACTTAAAAGCACAGGAGTTTAATAACTTATTGGAAGATCCCAATACAATTGTAGTAGATTTTAGAAATCATTACGAAAGTGAAGTAGGACATTTTGAAGGTGCTATCACTCCAGATGTGGAAAACTTCAGAGAGAGTTTGCCGATTATCAACGAGCAGCTTCAGGATTTTAAAGATGATAAAAATCTTTTGATGTATTGTACGGGCGGAATCCGTTGTGAAAAAGCAAGTGCTTATTTCAAACATCAAGGTTTTAAAAATGTTTTTCAATTGGAAGGCGGCATTATTGAATATACCCGTCAAATCAAAGAAGAAAATATTGAAAGTAAATTTATTGGTAAAAACTTTGTGTTTGATCACCGATTAGGAGAAAGAATTACCGACGATATTATTTCTCAGTGTCACCAATGCGGAAAACCGTGTGATAATCACACTAACTGTGCTAATGATGCTTGTCATTTGTTGTTTATTCAGTGTGATGACTGTAAAACGGCGATGGAAAACTGTTGTTCTACAGAATGTTTAGAAATAACACACTTGCCGGTCGAAGAACAAGTTGCTTTAAGAAAAGGATTGCAGGTTGGTAATAAAGTTTTCAGAAAAGGAAAGTCTGATGCTTTGACCTTTAAAAAGTCAGGAGATTTACCAAATAAACCTTTAGCAAAAGTTGATTCTAAAAATATTCGCCAGAAAATTGCAGTCAAAAAAACATTGATTGGAAAAGCTGAACATTACTATACAAAATCAAAAATTGCACAATTTTTAATTGAAAATAATGAAGTTTCAGTTGGAGATAAAGTTTTAATCTCTGGCCCAACAACAGGAGAACAGGAAATTACAATTACTGAAATATTTGTTAATGGAAGTTCTTGCGAAACAGCAAAAGCAGGTGACCAAATTACTTTTGAACTTCCGTTCAGAGTTCGTTTGTCAGATAAAATATATAAAATTTTAGGATAGTCGATCCTCAGATTTATGATGATGTAAAGGTTGCGCTCCTCCGGAGCGCAACCTTTTTTTTATTGAATTAAATATTATTAGAAAACTCCGTAGGCCTTTTATCTGTGTAGAAACATAATGTAACAAAACTTTGCGCTCCGTAGGAGCGCTATCTCTAAAATGGTTTTGTATAATGCTATTTTTTATAAATTTGAAAATGAAAAAATCAGAACTCAGAAAAATATATCTTGAAAAAAGAAATAATCTGTCAAAAGATGAAATTTCTCTTTTTTCTAAAAGAATTTTTCAAAATTTCATCGATTATTTTAAACCTGTTTCTGATCAAAAAATCCATATTTTCATTCCGATTGAAAAGTTTAAAGAAATTAATACCCAGATTTTTATTGATTACTTTTTAAGCCGAAATATCAAAGTTTTTGTTCCTAAAATCGTTGATGCAAAATTGATTTCTGTTGAAATTTTCTCTGACACTCAATTTGAAACCAATAATTGGGGAATTTCTGAACCTGTTTCAAACGAAGATTCAGAAGTTTTAGATTTCGATTTTGTGATTACTCCTTTGCTTTATTGTGATTTTAAAGGAAACAGGGTAGGGTATGGAAAGGGATTTTATGATCAATTCTTTGAAAATATTTCAAAAGATTCAAAAAAAATCGGAGTTAATTATTTTAACCCCGATGATATGATTGATGATGTCTGGGAAAATGATATTCCCCTAGATTATCTGGTTACGCCTACTGAAGTGCTGTCTTTTTCCAGCAAGTCTGAATAGAATTTAATAAAATAAAATTTAAATTCTTTATTTTTTTCTGTGGCTTTAGAAACAAGGGTGTATTGTGCACTTCTTTCAAAATTTCCTATTGATTTATTTTTGTCGCCAATATATTCCACATTAAATTTTGCGAAATCTAAAGTGTCTTTATCGTTTATTTTTTTGAAAACATTAATGTGGCTTACTTTCACCTTTTTCACCTTCAAACTTTCAAGTTCTTTAAATAGTCCTTGGAAAGTTGTAGAATCTGATTTCTGAAAATACTTCTCAATTTTTGAATAAATAGCAGTATCTATTTCAGTCTTTTTATTTCCGGAAAGATAAAGAGTAGACAGATCAAGCACGTCTTGTACTTTTTGTAAAGTAATAGAGTTAATGGCTTGTGTACTGTCCATTTGTACATTGATATTGTTTGTGTTTCTTAGCTTTTCAAGATCACTTATGTTGTTGTTTTCTTCTTTTTTTGTACAGG
Organism: Chryseobacterium mulctrae; assembly: GCF_006175945.1. NCBI lineage: Bacteria > Pseudomonadati > Bacteroidota > Flavobacteriia > Flavobacteriales > Weeksellaceae > Chryseobacterium > Chryseobacterium mulctrae. The sequence continues at coordinate 1,822,859 of NZ_VAJL01000001.1, read as the reverse complement.
CAATCATGATGACGCCAAGAAGTATCGTCAAAAACAAAAAGTTATTTATTGTTTTCATGGTTTGAGATTTTAAATTTGATAGATACTATTTTTCCTTTATCTTTTTTCATTTCAATAACGTTCAGGTTTTTTAATGAAGTGGTAGGTGTAGTCACCAAAGTGATATAATCCTGCTTGTCTAGAGTTTCAAGACCGTAGATATCACTGTCATAAACCTGCGTTATGGTAGCTGTGTTGCTGATGAGGTTTTCCAGCTGTTTTCTTTTCTGTTTGATGAGCTGTTCAGAATTTTCTCCGTTAATATCTTTTATAGAGAAATAATAGAGCGCCATCTTATAGTCATCGGGTTTCAGCTCTATCGTTTCTTCTTCAGGTGCATTCTCAAGATTTCTGTTGACTTCAAGATCTTCATAAACCGTCGAACTGATTTGCATTTTCAAAGTTTTATCCTTTGTTGGATAGATGAAACATTCTCCTGGTTTAATTCTGTATAAAATAGGAGATTCGTTTTCTTTAATAACTTTAATTTCAATATCACGCTGAACATTTAGATTTCTGTCGGCATCCGTAAAACAATACTTATAAGTTTTTTGAAAAATTTCATCCTTAAAACCTAAAAGTCCCAATAAAATAACAAAAACTGATGCCGCAGCAATCCATGCAGTTCTTTGGTAGTTCTTTTTCGGTGGTTTTATTTCTGATATTTTAGAAGATTCTAAAATAGTTTGTTTTTTTTCAATTATTTGATTTTCAGTATTCTTTTCTTGTAAAACGGTGTTTTCTTCGTTATTAAATACTGTTTTTTTAGGCTCTTCTTCGGTTTTAGGTAAATTTAATGCACTTGAAACTGTTTTTTCTAATTCTTTCAGTTCATCATCACTCAAATCTTTCTCATCACTTAATAATTCTCCTGCGAAAAGATGGTTCTTTTTAAAATCATACCATGAGTCGTAACCCGCATAGATACTCAATAAATTAAGCATATCAATACGAGGTAATTTTGAAACCGGAGAAGATTTAAAATAGGTGTAAAAAGATTTTTCACTGATGTTTCCTTTGGCCTTTTTCCTAAGGTCTTCCTGAAAATATATAATATCAATCCCCTTCCACTTAGATATTTCATCATAAGAAGGGGTGTATTCTTTCAAATATTGAGCTTGAACGTCCTTTTTGAGCTGCTCAAAATGTAAGAGGTCTAAATCTGTCACTTTATAAAAAAGTAGTTAAATTATTGATTATCAGTATTTGTTATTTGTAAAACTATTTTACAAAGTTATTACAATTATTTTTCATAAACAAATTTCATATCTGCTATACCTTTGTCTTGTTCAAATAACCGAACAGAGAAAAAGATTTAAAAAACAATATTAACAAAATTAAATTTAATTTATTATGAAAAAGTCATTATTCGTAGCTGCTATCGCTGCAATCTCTTTAGTTGCTTGTAAAAAAGGTGAAGCTACAACTTCTACTGATTCAATCGAAGCTAACAAAGATTCAGTAGTTACTGCTATCGATTCTACTAAAGATGCTGCTGTTGATTCTATCAAAACTAATGCAGAAGTTGCTACTGATTCTATCAAAGCTGACGCTAAAGTTGCTACTGAAGCAGTTAAAGGTGAAGCTAAGAAAGAAGAAGCTAAACACTAATCAGCTCCGACTTAAAATAAAAGAACCGTTTCGCTCAGCGAGACGGTTTTTTTAGGTCTTACTATTAAAAAAACAACTAAGACTTTTTCTGTCTTAAAGCTTCATAACATGTAATCGCTACAGCATTACTCAAATTTAAAGAGTCAATACTTCCGGTCATCGGTATTAATGTATTTTGACCTTTACCATACCAGAAATCACTCAACCCTGAATGCTCTGTACCAAATAAGACCGCCGAACGTTTTGTGAAATCTCTTTCAAACATATCTTTGGAAGTCTCATCCATAATGGTTGTATATATGTTGAAGTTGTTTTTCTTTAAAAATTCATAGACTTCGTTATTGTCTGCCTGAAAAACTTCCATTCCAAAAAGGCATCCAACACTAGATCGAATTACATTAGGATTATAAAAATCTGTTTTTCCATCGGCAACAATTAAAGCATCAATTCCGAAAGCTTCGCAGCTTCTTAAGATTGCACCTAAGTTTCCTGGTTTTTCAACACCTTCTACGATGATTACCGTTGAATTTTCTTTTGGTTGAAAGTTGTTTAAATGAGATTCTTTGGTTTTATAAACTCCAATAATTCCTTCTGAAGTCCCTCGATAAGCAATTTTTTCATAGACTTTATCACTCACTAAATGAATTTTCTTTTTAGGAGTATTTCCTTTGAAAATGTTTTCACAGATATAGAATTCTACAGCTTCAAAATTGTATTTCTGAGCTCTTTCGTTTTCCTGTTGTCCTTCTACTACAAAAACTTCCGATTTTTTACGAAAACGGTTGTCTGTAAGAAGTTTGGTAATGTGTTTTATCTTTTCGTTTTGAAAACTCTCGATGATCATAAATGGGGAATGATTGATAATTGATGCAAAAATAAGATTTACATCAGACTTATCAATCATTCATTGGCGGAAGATTAGTTATATAATTTAGTGTATTTGATTAAAAATCAATTCTCAATTGTAAATTTTGCTTTACAAAAGAGTTTAAAATTGACAAACGAAGTGAATTGACTATTCACTATTCACGTTTATTTATTCATCACTTATATTTCCGATCAAGCTTTGTGGAAGCTCTTTTTTATTTTTAATTCCTAAAGATTTTAGTTTCTGAGTCTGGACAATTAAGTTGTCATTTCCTGTATATAGTTGCTTGTAAGCATCATTGTAAACATTTTTTGCTAAGTCTAAATTTTTTCCAACCTTTTCAAGGTTTTCTACAAAACCTGCGAATTTGTCGTATAATTTAGCACCACGCTCAGCAATTTCCATAGAATTTCTGTTCTGATATTCTCTTTTCCAAAGATCAGCAATGAGTTTTAATGAAGTAATCAGGTTGCTCGGATTTAAAAGTAAAATTCTTTTCTCATAAGCAAAATTCCAAAGATTTTGATCAGCTTGCATTGCAGCAATATAAGCCGGTTCGCTCGGAATAAACATCATGACAAAGTCTAAAGATTTTCCGTAATCGTCATACGCTTTTTGACTCAATTGGCTGATGTGAGTTTTAATAGAAGATAAATGTTGGTTGACTTTAATTTGATAAATGTCTGAATCTGTTTCGTCTACCAATTCTGTAAAGGCGGTCAAAGAAACTTTAGAATCGATGATCACATTTCTTTCGTCGGGATATTTTACAACCGCATCAGGGCGCATTTTTTTACCCGAAAACTCTGAAAACAAAGCTTTATTATCTTCATCTTTCAGTTCGTGCTCCAGGAAATATTCTCTTCCTTTTACCAATCCTGATTTTTCTAAAATACTTTCCAGAATCATTTCGCCCCAATTTCCCTGAGTTTTGCTTTCACCTTTCAGAGCTTTGGTCAGTTTTTTAGCATCTTCCGAAATTTGTTGGTTGAGCAAAGCCAATTCTTTCACTTTTTCAGCCAGAGAAAAACGTTCTTTATTTTCCTTTTCATAAGCTTCGTTGACCTTGTTTTTTAAATCGTTGATTTTCTCCTGAAAAGGTTCAAGGATATTTTTAAGATTATTTTGATTGACAGTTGTGAATTTTTCTGTTTTTTCTTCTAGAATTTTGTTCGCCAAATTTTCAAATTGCAGTTTTCCTTCTTCCTGAATTTTTTTAATCTCTTCTTTCTGAGTTTCTAAAGATTTTTGTAGACCTTCATTTTGAGCAGATAATTCTGAATTTTTAGCATACAAATGTTGTTTTTCATTCAAAATCAACTCAATTTGAGCGTTTTGTTTTTGATTTAAAAATTTTTGTTCATCAAATTGTGTTTGGAGAAAAGTGTTTTCTGCTGAAATTTTGGAGAACTCATTTTTAAGATCATTCAATAAATCAGATTGTTGAAGATTTAAATCTTTTTCATTTTTGATAATTTGATCTAAATCCTGAATTTTCAGATTCAAATTTTCTAAATCAGCTTTAGTTTTAATATGTAAATAATTCAATTCATCATAAGAACTTCTTGAAACCATAGACGATTTCAAAACAAAATAAATCAAAATAGCGCCGATAATTCCTCCGGCAAAACATCCAATGATGAGATAAGTGATTTCCATTTTTCAAAATTACAAAAACAAAAAAAGATTTTCTTTATGGGAAACCTCAATGTTTTATCTAGCTCGGAAAATAATTTTGTTTAATTTTTAAGACTTCTTCTATGATTTTCATTTGGATTAGTTAACTTAAAAAAGATAAGGGAAATAGACTTGGATATTGTTCAATGTTTTTTAATTTGTAAGATGGAAGTTGTATGGTTGAGCTGAATTTATCCATTCCAGTTTTGAGTAATGCTTTTTTCGTTTCAATCTTATTTTTTCTCGTTATTTATTATTTCAATAAACTTTTTCATTGCTGGTTCTAAACTTGTGAAATGATCTCCATCAACATAAATAAGTTTTAATTTTGAATTACGTGATATAGCGTTAAGTTCATCTTTTAGATCATATAATCCCTCATCTTCTTTCCCGACAAGAGCATAATGATTAATCTGCATCGAAGGAATGTTTTCTACTAAAACACGCATTTTACCTTCTAATGGATTTTTATTATCAAAAGGAATTATGTCTTCCCAACCATAAAAATCTTGTGTATATAAACCGCCGCTACTTCCGCTTTTTGCAATTGGAACATTGTTTTCTAAAGACAGCAATGAAGATATTCCTCCGCCAATACTGTGTCCAAATACATATATTTTAGTACTGTCTGCAAATGGTTGTTTTGCTATCCATTTTATTGCTTCCTTTGCATCATCAACTTCTCCTTGAAATAATTCAAAGTTTCCACCATTTCCATTTTCACCTCTATAACTTGGAGCAAATACGATGTAACCTTGCTTTGTGAAAACTTGACAGTCTAATAAATCTTGTTCTCCCAATGCAAAACCTCCGTGTAAATAGACAAGGATAGGTTTTCGCTTCGTTGAATCTAGATTTTTTTTGACAATTAATGCTTTCAAATTAATTCCATTTGAAAGATATTCTACTTTTAATAGATCTTTTGTGCTTACTAAGTCTTCGTATTCTTGAGGTGCTTTTTCTTTTTTAATTAATTTTGAATGAAAATGCTGCTTTTCATTCAAATATGTGCTATCGCTTTTTTGTGATTTTGTTTCACATGAAAATAATAAAGTGGTAAGGATGCATAAAATGAAATGTATTTGAACTTTTGTGTTATATTTTTTTTTCATTATTAGAGAATTATAATTGCTATTGTCTGCGAGGTTAGATTAGAAATAACTCAAAGATTTACGAGATTATATTTTCAATTGTTTTTTGTAAAATGTAAATTTTATTTTGTTGTCTTTTACATCTAAAATACCACTTTTAGGATGTTGAAAATAAAGTTTTTGATGGTTTTCCGATTCTTTTACAATATGTGGGGAATCATTTAAAATTAATCCATCCAATGTTTGTATTGTTTTGAATTTATTGTTCTCAACTTTTGAAATAGTTATTAAGTCGTTTTTGTAGTTTTTTATGATTGAATATAAATTATCCTTATATACAAAGCTTGTTAAAATAGATACACCTGTAGAATCTGCAATTGTCTTTATTCCTAAATTGCTTTGAGTTTCATATTCTCTTGTTATAATTTCAGGATGAAAAGGTGGTAATTTTAAAGTCAATTCCATTTTCTCAGGATTTATGATTTCCAAGATAGAGGATCTTTCATACAAGTGAGTAGATACGTTTGAAATGTAATATTTATCACCAATTTTATTTACTGAAACTGCGCAGGTGGATTGTGCATAACGAATTTCTCCATTGTTTTTATTTTTAAAATAAATTGTTCCACCCCATTCTCCGGAACAGCTATTCCAGACTTCATATTTTTCATCTTGGAAAAGTAAGCCGTAAGGTTTCCTGTTTGTTATTTGTTTTAATTCTTGTACAATATTTTTATCAACAGTATCTGTGGTGAATTCAAAAACTTTGGGTTCTTTATTGCAATTAATCAGCATCAATAGAAATAATAAGATGCAATATAGTTTCATCGAAAAAGATTTAAGGATTTTCTTTCGAAATTTCATCATGATGTTTCAAGTACAAAGGCAAAGCTGCGGAACCGTACCAAGGAAATATTTCATAACTGAAAATTCCGGCCGCAACGGCGGGATCAGTTTTTACCCAAGATTCGGCTTCTTCTTTTGACTTGGTGTTGAAGATAAACATTCCGCGGTAGTTTTCTTTATTCTTTTCTAAGAACGGTCCGGCTACAATAATTTTTCCTTCATCGGCTAATTTTCCGATGTTGGTCATGTGGCCTTTCATTAATTCTGCTTTTTTCTCTTTATCATCAATTTTTGCTGAGCCGGTTGTCAACATTACGATGGTGTAAGCTTTCATCCCATATTTATCTGCTCCTAAAGAATCTGCCAGTTTTTGGTTGAAACCTATTTTTGAAACACCAGAAGTTCCGTCTTTTCCGGGTTTACCATCTTGAGCTTTGGTTTGAATAGAGCAGGAGATTAAAGTGAATATAATTCCGCTAAGTAGAAATAAATTTTTCATCATACTTAAATGTTTTTAATCTTTAATCCTCAAAAACTCTTTTGCAAGTTCAATCATTTTTGGATCACCAGTGTATTTTCCATGTTCATCAGAAAGTTTTACGGTAGGAATCCATTCGTTGTTGAGAGATTGTACGCCGATAAGTTTCATCACGATGTTCATTGGTTTTAAACCGACATCATTCGTAAGATTGGTTCCAATCCCAAAAGAAACTCCGATTTTTCCTTTACAGTAATTGGTGATTTCTTCTACTTTTTCAAGATTTAAAGCATCAGAAAAAATAATATATTTAAATAAAGGATTAATCCCATGTCGTTTGTAGTGAGCAATGGTTTTGTCGGCAAATTCTAACGGATCACCACTGTCGTGACGAACTCCGTCGAAAAGTTTTGCGAATTTTTTATCAAATTGCTGGAAGAAAACATCAGTGGTATAAGTGTCTGAAAGAGCGACTCCCAAATCTCCACGATAAACATCAACCCAATGTTCAAGGGCTAATTCGTTGGCCATTTTAAATCCAAACTCGGCTCCGTGAAACATAAACCATTCGTGAGCATGAGTTCCAATTGGTTTTACACCGTATTTCATTGCGAAATGTACGTTGGAGCTTCCTATAAATGTAGAGTCCTTTTTCTGGGTTAAAGCTTCCATTACCAAATTTTGTACTTTATAAGAATGTCTTCTTCTTGTACCAAATTCTGCAAAGTTAACTCCCAACTTGTTTAGTGAATCTGCTTTTTCCAGCGTTTTTGCCATTACGGTTTCGTTAGAATCTCTTTCCATATGATTCATTTCGTAATGCAATTCACTAATCAAAGCCAATAAAGGAACTTCCCAAAGAATGGTTCGGTACCAAAGTCCTTCAACAGTAACCGATAGATCATTTTCTGTTTGTACAATTTTTACTTCAGATGGATCGTAATGATAGCCTTCTAGAAAATCAAGATAAGGTAAGTTTAAATAAGGACAGGTTTTAGCTAAAAACTTTTTCTCATCTTTAGTCAGTTTCAGCTCTGCCATTTTGTTGACAGTTTCTCTTAAAGCATGATCAAAACCTTCAGGAAAATGATGTTTTCCACGATTGATAAATTCGTATTTTACAGTTTGACTTGGGAAAAGTTTTACCACCGCATTTTGCATGGTAATTTTATAGAAATCGTTGTCTAGAATGGAGTTAAACGTCATATGTTGCATATTGTGTAATTTTAACACAAATTTAGTTTATTTAAAATAAAAATCGTCTAAATGTAAGACGATTTTTTAAATATTGTAATGATTTTTGTCTTGTTTTTACTTCCCTAAATAAGAATTGTACATCCAGACTTCTTTTTCCTGCTCTGTAATATAGTCGCTCATTTGCGAGTTGGTACCTTCATCACCTGCTTTGTCTGTAATATCTAAAAGCTCTCTTTGCAAATCGATGACCACTTTGAAAGAATTCAGAATGATCTCTACACTTTTATTGCCGTCGCTTACTTCTTTGCTTTCTTTAATGGTAGAAACCTGAAGGTAATCTGAATAATTGTGCGCCGGAGTTGCTCCTAAAGTTAATATACGTTCTGCAATCTCATCTATTTTTAAAACTAAACTATTGTATAATTCTTCAAACTTAGGATGCAGTGTGAAAAATTGTTCACCTTTGATATTCCAGTGAGAACCTCTTGTATTCTGGTAAAATACAGAATAGTTAGCTAGTAAGATATTCAGTTTTTCTGAAATGTTTTGGCAGTCGGCTTCTTTTAGGCCGATAATGTTTGCGTTTTTCATATGTATATAATTTATTTTTAAAGGTCATATGGAATCACACTTATTTCCATTATTCTTTATAATAGCAAATGGTGATGATTTCATGAGTTTATTTTTTGATATTTCTAAGCAGGAAATATTGTGCCGAAATCAACTTGATCTCATAGAAGATAACTATTGTAAATTTTTTTAATTTAATTAGGATTAATTTGTTTGATTTTAAAATGTGTTTAATGATTAGATAAATATAATTATGATGTTTAAGGCTGAATCAATTAGTAATAAATTAATAAAAATAGATGGGTCAAAGGTAAAATTGGGTAAAGTATTTTAAGGCTATAAAAATTTTTAAAATTTGTTGTATGTCTCTGTTTGCTGTAAATTGTAGGTAATCATAAGGTTAGTTTAAATTAAATAAAGATTATTATTTCTACATAACTACTTGTCAATTAAAAAATTATTATTATTTTTGCACCCTAAAATAAAAGCAATTAAATGCCTACTATTCAACAATTAGTTAGAAAAGGAAGAGTCGCACTTACCAAGAAGAGTAAATCGGCTGCACTTGATTCTTGTCCACAAAGACGAGGTGTATGTACGAGAGTATATACTACCACTCCTAAGAAACCTAACTCTGCACTTAGAAAAGTTGCAAGGGTAAGACTTTCAAACGGTAAAGAAGTTAACGCCTATATCCCAGGTGAAGGACATAATCTTCAAGAGCACTCGATAGTATTGGTACGCGGGGGGAGAGTAAAAGATTTACCAGGAGTTAGATACCACATCGTAAGAGGTGCGTTAGATACTGCTGGAGTAAGCGGAAGAACTCAAAGAAGATCTAAGTACGGAGCTAAGAGACCTAAGCCAGGTCAAGCTGCAGCTGCACCGGCTAAAGGAAAGAAAAAATAATCATTAAATAAGGTACAGAAACAATGAGAAAGACAAAAGCGAAAAAAAGACCGTTGTTACCAGATCCAAAATTTAATGATCAATTGGTAACTAGATTCGTAAACAACTTGATGCTTGACGGTAAGAAGTCAATCGCATTCAAAATATTCTATGATGCATTAGACATCGTAGAAACTAAAAAAGGAGAAACTGAAAAGACTGCCCTTGAAATCTGGAAAGATGCATTAACTAACGTTATGCCTCACGTAGAAGTACGTTCTAGAAGAGTAGGTGGAGCAAACTTCCAGATTCCTATGCCAATCAGAGCTGATAGAAAAATTTCTATGGCAATGAAATGGTTAATTAGCTACTCTAAAAAGAGAAATGATAAGTCTATGGCTTTGAAATTGGCTAATGAAGTAGTTGCCGCTTCAAGAGAAGAAGGTGCTGCTTACAAGAAGAAATCTGATACTCACAAAATGGCGGAAGCTAACAAAGCTTTCTCACACTTTAAATTCTAATCTGAAATGGGTAGAGATCTTAAATTTACAAGAAATATTGGTATTGCTGCGCACATTGATGCTGGTAAAACTACCACTACAGAAAGAATTTTATTCTATACAGGTGTAAACCACAAAATTGGTGAAGTTCACGATGGTGCTTCTACAATGGACTGGATGGAGCAGGAAGCAGAAAGAGGTATTACTATTACTTCTGCTGCAACTACTTGTTCTTGGAACTTTCCAACAGACCAAGGAAAACCTTTAGCTGATACTAAGCCTTACCACTTCAACATCATCGATACACCGGGACACGTTGACTTCACAGTAGAAGTAAACAGATCTTTGAGAGTATTGGATGGGTTGGTATTCTTATTCTCTGCAGTAGATGGAGTAGAGCCTCAGTCTGAAACAAACTGGAGACTTGCTGACAACTACAAAGTTGCAAGAATGGGATTTGTAAACAAAATGGACAGACAAGGTGCTGACTTCCTTAACGTGGTAAACCAGGTTAAGACAATGTTAGGATCAAACGCAGTTCCTATCGTTTTACCAATCGGTGCTGAAGAAGATTTCAAAGGTGTTGTAGACTTAATTAAAAACAGAGCGATCATCTGGGATGAAGCTGGACAAGGTGCTACTTTCGAGGTAGTTCCAATTCCAGAAGACATGAAAGATGAAGTTCTAGAATATAGAGAGAAATTAGTTGAGGCTGTTGCAGATTATGATGATACTTTGATGGAGAAATTCTTCGAAGATCCAGATTCAATCTCTGAAGACGAAATCAACGAAGCTCTTAGAAAAGCTACTATCGATTTATCTATTATCCCAATGACTTGTGGTTCTTCATTTAAGAACAAAGGAGTACAGTTTATGTTGGATGCAGTATGTAAATACTTGCCTTCTCCATTGGATAAAGATGATATCAAAGGTACTGACCCAAGAACTGATGCTGAAATTTTCAGAAAGCCAGACGTAAACGAACCTTTCTCTGCATTGGCATTTAAGATTGCTACCGATCCTTTCGTAGGAAGATTGGCATTCTTCAGAGCTTACTCTGGAAGACTAGATGCAGGTTCTTATATCTTGAACACTCGTTCAGGAGATAAAGAAAGAATCTCTAGAATCTATCAGATGCACGCTAACAAGCAAAACCCAGTAGAATATATTGAAGCTGGTGATATTGGTGCTGCTGTAGGTTTCAAATCTATCAAAACTGGTGATACTATGTGTGACGAGAAAAACCCAATCGTTCTAGAATCGATGGTTTTCCCTGATCCGGTAATTGGTATCGCTGTTGAGCCTAAAACTAAGGCTGACCAAGATAAAATGGGTAACGCTCTAGCTAAATTGGCTGAAGAAGATCCTACGTTTACGGTTAGAACTGACGAGGCTTCAGGACAAACGATTATCTCTGGTATGGGTGAGCTTCACTTAGATATCATTGTAGATCGTATGAGAAGAGAATTCAAAGTTGAAGTTAACCAAGGTCAACCTCAGGTAGAATATAAAGAAAATCTTACAAGAGTTGCTCAGCACAGAGAAGTTTACAAAAAACAATCTGGTGGTAAAGGTAAATTTGCTGATATTGTATTTGAACTAGGACCTGCTGACGAAGGTAAAGTTGGTTTAGAATTCATCAATGAGATCAAAGGTGGTAACGTTCCTAGAGAATTTGTTCCTGCAATTGAAAAAGGCTTTAAAGCTGCAATGAAGAACGGTCCTTTGGCTGGTTTCGAAGTTGAAGGTATTAAAGTAACTCTTAAAGACGGATCTTTCCACGCGGTGGATTCTGATGCTCTTTCTTTCGAATTAGCTGCTAAATTAGGATTTAAAGAAGCGGGACGTGCTGCTAAGCCAGTAATTATGGAGCCTATTATGAAATTGGAGGTTGTAACTCCGGAAGAATATATGGGTAACATCATTGGTGACCTTAACAAGAGAAGAGGTACAATCAGTGGACAAGAAGAGAAGAACGGTGCCGTTGTTATCAAAGGTTCAGTTCCATTGTCTGAAATGTTTGGTTATGTTACTACTCTAAGAACACTTTCATCAGGAAGAGCTACTTCTTCTATGGAATTAGAGAAGTACCAAGCTACTCCTCAAAACGTTGCTGAAGATATCATTGCTAAAGCAAAAGGTTAATTTTTTTAAAGTACAAGAAATGTCACAAAGAATCAGAATAAAACTAAAATCTTACGATTACAACTTGGTAGACAAGTCTGCTGAGAAGATCGTAAAAACGGTAAAGGCTACTGGTGCTGTTGTAAACGGACCAATTCCATTGCCAACGAATAAGAGAATCTTCACAGTGTTGAGATCTCCGCACGTAAACAAGAAAGCAAGAGAGCAGTTCCAATTATCAGCTCACAAGAGATTGATGGATATCTACTCTTCTTCTTCTAAAACTGTTGATGCTCTAATGAAATTAGAACTTCCTTCAGGAGTTGACGTTGAAATTAAAGTGTGATAAATATGCTGGAAGATGGATGATGGAAGTCAGAAGTTTTTTAGCAACACCTTAAATATTAAATCCCTTTTCGAAAGAAGAGGGATTTTTTTTGTTTAAATTTTAAAAATGTTTTAACTAAATATTTAGTAATAAATTAATATTAATTCAAATAGTATTGATATTTTTGATTAAAATTAAAATATGAAAAAACTGATTTTATTATTGTTTCCTTTAATCATTTCAGCTCAAACACATCGATTCATTTATCAGTTTCACTACAAATTAGATTCAACAGCAACAGAATTGACTGCCGAAAATATGATCTTGGATGTCAATCCTAATAATGTTAAATTTTATCCTTATTCTTATGCCGAAACAGATTCTTTAAATATTATTAGAGATCAGCATGTATCGAGATGGGACGATCATCTTCCTGCTCTTATTAGAAAAAAAGGTTCTTTTGAAAATACTTCATTGATTTTATTGAATGATTTATTCTCTTTAAAATCAACAGACAAGATGACTTGGAAACTTCTGAATGATACAAAAGTAGATGGTCAATATACATTACAAAAAGCAACCACAACTTTTGGGGGAAGAAATTGGATCGCATGGTTTTCTAAAGATGTTAATTTGAGCGAAGGTCCATACAAATTCCGTGGACTTCCGGGATTGATTTTCGAGATTGAAGACGACAAAAATAACTTTATGTTTAAGCTTTCAAAAAGTATGAAGTTTCCTAAAACGTATGAAGCCAAATTCCTTGAAAGTTTTGCTGGGAAAAAACCACTGTCCGTGACTGAGAAAGTCATTGCAAAAAAACAGTTAGAACTTTACAATGATCCGCTGCAGGATATCGCGGAAGCCTTTAAGTCTAATACAAATCCTGAAAATACCTTTTACGTTTCTAGTGTTCAGATAAAAAGCTTAGACCAGCTAAAAGGAATGTCTGATGAGAGAAGAAAAGCAATGCTCAGAGAAAACAACCCAATCGAGATTGATAAAGCGATAAAATACCCTGTAAATTAAAACTCCGATCATATATTTTTGATCATTCTCTAAAAAAGCGGCGTAATTTGGCATAAATTTAACATAAGTGACAATTGTCAGTTAATATAATTTATTTAGAATTAATAAAAATAATATTTTTGTTTCAAATTTATGAAATGAAAAAAACGGTATCTGTCTCATTGCTAATTTTGGGAGTAGCTTTTTCTAAAGCACAACAAAAAGCAAATGATACAATCAGAAAAGAAACCACGATTGAAGAAGTAGAACTTTTTGGAGAGAAAAAAAAGCAACCTCAAGGTTTAGATGCAATTACACGATTGCCTCTAAAAACAAGAGATCAAATACAGAGTATTTCAGTTGTATCACATAAGGTTATCGAGCAATTAGGAGGTCTTACCGTGACGGATGTTGCGAAAAATGTTCCGGGAGTAACTTTATTTTCCAGCTATGGTGGTGCAAATGAAAGTATGTCTATAAGAGGTTATCGTGGTGTTCCTGTTCTGAAAAACGGTGTGCAAATGGATTCTGATTTTCGTACTGCAGGAATGATAACTGATATGCAGGGTGTAGAAAGTATTCAGGTTATTAAAGGCTCTGCCGCTATAAGCCAAGGTGTTGGTAACGGTTTGGGATCTGCAGGTGGAGTTATTAATGTAGTAACCAAACGTCCTCAGTTTATCAACCAAACGAATGTAGGTTTCAGATACGGAAGTTGGGATTTTTACAGACCGACTGTAGATTTTCAGAGAGTTTTAGATTCTCATGATAAAGTTGCTGTAAGATTTAATGGAGCTTATCAAAATAATAATTCTTTCAGAACTCATGTTGGAGCTGAAAGAATTTATATAAATCCATCAATTACATACCGCCCGGATGATAAAACCGAGATTAATGTTGAAATGGATTATCTAAATGATAACAGAACTCCAGATAGAGGTACAATAAATACGGCAACCGGTGATATAGAAGCGCTGTATCATATGCCGAAAGGAAAATTTCTAGGATATACTTCCGATTATAACAAAACGGAAACTTTTAATTTTGCAACGACTGCTGTAAGAAAACTTAATGATAAATTTAAGGTAAGAGCTGCGTTCATCAACTCAAATAATAATGGCGATAATGAAGCTTCATCAATTTCATTGCCGACTGGAGGTACTAATTATAATATAAGACAAAGGGTAATAGGAAAATCTGAGTCAGAAGATATAAACAGAGTTTTACAGTTTGACTTCATTGGTCAGGATGTAAAGACAGGCTTTATCAACCACACATTCCAGGTAGGTTTTGATTGGCGAGAAACTGAAACTTCAGCAGTTACTTACAATGCTTATAAAAATTCAATAGCTCCACAAAATCTAATCACAGCACGTGCTACAAAAATTGGAAGTACAAACTATCCTGCAAATCCTTTAGATACTTTTGATGTAGTGAATGGTTCTATTCCCAATACACTTCCTGTAAATGTAGTTTATGAAAATCTGGGAAGATCAAATCCAGTCTTAGCTCCAAGTATAGGTGCGATGGCTCAGGATGTGATGTCTTTCGGAAAATATATTAAGGCACATTTAGGAATCAGATACAGCAGACTAAATGGTTCAGCAAATCGAATTGTAGACACTTGGAATCCTTCATTAGGTGTTATTGTTTCTCCATTTGAAAATGTAAATGTTTTTGGATCTTATACGACAACAACATCACTACGTTCTGTAAATAATATTTTGCAGGGAGGTGGAAATGTAGGAGCTTCACAAACAAAGCAGTGGGAAGCAGGAATTAAATCAGATTGGTTTAATGAAAGATTAAGATTTAATGTGACTTTATTTGACATTAATACGGATAATTTATCATTCCAAATATTAAATCAGGCATATCAACCCGTAAGAGATGATAGTAACAATATTCTTTACGGTTTGGCAGGGAATTTAAGAAGAAAAGGTGTAGAAGTTGAGTTGATAGGTAGAATTTTATCCAACTTACAAATTATGTCTGGATGGGCATATTTAGATGCGCAATATCAAGATAGTCCGGCGTACATAAACGGTTCAGCTCCGATGAATGCTCCTAAGCATACTGCAAATGGATGGCTGAATTATAAATTCAATCAAGGAGTTTTAGATGGTCTCGATGTAGGTGCCGGAATTTATTTTGTAGGAAAACGTCCGGTTGATGAATGGACTCAGAAAACTTTTACTGCAGGTCACTTAAATAGTGTTGAAGCCGGAACAAAGCCTTTTGATATGCCGGAATACACAACCGTAGATGCTCAAGTCGGTTATCAGTTGAAAAACGGATTAGGTTTAAGAGTCTTCTTTAATAATATCTTTGATTCAGTAGGATATAGTTCTTATTTCAGAGGAGGATATATTGATCAGATTCAGCCAAGAAATTTCTCAGCACAAATCAATTATAAGTTTTAATAGATAATTTTCAAGTAATAGTTTTATCTATATCGGGAGAGTCTCTGAATTTTTTCAGAGGCTTTCCTTTTTTAATTGAATACTTGTCTATACAGATGCATGTTTTTTGTTACTTTTAATAAAAAAATAATGGCAAAGTCAGATAGCAGTGTTTTTGAGAGATTTTCAAACTGGGCAACAAAATTTACGGGCAGTTCGTATGCGTTTTTGGGAGCAGTTGCCATCGTGGTAATTTGGGCAGTTTCCGGACCGGTTTTTAATTATTCAGAAACTTGGCAGTTGGTCATCAATACAGGAACAACGATTATTACTTTTCTGATGGTTTTCCTGATTCAGAAATCTCAAAATAAAGATTCTAAAGCGATTCAAATAAAATTAAACGAACTGATTGCTGCCAATGAAAAAGCAAGCAACCGGATTGTTGACATCGAAGATTTGACAGAGAAAGAGCTCGACCAATTACACTGCTATTACGAAAAACTCGCTGATTTTGCTGAAGAAGATGAAGACATTCATGCTTCACATTCTATAGATGCGGCAAAAAGAAATCAGGATTATAAGCATGAGTTTTTTAAAAGAAAGCATGAAGAATGGTTATCGAAACAAAAGGAATAAGCTTATTTAAGATGAATTCGGATTAAGCTGTAGAAGTAAACTACCTATTGTGAAATTGTTATGTATTTAACGCACAGCTTGATTTTTATGAAGCACTTGTTTATTCAAGCTTCATCAGCGACTATGTCGCCATTCTTTGCTTCTTAAAATAATACGCTTAAAAATTAAAACCTTTGCGTGACAAAAGATTCTATTTAATTTCTTATACCGAACTTCGGTTATTTAATTTAAAATGAGATTATTTATCACTATAAAGTGTGTTTTTTTAGTAATGAATTAGTACAAATTAATTTTTCATCCTATTTTTGTTTCTAAAGTTATCTTATATGTTGAAGGTTTTTATTTCAATTTTGATTTTTTGTTCAGCTTTAATTTCTGCTCAGCAAACTAAAATTCTCGGTGATTTTTCGATGAAGGCCTCTTCTTACAGTGCAAAGGTTTTTGAGAAGAGCAATCTTAATATTTATTATCAGTTTAAATTTTTAAAAGACGCAAAAATTTCTGAAAACCCGAGAGAAGGGTTATGTGTTTTACAAATTGGCGAAAACTATTCAAAGTTCAGCGATACAAAAACATTACAGAAAGATTCTTTGTTTGAAAAATTTTCTCATCTCGAAAGTGTCGGTGCGAAAGAAATGAATCAGCTTTTTATGTACAATCCTTTATGGAGTATGGAAAGTTTAAAATCGGAAGCCGATAAAAAAGTTACTTATCAAAAAAGATATAAAACAAAATACGAGTATGAAGAAATTCAGCCGGAACTAAAGTGGCAACTTCATAACGAATCGAAAAAAATTCTTGATTACAGCTGTAAAAAGGCAACCGTAAAATACCGAGGAAGAGAATTTATCGCTTGGTACACAACGGAAGTTCCCATAAACAACGGTCCTTATGTTTTTGAAGGATTGCCTGGTTTGATCTTAGAAATTGAAGATTCACAAAATAAATATCATTTTATAGCAGTTGGAATAGATAAAAAACCAATGGATATTTATTTACGAAACGATAAAGAAATACTTAGAATAAGCAGAGCAAAATTTAGAGAAGTTGAGAAAACATATCACGATAACCCGGGTGATTTTCATGGTAAAGCTGTAAATGAAGATGGTTCACCGATGGTGGTTAAATCAAAACCTTTTCTTTACGACCCTTTTGAATTAGAATAAAAATTAAAGCCTTACAAAATTTGTAAGGCTTTAATTTTATAATTTATCTCTTCATAAAATAATCGAAATACGTACAACTTCCCATCAGTTCGCGGGCAGTTTCAGTATTTGAATATTGAGATTTGAGCTGTGTAAAGTAAGTTCTGTATTTCTGGTTTTTCAGATCAGCCATCTGTTTTTCGTGAGCATCGTTTTTCTCAGACCATTTCGGATCAGCATAGTCAATGTTTGCTTGGTTTTTGGCTTCATACTGATAATATTTTCCCTGTTCTGCGCTTGCCATTTGGAAAAGTACTCTTGCTTTCTGTTCTCTGTCATTAGAAAGGTCGTACGCTTTTTTATAATAATTGATAGCCAAATCAAAATTATCAGGTTCTATAAAAGTCGTGTAGGTGAAATTCTTGTAATAATACTGATACGGATTTTCTCTTTTTGTATTCCAGAAATCATATTTTCCACCGTTGCTGTTGTCGACATCCATCACAAAAAGTTCTCTGTAATATCCAAGAATAGAAGTGTTGTACAACAGATTTCCAATGAGCTGATTGGCTTGAGTGGCTTTTGCATCTTTTCCGTTTCCTATTTTTTTAAGCTGAATTAATGCATCTGCCAATTCCAGTTTATTCATTTTGTTTTTTATGAATGGAAATGCGGTATAATCTTCTGCTTTCATACTTTGTGATTCAGGACTTTGGAAACTTTCCCAAACATTATGTCCGAAAACTAAATTCGGAATATTTCGGTAACCGTCATAATTTTCACCATTATAAACCAGCTTTTCATATTTTCCGGTTTCAGGATTATATTTTTCATAATTGTCTCTCGGAATTCCTGAAAAGTTTACTGCTTTTTGATAATAAGATTTTGCCTTATCAAAATCAGCAAGTCTCATCGCTCTGTCACCATAAATGTTGGCAAAGAAGGCGTCAATATTTCCTACGTCATCAAGGTTTTTGGCAATGATCTGTTGTTCAAATTGGGTTTTATTCGGTTTTCTGTAAAATTCTTCAACACTTTTTACCAAGCTTGAATTTGGGTTGTACTGAAGATCAGAAAGTTTGTTATTCATCAGGTAAGATTTTCCGTCTTCGCCTTGAAGGAAATAGCGGTTGGCTAAAACATCTTTCAGGAAATCTGCAGTTGACGGAGCTTCACCATAATAATCGTAATCATTGGTTTCGGTGCTGTCTTTTTTTACAGTTGCTTTTTCCACAAAATATTCAGCATAATCTTTCATTAAATGATCTTCGTAATCTGCATCAATTTTGGGTTGCGAAACAATATCATTCAGCACTTTCATTCTCTTGATCTCTTCAAGATATTCAGGATTGCTGGTTTTAATATCTGCTAAAATATCGCTGCTTTTTTCATAATCTTTTTTGAGGAATTTCAAATAAGCATCTGCGATCTGCCAATATTCATCTTTAGATCTTTCTTTTGTTTTGGCGGTGAATTTTTCCAGATCATCCAAGAAATCTTTCTGATTTTCATCCTGAGAATAATAATAAGCATTGTTCTTTACATAAGTTGGAATCCTGTCTGGGTTTTCAAACAATTCATCATTACTTTGCTCAGATTTATCATTGGTTTTGTCAGATTTCTTTCCACCAAAAAGATTTTTAAAGAAGAGAACTATTTTCTGCCAGAAACTCAGTTCCTTTTTCTTGACTTCCGGTTTTTCAGCTGTTACGTTCCCTTTTTTATCTGAAGTTGATTTAGAATCTTTTGAAGCATAATAATAGGTTGGAAGATAATTTCTTTCCAGTTCATTGATGCTTCTTGCAGCCATTACTTTCAGAATTTCAGAATCGGGATCGATGTCGTACATCTTTTCCATCATCGGAATGGGATTGGTGAAATCTTCATAGCCTAAAAGAAAATACGCCATGTTTTTTTCCTCATTCGTTCCGGCTCTTTTCATAATGTTGTTGAAAGAAGCGGTGTCTGAAAGTTTCATCGATATAAATGCAGATTCTTTACGGCTTTTAGATTTCATAAAAACCTGAAAGAAATTCCAGTTGGCCTCACTTCCCATTTCCAGACCTCTTTGAGCTCCCGCCAATTGATCGAGCGCCATATAATAAGGTGCGCCTTTTAAAGAAATCGGTTGTACATATTTTTTGAATGCCTCCAAAGCTGCATCAAAATTTCTCGTATAATGGTTAAATCTTACCAATTGATAACCGTATCGCTGTTTGATTTCTGGATTTTTAGCTGCGTTGTATAAAGAGGTTAATGCTGAAACGGTTTTATTGTAATCTAGTTGGGTCGCATTTTTATCACTTTCATTTTCGCGATAATAAAAAGAATCTGGACTTTCTACATAATTGATTTTCATGTAAGGCTCCAGATATTTTGCTTCAATTAAATAATCGATTGCTTCACGGTATTTTGTATAAAAGCCAGGTCCTAATTTCTTTAGAAATTGATTATTGGGATTTCCTTTTTTTAAATCATTTAAATCTGCCATTGAGATTTTGTTGACCAGATAATTGGTTTCTGTATAGCTGATTTGATTGCCGAAAAATTTTCTCCACGATTCTATATTTTCATCAGGAATCTGAGACGATTTGTAATTGGTGTAAAATCGATCAGAATAATTATGTAAAAAAGGAAGATACGATTTGTCTTTTATAATGCTTTGCGTGAAAAGATTAAAATAATCATGATCAGGATCAGACCATGCACAAGCTTCGGTCTTGGTGTAGAAAAGCGATGCAACCGCAAGTGAAATGATATACTTTTTCATATTAATTTTTGGTGTTTTATTTGTTTTTTTTTGAAAGCCTTGTCAATGTTTTAAACCTTAACAAGGCTTCTTCATAATTTTTAAAGTTTTATCTGTGTAAATCTGTGTGATCTGCGGGAGGAAAATATCCCCACAAATTACACATATTTGCACGGATTTTTAATTTATGCATACTTGAAAACTTCCATTATCAAGCTTCCAGCCTCCTTCATTCTAAAATTTCCTTCCTTCTACAAATTTACCATCTAATTGATAATATATAATGTTGTAAGAGCTAATTTTTTTGTCTAAATATTCTATTGCGCTGTTAAGTTGTTCTGGTGAGATTTCTTCCACTTTTATTTTGAAACCTTTGTTTAAGAAATTTCCAAAATAAAAACCGTCTTTCAGAATTTCAATTTCGTTATCGGAAATTTTTTTGAAATCTGGATTATCCAAATCTTTAGCCGAAAGTGCATTAATGAGTTTATGTTTTCCTAAATGATTGGTAACAATTCCCCACGAATAAATCGGAAGCGCGACTTCAATTTTTTTAATCGGATAATCTTCCAGTTTCGATAAATAACTTTTCATAATATTCAAATCTAAAATCGAATTTTTATCTGAATTTTCCAAAGGCGAAGAAGTAGAGTAGCACATCAGGTACACTTTTTCAACGGGCGGAATTCCTGTAAGATTTTTATCTTTCACCTGATGAAGTCTTAAAGTACAGGTAATTTCTTTTCGTGAAATCTTTTTTAACTGTTTTAAAAATTCAAAATAATCATCTTTGCTTCCTGCTGTCCAATCGCAGTCGATTTGAATTTCGTTATTGATTTTTAATTGATAATCCTGAGCTTTCTTTTGAATGAGTTGATGAATGCTTTCAGCCAGAAACTGTATTTCTTCTTTTTTGATATGTAAAAAAGTTTGATTGGTTATAAAAACTGTTGGGACGATCTGCTTGTCAGTTTCAAAACTTTTATCTTTAGTAATTACCGCAACAGGCTGAAATTTTCCTCCGACTTTATCAACATCAAAAAACCGTGTATATAAAAACGGATTTGTTGATTCGCTCAACGATTTTTTTTCGGTTTCATTTAATTTGAGGTGGGTTTTCCAGTAATAAAATGAATAAGGATGCTTTTGTTTCTCGCTACATGAAATCACCAAAAAACAAACGAAAAGAAGTTGTAAGATTTTCATTATTTATAAAGAATACTTTCGCAGTTACAGTTCATTTCTGCCATTTCAGAAACAGGGCAGCAATCGTCTGATTTTTTGATATTGCCTTTCTCATCGGTAAGGTAGATTTTCTCTTTATCAAATTTCACATAGAAGGTTTCATTATACGTTTTAAAATGAACTTTCATTACTTTAGGATTGTATTTTCCGGCATTCATCTCTTCTTTGGTTTCTTTTCCGTCGGCCTGATTGATTTGCAGAAAACCAAAGTGTACGTTTCCGTTTTTCTTTACATCTAAATAATAAGCAGGAGTTCCGGATCCGCTGGCTCCGTCTTCGATATTAAAATCTCTTTTCCCTGTAAATGGAATGGCAGTCTGCGCAAAAGAAATGACTCCGCAGAATAAAATGAATGTGGTGAAAATATTTTTCATATTACTTTTTTCTCAAAATTAAAAAATTATTCAGAAGAAATTCTTTTCAAAATCTGTGCAAATCTCTAAATGATTAAAAATCAAAATATTTTGCAAGAAATATTTGTCAAATTAAATTTTATTCATACATTTGCACACTCATTTTAGGGGAGGAGTATGCCCAATTCAAACTTGGTAATTACTTGAGCACTCGAAAAATGAAAGTGAATACAAGAAAATTTTATAACATATTATATAAATAATGTCAGGTATTATTGGAAAAAAAATTGGGATGACTTCTCTGTTTGACGAAAACGGCAAAAATATGCCGTGTACCGTTATTCAGGCAGGTCCTTGCTCAGTTTTACAGGTCAGAACCATTGAAAAGGACGGATACAAATCTGTTCAGTTAGGTTTCGATGACAAGAGTGAAAAGAACGTTGGTAAAGCGTTAGCTGGCCATTTTAAAAAGGCTGGTTCTGCTCCTAAAGCTAAGTTGGTAGAATTCTACAGAGAATTCGTAGACGAAGTAAAGGTAGGAGAAGAAGTAAAAGTTGATTTGTTCACAGAAGGTGAATATGTTGACGTAACAGGAACTTCAAAAGGTAAAGGTTTCCAAGGTGTTGTTAAAAGACACGGTTTTGGAGGTGTAATGCAAGCTACTCATGGTCAGCACAACAGACTTAGAGCTCCAGGTTCTATCGGTGCTGGATCGGATCCTTCAAGAGTATTCAAAGGAATGAGAATGGCAGGTAGAATGGGAGGTAAGCAGGTAACTGTACAAAACCTTCAAGTATTAAAAGTGGATCAAGAACAAAATCTTTTAGTAGTAAAAGGTGCTGTTCCGGGAGCTAAAAATTCTTATGTAATTATCAGAAAATGGAATTAGTAGTATTAAATACATCAGGAAAAGAAACCGGAAAGAAAGTAACTCTAGACGAATCTATCTTCGGAATTGAGCCAAACAAGCACGCGGTTTACTTAGAAGTAAAACAATATCTTGCTGCACAGCGTCAAGGTACTCATAAATCAAAAGAAAGAAGCGAAATTACTGCTTCTACTAAAAAACTTAAGAAGCAAAAAGGATCTGGTTCTGCTAGATACGGTGATATTAAATCTCCTACTTTTAGAGGTGGAGGTAGAGTATTCGGTCCTAAGCCAAGAGACTACAGATTCAAATTGAATAAAGCTCTTAAGAGATTAGCTAAAAAATCTGTTCTTTCTCAGAAAATGAGAGATAACAGCATCAGAATTGTTGAAGGTTTAAGCATTGCTGCTCCTAAAACTAAAGATTTCATCACGGTATTGAATGCTTTGGCATTGAATGACAAGAAGTCTCTATTCATTTTGGCTGATACTAACAAGAACGTATATTTATCTTCAAGAAACTTACCTAAGACTAAAGTTATGAAATTCAACGAAATTTCTTCTTATGACTTAATCAATGCAGGTGAGATCGTTTTCTTAGAAGGTGCAGTTGAAAAATTCCAGGAAAATTTAAAGAAATAAATCATGTCACTAATTATTAAACCAGTTATTTCAGAAAAAGCTAACTATCTTACAGATTTAAGAGGTGCTTATTCTTTCTTAGTACAACCTAAGGCGAATAAAATCCAGATTAAAAATGCAATAGAGCAAGCTTACGGTGTGAAAGTAGCAGACGTTAGAACCATGATTTATGCGCCTAAAGTTTCTTCGAAATACACGAAAAAAGGTCTTCAAGTAGGAAAGACAAACAAATTGAAAAAAGCGGTTATCACTCTTGCTGAAGGGGAAGTAATCGATATTTTTGCTGTAAATTAATTATTAATTATAAATAATAGTAATGTCTGTTAGAAAATTAAAACCTATCACCCCAGGACAGAGATTCAGAATTGTAAACAATTTTGAGGAAATTACTACCAACAAACCAGAGAAATCTCTAACTGTTGGTATTAGTAAGTCAGGTGGACGTAACCAAACTGGTAAAATGACCATGCGTTACACCGGAGGTGGACACAAAAAGAAATACAGAATTATCGACTTCAAAAGAAACAAGCATGATGTTGAAGCAACGGTAAAAACTGTAGAGTACGATCCAAACAGAACTGCTTTCATCGCTTTAGTGGAGTATGCAGACGGAGAGAAGAGATATATCATCGCTCCAAACGGAATCAAAGTTGACCAAAAAATTATTTCTGGCGAAAGCGTAGAACCGAACATCGGTAACGCAATGAAATTGAAAAACATTCCATTGGGTACTGTAATTTCTTGTGTTGAAATGAAGCCTGGACAAGGTGCTATTTTAGCAAGAAGTGCTGGTTCTTCAGCTCAGTTGACTTCAAGAGACGGAAAATATGCAATCATCAAATTGCCTTCAGGAGAATCTAGAATGATCCTTACTGAGTGTTATGCAATGATTGGATCTGTATCTAACTCTGATCACCAGTTAACTGTATCAGGTAAGGCTGGTAGAAGCAGATGGTTAGGTAGAAGACCAAGAACAAGACCAGTAGTAATGAACCCTGTAGATCACCCAATGGGAGGTGGTGAAGGACGTTCTTCTGGAGGTCACCCAAGATCTAGAAACGGTATGCCATCTAAAGGTTACAAAACTAGAAAGAAAAACAAAGTGTCTAACCGTTACATCGTATCTAAAAGAAAATAATTATGGCAAGATCACTTAAAAAAGGACCATTCATTCATCATACTTTAGATAAGAAGGTTCAGGCAAATGTAGAGTCTGGTAAGAAGACTGTTATCAAAACTTGGTCTAGAGCATCTATGATCTCTCCAGACTTTGTAGGACAAACTATTGCTGTACACAACGGGAAATCTTTTATCCCGGTTTACGTTACAGAAAACATGGTTGGTCATAAGCTAGGCGAATTTTCTCCAACAAGATCTTTCAGAGGTCATGGTGGTAACAAAAACAAAGGAAGCAGATAATCATGGGATCAAGAAAAAGAGAAAGTGCATTAGCACGTAAATTAACAAATCAAGATGTAGTAAAAGCATTACACAATGATTGCCCTTCATCTCCAAGAAAGATGAGATTAGTAGCTGATATCATCAGAGGGGTAGAAGTTGAAAAAGCTTTAAGCATCCTAAAATATTCGAAAAAAGACGCTTCAAACAAATTAGAGAAAGTACTTCTTTCTGCGATGGCTAACTGGCAATCTAAGAACGAAGGTGCAGATATCGAAGAAGCTAACCTTATCGTTAAAGAAATTTTTGTAGACAGTGCAAGACAATTGAAGAGACTAAGACCAGCTCCACAAGGTAGAGGGTACAGAATCAGAAAAAGATCAAACCACATTACACTAATCTTAGGAACAAAAGAAAATTAATTCAAGGTATGGGACAGAAGACAAATCCAATTGGTAACAGATTAGGTATCATCAGAGGATGGGATTCAAACTGGTTTGGTGGTAAAAACTACGGTGATAGAATCGCTGAAGACTACAAAATCAGAAGATACCTTGAAGCAAGATTATCTAAAGGTGGAATTTCAAAAATCTATATTGAAAGAACACTTAAATTAGTAACTGTAACAATCACTACTGCTAGACCGGGACTTATCATCGGTAAAGGAGGTCAGGAAGTTGACAAGTTAAAAGAAGAATTGAAGAAACTTACTAAAAAGGATATTCAAATCAACATTTTCGAAATCAAAAGACCTGAGCTTGACGCAGTATTAGTTGCAGACAGTATCGCTAAGCAAATCGAAAACAGAATCTCTTACAGAAGAGCTGTAAAAATGGCTATCGCTTCTACAATGAGAATGGGTGCTGAAGGTATCAAAGTTCAAATCTCTGGTAGATTGAACGGTGCTGAAATGGCAAGATCTGAGTCTTTCAAAGACGGAAGAATCCCATTGTCTACTTTCAGAGCAGATATCGACTATCATATCGGTGAGGCATTAACTCAGTACGGTAAGTTAGGAGTTAAAGTTTGGATCATGAAAGGAGAAGTTTACGGTAAGAGAGATCTTATGCCATTAGTAGGACAACAGAAGAAAGGTGGTCCTTCAGGAGGTGGAAACAGAGGAGATAGAGATAACAGAAGACCTTCAAGAGATAAAAAAAATAATTAAAAAAATTTTAGAGGATAGTTTTTAAATGACCGTTACTTTTTTAAAATCTAAATTCTAAAATCTAAAATTTAAGAAATTATGTTACAACCAAAAAGAACCAAATTCCGTAGAGTTCATAAGATGAAAATGAAGGGGATTGCTCAAAGAGGTAATCAACTTGCTTATGGAACTTTCGGAATCAAAGCAACAGAAGGTGCTTGGATCACTGCAAGACAAATTGAAGCTGCACGTATCGCTGCAACAAGATATATGAAGAGAGAAGGTCAACTATGGATCAAAATCTTCCCAGATAAGCCAATTACTAAAAAACCAGCGGAAGTACGTATGGGTAAAGGTAAAGGTGCTGTGGAATATTGGGTAGCTGTAGTAAAGCCAGGTAAAATTATGTTTGAAGTTGGAGGAGTATCTTACGAGATCGCTAAAGAAGCTTTAAGACTTGCTGCACAAAAATTACCGGTAGTTACCAAATTTGTAGTTGCTAACGATTTTGTTAAACCTCTTTAATCTCTGAATATTATGAAACAAGCTGAAATTAAAAATCTAAGCCTTGAAGATGTTCAAGCTAAATTGACTGAAGCTAAAGCTCAATTTTCAAAAATGAAATTGGCTCACAAAATCAGTCCACTTGAAAATCCGATCCAAATCAGAGATTTAAGAAAAACAATCGCAAGATTAAATACTGAGTTAACTAACAAACAATAATATTCCTTTTTACAATGGATAGAAATTTAAGAAAAGAAAGAATCGGAGTGGTTTCCAGCAATAAAATGGAAAAAACTATTGTTGTTAGTGAAACGACTAGAGTAAAACACCCGATGTACGGTAAATTCGTTTTGAAAACGAAAAAATATACTGCACACGACGAAAACAACGAATGCGCAGAAGGAGATACAGTTCTTATCCAAGAAACTAGACCTTTAAGCAAGAGTAAGAGATGGAGATTAGTAAGAATCATTGAAAAAGCTAAGTAATAATGTTACAAACAGAATCAAGATTAAAAGTTGCTGATAACACAGGTGCAAAAGAAGTACTAGTTATTAGAGTTCTGGGAGGAACCAGAAGAAGATATGCTTCAGTTGGTGATAAAATCGTAGTTACTATTAAAGATTCTACACCATCAGGAAACGCAAAAAAAGGTCAGGTATCTAAAGCAGTTGTAGTAAGAACTAAAAAAGCAGTGAGAAGAAAAGATGGTTCATACATCAAATTCGAAGACAATGCTTGTGTTTTACTAAACGCTGGAGGAGAAATGAGAGGAACACGTGTTTTCGGACCGGTTGCTCGTGAGTTGAGAGACAAAGAATATATGAAAATCATTTCATTAGCTCCTGAAGTACTTTAATTTTAAAAATTTTTAAAAGAAATGTCAAAGTTAAAAATAAAAAGAGGAGATAACGTAATCATTACTACTGGTAAAAAAGATATCAAAGGTAAAACTGGTGAAGTTATTGAAGTGATCAAAAAAGAAGGAAAAGACCCTAGAGTAATCGTTGCAGGACTTAACATCGTTAAAAAACACGTTAAGCCTTCAGCTTCAAATCCTCAAGGAGGAATTACTGAAAAGGAAGCTTCTCTTCATATCTCAAACGTAGCTTTAGTTGGTAAAGACGGAAAAGCTATCAAAATCGGTTACAAAATCGAAGGAGATAAGAAAGTAAGAATCAACAAAAAAACGGGTGAAACTTTATAATTTTAAATAACACATGGAATATATAGCAAGACCCAAAAAAGCATATAAAGAAACGATTGTTCCTGCAATGATGGAAGAATTCGGATACAAATCAGTAATGCAAGTACCAAGACTAGAGAAAATTATTTTATCTCAAGGTTTAGGAGACGCTACTGCTGATAAAAAGATCATCGATTATGCTGTAGAAGAACTTACAAATATCACTGGTCAAAAGGCTGTTGGTACTATCTCTAAGAAAGATGAAGCTGCTTTCAAATTAAGAAAAGGTATGCCTGTAGGTGCTAAGGTAACTCTTAGAGCTACAAAAATGTACGAATTCTTAGACAGATTAACTTCTTCTGCTTTGCCACGTATCAGAGATTTTTCTGGTATCAAAGCTGATGGTTTCGACGGTAGAGGTAACTATAACTTAGGTATTACTGAGCAGATTATCTTCCCTGAGATCGCAATCGACAAAGTAAAGAAAATCCAAGGGATGGACATTACTTTCGTTACTACTGCGAAAACAGACAAAGAAGCTAAAGCATTATTAACTCACTTCGGTTTACCATTCAAAAAGAACTAAGAAATGGCTAAAGAATCAATGAAAGCGCGTGAGCGCAAAAGAGAAGCTACTGTAGCTAAATACGCTGAAAAAAGAAAGGCTCTTAAAGAAGCAGGTGATTATGAAGGACTTCAAAAATTACCAAAAAACGCTTCACCTGTAAGATTACACAACAGATGTAAATTAACAGGTAGACCAAGAGGTTACATGAGAACTTTCGGTATTTCAAGAGTAACTTTCAGAGAAATGGCCAACAACGGTCTTATCCCGGGAGTGAAAAAAGCTAGTTGGTAATAATTACTAATTAAAAATCGGGACAATTAAGTTGTCGAGATACTAAAGAAATAAATATCAGACCTAAGATTTTCTGAAGTCTGATATTTTAATCTTCAAGTCTTTTCAAAACTGATTGTTCTTTAACCAATAATTTAAAACAAAGAAATGGTAACAGATCCAATTTCAGATTTCCTAACTAGAGTAAGGAACGCACAAAGCGCAGGCCACAAAGTGGTGGAAATTCCTGCATCGAAAATCAAAAAGGAGATTACAAAGATTTTATTTGATCAAGGGTATATCTTAAACTTTAAGTTTGAAGAGAACGCTGTTCAAGGAAACATCAAAATCGCTTTGAAGTACGATAAGCAAACCAACAAACCAGCTATTAAATCTATCCAAAGAGCTTCTAGACCAGGTTTGAGACAGTACAAAGGTTCAGGTGAACTTCCAAGAGTACTAAACGGTTTGGGTATTTCTATCATCTCTACTTCTAAAGGAGTAATGACTGACAAGAAAGCTAGAGAAGAGAAAGTAGGCGGTGAAGTAATCTGCTATGTTTATTAATTTTTAATCAAAGGAAAATGTCAAGAATTGGTAAAGCAATTATAACAATTCCAGCTGGTATCACAGTTTCTGAAAAAGAAGGTGTAGTTACAGTAAAAGGTCCTAAAGGAGAACTTTCTCAGGAGCTTACAGAAGGAATTACAATTGAGCAAAACGAAGGTACGTTAACTGTTAACAGACCATCTGATGCTAAACAACACAGAGCACTTCACGGTTTATACAGAGCGTTAATCGCTAATATGATCGTTGGTGTAAACACTGGTTTCGAAAAGAAACTAGAATTAGTAGGGGTAGGATACAGAGCTTCTCATGCAGGTCAAAAACTTGAGTTAGCTTTAGGATTCTCTCACGGTATCGTTTTAGAACTTCCTAGCGAAGTGAAAGTTGATACATTGACTGAAAAAGGTAAAAACCCAATTATTACTTTAACGTCTCACGACAACCAACTTCTAGGGATGGTAGCTGCAAAGATCAGATCTTTCAGAAAACCTGAGCCATACAAAGGAAAAGGTGTGAAATTCGTAGGAGAAATTGTAAGACGTAAAGCTGGTAAATCTGCTTAATAAAATTTAAGAAAATGGCACTAAGTAAATTAGAAAAAAGAATAAGAATCAAAAGAAGAGTAAGAGGAAAAATCTCTGGATCTGCTGATTTGCCAAGATTATCTGTATATAAGAGTAATAAGGAAATTTACGCTCAGTTAATCGACGATAAAGACGGAAAAACTTTAGCTTCAGCTTCTTCTAGAGAGAAAGGAGTAGACGCTAACGGAACAAAAAGTGAAGTTTCTGCTGCTGTAGGTAAAGCAATCGCTGCTAAAGCTCTTGCTGCAGGAATCGAAACTATTGTATTTGATAGAAACGGATTCGTATATCACGGAAGAGTTAAGGCTCTAGCTGATGGTGCGAGAGAAGGAGGACTTAAATTCTAATCATTAAATTTCGGAAATATGTTAGGACTAGATAATATAGAAAGAGTAAAACCGGGAGGATTAGAACTTAAAGATCGTCTCGTAGCTGTTAATAGAGTAACAAAAGTAACTAAAGGAGGTAGAGCTTTCGGATTTTCTGCAATTGTTGTTGTAGGAGACGAAGCTGGAACTATCGGTTTTGGTTTAGGAAAATCTAAGGAAGTTGCTTCTGCTATTGCTAAGGCGGTAGAAGATGCTAAGAAAAACTTAGTAAAAGTTCCTGTAATGAACCATACTATCCCTCACCAGACTACTGCAAGATACGGTGGTGCAGATATCTTCTTGAGACCTGCTTCTCACGGTACAGGTCTTATCGCAGGTGGTGCGGTAAGAGCGGTATTAGAATCTGCTGGTATTCACGATATCCTTTCAAAATCTAAAGGATCTTCAAACCCTCACAATGTAGTAAAGGCAACTTTCAAAGCATTGTTAGACATCAGAAGACCAGAAGAAATTGCAAGAATGAGAGGAGTTTCTCTAACTAAAGTGTTTAACGGTTAATAAATAAACAATGGCAACAATTAAAGTAAAGCAAGTAAGAAGCGCTATTGGTAGAACAAAAACCCAAAAGAGAACGCTTGAAGCATTAGGATTTAAGAAACTTCACCAAGTTGTAGAGCACGAAGCTACTCCTTCTATTTTAGGAATGATAGCTGCAGTTAGTCACTTACTTGAAGTTCAAAAATAATTTTTAAAATAATTTTAAAATGAATTTAAACAACATAAAGCCTGCTGCAGGTTCTACATTTAGTTCTAAAAGAATTGGTAGAGGACAAGGTAGTGGAAAAGGAGGTACTTCTACAAAAGGTCACAAAGGTCAGAAAGCAAGAGCTGGTTATTCTCAGAAAATCGGTTTTGAAGGAGGACAGATGCCTTTGCAAAGAAGATTACCTAAATTCGGTTTCAAAAACGTAAACAGAAAAGAATATAGAGCTATTAATCTTGATGATATCCAAATTTTAATTGAAAATAATTCTGTAACAGGAGATATTACAAAAGAAGTTTTGGTACAGCACGGTCTAGCTACTAAAAATGAAATAGTGAAAATTATGGGGAGAGGAGAATTGAAGTCTGCGATTTCAATTACTGCTGACAAATTCACTAAATCTGCTGAAGAGCTTATTGCTAAAGCAGGTGGAAAAGCAATTACCTTATAATAATTACTAATGAAAGAATTTATACAAACCCTCAAAAATATTTGGAGTCTTAAGGAACTTAGAGATAAAATTCTATTTACTTTAGGGATTATCCTTGTGTATAGATTCGCATCTTTTATCTCTTTACCTGCGATTAACCTTGCAGAAGTAGGAGATCTCTTAGAGCATTATAAAAATCAAGGCGGTAACAAGCAAGGAGCAGGTCTCCTTGGCTTGCTTTCGTCGTTTACAGGAGGAGCTTTCAGCCACGCTTCTGTAATGGCGTTGGGTATCATGCCTTATATTTCTGCTTCTATTATTGTTCAGTTGATGGGGATGGCAATTCCTTATCTTCAGAAACTTCAAAAAGACGGAGAGTCTGGTAGAAACACATTGAATCAAATTACTAGATGGTTAACCATTGGGGTTTGTCTTGTACAGGCACCTTCTTATTTAACTTCTATTACTCAGTTGTTCTTACCATATGCTCAGTTCCAGTCTGCATACTTTATAGATCCAAACTCTATTATGTTCTGGTTACCAAGTATTGTTATCTTGGTTGCAGGTTCTGTATTTGCAATGTGGTTAGGTGAAAAAATTACCGATAAAGGTATTGGAAATGGTATTTCTATCCTTATTATGGTAGGTATTTTATCTAGATTACCAGAAGCATTTGTACAAGAAATTGCAGTACAAAACGGAAAAGGAGGATTAGGTTCTATCATGATTATGATTGAAGTAATATTCTGGATGTTGGTGGTTCTTTTAGCAGTAGTATTATCTGTTGCGGTAAGAAAAATCCCTATTCAGTATGTAAGCAGAGCTCAAGCAAGAGGAGGTGTAAATAGAAATCTAATGCAAGGAGCGAGACAGTGGATTCCGCTAAAAGTTAATGCAGCCGGTGTAATGCCGATTATCTTTGCTCAGGCATTGATGTTCGTACCTGGTTTGTTGACCAAAGTAGATGAGTCTAATACTTTTCTTGCAGGTTTCAAAAATGTTTTTAGCTGGCAATACAACGTATTGTTTGCGCTATTAATTATTATCTTTTCATTTTTCTATACCGCAATTACAATTCCGGTAAACCAAATGGCCGATGATCTTAAGAGAAATGGCGGTTTGGTACCTAAAGTAAGACCCGGTAAAGAGACTGCTGATTACCTAGATGATATTTTATCAAAAATTACCTTGCCAGGTGCGATATTTTTATCTATCTTTGCAGTCCTTCCAGCAATAGTGCATGGAAGTCTTGTTCAGACAGATGCGTTCGCCCTATTTTTTGGGGGAACTTCGTTGCTAATTATGGTTGGGGTAGTATTAGATACTGTTCAACAGATTAACACTTATCTGCTGAATCATCATTATGATGGCTTAATGCAGTCTAAATTATCAAGATCGACTGGATATTAATTTATGGCAAAACAAAAACATATCGAACAAGATGGCGTTATAACGGAAGCACTTTCGAACGCTCAGTTCCGTGTAGAACTAGAAAATGGGCATGTACTTATTGCTCATATCTCTGGTAAAATGCGTATGCATTATATTAAACTATTACCTGGTGATAAGGTAAAATTAGAAATGTCTCCTTACGATCTTTCAAAGGGGAGAATTACATTTAGATATTAAACAAACGCCAAATGGAATCTTCGGATCTCCATTTGGCTCTTGTTGAAAATAAATATTTTCAAATGAAATCGTAGATTTTATTTGGTTATTGAAAAAATATAAATATTTCAAATGAAAGTTAGAGCATCAATTAAAAAAAGAAGTGCTGATTGCAAAATCGTTCGTAGAAAAGGCGTTCTATTTGTAATCAACAAGAAAAACCCAAAATTTAAACAAAGACAAGGCTAAATTATGGCGAGAATTTCAGGTATTGATTTACCAAAAAACAAAAGAGGTGTTATCGGTTTAACTTATATCTATGGAGTTGGAAGAAGTACTTCTTCTGAAATCCTTAAGGCTGCCGGTATCAGCGAAGACAAGAAAGTCAACGAATGGAATGACGATGAATTGGCTGCAATCAGAAACTATATCTCAGAAAACATTAAAGTGGAAGGAGAGCTTAGATCTGAAGTGCAATTGAACATCAAGAGATTGATGGACATAGGATGCCAACGAGGAATACGTCACAGACTAGGACTACCTTTAAGAGGCCAGAGAACGAAAAACAACTCTAGAACCCGTAAAGGAAAGAGAAAAACTGTTGCTAACAAGAAAAAAGCAAGTAAATAATCGTTAGGAATTATGGCAAAACAAACTAAAGTAGTTAAAAAAAGAAAAGTAAAAGTTGAGGCTATAGGAGAAGCGCATATTCAAGCTTCTTTCAATAACATCATCATTTCTTTAACAAATAAAAGCGGAGAGGTTATCTCTTGGGCATCTGCCGGTAAAATGGGGTTCAGAGGTTCTAAAAAGAACACTCCTTTTGCTGCTCAAATGGCAGCAGAAAATTGCTCTACTGTAGCTCACGAAGCGGGTCTTAGAAGAGTAAAGGTGTATGTGAAAGGTCCAGGTGCAGGTAGAGAATCTGCTATCAGAACTATTCACAATTCAGGTATCGAAGTTAGCGAAATTATTGACGTTACTCCTATGCCACACAATGGATGTAGACCACCGAAAAGAAGAAGAGTTTAATTTTTAGAATTTACCCATTATGGCAAGATATATTGGACCTAAAACTAAGATTGCTAGAAAGTTTGGTGCTGCAATCTACGGAGATGATAAAAACTTCGAGAAAAGAAAAAACCAACCGCCAGGACAACACGGTCCTAACAAAAGAAGAGGAGCAAAGAAATCTGAATATGCTGTTCAGTTAATGGAAAAGCAAAAAGCTAAATATACTTACGGTATTTTAGAAAGACAATTTGCTAACCTTTTTGAAAAAGCTCACAGAAGTAAAGGTGTAACAGGTGAAGTTCTATTACAACTTTGCGAATCAAGATTGGATAACGTTGTTTACAGATTAGGTTTTGCTAAAACTAGATCTGGTGCAAGACAATTAACTTCTCACAGACACATTACTGTAAATGGTGAGATCCTTAACATTCCATCTTATTTAGTAAAAGCTGGTGATGTAATCGCTGTAAGAGAAAAATCTAAGTCTCTAGAGGTTGTTGCTGATGCTTTGGCATCAAAAGCAAACTATGAGTGGTTACAATTCAACGACGAGAAAAAAGAAGGTACCTTCATTTCTGCTCCTGAAAGAATCCAAATCCCGGAAGACATCAAGGAACAGCTTATCGTCGAACTTTACTCTAAATAATTTTTTAATCAATTTTTTGCTCAACCCAACAATATGGCAATTTTACAATTCATAAAACCCGATAAAGTAATTCTACTTAACTCTGATGAATTTAAAGGTCAATTCGAATTTCGTCCTTTAGAACCAGGTTTCGGGCTTACAATCGGTAATGCTTTGAGAAGAGTGTTGCTTTCTTCTCTGGAAGGATACGCTATTTCATCTATCAAAATAGAAGGTGTAGAGCACGAATTTTCAACTATCCCAGGAGTAATTGAAGACGTTACCGAGATTATTCTTAACCTTAAGCAAGTAAGACTTAAAGCTACAGCAGAAAACCAAGCTTCAGAGCAGGTAGTTGCTAAAGTTTCTGGTCAAACTGTAATTACTGCTGGAGATTTAGGACAGTCTATCAACGGATTTGAAATCTTGAATCCAGATTTGATGATCTGTAACCTAAACTCTGATGTTACTTTTGAAATCACGTTTAATATAGAAAAGGGAAGAGGATACGTTCCTTCTGAACAAAACAAATCAAACAATGCACCTGTAGGTACTATTGCTATTGATTCTATCTTTACGCCGATCAAAAAAGTACAGTATAGTATTGAAA
The DNA here is from genome assembly GCF_006175945.1 of Chryseobacterium mulctrae. Classification (NCBI taxonomy): domain Bacteria; kingdom Pseudomonadati; phylum Bacteroidota; class Flavobacteriia; order Flavobacteriales; family Weeksellaceae; genus Chryseobacterium; species Chryseobacterium mulctrae. The sequence goes on along the minus strand of NZ_VAJL01000001.1, from coordinate 1,787,992 downwards.
ATTACCGTGTAGAGCAAAAAACAGACTACGAAAAATTGGTTTTGGATATAGAAACTGATGGCTCAATAAGCCCTCAGAATGCTTTAACTGAAGCTTCTAAGATATTAATTTATCACTTCATGTTGTTCTCTGATGAGAGAATCACGCTGGAGACTGAAGCTGTGAAAGCATCTATCCAATACGATGAAGAGACACTTCACACAAGACAACTACTTAAGTCTAAATTAGCAGATATGGATCTTTCTGTAAGAGCCCTAAACTGTCTGAAAGCAGCTGAAGTAGAAACTCTAGGTGAGCTTGTTTCTTATAGTAAGTCTGATTTGATGAAATTCAGAAATTTTGGTAAAAAATCTTTGACAGAACTAGAAGAATTGGTGCATTCAAAAGGTCTTAACTTCGGTTTCGACGTTGCAAAATATAAATTAGACGCTGATAATTAAATAATAATGAGACACGGTAAAAAATTCAATCACTTAGGAAGAACTTCTTCTCACAGAAGCGCGTTACTTTCTAATATGGCTTGTTCTCTAATTGAGCATAAGAGAATCAACACTACTGTAGCTAAAGCGAAAGCTTTAAGAGTATATGTTGAGCCTCTATTAACAAAGGCAAAAGAAGATACTACACACAATAGAAGAATTGTTTTCGCATATCTTCAAAGTAAAGAAGCAGTTACTGAACTTTTCAGAACAGTAGCTCCTAAAATCGCAGAAAGAAACGGAGGTTATACAAGAATCATCAAGACTGGTTTCAGACAAGGTGATGCTGCTGATATGGCCCTTATCGAGCTTGTTGATTTCAACGAACTTTACAATCCTAATGCTGAGGAGAAAAAGACGACAAGAAGAAGTAGAAGATCTACTACTGCAAAAGTAGCTGTTGAAGCTGCTCCTGTAGCAGAAGAAAAAGTTGAAGAGCCTAAAGCTGAATCAACAGATTCTACTGAAGAAAAAGCTGGAGAATAATATTCATCCGGATATAAATAAAAAACCGTTCAGATTTCTGAACGGTTTTTTTATGCTTTAAATTTTGGTTCTTTCCAGTTCGATAATATTATTCCCCTGATGAATAATTAAGCTGTCGCCTTTTACAGTAGCGGTCATATCATCTTTTTTATAAATCGTTTCATTTACTTTCGCTTCAGATTTCTCTAACACGAATGTTTTATTATTATTGGTAATAGAAACAGTTCTGTTTTTAGGATCATAGTTGAAAACCACTTTTACCAAAGATTTGTCGGTAGCTTTGTAAACATAATCTGTCTTTATGCTTTTCTTGCCATTGATATCTGTATTATAAGCAATCGTAGAATCTACAGCTCCATTATCAGCAAGAATTTCTGTGTTTGCAGAATCTGCTTTTATAATTCCTTTATTCCCTTCTTCAGATTTTTTACAGCTTGATAGCGAAAACATCAAGATGCCAATCGACAGGATAAGTTCTTTTTTCATTGAGTTTATTTTTGATATTATTAATTTAAATTAATTGCCAAATTTTCTTTAAATTTAATAAAAACAAAAAACAAACCAATAACCTCAACTCGAAATTCTATTATTACACAAAAGTGTAATTGTTTCTGTTTTGTTTTCTGTTGAAATTTGTCTTTACAAAAACAAAAAATATGAGCATTTCTATCGCCATAGTAGAAGACGAAAAAAACTACAACAATGCGTTGAAGAAAGTCATCGATTATCAAAATGATATGAAGGTGATTGCTCAGTTTTTTGACGGAAATACTGCTCTGAAAAAATTATCTAATATTTCTCCGGATGTAGTGATGATGGATATCCAACTTCAGGATATTCTCGGTATTGATATTATCGGAAAGTTGAAGATAGAGATGCCTAACACACAATTCATCATGTGCACAAGCTTTGATAATGACGAAATGATTTTCAATTCTCTTAAAGCCGGAGCAATGGGCTATCTGATCAAAGGGGAAAGCATGGATAAAATCCTGAGCTCTATTCGCGATGTCTATAATGGTGGTGCACCCATGAGTTTTTCAATTGCAAGAAGAGTTTTAGCTCATTTTGAAAAAAAAACAATTGAAATAAAAGATCTTGAAGAGCTTACAAAACGGGAGACTGAGATCGTAGAACTTTTATCTCAAGGACTTTTATACAAAGAAATTGCAGATAAACTATTTATAAGCATTGATACCGTAAAAAAACACGTCGGAAATATCTACAGAAAACTTCACGTCAATAACAAAGTGGAGGCTATTAATAAATTTAACCATTTTAAAAACTAGAAATTATGAAAAAAATTAAACTTCTTTTGAATGTAATAATTCTTTTATTAATCACAAGCTGTAATGGAAATCAAAAATTTTTGAAAGAGTTACAAGAGATAACCCAATTAAAGCCACAATATGATCCAGTACCTCCTGACGTTGCTGCAAAAATGGAAAGTTCATTTAAAGGGAAAACATTTCTTGAACTAGATAAACAAAAATTATTGAATGGTGATGAGTTTATTTTAGAGAAAAAAGAATGGCTGGAAATCTGTAATTTTCTTCAAAGCAATAATAAAGTATCAGTAATTCGGCTTTATTTTGTTCAATTTGATAGTAATTTAAATAGTAAATACGCTTCTTTAAAACCTTATGATGGCAAACTTTATATTTTGCTAGGTTATTTTGACGGGACTGGGAAATTAATTAATGACAAATATTATGGAATGATGTCTGTGAATTCTGGGACGGTAGAAATTATACCCGATGATTTTCTTATAATGCATGAGAATTACAAGAAAAATATTAAACCTCATATCAATCAATACTGCATCACAAAAAATAATACAGAATATCTAAGTATTGATGTTATAGACTTTGGTATACAACAAGGAGTAATTAAAGCTCATGATAAATATGAAAATGTAAAGTTTAAAAATTTAAAATTTAAATTGTCTGAAGTAGTAGATCCAAGCAGTATTGTGATAACAAAAAGTAAAAACTATTATGTAACGAAATATAATAATGAGATTGGACAGTTAACTACATTGACTGATGCAATAGACACAGATGATAAGATAATTTCAGGATTAGATAATTATGATTTAAATTCACTTTCACCTCCAAATTAATAGAATTGAATATTTTAAATAATACGTATGAAATTGTAGTTCTGATTAATCTTTTAGTTTCAATATATATGTTGGTAAAAGGTAAATCTGAACAGCAGTTTCATTTTTATATTTATCTATCAATGGTGACTGTATTAGATATTATATTCCCAATTATTAGATTGAAGGATGTGATAAATTCTAACTATTTATTTTTCCTTTTTGTCCTAACATCATATTTGTATTTTTTTTATTTTTTTAGAGAAAATTTTCCAGAAAAAATTTATAGAAATATCTGGACATTCGTTTTTAGTGTATTTTTTGGCGTTACTTTTATTCTTCAAATCAAATATAATTTTACAGAACTTAGCTCTTTCACCCTTGCTTTGTTGCCATTGTTTTATATTTTTGGAAGCATGGGTTGGTTCGTATATATATTAAATCAAAAAGTTGAAGGGGCAATTTTTGATAAAATGTCATTTTGGATCAGTTGTGGTCTCTTAATTTGGTCTGTCTTCTTTTTGTTTAGAGGTCTTCCGATGTACTATTTCAACAATTTTGATCCTAAGTTTTTGAAAAGTATCTCAGTGATTTTCACCGTAGTTAATATTATAACATATTCACTTTTTTTCCGTAGCCTATTTTGTAAGAAATGAAAGATCTTCCTGATGAAATAAAAATGGTTTACATTATTGCACTTGTAGTAATGATGTTATTTGTGGGTTTTATAATTTTTGTAGTATTAATATACAACAGAAAACAACTTCTCTACCTCAAAGAAAAACAACTTCAAGAATCAGAATACCAAAATCAAATCCTCCAAAAAGAACTCGAAAGACAAAAATCAGTAAAAAATGAAAGAGAACGAATCTCTCATGATATGCATGATGATCTTGGAGCAGGAATTTCTGCATTGAAACTTCAGGCAGAATTTTTAAAACAACGAGCTGAAGATGAAGATTTAAAAAATGATATCGATGAACTTCTGAAAACTTCCGAAGAAATGAATATTTCAATGCGGGAAATGCTTTGGAGCTTAAATTCCGGAAATGATACATTGGGAAGCTTTATAGATTACTCAAAAATATATGCACAGAATTTTCTTAAAAAGACAAAAATTCAGCTAAGTATTGAAGAAGAAAATGTAATTTCTGAAACTACCATTACTACAGAACAAAGGAGAAATTTATTTCTGTGTTTAAAAGAAGCGTTGAATAATGCGTATAAACATAGCCAATCTAATCAACTAAAGCTTTCGTTTGTTCAAAAAGATAAAGAATTCATGATGAAAATTTCCGACAACGGAATAGGAATCGATCATGAAAAACCAGAAGGAAATGGTCTCCGAAATATGAAAAGAAGAATGCAGGAACAAAACGGCTATTGTGAAGTTACCACCGAAAACGGAACTCATTTGTTCTTCAGAATAGATTTGTAATTAATTTTTAAGCTAAATATAACAGTATCATTTTTTAATGGTGCTGTTTTTTGTTGTGAGAATCACCCGTTTGGGTAATTGACATGGAGCTTTTTTAGAAGGAACTTTGAGGTATAAATTTTAAAAAACGAGTAACCATGAAAACTACAATTGACAATACGTTTGATGATTTCAAAACAGCACTAAATAACGATCCCAAACTTCAACAGGAATTTAGAGACAATCCTGTGAGGGCAGCCGAAAATTTGGTGACAACAAACCCGAAAGATACAGATTCCTGGATTTAAAGGATCATTGTAGTATCAATGGGAATCGCAATTCTTGCAATAATAATCACATTGACAATAATGGCGATTAGCTTAGGCGAAAAACTAAATAATCAAGTGATTACGGTATTTACGGCAATATCATCAGGTGCAATCGGTGCATTAGCCGGACTTTTAGCGCCATCACCAAAAAAATAAATTAACAACTAAAAATAATTATCATGGCAAATTTTAGAATTAATGTAAGAATAGAAGGAGGCAAATCATTTATGGGATTTTATTGTCTTTTATATAGAAACGGATTACTTATGGAAGAATTTATAAGTGAGTACGGATTTGAAAAAGTTTATGATGGTTTAAATGGAAGTTATATGTTGTGTGTTTTTGGAACTAATCCAATTGCACCAAATAGAAAAACAACTATTAGAGTATACTTTAATAATGATCAGATAGAAGTAAGTAATATCTCGACCGCAACACCATCTATTCAACAAGGGAACAGAGTTAATGCAACATATTATTTTAGAACACGATAATGAAAACAATACAATTTATAATATTAAGTCTGACATTGGGAATGTCACTATGTAAAAGCCAAGTTATTCACTCAGAAGAAAATAGATCAGTATATATTTTAAAAGAAGTGAATAAATCCAAAACAGGAAACTGGAAAGATGTTTTTGCAGACTTTGGACAATTAGCTTTTAAAGATTTAACGGGTGAAAAAAAAGCGTTTCAAATTAAAACTACTCTGTATGCTTTAAAAGTGAAAGCAGATAGTAGTCAGTTTACGGATGTTAATTATGAACAGGCAAAATTTACAAGAAATTTTCAAATTGAAATAGGGGCAAATTTAGATAATGATTATAAGTTCAAGGGTTTTACCTATGGTGCTGACTGGACAATCATCAATAAACGAGATTTATCAGTTAATACTCTTTACGGATCTAATGAGCAAAATTTATATACCAATTATTCACGAGTTTTGATAGAAGCAAAAGCAAAATATTATTTTCATTTGGCAGATACAAAAGATAGCGAATTGGAATCCAAAATGAAAAAATTAGACGAAGCCATTGCTGCAAATTCAGATAAATATGTAATTCCAATTGATAATTTTCCCAAAGATTTTGTAGCTTTTCTTCCAAATGATTTCTCTGATATAGGCACTGCAATAGACAAAAGGATTTTAGATAAAATTGAAGAAATAAAATTACAACCATTGCTTTCAATTGGCTTTAGAAATACCATCCAAGAAAAATCTAAACTGTTTGACGAATATAAATTTAATCTTGTTTACTTGCATGGTTTGAAATCCCTAAAAAATATATTTGAATTAGATGTAAGAAGTGAATTTAATGCAAAAGACAGTATAGGAATAAGTCAGTATATCAAACGTAGAGAATGGAATAGCCAAATAGGATTAAATATTCAACTCTTAAAACAAAAAGAAGTTTCTCTTGTCGAATTCAAACCCAATTTCGAATTTAAAAGAATTTTCTCAGGATTAATGGATGAAGAAAAAAATAATCAGCTTTTAGCAAATGCCGATTTAAGAGTAAGGGTTCTGAAAAATCTTTGGATTCCTTTAATATTAAAGTATGATATTAAAAATAATAATTTCTTCGGATTTTTAAATGTTAGCTTCAATTTCGATGCCGTAAAAAATGAATAAGTAAATAAAAATTATATGAAAGAAAAACCTTTTTTGAAGTAATTTTAAAGAAGGTTTTTTGTTGTTTTAAATATAATTGAAAATAAAATTTGCTTGATCTTTTTTATTTTCAAATCTAAAATTATCATAATCTTAATATTAACTAAAATTTAACTCAGATAAATACAGAAATTACCTCTTCCATGCGTTCAAAATTTAAATTTTGATTAAATTTGTATAAACTATAAAATAGATAAAAAATGAGTTACATTTCTTACATAGAAGCGAGACAAATTTTGGATTCAAGAGGAAATCCTACAGTTGAAGTTGATGTATTTACGGAAGGTGGTGCGATGGGTCGTGCAGCTGTTCCTTCAGGTGCATCTACGGGAGAGCATGAAGCAGTTGAATTACGTGATGGTGGTTCAGAATGGATGGGAAAAGGAGTTTCTAAAGCTGTAGAAAATGTAAGAGAAGTAATTGCACCAGAATTGGTGGGTCTTCCTGTTTTTGATCAGAATCTTATCGACCAGATTATGATCGAATTGGATGGTACAAACAATAAAGGAAACTTAGGAGCAAACGCAATTCTTGGAGTTTCTTTGGCTGCTGCAAAAGCTGCTGCTGCTGAACTTAAAATGCCTTTATACAAATATATTGGTGGTGTAAATGCAAATACACTTCCGGTTCCAATGATGAATGTAATTAACGGTGGGTCTCACTCAGATGCACCAATTGCTTTCCAGGAATTTATGGTAATGCCGGTAAAAGCAGATTCTTTCTCTCACGCATTGAGAAAAGGAACTGAGATTTTCCATAATCTGAAATCTATTCTTCATTCAAGAGGTCTTTCTACTGCGGTAGGTGACGAAGGTGGTTTTGCACCAACTTTCAAAGGAACTGAAGATGCTTTGGATACTTTACTTCAGGCAATTGAAAAAGCAGGTTACAAACCTGGTGACGATGTAATGATCGCATTAGACTGTGCAGCTTCAGAATTCTACAAAGACGGAGTTTACGATTACAGAAAATTCCAGACTGCAGATGCGCCTCAGTTCTCAAGCAGCGAACAGGTTTCTTATTTGGCTGAATTGGCAAACAAATATCCAATCATCTCTATCGAAGATGGTATGCAGGAAAATGACTGGGAAGGTTGGAAAATGTTAACCGATAAAATTGGTGACAGAGTGCAGCTGGTTGGTGACGATTTATTCGTAACTAATGTTGAAAGATTATCAAGAGGGGTAAAAGAAGGAATTGCAAACTCAATCTTGGTAAAAGTTAATCAAATTGGTTCTCTTTCTGAAACAATGGCAGCGGTACAAATGGCTCAGCACAACAAGTTTACATCAGTAATGTCTCATAGATCTGGTGAAACTGAAGATTCTACGATTGCAGATCTTGCGGTTGCTATGAACTGTGGTCAGATCAAAACAGGTTCAGCTTCTAGATCAGATAGAATGGCAAAATATAACCAATTATTAAGAATCGAAGAAGCTTTAGGAGATACTGCTTATTTCCCAGGATTAGATGCTTTTAAAATCAAAAGATAATTCATTGAATTTATAAATAACGGCGAACGAAATTTTTTGTTTGCCGTATTTTATAATAAATAGTATATTTAAAAAAAATAAATAAAATAATGTCAGACAACAAAGTGGTATTGAATTACGACGGTAATTCGTATGAATATCCAATCGTGGATAGTACAATCGGAGACAGAGGAATAGATATTTCAAAATTAAGAGACCAAACGGGTCTTATTACCTTAGATTTAGGGTACAAAAATACAGGTGCTACATTAAGCGAGATTACATATCTTGATGGTGACCAGGGAGAATTGTTCTACAGAGGTTATCCTATCGAGCAGATCGCTGAAAAATCAAACTTCACAGAGGTAATGTATCTTTTACTTCACGGTGAATTGCCTACAAAAGAACAATTTGATACCTTCAACGGTAACATCAAAAAATATAACTTCGTAGCAGAGGAGATGAAAAAAATCATCGATGCTTTCCCTCGTTCTGCACACCCAATGGGAGTTTTATCTACTCTTACTTCTGCTTTAACAGCTTTTAACCCAAAAGCAGTTAATGTACAGTCTAAAGAAGAGATGGATCTTGCTGCTGAATTGTTGATTGCTAAATTTGCTCACCTTGCAGCTTGGACTTACAGAAAAACTCTAGGTTTACCATTAAACCACGGAGATAACAGCCTAAACTATGTAGAAAACTTCTACAAAATGGCGTTCAGATTACCAAACGAAGAGTTTGAAATCAACCCTGTGGTGACTGCTGCTTTAGATAAATTGTTAATTCTTCACGCTGACCACGAGCAAAACTGTTCAACATCTACTGTAAGAATGGTAGGTTCTGCTCACACGGGTCTTTTTGCATCTGTTTCTGCAGGTATTTCTGCACTTTGGGGACCACTTCATGGTGGTGCAAACCAGGCGGTTATCGAAATGCTTGAATTAATCGAAAAAGACGGTGGTGATGTAAATAAATGGGTTGCTAAAGCTAAAGATAAGAATGACAGCTTCCGTTTGATGGGATTCGGACACAGAGTGTACAAAAACTTCGATCCAAGAGCAAAAATCATCAAAAAAGCTGCTGACGATTTATTGGCTGCTTTAGGAATTGAAGACAAAGCGTTGGATATTGCAATGCAATTAGAAAAAGTAGCTCTTGAAGACGAATACTTCATCGAAAGAAAATTATATCCAAACGTAGATTTCTATTCAGGAATCATCTACAGAGCGTTAGGAATTCCTACAGAAATGTTTACAGTAATGTTTGCATTGGGAAGACTTCCGGGATGGATTGCTCAATGGAAAGAAATGAGACTAAAAGGAGATCCAATCGGAAGACCAAGACAGGTTTACCAAGGAGCTCAAAAAAGAGATTATATTGATATTACAAACAGATAATGTTTTTGAATTAAAATAAAAAAGACCCAAATTAATTTGGGTCTTTTTTATTTTAATTTCCATAGATATCCATATTTATCTTTAAGTGTTTTATCATCAACTATTGTTAGTTGATATTTATGTTGTAATTGATTACTTACAAGCATAATAGAGTTTCCTGTAACTTTATATGTGCAATCTTCTATAATGTCGCTGCCATATCCTGCAAAATGTGCAGTACTTTCAGATTTAAAATTTATAAAACCTGGTGAAAGCATAGGGTCGGAATTAGGTTTTTCAACCTGTTGAAGAAAGCTTTTATTAGTTAAGTTTTTCTTAGCAGCTACCGAAGTGGTAACTATTTCTGTTTTTTGATTTTCTTTTGAGCCATTAGGTTTGCAAGAATTCATTAAAAACAAAGATGTTAGACAAAAGGTCGAATAATAAATTATTTTTTTCATTTAAATTGTTATTATATTATTAATGTTTTTTCATTTTGCAATATTTCAAATTTTATACCAAATACTAAACTCTACTAAATAGCAGTGAGATATTAAATAATACTGTTAGACCTATAATATTTCATGTTATGAAATATTTATTTAAAAAAAATAACAAAGATATTGTGCTTGAAATTAAGCTGATTATCATTAATTCTATCTGCAAGCTTTAACTTCATTAGATGAAATGATTAAAGATTCACTAATGTACAAAAGTTTCAGAAAAAGCTTCATTTATTCTCGGTTGCAAAAACTTTCAGCATCACATTGGTTTCATTATATTTGCTTAATTCTCATTATTTATGAAATTAAATATTAAAAACGAAACCGGAAGACTGAGGTCTGTGGTTTTAGGTCAACCCAACTCTATGGGCGGTATTCCTACTTTGGAAGAAAGCTATGATGCAAAATCATATTACACCATAGAGCACAACATGTATCCAAAAGAAGAAGACATCATCAACGAAATGAATGCTTTTGAAGCGGTGCTGAAAAAATATGATGTAGAAGTTCTTCGTCCGGATATTATTGAAGATTACAATCAGGTCTTTGCAAGAGATGTTGCTTTTGTAATCGACGATAAAATGATTATTTCAAATGTAATTGCCGACAGAGCAGATGAACAGGAAGCTTATAAAAAGGTTTACGAAAAAGTAGCGTGGAGAAAAATTATCAATCTTCCGGAAACAGCTCACATTGAAGGAGGAGATGTAATTGTTTGGAATGATTTTCTTTTCATCGGAACTTGCTTCAGTGAAGATTATAGAAATTATAAAACGGCAAGAACCAACGAATACGCCATCGAAATTCTTAAAGAATATTTTCCTAAAAAGAGAATCATTGATCTTGAATTAAAGAAAAACGACCGAGAACCTTATCAGGGAATTTTACATTTAGATTGTACCTTCAACCCGGTTGGAAATGATAAATGTATTATTTATAAAAATGGTTTTGTAGACGAAAGCGATTACAATCTGATCATTGATATCTTCGGTGAAGAAAATTGTTTCCACGTAACAGATGAAGAAATGTTTGAAATGTTCCCAAATATTTTTTCGATTTCTCCGGAAGTTGTGGTTTCAGATAAAGCTTTCACAAGAATGAACAATCATTTAAGAGATGTTTGGGGAATGACCGTTGAAGAAATTCCTTACAGAGAAATTTCTAAAATGGGAGGCTTGTTGAGATGTTCTACAATGCCGCTAGTAAGAGACTAAATTAAATTGAAGTCTATTGAAAAAATTAGTTTTATTTTTTCTTTTGTTATCTATATTTAAAGCCTATTCTCAGCAAAAACTTAACTGGGCTGAAGTTGTATATGGAAATATTAAAGGTTTGAAAGAAAATAAAATTAAAACTTTAAAATTAAAACAAGGCAATAAAGTTCTCCGATCTATTGAAGTACTTTCAGACAAATCGATTCTGGTAAAAGATTCGTTAAATACCCAATACTTTGATTTTGATGACGAAAATCGACTGATTTCTGTAAAGTCAGTCAAAGACATGTGGCAACAACAATTTAATTTAAATTTTAAAAATAATTACGTCAATCAGCTTTCAAAAACAATTGATAATAATGGAATTGTCACCTTCAGTAAATTTTCAAAAGTATCTTTTAACAATACTTTGTATGAAGAAAGGGAAGTATACAACTTTGATCGTAAGAAAAACGATTCTCTGAATGTTTTTAGAATAAAGTATTTTTTTAATCAACAAAATCCAGATTTAAGTTATAGAGAAACTTATAACAACGGAAAGATTTGGAATAAAAAATATTTTAATCAAACCGAAGTAACGAAGGAAAAATTTGACGGTCATTTTATTGTAGATTCCATTTTACAAAAAGATTATAAAGTTACTAAATACCATTTTGAAAATTATCCCGAACACCAGAATATAAAAATTGAAAATGACTCTGTTTTAACCATTCACAAAAAATTAGGAAAAAAAGTCAGTGAAAAATTAGAATATGCATCTATTCCTTTCAGAGAAATTTTCTACGATGAAAATGAGACTATAAAAGAGAAAATCATTTATAAAAATTATCAAAACGCCTTTAATGAATGGGTTATTTGGGAAGAAATAAAATATGATGAAAGAGGAAAGGTGATTAACCGAAAATTTCCTAATAAATCTATATACAAACTTAAAAACGGAATTTTAGTTTATAGACAAAATGTCCATAGAGTCAAAGGTTGTGGTAATTCTTATACTATCAAAAACAAAATGCTATCAATGTATTATTTACAACTCTATTCTTCTTCGATATTATTTAACTTAAAATTGAATAAGAATTTCGTAGATAATTTTGATACATCATCTGTTGAAGAAGACGAAGAAGAGTTGATCTACAATTATTTAGACTTTACAGATAGTTCAAAAGTAACTGCAGATTATTCAGCATCAAAAGATGTAAAAGATGAAATTCTCAGAACTTCAAAGGGCGTAAGAAGAAAAGACAGATACGTAAAAAGATATTTCGAAGGTTTGGAAGTAGAAGCAGAAACAATGACAGGTAAAAAATATAAATTTAATCCATCTCAAAATTCTGATCTTTTATCTTTTCCAATCCATACATTTTTAACTAAAGAAGATTATTAAAAATTCAAAAACAATGCAGACAACAGATACAGTATTAATGATAGAGCCAATTGCATTCGGTTATAATGCAGAAACGGCAGAGAATAATTATTTTCAGGTAGAGCAGAAAGGTGCAGATATTCAGTCAAAAGCTTTGGCTGAATTCAAAATTTTTGTTGAAAAACTGAGAAACAAAGGTGTTAATGTAATTACCATCAAAGACACTATCGATCCTCATACTCCGGATTCTATTTTCCCAAACAACTGGGTAAGTTTCCACAAAGATGGAAAAGTGGTTTTATATCCGATGTTTGCTTCAAACAGAAGGGTAGAGCGAAGAGAAGATATTATTGAGAGTATCAAAAATCAAGGCTTTGAAGTTTCTGAAATTGATGATTGGTCATTGCCTGAAATTCAGGGACATTTTTTAGAAGGAACAGGAAGTATGATTTTCGATCATGATAACAGAATTGCTTACGGATCGGTTTCTTTGAGACTTGATGAAGGTTTATTCAGAGAGTTTTGTACTAAATATAGATTTACACCTGTTGTTTTCCATTCATTTCAAACGGTTGGCGAAGAAAGACTTCCAATCTACCATACCAATGTAATGATGTGTGTTGCCGATAAATTCGTAGTAATTTGTCTTGACTGTATTGATTCTGAATTGGAGAGAAGCAAAGTTATTGAAACCATTAAAAATTCAGGAAAAGAAATCATTGAAATTTCCGAAGAACAAATGCAGCAATTTGCTGGAAACATGCTGCAGGTGCAAAATAAAGATGGCGAAAAGTTCTTAGTAATGAGCCAAACTGCTTATCAGTCTTTAAATGCTGAACAAATTTCTAATATTGAAAAATATTGTGAAATCATTTATTCAGATTTAAATACGATTGAAGTAAACGGTGGAGGTAGTGCAAGATGTATGTTAGCTGAGGTTTTTTTACCTAAAAAATAAATTATTTTAAATTAAACAAAATAAAAACTTCTGGCTTTAATTAAGGTCGGAAGTTTTTTTATGCTTCAATCTCAAGCAACCATTAAAAAAACTTTAAATTTGTAGAAATATAAAGTTTTGATTATGAGTAAGAGATTATATTTGAGCATGGTTATACTTCTGTGTTTCTTTTCAAATGCACAGCAGAAAACCTTTTGTAACCCAATTAATATCGATTACGGTTACACGCCTTTTGAAGTTTTTTCAAAACAAGGAAAACACCGTGCAACTGCAGACCCGGTAATTGTTAATTTTCAGAAAAAGCTTTTTCTTTTTTCAACCAATCAGGAAGGATATTGGTACAGTGACAATATGCTCGACTGGAAATTTGTGAAAAGAAAATTCCTGAGAGATAATAAATATACTCACGATCTGAACGCTCCTGCAGTTTGGGCAATGAAAGATACTTTATATGTTTACGGTTCAACCTGGGAACAGGATTTCCCGATCTGGAAATCTACCAATCCAACAAAAGACGATTGGAAAATTGCTGTAGATACTTTAAAAGTTGGAGCTTGGGATCCGGCTTTTCATTATGATGAAGACAAAAATAAACTTTATTTATATTGGGGATCCAGCAACGAATGGCCTCTTTTGGGAACTGAAGTAAAAGTTAAAAATCTTCAGTCTGAAGGTTTTGTAAAACCTATTTTACGATTAAAACCAGAAGATCACGGTTGGGAAAGATTCGGTGAATATAATGACAATGTTTTCTTGCAACCTTTTGTAGAAGGAGCTTGGGTAACCAAATATAAAGACAAATATTACATGCAATACGGTGCTCCTGCAACAGAATTCAGCGGATATTCTGACGGAGTGTATGTTTCTAAAAATCCTTTGGAAGGTTATGAATACCAACAGCACAATCCTTTTTCTTATAAGCCGGGAGGTTTTGCAAGAGGAGCGGGTCATGGTGCAACTTTCGAAGATAATTATAAAAACTGGTGGCATGTTTCAACTATTTTTATTTCCACTAAAAATAATTTTGAAAGACGTTTAGGAATTTGGCCTGCAGGTTTCGATAAAGATGATGTAATGTACACCAACACTGCTTATGGTGATTATCCGACTTTGCTTCCGCGGTTTGCGCAGGGAAAAGATTTTTCTAAAGGACTTTTCACAGGCTGGATGTTGTTAAATTACAATAAACCCGTTCAGGTTTCGTCTACTTTAGGAGGTTATCATTCCAATAATGCTGTAGATGAAGATATTAAAACGTACTGGAGTGCCAAAACCGGAAATTCCGGGGAATGGTTTCAGACTGATTTAGGCGAAGTTTCTACCATTAATGCCATTCAAATAAATTATGCAGATCAGGATGTTGAATTTATGGGAAAAACGGAAGGCAAAATGCATCAGTATAAAATCTATGGCTCAAATGACGGTAAAAAGTGGAAAGTAATTGTTGATAAAAGTAAAAATACTAAAGACGTTCCTCACGATTATGTAGAATTGGAGAAACCTGCTGAAGCAAGATTTTTAAAAATGGAAAATCTGAAAATGCCTACAGGAAAATTTGCATTAAGCGGTTTCAGAGTTTTTGGAAAAGGAGCGGGTGCAAAACCTGCAAAAGTTCAGAACTTTGTTCCATTGAGAGCTGATCCAAAGAAATATGGTGAAAGAAGAAGCATCTGGATGAAATGGCAGCAAAACTCAGAAGCCGATGGTTATGTTATTTATTGGGGAAAATCTCCGGATAAATTATACGGAAGTATTATGGTATACGGAAAAAACGAATATTTCTTCACCGGAGCAGACCGAGTAGATTCTTATTATTTCCAGATTGAAGCATTTAATGCAAACGGAGTTTCGGAAAGAACAGAAGTTTTAAAGTCTGAATAATCATTAAAATATTTAATTAAATAATAAGACGCTTTGAAATTTTTCAAGGCGTTTTATTTTTGTCAATTTGCTTTAAAAATTCACTAATCGAATTGATTACAAATGGAGCATTTCTCTCATTCACCCAATCAAGATGCCCACCTGTAAATTCGAAAGATTGATTAAAAATTCCGTTTTTGTTTAAAGTTGAGTCTAAAATATTTTTTTGTGATAATGGAATTACAGTGTCATTATTTCCGTAAAAAGAAATGGTTGGTGGAGACGTTTTATTAATCCAATAAACTGGGCTTGCAAAATTTTCCATAGAAATTCCTTTAGAAAGTAGAGTTGGATCAACCAAATGATTTTCGACAAATGAATAATCATAATAATTTTTAAAACTTGGATCTGATAAATCGGCTGGACCAACGATATTTATTACTGCTTTTATATTGGCTTTACCATCAGATTTATATGAATAAAGCATTGATAAATGACCACCCGCACTGTTTCCGAGAAGAATAATATTGGGTTTGTATTTCAATGTTTTTTCTAAAAATAAAATTACTCTATTAATATCGTCTGTCTGATTTGGAATTCCGAAACGATTTTCAGAAGCTAATCTGTAATTAATGTTTGCAAAAACACTTTTGGGGAATTTCTCCATCATCGACAAAATGAAATAAGTAAGCTGAGATTTATTTCCTGCTTTCCAACCTCCACCATGAATGATGATAAATAAATTTTTATTTTGTTGAGTGTTTTTGGGAATATATAAATCTAATTTTTGTTCAGAATCATTTCCGTAAGAGACATTCATTTGTTTATCGAAAGTAATGTCTTTACTGATATTTATTGTTTTTTCTTTACAGCTAAAAAGAATTAAAACTAAAAATAAAATTATCAGATTTTTTTTCATAATCATAAATATAAACGAAACCCACCAATTTCTTGATGGGTTTCTTACAAAATAAAATATATGAAGATTGAATGTTAACGTGTTCTGCTTTTAATCGCATCTGATGCGCCTTCTATGTTTCTTACTTTTTTTACTTTTTGGTTTCCGAAGTTGTACGTAATACTGAATGTTCCGCCTCTTCTGAATTGGTCGTTTCTTACATAGTTGTAATTTCCGTTGGCTTGATAATCTTCAATTTCTACGATGTTTGTTCTTAAAACATCATTTAGATTTAAAGCAAAAGTCCAGTCGTTCCAGTTTTTCTTTAAACTTACATCAAGGCTTGAAAGATTCTTAAGCATTCCCAATTCGATTTGCTGTTTATCTACAAAGAAATAGTTTACGCCCAAAAACCAGGTTTTCTTTTTATCTAAACGAATAGTGTTATTGGTTTGAATCAAGATACTTGTAGATCTTATATTATTACTGTACACAATTTGGTTTCCCTCTTTATCAAGAAAAATATCACCATTCGTAGGATCTACAGCCAAAGAACCATTGTTAACGTTGTGCTGTACTCCAACATTGAAATTCATCGTCAGATATTGATTAAAAAATGTTTTATTCATTCCCAACATTGCAGACATTTCCTGTTTGTCACCAAAATTTGTTCTGATGTAGCGAAGCACGTTTTGCTTGGTGATTTTACCATCCATCGATTTTGCATAGCCTTGTAATGGAACCTGAGTAATTACATCTTTGAAGAAGGAGTGATTTAAGATCAAAAAGTAAGAATTTTTGAACATGTAGGTCAGTTCCTGGTTATAGGTTGACGAAGCCTTAACAAAAGGGTTGTTTTGAGTATAATTGGTCTCAGTCAAAATATTTCTTACAGGATTAAGCTCCCAAAAACTAGGTCTTCTCATTCTGCTCGAAAATGCATACGATATATTATTTTTATCATTAATAGCATAATTAACGCTCAGATACGGAAGTAAATTATTATAATTTCTTTCAATCTTTCTGTATTCTTCAGTAGCATTGTCTGAAGTTCCCAAGCTGTTGGTAATTTCGTATCGGGTACCAATTTTCCCTGAAAGTTTATCAGAGAACTTTTTCTCCAATGTTAAATAAGCACCATAGATATTTTCATCATAAATGAAGTGATTAGGTTCATATTTTGGGTTGTCAATAGTATTTCCGTTTGAATCAAATAATTCTGCAATATTTCCGTCAATATCATAAACTGTGGTTGTGTTTTTTGTATCGTTATCTGTTTTTGTTTTATTAAAATTTCCACCAATAGCAACCGTGAAATCATTCTTAAACTTTTGAATATAATCTACAGTACTAGAAAAATTATTGATGATCTGCGGTAGATTTTGAGTAATTGTCTGGTTGGGTTTTAATTGTGTATTATTTCCTGAAGGATCTGCGGCAAATGTTTTGTTGTCTGTAAACTGAAATCTTTTGTAATTAAGATAAGCCGCATTTACATTTAGTTTGCTTCCCAATGAATCCGTTTTTAATTCATAATTTAAGTTAACCGAATTATTGTAAGAACGTGCATCTTCTTTATTTTTAGAATTGGTATAATTGGTCTTAAAAGATTGAGTGTCTTCATCAAATGCGCGGATGGTATTAAATAAATTGACCGTAGAATTATAACTTTTATTAGCATTTGAATTCCAGGATAGAGCAAGGTTGCTTTTTTCTGTCAACTGATAATCAAAATTCAGATAACCACCAATGTATTGATTCGGATCATCAATGTTTCCTGTAGATTCATTTGAAGATAGATCATTTCCGTTTCTCAGAATATAATGTTGAGCGTCAATATTGTTTCCGCCGTATAAATTGGCACTGATTCCCAACTTATCTTTTCTGTAGTTAGCCGAAAAACTTGCAGAACTGCCATTGTATTTGTTTTGAGAATTAGACATTCTCATGTTTCCATTCAGACCGTCGCTCATTTTCTTTTTAAGAATAATATTGATAATTCCATCTGAAGCTTCTACTTGAAACTCACTTCCAGGAACAGTAATTACTTCAATTTTCTGAATATTTTCTGCGGGAGTATTTTTTAAAAACTGAGTAACAGATTCAGCATCCATATTGGTTTTTCTACCATTGATGTAGATTAGTGCATTATTTTTTCCTACAATTTTTAATGTTTTATCATCTGTTGTCGAAAGTAGGGGAGTCTGTCTCAATAGATCGAAAGTTGTGTTTCCTTTGGCTACAGGAGACGCAGCTACATCATATACAAAACGGTCGCTTTGCTTTTTAAAAACTTGCTTTGTCAAAACAACTTCTTCTATTTTTTGAGTTTTTACTGTGTCTGTTTTTTTTTCCTGGGCAAAAGTAAATCCGCTTAAGAAAAGTGCTGCGATGAATATTTGAGTTTTCATAATTATATTTTTTAGTTTAGATGCTTGTATCTGTTATTATTTTACATTGCAAAGATATATAATAAATTTAGTATCATGCAATACAAAGTAGTATAAATGTTTTTATTTTTAATTTAAGTGTTTGATTAGTAGTGATTAAAATTTATTATTGGAATTTGTAGAATTTTAAGTTTCTACATAATAAGACAACTATAACAGTATATTTGTTACAGTAAGGGTAAGTTTTTTTTAAAATTTTATTATTCTCTATCGAAACGCGCCAGTTTTTTGTCAATCCAGATCGTGGCAAAAGGGAAAAAGGCAGCTATCAAAGCAAAAACAGAATCTTCATCATCCCAATTGTATATTTTTCTGGTAGCAGGAAGAAATAGAAGATAAAGCGTAAAAAATAGTCCATGAATACTTCCAATTGTACTGATGTACACAATAGGTAAAATACCTTCAGGGTCAACCCGAATCCAAATCATTGCAGTAAAAAGGAAAAACCAAGAAACAGCTTCAGCCAAACAGATTTGTTTAAACCATTTGATGACTTTTTCCTGACCATATTTTGCGAAAAAATTTTCGAGAAATTCCATTGTATTTAATTTTGCCTAACTTCTAACTTCTAACTTCTAACTTCTACTTATAAAAACTACTTCCATCCAAATATTCAAAAACTTCCGGCGGAAGCATCGGTCTTACGTTTTTACCCTGTTTTATCATATTACGAATTTCAGTAGCAGATAATTCGATAACAGGTGCTTTCACAAGCGAAATATTTTCGTTATTTATATTTTCAGAATTTTTTTTGTCACCTTCAAAAACTCTGGGATAAACAATAATGTGATGATTTTTTATTAATAAATCAACATTTTTCCATTTGTGTAAACTTCCAAGATTATCTTCACCCATAATTAAACTAAAAGAATAGTCAGGATGTTTTTCTTTTAGATAGGTTAAAGTATCGATGGTATAACTTGGTGTAGGAAGTGAGAACTCTACATTTGAAGCCCGCATATCCGGATAATTTTTGATGGCGAGTTCTACCATATCGAGCCTGTTGTGATCGTTTAGAAGTGACTTTTTTTCTTTAAACGGGTTTTGCGGACTCACCACAAACCACAATTCATTCATATCCGAATTTTCAAGAATATAATTCGCCAATATCAAATGCCCAATATGAATTGGGTTAAATGATCCGAAAAATAAGCCGATTTTTTTCATTAAGTAGATAAGTCAATTGTCAATTTTGCTTTGCAAGTCAATTCGCTAGACTTGTCAAATTTTTAATTTTTAAGAATTCAGTATTCACTTCCGAAGGAAAATTTACTATTGACCTTCATGAAACTTAACATCCTTAATATTCAGGCAATGCGTTACATTTCCTTTCCAATGATTTTCTTCTAGCGTAAAAGCTATATCGAAATTTTTAGTTCTAAAATCATCGGCAAATTGCCCTAGTTTAAAACCAATACATTCTATATTTCTTCCGGTAGATTCTTGTTTGATATAAAACTTCAGGTGATTATTATCTTTACCCATCGTTTTTAAGTAACCGGAAATCTTCTGATTTCTTAAAACCAAATTAGGTTTCATATTGTGAGGTCCGAAAGGAGCCAGTTTTCTGTGGAAATTGATAAAATCTCTGTTAATTTCATCAACATCAACATCAGCATCTATGGTAATTGACGGTTCTTTTTGATGGTCTTTTATTTTTTCACCAACAATTCTTTCAAATTTAATTTTGAAATCCTCAAACTTCGATTTCTCCATAGAAAGTCCTGCTGCAGCGTGGTGTCCTCCAAATTTTAAAAAGTATTCCGAGCAAAGATCCAATGCTTCATGTACATCAAAATCTGAAACCGATCTTGCCGAAGCTACCATTTCACCATTGTTTCCGTCTGTGAAAACTAAGGTAGGTTTATAATAAGTTTCGGTAAGTCTTGAAGCAACAATTCCTATTACCCCTTTATTCCATTCAGGATGGTAAACAATGGTTGAGAACTTTGTCTGCTGTTGTGATTCTATGATTTGATTAAGTGCTGAAAGGGTAGAGTTCATGTCGAGTTCACGCCTTTCATCATTAAGATTCATGATGTCGCTTACGATTTGGTGAGCGTGTTTCAGGTTGTCTGAAACCATCAGTTCTACGGCTGCTTTTCCTTGGGAAATTCTTCCAGCAGCGTTGATTTTTGGTGCAATTTCAAAAACAATATTTGAAATTTCAAAATGAGAAAGTTTATCCTCCGGAATTAAAAGTCTCAGACCCATATTTCGGGTTTTTCTGAGCATTTTAAGTCCCATTTTTGCTAAAACTCTGTTTTCTCCGGTCATCGAAACAATATCTGCAGCAATAGAAATTGCCAGAAGATCTGTCAGTTCAAACAGTTCCGATTCGGGAATTTTATAAATAGTATTCAGACCTTGGCACAGTTTAAAACCGACACCACATCCTGAAAGTTCTTTAAAAGGATATCTGCAGTCAACCCTTTTTGGGTCTAAAACTGCTGTTGCATCTGGAATTTCGTCACCAGGTAAATGGTGATCACAGATGATAAACTCAATGTCTTTGGTTTTGGCATAATTAATCATGTCAATCGCCTTAATTCCGCAATCTAATGCGATAATAAGCGAAAAGCCATTTTCCTTTGCAAAATCAATACCTTCGGTAGAAATTCCGTATCCTTCAGAATTACGGTCTGGAATATAGTAATCTAAATATTTTTTTTGAACAATTTTTCTGAGGTAAAGATACATCAGCGCAACCGCAGTGGTTCCGTCTACGTCATAATCTCCGTAAACCATGATTTTTTCACCATTTTCTATAGCTGTTGCAATGCGTTCTACTGCTTTTTGCATATCTGCCATCAGAAAAGGGTTGTGAATATCGGTTACGTTAGGTTTGAAAAATTCTCTCGCCTTTTGATAATTGTCGATTCCTCTGAGAACTAATAGTTTGGATTCAAAAGTTCCAAAACCAAGCGACGAACTCAATCCATCTACAATTTCTTCATCAGGTTCGGGTTTATAAATCCATTTTTGGCTCATGTCACAAAAATAGGTAAAATTTATTTTAAAAGCTATTGAAATGTCTGCTCAAATTCAAATTCATTTTGCTTTTGATGTTGAGTTATTTTCAATATAAATAGTGTTTTAAAATTAAGTTTTTAATGAATTTTGATTTTTTTTACAATTTAATAAAACCAAAGCGTTGAGAGTCTCGTAAGTAATTTTAAATATTAAACCCATTTAAAAATTATATTATGAAAAAACCAATTCAAGTTTCTAACCAGGGAGCAACTCTGGATACCGGCAGAAGAAACTTTCTAAAACTGAGCGGCATTGGTATTGCCGTTGCCGGCCTTACTTTGATAGGCTGCGATGACGACGATTTCGAATACATGGAACCTAACAAAATATTTGATTTGGGATCTGGTGATGTAGGTGTTCTCAATTATGCGTACGCACTTGAACAGTTAGAAGCAGATTTTTACACCAAAGTCGTTAATAATTTCTATTCCGGAATTTCAAATGCCGAAAAAGAAGTTCTTACCGATCTTTATCATCACGAAGTTATACACCGTGACTTTTTCAAAGCGGCCATTTCTGGCGTAACGAATAATGTTTTACCCACTTTGGAATTTCAGTATTCGAACGTGAATTTTAATGATAGAAACTCAGTTTTGGCTACAGCGAAAGCTTTAGAAGATACGGGTGTTGCAGCATATAATGCAGCTGGAAAATATATTACAAACCCTGCTTATTTGGTGATTGCTGGAAAAATAGTTTCAGTGGAAGCAAGACATGCTTCAGCGATTAGAGATTTAATCAATCCGGGAACTGCAGCATTTTCAGGAGATGATGTCATCAATGCAAACGGGCTTGATGTTGCCAAAGAACCAAAGGATATCGTAATGGCAGCCGGAGGATTTATAAAAACTCCATTCACTTGGAAAGAACAAGTTATCAACTAATCAAATTAAATCTATTATTATGAATATTCTTAAATTACTAGATAAACTTTCAGACGATTCTTTTTTTACAAGACAAACGTCTAGATCAGGTTCGCTTTCAGACATTTCAGCATTTGGAAAGAAAGCCGCAGTTGCAGCTTTACCATTGGGTTTAGCCGGTTTAATGACAACTACTGCAAAAGCAGAAACTTTTAACGATAATGTTCCCGGAACATCGATGAAAAGCGCTTTAACAGATGCTCTTCAGTTAGCATTAACTTTGGAATATTTAGAAGATGAATATTACAGAATAGGTCTCAACACCGGAACTTTAATTCCTACAGCAGACCGTACTGTTTTTATGCAGATTTCTAAACATGAGGCAGCTCACGTTGCGTTTTTAAAAGCAACATTAACTTCTTTAGGAGAAACACCGGGAGCAAAACCTACCTTCGATTTTACAGCCGGAGGAAACTTTACACCATTTACCAATTACCAACAGTTTTTGATTTTGGCGCAAGCTTTTGAAGATACAGGAGTAAGAGCTTATAAAGGACAAGCAGGAAATGTGATGTCTAACAAGGCGGTTCTTCAGGCTGCTTTACAAATCCACTCTGTAGAAGCGAGACATGCTTCTCAGGTGCGAAGAATGCGTGCCAATAAAGGTTGGATAGAATTGGCAGATGGCGGAAGTATGCCTCCTGCAACAAATCCAGTCTACGCAGGAGAAGGTGTTACACTACAAGCTGGATTTAATACTGCAACTGCTTTTGGAGCAGCGGCCGGATCTGCAGCTTATGATGAGGTTCTTAGCGGTTCAGATGCTGCAGCAATTGCAGGTCTGTTTATTGTATAAATAATTTCTTTTTTAATATTAAAAATCCTTTTTCGGTATCTCTCCGGAAAAGGATTTTATTTTGATGAAAAGTATTATCTTCACAGCACAAATTATTTAATATGAAAAAAATCTTCATTTCGGCACTTTTGATAAGTGCTTTCTCGGGCGTTCAGGCTCAGAAAATTAATCTTGGAAAAGCAGCGGGTGTTGTATCTAAAGGAGCTTCAGCTTTATCTTTCTCCAATGCAGATGCCATAAAATTATCTAAAGAATCTGTTGATTATATGGATAAGAATAATCCGATCGCTGGCCCGAAAGATCCTTATACAGTAAGGCTGAATAAACTTTTTGGAAAGCATAAGTCTCAGGATGGTTTAAACCTGAATTATAAAGTTTATAAAGTGAAAGACATCAATGCATTTGCTTGCGCAGATGGCAGTGTTCGTGTTTTTTCTTCTTTAATGGATATTATGACGGATGATGAATTATTGGCTGTAATTGGTCATGAAATTGGTCATGTTAAAAATCAGGATACCAAAGATGCTATTAAGTCGGCTTATCTGAAAGCTGCAGCTTTAGACGCTGCTTCATCAGCCTCAAATACGATTGCTACATTAAATGAAAGTCAGGTTGGGAAAATGGCAAATGAATTTTTGGATGCTTCTCACAGTAAAAAACAGGAGTCTCAAGCCGATACGTATTCTTACGATTTTATGAAAGCAAATAATTATAATGTTGTCGGAGCTTACACAGCATTCAAAAAATTAGCTTTATTATCAGAAGGAGGAACGGCTCAGTCAGGATTTCAGAAAATGTTTAATTCGCATCCGGACAGCAATAAAAGAGCAGAAGCGGTGAAAAAGCGTGCCGAAAAAGATGGTTTATGGAAAGATCCGGGAACAGTTTCTTTGCCTAAAACAAAATTGACAAAATAATAAGTAAACTAAATATTACAAAAAAATCCTCAAAATTAATTGAGGATTTTTTATGGATTTTAATGTTGTTCTAAAATTAAGAATACATTTTTTCTCTTAGTTCTTTGATCTTTTTATCAGCAAGATATTCGTCGTAAGTCATTTCTCTGTCGATGATTCCGTTTGGAGTCAATTCGATGATTCTGTTACAGACAGTTGAAAGCATTTCGTGGTCATGAGACGCCAATAAAAGATTTCCTTTGAAGTTAGACAATGAGTTGTTCAAAGTCGTGATACTTTCAAGATCTAAGTGGTTGGTAGGTTCGTCTAATAAAAGAACGTTTGCTTTCTGAAGCATCATTCTACTAAACATACATCTCATTTTTTCACCTCCTGAAAGTACTTTACAAGATTTTAAAGCTTCATCACCAGAGAAAAGCATTCTTCCTAAGAATCCTCTCATGAATTCTTCGTGACGCTCTTCGTCGTTTTTGGTAAATTGTCTCAACCAGTCAACTAAATTGATATCTTCCTTAAAGAATTCTGTATTGTCTAAAGGCATGTGAGATTGGTTAGTCGTAACTCCCCAAGCAAAAGTTCCTTTGTCTTGTTGAGTGTTTCCTGCTAAAATTTCGAAAAATTCTGTAATTGCTAAAGAGTTTTTAGACAAAATAGCAACTTTATCTCCTTTCTTAAGGTTTAAGTCGATGTTAGAGAACAATAATTCTCCGTCTTTCGTTTTTTCAAGACCTTTTACATCTAAAATCTGATCACCAACTTCTCTTTCCATTTCAAAAATGATCGCTGGATATCTTCTAGAAGAAGGTTTGATATCATCGATGTTTAATTTATCGATCATTTTCTTTCTTGCAGTAGCCTGCTTAGCTTTTGCAACGTTTGAACTAAATCTCGCGATGAAATCCTGAAGTTCTTTCTTCTTTTCTTCCGCTTTTTTGTTAGCCTGAGCTCTTTGTCTTGTTGCTAATTGAGAAGCTTGGTACCAGAAAGAGTAGTTACCTGTGTAAAGGTTTAATTTAGCATAATCTAAATCTCCGATGTGTGTACAAACGGTGTCTAAGAAGTGACGGTCGTGAGAAACTACGATTACAGTATTTTCATAATCAGCAAGGAAATCTTCCAACCAAGAGATTGTATCAATATCAAGGTCATTCGTAGGTTCATCCAAGATCAACACATCTGGATTTCCGAAAAGCGCCTGAGCCAAAAGAACTTTTACTTTGTCTTTATTCTCTAATTCGCTCATCATTTGCCAATGCATATCGTCTTTGATACCCACATTTGAAAGCATGGTTTGTGCGTCAGATTCAGAGTTCCATCCACCCATTTCATCGTAGACAACACCTAGTTCACCGGCTTTAATTCCGTCTTCGTCAGAGAAGTCTTCCTTTGCATAAAGGGCATCCATCTCTTCTTTTATTTCAAATAATTTTTTGTTTCCTCTTAAAACCGCTTCCAGTACAGTAAATTGATCGTAAGCAAAGTGATCCTGCTCAAGAACAGACATTCTTTTTCCAGGTTCCAAAGATACGTGTCCTGTTGTTGGGTCTTGTTTTCCTGTTAATATTTTAAGGAATGTAGACTTTCCTGCACCATTTGCTCCGATGATTCCGTAGCAGTTTCCTTTGGTAAACATTATGTTTACCTCGTCAAAAAGAACTCTTTTCCCGAATTGTAAAGATAAATTAGATACTGTTAACATATAGTTTTGTAAATTTGGCGCAAAATTACGAAAAGAATTTGGGTAAATTATAATAATGTAATACTCAAGTTTTTATATGAAAGCAAATTTTGTATATTTAATAACAAAATTTAATATAATGAAGATTGAAAAAACAGTCAGGATACTCAATAAAAGGGCTAGATTTGAATATGAAATTCTCGAAGAAATAGAGGCGGGAATGGTGTTGACCGGTACCGAAATTAAATCTTTACGCTCCTCTAAAGCATCTATTACAGAAGCTTTTTGCCAGTTCATCGATGGTGAATTGTATATCATTAATATGATGATTGATGAATATAAATTAGGCACTTTTTATAATCATAAAACAAAAAGGGAACGAAAGTTGCTCTTGCACAAAAGAGAATTGTTAAAATTTGAAAAAAAACTTAAGGATGCAGGGAATACAATAGTTCCGTTAAAACTTTATATTAATGATGCAGGAAAGGCTAAAATTCTTATCGCTTTAGGGAGAGGTAAAAAACTCTTTGATAAAAGAGAGGCAATAAAAGATAGAGAAAATAAACGAAACCTCGATAGAATATTAAAG
This sequence comes from Chryseobacterium mulctrae, assembly GCF_006175945.1. Lineage (NCBI taxonomy): Bacteria > Pseudomonadati > Bacteroidota > Flavobacteriia > Flavobacteriales > Weeksellaceae > Chryseobacterium > Chryseobacterium mulctrae. The sequence continues at coordinate 1,761,478 of NZ_VAJL01000001.1, read as the reverse complement.
AAAAGTTAAAAATCATCCTTAAAACTTTGTTTATAAAGAAAAATTATATTTATTTTGCATTATCAATTATTTAATCATTTAATTCTATGAAAAATCTAAAATTAGGAATTTCAGCATTGGCGCTTACGGTTGCCTCTACTGTTTTCGCTCAGACTACCAACAATCCGTGGATGATCGGAGTTGGTGCTCATGCGGAAAACCATACAGCACAGCGTGGTAATTTCAGTAACACGTTTTCTGCTACTAATTTGACGAAGAATATGTTCAATACGAACAATTTTTCTATTACACCACCACTTTCTAAGTTAACAGTTGCTAGAAACATTGGTAAAGGTTTAGTTATTGATTGGCAAACCTCTGTAGGAAATGTTGACAACAAAAGACTTAACATGGGTAAAGAGTTCATGTTAATGACTGGTCTTGGTTTCCAAGCAAAAGCTGCTGGTTTAATTTGGGACGAAGAGTCTTGGTTTGATCCTTACTTGAGAGTAGGTGCAAACTATTTAAGACATGATTACACTGCTCTTACTTTCCCAAGACAAACTTTCATCAACGGAAATCCTACAGAAATGATACCTAATGGAGATGGTGGAAATGAAATGGGTAAAGCTAACCACTTTACTGTATCTACAGGTGCAGGTGTTAACTTTTGGTTAACTAAGAATTTCGGTTTGGGTGTACAAGGTGATTACGTTTCTACTCCAGGGGACAAGGCTAATTATGCTAACTTCTGGCAAGCTTCTGCTTCTTTGAACTTTAGATTCGGAAACAGAGACAGAGATAAGGATGGTATCTTAGATAAAGACGATTTATGTCCAGATACACCAGGTTTACCAGAATTCCAAGGATGTCCTGATACAGACGGTGATGGAGTTCCAGATAAAGACGATCAATGTCCAGATGTTGCTGGTCCAGTTGAGAATGGTGGATGCCCTTGGCCTGATACAGATGGTGACGGTATTATCGACAAAGATGATGCTTGTCCATCAGTTGCAGGTCCTGCAGAAAACAACGGTTGTCCTTGGCCAGATACAGACGGTGATGGTATCTTAGATAAAGATGATGCATGTCCTACAGTTCCTGGTGTTCCAGAATTCAACGGATGTCCTCCTCCAGTTGTAGAGCCACCAATTGAAGAAGTTATCACAAGAGAATTTAAAGATCTTTTATTTGACTTCAACAAAGCTACAATTAGAAAAGAATCTAGTGGTAAATTAGATACAGCTGCAAAAATCATTAAAGATGCTCCAGCTCAAAACTTTGTAATTGTTGGTATGACTGACAAAAAAGGTAGTGATGTTTATAACTTAAACCTATCTAAGCAAAGAGCTGCTTCAGTAGTTGCTGCTTTAGAAGCTAGAGGTGTAAACCCATCAGTATTGAAATCTATCGGTATCGGTGAACAAGATGCACAAGTTCCAGAAACGGCTTCTGATGCTGAAAGACAAGCTGACAGAAAAGTTGTTGTAAGAGCTATCTCTGGATCAGAGTGGGAAACTTACAAAAAATCTGACTTACCAGTTAAAAAAGCTCCAGCTAAGAAAAAAGCTCCAGCTAAAAAGAAAAAATAATTAATTTTTCTAAATAATAAATACCTCCAGGTTTCTGGGGGTATTTTTTTTGTTGTTGATTTTGAGTAATTTTGTCAAAATTTAAATTATAAAATGGGAAGAGCATTTGAATATAGAAAAGCCTCAAAAATGGCACGTTGGGATAAAATGGCCAAAACTTTTTCTAAAATAGGTAAAGACATTGCTTTAGCAGTAAAAGCCGGAGGAACAGACCCCGAAGCTAATCCTGCATTGAGAAGATGCATCCAAAATGCGAAGGGTGCCAATATGCCAAAAGACAATGTTGAAAGAGCAATCAAAAAAGCTGGCGGAGCCGATGCAGAAAACTATGAAGAGATCACTTATGAAGGTTACGGACAAGGAGGTGTTGCATTTTTTGTAGAATGTACAACCAATAATCCTACCAGAACGGTTGCCAATGTAAGAGCAATCTTCAATAAATTTGACGGTAACCTTGGAAAGAATGGTGAATTAGCTTTTATCTTCGACAGAAAAGGAATTTTCACAATCGATTTAGCTAAAATTACAATGGATTGGGATGATTTTGAAATGGAAATGATTGACGGTGGAGCTGAGGATGTTGAAAAAGATGATGAAGAAGTAATGATTACTACAGCTTTTGAAGATTTTGGATCTTTATCTCACAAATTGGATGAACTTAAAATAGAAGCCAAGAGCGCAGAATTGCAAAGGATTCCGAATAATATAAAAGAAGTCACTGCGGAGCAATTTAAAGTAAATATGAAAATGCTTGATCGTTTCGAAGAAGATGATGATGTACAAAACGTATATCACAATATGGAAATAACAGACGAACTTTTAGAGTCTTTATAGAAATAAATTGCTGTTTATAGCAAAGTATTATGTCTTGCCACGAATACACGAATGTAAGATTTAGGTATTCGTGGCGATTTTTTAATAATAAACCTGTTTAAACTTTTTAGAAAAAGAGTTTCCAGAAAATTAGCAATTTAGAGTTGCAAAAAAAAGAACTAAAATCTGGAACTCATAAGCAAAGATAAACTGGAAAAATGGATTTTACCTCATTTAAGCAAAGGCAAGCGAGGATTTTCCACGAGATTTTATTTAGGAAAAATCTTTAAACTTATTATTAAACGATTAAAAACGGGCTGTCAATGGCGGGAATTAAGCCTTAAAGAATACTTTTCAAAAGAAACAATAAGCTGGCAACTCGTCTATTATTATTTCAGTAAATGGAGTAAAGATGGTTCTTTCAAACGAATTTGGATTTCTCTTCTCCAGAATAATAAAAGGAAATTAGATCTTTCCAGTGTCCAATTGGATGGAAGCCATACCCGAAGTAAAACAGGAGGACAATCGGTAGGCTATCAGGGAAGAAAATCATCTAAGACAGTAATTGTATTTTTATCTGTGATAATCAGGGACAAATGCTTTCAATGGGAAAGCCAATAAGCGGTGAACATCATGATCTTTATAATATTGAAGATACTTTGGAAGAGATTTTCGGTCTTCTCGATAATGCTGATATAAAGTGTAAGGGATTATTTCTCAATGCAGACTCTGGTTTTGACAGTAAAAAATTCAGAGATATGCTGGATAAAAAAGAAATAATTGGGAATATTAAAGAGAATCCTCGTAACGGAGATACAAAGAATGAAAAATATTTTGATGATGAACTGTATAAAAGAAGATTCAAAATAGAAAAAGCAAATGCATGGTTGGATAGTTTCAAAGCTTTATTAATAAGGTTTGAAACACTAAATTTAACTTGGGTAAATCTACATTATCTCGCTTTTTCTATTTTATTCCTCAGAAAAATAAAAGTTTAAACAGGTTCATAGTGTAACAACAAAATAATATAGCATTCATATACAATTCATTTTCAATTAGTTTCTTTGCATAAGAATCAATTGTGAAATCGCCATCCTTGGTAAATGTAAATACTAATTGATATGGCGATCACTTTTGATCATTAGTAAGATAAATATCTGCAATTTGAAAAGAAACGTTGAACTTGTTATCATTTCGGATGTACATTTGGGAACTTACGGATGTAAGGCCAAAGAACTTCTACGGTATCTAAATTCTATTCAACCGAAAACGTTAGTTTTAAATGGTGATATCATTGATATTTGGCAGTTTAAAAAGTCTTACTTTCCTAAACCTCATTTGAAGGTGATCAAAAAGATCATTTCATTCGCTACAAAAAATACAGATGTCTATTATATTACCGGTAATCATGATGAAATGTTCAGAAAGTTTACCGATTTCGAATTGGGCAAACTCAAAGTTTGCAACAAACTCTGCTTGGAAATTAATGATAAAAAAACATGGATCTTTCATGGCGATGTTTTTGATGCATCAGTACAGCATTCAAAATGGATTGCTAAACTTGGAGGAAAAGGTTATGATCTTTTAATTGTCATCAATAATGTTGTGAATTGGTTTTTAGAAAAAATGGGTAGAGAAAAATATTCATTTTCAAAAAAAATTAAAAGGAATGTAAAAAAAGCGGTAAAGTATATTGGTGATTTTGAATTAACAGCTTCCGAACTTGCTATTGATAATGGATACGATTATGTAGTTTGTGGCCATATTCATCAGCCTCAAATGCGTGAAGTTTCCAATAAAAAGGGTTCTTGTACTTATCTCAATTCCGGAGATTGGATCGAAAATTTATCTGCCCTCGAATTTAATCAGAACGAATGGACAATCTTTCATTATGAAGATCACAAACATTTGCTGAAAGATGATGAATCTGAGGAAATTCAGGATATCAATAATTCAGATCTTTTGAAAATTGTAACTCAATTTACGTAGAATGAAGATTTTGTATGCATTTCAGGGAACAGGAAACGGTCATGTTGCTCGTGCGCAGGAAATTATTCCTATTCTTAAAAAATATGCATCTGTTGATACTTTGATCAGTGGTCACCAATCTCAATTAAAAGCTGATTTTCCCATTAACTTTCAACATAAAGGTATTTCTCTGCTTTATAATAAAACGGGCGGAATTTCCTATAAAAAAATCCTTTTTGAAAATAATTTTCTCGAAGCTTTTAAAACCATCAAGCAAATCGATTTAAGCAAATACGATTTGATTATCAATGATTATGAGCCTTTGACAGGTTGGGCGTGTAAAACTAAAAATTTAAATATGATTGAGCTGAGTCATCAGGCTTCAATGAGTTTTAAAGAAACCCCAAAACCTTTAAAAAAAGATTTTTTCGGAGAGTTGATTTTAAAATTTTATGTTCCAAGCGAAAGAAAAATAGGTTTTCATTTTGAAAATTATCATCCGCAAATTAAAAAACCGGTTATCAGAAGAAAAATCAGAAACCTGAATCCGGATAAAAAAGGATTTTATGTGGTGTATCTTCCTAGTTTTTCTGACGAAAATATTATTAAAGTTTTAAGTGAAATTCCTGTAGAATGGAAAGTTTTTTCCAAACACAGTAAACTTCAGAGAAAGGAGAAAAATGTTGAGATTTTCCCAATTGATGAAATTCAATATTTAAAATATTTCGAAAATTGTGACGGAATTTTATGTAATGCAGGATTTGAAACTCCCGCTGAAGCACTTTTTATGGATAAAAAACTATTTGTAATTCCCATTCATAATCAATATGAACAGGAATGTAATGCATGTGCTTTAGACAAAATGGGAATTCCGAATTCTAAAATTTTAGATGTAGAAGAAATTAAAAACTGGGTCGCTTCAGATCTTCATTTTCAAGTAAATTATCCCGATGATATTGAAGATATTCTTCTGAAAGAAGTTTTAGCTTTGTAAAAAAATATCTTCCACATCATTCATTCTTCTCATCACGGCTCTTGCGTAAGAACAATGCGGATAAACTTTCCAATTGCTTTCTCTCGCAAATTTAATGGCTTCTTCTACCAAAAATTTTCCCATTCCGCGACCTTCAAATTCGGGATGAACCAGTACAAAAGAAATAATCAATTTATTGTCTTCGGGGAAAATAGTATAAGTCAATCTTCCAACTTCTTTGATTTCATTGTTGATTGTAATGACTCCGCCGTTTCCGGATTTATTGTTTTCGAATTTCATATTTTATATTTTTGATTAAAACTAAAAATACAAAAACTGCACCGATTGCAAGCGAAGTACAAATGAAGATAATGTAAATGGTTAATTCATTTCACTTGCTAATTTATTTAGATTCAACAAAATTTCCTAGAATTTCTTTTTTAAGTGGAATCTTTTAAAAGAAAATATTAAATATTCCGTTTAATTCTTAAATTTGGCTAATGCGAAAATATCTTTATCTCATCATCTTATCACTTTCTCTTGTAAGTTGCTATACTTATCAGGTTAAAAAAACTGTGGATACAGCAATTGATAATAAACAGGCATCTAAAAATAACGCAGCTCTTGCAATTACCAATACTCCACAAACGGAAAGTATAAAGGCTAAATCTCAAAACCAAAGCCAAAATTTACAACAAACACCGGCTCCAGTGAATGTTCAGGAGAAACTTGCACCTAATAAAAATGTGAAAATTGATGTTGATGGCCGAGCTTATAAAGTAATTGTTGATCGATGGGAAGGAGACAGTCTGATTGCTCATCCGGTTCATAGCCGCGATAAAGTTCTGAAGTTCCATAAGAACCAGATTAATGCCGAAAAAATTGCTGAAAAACGCTTTTCACAACCTATTGCAGATATTATTACTGTTGTAGCTTATGCGGGTATTGGTTTCGGAATTTGGTCTCTTTTGCAATGATATTTTAAGTGAATTGTGAATTGTCAATTTTTTTTCAATCAAAATTCACCTTTCACTTGCGAGGCAAAACTGACTATTGACATCTAAATATCTTTCCCTGTATAGTAATTGTAATCTTTAATAATAATTCCGATAAACTGTCTTTCGGTCATTTTTGTAGGATCTACTTCCAGTTTGAGAATGCTTTTTATTTTGTCTGAAAGTTTTGTAATAACTTGTCTGTCGTCAATTCTCAGAGCTTTTAAGTAATTATCTTTTATAATTCTCATATCGTTATCACTTAATCCGATTACCTGTGAAAAAGTGGGAATGTAGTCGGGATTGATGTTTTCAAGAATTGTATGAGAAATATTGATATTGTTTTTAAGTGAAATCACCGCTGTTCCCGAAGCCATGTCTCCTAATCGCTGATTATTTTTAGAAACAATCATAGAAACTAAACCTACAATTCCTGCAAAAGTTGTGTCGATTAATCTGAAAACCCATCTGATCAGATAATCTCCAAAACTTGCTTGGTAACCGTCAATTTTTACCACACGTATTTTCATTACTTTTTTTCCGGGAGTTTGTCCTTCCATCAGGCTTTCCAAAACAAGTGGGTAAAGAGCAACAGGTAATGTGAGAACAATATAAACTGCGTTTTGAGACCATGAATCTAAACCATCTAAAATATATCCTAAATTGAAAATATTGAAAAACAAATAGAAGATTGCCACAAGATAAGCCACCTTAATGAGAAGATCGATAATGTACGCTACCATTCGTTCTCCGATACTTGCCGTGATAAAATTAATATTTACATTTTGGGAGGTATTAATCGCAATTTGAGACATAATTTTTATTATTTTAGCCTTACAATTATGAGAGAGGTTTATTTCATTAAACAAAATAAAGAAAAATGGTTGGGAATTGAGCAGGTTGTTCAAGGGAAAATTAAAAAAAATCCTGATGACCTGTCTTCGTTGTATATCAACCTTGTCAACGATCTTTCTTTTGCCCAGACTTATTACCCCAAAAGCAATACAACTGTTTATCTTAACCATCTTTCGTCTCAGATTTTCCAAAAAATTTATAAAACTAAAAGAGTTGAAGAAAACAGACTTGTTTATTTCTTTAAAACAGAAGTTCCTTTGATTGTTTACGAAAACAGAAGATATTTAATCTACTCCTTTTTGTTCTTTATATTTTTTATGCTAATCGGCGTTCTTTCGGCAATTTATGATAAAGATTTTGCGAATCTTATTTTAAGTGAAAGCTATGTAAATATGACTATCGAAAACATCAAAGAAGGAAACGCAGTCGGTGTTTATCAGGATGGCTCAACTTGGGGAAGTACCATCGGAATTACTTTCAACAACATTATCGTTGGTACAAAATTATACATTTACGGGATTTTTGGCGGACTTGGAACGTTATATCTTCTGATGCAAAATTCTGTGATGTTAGGAACTTTTCAGTATTTTTTCTACGAACATGGAGCTTTAGGAGACAGCGCAAGAGGAATCTGGCTTCACGGAACATTTGAAATTTTCAGTATGGTGGTTGAAGGAATGTGTGGTCTAATTCTCGGAACATCTATTCTTTTCCCAAAAACACTTTCAAGATTTAATTCTTTTAAAAATGGATTTAAAAATTCATTCAAAATATTTTTAAGTACAGTTCCCTTTACCATTTGTGCCGGAATTATTGAAGGCTACGTAACAAGACATGCTTTAAACATGCCTTTGTCACTCAATCTTTTTATCATTTTTGGCTGTTTGGGAATTATTGGCTTTTATTATTTTGTTTATCCACATATTGTTAACCGGAGAATAAAAAACACAATCAATGATGCAGTTTTATAAAAAAAGAGATTTCGGAGCATTTATCAGCGACAGTTTTACCTTTTTCAAATTATACGGTAAAAACTATTTCAGAAATTATATTCTGCTGAATGGGCTTTTGCTTATTCTGTTGGTTGCTGTATTTATTTTTGGTTACAGAGAATTGTTTATGCAGATTTTCGGTTCCAATATGAGTGGCGAAAGCTATTATTTCGAATCTTATTTTGAAGATAATATCGGAATGTTTATCGTAGTAGGATTGCTTACGTTCTTGCTTTTTTTAATCATGATTATTGTCAATTATCTCTTCCCTGTTTTTTATCTTAAAAGATTGGCGGAAGGAGAGGTGAAAATAAAAACCGATGATATTCTTGGTGATTTTAAGAAAAATGCAGGTAAAATAGGAAAGCTTTGTCTGGGTATGATTTTCGTTGTGACACCGCTCTCGCTTATTGTAATGGGAATTTCTTATGCGATGATATTAATTGTTATCGGGTTCTTTCTCATCTTATTAGTTTATCCGGTTCTATTTAATGTGGTCACCTTTTTAATGTACGATTACTTCAACAGCAAAAGAGGTTTTTTCGAAAGTTTAAGCTATTCTATACGATCTCAATTTTCTTACACGAATGGAAGAGAAAGATCTCCATTCTGGAAATATTGGGGTTCTACGGTTGTAATTTCAATTATTCTGTATGTAATTACGACCATTTTTACTGCAGTACCGATGATTTTTTTCATGCTGAAAATTACGACTACTGAGCCTGATGCAAATTTTGAACAAAATCCATTTGCCGGAAGTTTCGGAATAATGATGTTCGTAACGTATGGAATTTCTCTGTTGGTATCGTTCTTTTTGTCGAATATGCTGTATGTAAATTCAGGATTAATGTATTACGACAGCCGAAGAGATTTTCACCAGAAAGTAGAGTTGGAAGAAATAGAAACGATTGGGATTAATGAATAAATTTCTGTTTTTTTTACTGATTTTTCTGAATCTTGGGGTTTTAAAATCTCAGGAATATGAAGATGATGATTTTTCTGAAGTTTATATCGAAGACTCTGTGGTGACTTCGCATTACAAAAATATGTATGTTGCAGATTCTGTTTTAAAAGCGAATCCTCAAACCGAGAATACGGTTTTCCCAAAGAAGTTTAAAGAAAATCTGCCTTCAAGATACAAAGGAAATGAGTTTGATTATTCGACCTCAAAACCCAGAGAATCGTTTTTTGACAAACTTCAACGTAAGCTCGCTCAACTTCTTCGTAGTATTTTTGGGGAAACAAGTTTAGAAACTTCTTCACAGATTACAGGTGTTGTTATCCGCCTTTTTGCCATCATCGTAGTTGGATTTTTACTTTATTTTATCGTTAAATATTTAATCAGCACCAATGGAAGTTTCTTTTTCGGTAAAAAGAATAAAAAAATTGAAATCAACGAAGAAGAACTTCATGAAAATATTCACGAAATCAACTTCCCTCAAAGTATTGCTAAGTTTGAAAATGACGGAGATTACCGTTCTGCGGTTCGTTATCAGTTTTTATACATTCTTAAAAAATTAAGCGATAAAAAACTCATCCTTTGGAATCCCGAAAAAACAAATAAAGATTACGTTGCCGAATTAAAAGCTGCACATCTTAAAAATGAATTTTACAACCTTTCCTATATTTTCGATTATGTTTGGTATGGCGAGTTCAGTATTGATGAGCAAAGCTATGGTAAATTTAAAAACCAGTTTCACGGATTCAAACCTTAATTAAACTTCTTAAAAATGAATAAAACTTTCAAAATATATGCTGTTATTTTCATCATTGTTATGGTGATTTTGGCATTGCTTGAAGTGAATAAAAAGGAAGTTACAGACTGGCGAAAAAACTATGATGTCAATCAAAAATCACCTTTCGGGCTTTTTGTTTTTAATAAAGAAGTAAAAGATTTGTTTAAAAACAATCTTACGAAGCTTGATGTTGCACCTTACGATTATTACACCGAAAAAGATAAGAAACCACACAATATTCTCATCGTAGAAAGCGAAATGGATCAGGAATCATGGAATAAAATTTTAGATGAGGTTTCCAAAGGTTCAGATGCGATGATAATTGCGAATCGACTTCCAAAAAATATTTCAGATACGATTGGTTTTTACGGTTCAAAAATTTCTTATGAAGACCAGAATGTTCTGAAACTGACCGACAAAAAATATCAGAATGATTTTATTAAATTAGATAAATTTCCCTCAGGAAGAGGTTTTTCTTACGTTAAACCGAATGTTCAGGTTTTAGGAAAAACGGTTGAAGAAAACAATAAAGATCAGGCAAATTTCATCAAAGCACCATTTGGAAAAGGGACAATTTATGTGCATTGCGAACCGCTTTTTTTAACGAATTATTATCTTTTGCAATCAGGAAATGTAAGATATGCGCAAAGTGTTTTTTCATATTTGAAAGACAGAGAAACGTTATGGTTTGTAGAAAGCAATACAAAAGAATCTCGTTCATTATTGCGTTTTATTCTTTCTAATCCGGCTTTAAAATATGCTTGGTGGGTATTTTTAGGAGGATTGGTTTTATTTATATTTTTTAATGTAAAAAGAAAACAACGAATCGTTCCAATTATTGAACCGCTGAAAAATACTTCTGCAGAGTTTGTGAAAAGTATTGGTAATCTTTACTTACAGGAAGGTGATTTCCATGATATGATGGCAAAAAAAGCTCAATATTTTTTAAATAAAGTAAGGCTGGATCTTCTCATTGATACTCAAAATCTGGATGAAGAATTTGCCAAAAAACTCCAACTAAAAACCGGAAAATCAACAGAAATGGTTAATGAGGCAATCATTCTGATTAAAAAAGCACAAGATCCTTATGCAAGTGTAATAAAAGAAGATTTGGCGAGAATAAACAGTCTTTTGGATGAAATTTTAAAATGATTGAAAGAATTGAGGAAGGCTCCGTAGGAGTCTGACCTTTGTAGAAAAAAAATAGAAATGTGAAAATGAGCTCCGTAGGAGCGAAACGTTCAAAATAATAAAAACAAAATAGGATGGAAAATAACGAAGAACAAAATTTAACAAATCAAAATTCTATTAATTTAAATAAAGAACAAAAAGATCAGGGAGAATTTCAATCGAGAATTGATATGATTGAGCTTCGTGAAAATTTAAATAAAGTAAAAACGGAGATTGCAAAAGTAATCGTCGGTCAGGAAAATATGGTTGAACATCTTTTAGCAGCTTTACTTTCTAACGGACACGTTTTAATTGAAGGCGTTCCGGGAGTAGCAAAGACTATTACGGCAAAATTATTGGCGAAAACTATTGATGTAGATTTTAGCAGAATACAGTTTACACCGGATTTGATGCCTTCCGATATTTTAGGAACGTCAATTTTCAGCATGAAAAATTCTGAATTTGAATTTAAAAAAGGACCAATTTTCTCAAGCTTTATTTTGATTGACGAAATTAACCGTTCACCTGCAAAAACGCAAGCGGCCTTGTTTGAGGTAATGGAGGAGAAGCAAATTACAATTGACGGAACCCGTTACGAAATGGATGAACCTTTCCTTGTTGTTGCTACTCAAAACCCAATCGAGCACGAAGGAACTTACCGACTTCCGGAAGCTCAGCTTGACCGATTTTTATTTAAAATTAATGTAGGTTATCCGAATTTGGAACAGGAAGTTGCAATTATAAAGAATCAACATGACAACAGACTTGAAGATAAGACTGAAGCGGTAAACAAAGTGATTACGGCACAACAGTTAAATAATTATCAGAAATTGGTAAAAGAAATCATTGTTGAATCTCAACTGATTGAATATATTGCTAAAATTATCATCAATACAAGAGAAAATCAATTTTTGTATTTGGGAGCTTCACCAAGAGCAAGTTTAGCATTATTAACGGCTTCAAAAGCTTTTGCAGCATTGAGAGGCAGAGACTTTGTAACGCCGGAAGATATTAAAGAAGCAAGTTATGCCGTGTTAAGACACAGAGTAATCGTTTCGCCGGAAAGAGAAATGGAAGGTTTGACAGCCGATGAAATCATCAGACAGATCTTGGAAGGAATAGAGATTCCTAGGTAAGTTGCAGGGAATAATAATTTCAGAATATCAATAAACATTATGTTTGTCATGCTGAAAGCATCTCCACAAAATTTATTAAGATTCCTCCGGAATGACAAAGATTCAGCTTAATTTTAAATACTAAACGGTTAATAATTATAGAAATAAAAAACCTAAAATCTGCAACCTTGAAGAATCTATACATCAATACACGCTTTTTTTTCGCACTCATCGGTGTAGGAATGCTCTATGTTTTAGCGTTTTTCTTTCCGTTTTTTATGATTTTGGGACATGGATTTTTATTATTGATTTTCCTTACTGCTTTTGTTGATTATTTGCTTGTTTTCAGACAGAAAGATGCTGTTTTAGCACAAAGAATTTTACCTGAAAAATTATCAAATGGTGATGAAAATGCAGTGAAAGTTGATATCAAAAATAATTATAGTTTTAAAATTAATGTAAAGGTGATTGATGAAATTCCTTTTCAGTTTCAGAAGAGAGATTTTTTGATAAGAAAAGAAATTCAGTCAGGAAAAAATACATTATTTCAATATTTTTTAGAACCAAAAGAACGTGGGGAATATAATTTTGGAGCTTTAAATATTTATGCTTCGTCACCGATTGGTTTCATTTCAAAAAGATTTATATTTCAGAAAGATACTTCTTTAGCTTCTTATCCCTCGTTTGTTCACTTAAGAAAATATGAACTGATGGCACTTCAGAACGAATTTTTATTAGGCGGAATCAAAAAAATCAGGAAACTGGGACACACAATGGAATTTGAGCAGATCAAAGAATATGTTCCCGGTGATGATGTGAGAACGATTAACTGGAAAGCTACCTCAAAGACCAATCGTTTGATGGTGAATCAGTTTCAGGACGAAAAATCGCAACGTATTTTTATGTTGATTGATAAAGGAAGAACGATGAAAATGCCTTTCAACGGCTTAAGTCTTCTTGATTATTCTATTAATGCGACAATGGCTTTGTCTCATATTATTCTGAAAAAAAGTGACCGAGCTGGAATGATGACATTTTCTAAAAAAGCTGAAAATAAAGTTGCTGCCGAAAATAAATCAGGACAATTAAGAAAAATTTCCGAAGCTTTATATAACATTAAAACCGATTTTTTTGAAAGCGATTTCAACAGACTGTATCAGGATGTAAAATACTCCATTAATCAGAGAAGTCTGGTTTTGCTTTTTACCAATTTTGAAACTTTGGATGGTCTAAACAGACAGATGAAATATCTGAGAGGAATGGCCAAAAACCATTTGCTGGTTGTGGTTTTCTTTAAAAATACAGAAATACAGAAACTGATGAATACCCATCCTGAAAGTATGCAGGGAATTTATGACGAAATCATTGCCGAAAAGTTTGAGTTTGAAAAGAAACTCATCATTCAGGAATTAAGAAAATACGGAATTTACTCAGTCTACACACTTCCCGAAAATCTGAATATTGACGTGATTAATAAATATCTTGAAATAAAAGCAAGAGGGATTTTGTAGATTTGCAATAAGAAATAAACAATAATGAAAATTACTTTAAACAGAATAAACGACGATTTTTTATTTGAATGTACCAATGCTCAGGGAAATTCAATTTTATTAGATAATACCTCTCAACCGGGAGCAAAAGGAGTTTCTCCTATGGAAAGTGTTTTGATGGCGGTTGCAGGATGCAGCGGAATTGACGTAGTTTCAATTTTGAAAAAACAAAGACAGGAAATTACAGGATTCCAAGCTGAAGTTGAAGGGGAAAGAATTCCTGTGGATGATGCAAAACCATTCAAATCAATTATGGTAAAGTTTTTATTGGAAGGAAATATTGATCCTAAAAAAGCCTTGAAAGCATCCGAATTATCTTTCGAAAAATACTGTTCGGTTTCAAAAACTTTAGAGCCTAATGTAGAAATCGGGTATGAAGTTTTTGTAAACGGAGAGAAAGTTGAGCAATAGAGTTGTAGAGTTTTAGGGTTTGAGAGTTTCAGAAAACAAAAATTGTTTATAATTCTCAAACTCTAGTAAGCTCAAACCCTCCAATCCAATTAAGCCAGTCTTGGCTTCATCAGTTTTGCCACAGTTGCAGTCCATCCTGTTTGATGCGAAGCTCCAACTCCGCGACCGTTATCTCCGTGGAAATATTCATAAAATGTGATGTAATCTTTGAAGTTTGGGTCATAATTAAATTTATAATTCCCGCCGTTGAAAGCGCGTTGTCCGCTTTCATCTTTCAGGAAAATAGAGCAGAGTCTTCCGCTGATATTTTGGGCTACTTCATCTAAGTTTTTCTTTTCACCACTTCCGGTAGGAAATTCCACTTTTAAGCTGTTTCCATAATAAAAATGGAAACGTTGTAAACTTTCAACAATCAAAAAATTAATCGGAAACCAAATCGGACCGCGCCAATTACTGTTTCCGCCAAACATTCTGCTGTCACTTTCTGCTGGCGTATAATAAACAACATTTTTATTACCATGAACTGTAAACACAAACGGGTTTTCTTCATAAACCTTAGACATGGCTCTGATTCCATAAGAACTTAGAAATTCTTTTTCATCCAACATTCTTGTTAGAACTTTTGTAAGTCGGTTTTTACGAAGAATACTCATCAAATGTTTTCTGCCGCTTCCTTCTTCGTCCCAGTGAGAAACTAAAGAAGTAAGTTCAGGTTTATTTTTTAAAACCCAATCCATTCTCTCCCGGAAATTAGGCATTTTACTGAGCAAATGATGATCGATAATTTCAACTGCAAACAAAGGAATCAATCCGACAATACTTCTCAGTCTTAGAGAAACACTTTCTCCGTTGGCCAACTGTAAAACATCGTAAAAGAAGCCGTCTTCCTCGTTCCAAAGACCTTCTTTGCCTTCACCCATGTTTTCCATGGCTTCCGCAATATAAAGATAGTGTTCAAAAAACTTGATGGCCATATCTTCATAAACCTGATAATATTGAGCCAATTCCATAGAAATTCGCATCATGTTTAGCGCATACATCGCCATCCAGCTCGTTCCATCGGCTTGCTCAAGATGTTCGCCGTCTTTCAATTCCATATTTCGGTCAAAAGCACCGATGTTATCTAATCCTAAAAATCCGCCGCCAAAAATATTTTTCCCGTTTTTATCTTTTCTGTTGACCCACCAGGTAAAATTCAGCAATAGTTTTTGGAAAACTTTTTCGAGGAATAAAAGGTCTGGTTTTCCGTTTGTTTTTTCATCAATTTTAAAAACCCTGAAGCACGACCATGCATGAACAGGTGGATTAACGTCACTCAGATTCCATTCATAAGCGGGCATTTGTCCGTTCGGATGCATATACCACTCCTTAGTAAGCAAAAGCAATTGGTTTTTCGCAAAATCGGCGTCAATAATAGCAAAAGGAACACAATGGAATGCCAAATCCCAAGTCGCATACCAAGGATATTCCCATTTATCAGGCATTGAGATGATGTCTTTATTGTGAAGATGTTCCCATTCTGTATTTCTTACATAATGATTAAAATCTCTTGGAGCTTCATAATTAGGGTCGCCTTTCAGCCATTTTCCAACATTGTAATGGTAAAATTGCTTGTTCCAAAGAAGCCCAGCAAAAGCTTGACGCTGCACATTCTTTTCATCATCATTAAATATATCCTGTTGAATTTCATCATAAAATTCATTCGCTTCATTAATTCTTGCATTAAAAATATCATAAAACTGATAGAAGGCATCATCCATATCATAAGGTGATAGCCTGAACTCAAAAACTTCAGACTGACCTCCTTCAATAACTTCATCAATGATGAAGGCTGCTTTTGTCCCCTTTCTTTCAGGATTTACAGTATTTTGCTGATGAATAATATAATCGTTGATTCCATCTTTATAGTAAGTATTTTCTACAGATGGAGTGCCATGAAGTTTGGGGTTATTGGTTTCATTTTCACAGAAAACCTGTTCTGCATTTTTATTTTTTGAATAAAACTTTTTAATGGGAAGACTGTCGTGAACCACGTTGATGCAGCCTTCTTTTCCACTTTCTACCTGACCTTTGTATTCATTATAACCCCATTTCCAGTTATTTCTAAACCAAGTTGTAGGTAAAATTACAATCGGGGCAGCTTGGTTACTTCTGTTGCAGACTGTAACACGAATTAAAATATCATGAGCATCAGATTTACAGTATTCTATGAAAATATCGAAATATTCATCTTTATCAAAAATTCCGGTATCGAAAAGTTCGTATTCAGGTTCTTTTTTGGTACGTCTTGCGTTTTCAGCTACGATTTCGTCATAAGGAAATTCATTGATAGGATATTTGTACACCATTTTCATATAGCTGTGAGTAGGTGTATTGTCAAGATAGTAGAAAATTTCTTTAATATCTTCTCCGTGATTTCCCTGCGGATTGCTCAGCCCGAAAAGACGTTCTTTTATTCTTTTATCTTTTTTATTCCAAAATGAAAGGGCAAAACAAAAAAGTTGTTTGGTATCTGAAATTCCCGCGATACCCTCTTCTCCCCATCGATACGTGTGGCTTTCTGCAATATCGTGGTTGGCAAAATGCCAAGCATTTCCGTTGGGGCTGTAGTCTTCGCGCACATTTCCCCATTGTCTGTTGCTTACATAAGGTCCCCAGTTTTTCCAGTCTTTATTTTGTAATCTTTGCTTTTCGATATTCATTTTCAGCCATTTTCATGGCTAAGTTAATTTTTTTGATAAATAATTCCAATTTTTTTAATCTGAATAATTATTAACAATCTTCTCAAAACCCTACTGTGATTATGTTTTATATTATTTATTAATTTTTTTTAATTTTTAAAATAAAAAGTTTTATCTTTGCACCATTCGTTCATTTACATATTGAAAATGTTATCAAGAAAGGTTGAGGGATTAGACCCTGTGAAACCTTAGCAACCCTTTGCGCAAGCAGAGAAGGTGCTACGTTCTACCAAATAAATTTATTTTGGACAGATAACTTACTGAAGTTCTTTTCAGCCATTCTCATGGCATTTTCAAATTTATTTTTTAATAATTATAAAATTGAAAACAGAACTGCAACATATTAATTTTTTGTACAAAACCGATTCTCAGAGAGAATATCATATCCCGTTAAGCTACCAGCTTTTCGGGAAAGAACTCTTTTCAGCACCCATCATTTTGATAAATCATGCCTTAACCGGAAACTCAAATGTTGCCGGAGAAAAAGGTTGGTGGAAACAATTGATTGGCGAAAATCAGATAATTGATACAAATAAATATACTGTACTCTGCTTCAATATTCCCGGAAATGGATATGACGATTTTTTTATTGACGAATATTCAGATTTTACCCCTTCAGATATTGCAAATATATTTCTGAAAGGTCTTGAATCTTTAAATATTAAAAACATATACGCTCTGATTGGAGGGTCTTTGGGTGGAGGAATCGGTTGGGAAATGCTTTCGAAAAAACCGGATTTAGTCGAAATTTTTATTCCCATTGCCTGTGATTCTAAAACTCATGATTGGTTGTATGCTCAATGTCTTGTTCAGAAATTTTTATTAAATGGAAATGATGAACCACTTCAAAAAGCCAGAATCCATGCAATGTTGTGCTACAGAACGCCTCAATCTTTAAACGACAGATTTCAAAATAAATGTAATCAGAAAAAACAACAGCTAGAATCTGAAGACTGGCTGATTTATCATGGGAAATCTCTTGCCGAAAGATTTAGTTTAAAATCTTATCAACTGATGAATCATTTACTGATGAATATCAATACAAACGAAAATATGTTGGAGAAAATTCAGGCACGAATGCACATGATCTCTGTAGATACAGATCTGTTTTTTCCTGCCTCTGAAATCAGAAACGGCTTTGAAAAGCTAAAGGAAAATAAAGAAGATGTTTTCTATCACGAGATCAAATCAGTTCATGGGCACGATGCCTTCTTAATGGAATACAGTCAATTAAATAATATCATAAATAACATTTTGTAGGAAAAAAAGAGTTTAAGGTAACTCTGTCTTATAAAAAAATTAAAAAAGGTTACAGATGAAAAGTAATGCAAACGAAATAAAATTTTTAAAGAACAGATCAATCATCAAATTTGAAGGAGAAGATTTTTTAGGTGAAATAGGGATTGATGGAAGAGTGTTTAAAGCGCTTACATTTGCGCGTATTAGTGTAGGAATAATTTCTCAGCAGGCGGTAGAAAACGGCTTGTCAATTCTTGTACATGAAGATGATTCTGAAAAAGCAGTAAACTGTCTGATAGAAGAGTTTGCTACGGAAAGAAAATCAGGAAAAGTTACTCAGATTTATAGTATCAACAATGTTTCTGTCATCGGTTTTGTGGCAGAAGATTTAAATAAAATACTTTCAGAATTGGCAAGAAATAACGTTTTTCCGTTACTTTTAAACCAAAATTCAAGCGAAAAACGTATCAATATTGTTGTGACATCTTCTCAGGATGAGAAAACTAAAAATATCATTGAATCTGAAATTTTCAAAAAACCAAAAACAGTTCACTTGGCAATTATCGGTCACGGAAATGTGGGGAAGACCTTAATAGAGCAGGTTTTACATTCTTCGGAAGAAATTAAAAGACGAAAAAATATACATCTGAAAGTCGTTGCTGTTGCCAATTCTAGAAAAATTGCTTTCAATAAAAAAGGTTTTGACAACCAATGGAGCAATGAGGTTTTTGCTTCTGAAAAAACTTCTAATGTAGATGAATTAATTAGTTTCTCTAAAGAAAACCAGCTTGAAAATCTAATTGTTGTTGATAATACAGCAAGTACAGATTTTGTCAAAAATTACCACGCTTTGGCAGAAAACGGGTTCGATTTAGTCTCTTCAAACAAAATTTTCAACACTCTTCCGATTGAAGAATACCGTAAACTAAGATATACGTTGAACAAAAATAATAAACGTTATTTGTATGAAACCAATGTTGGCGCAGGTTTGCCGTTAATTGATACGATAAAACTTTTACATCTTTCCGGTGAAAATATTACAAGAATAAAAGGTGTTTTTTCAGGAACATTGAGTTATGTATTCAACAATTTTTCTTTGAGAGATGATAAGTTTTCAACCATCGTTAATGAAGCTTTAGAAAAAGGTTTCACAGAACCAGATCCAAGAGAAGATTTATCAGGAAACGATGTAGCGAGAAAATTATTGATCTTGGCAAGAGAATTAGACTTAATTAATGAATTTAATGACATCAACATCCAAAACCTAGTTCCGGAAGCTTTATTGTCTATATCAAAACAAGAATTTCTTTCAAGGTTGGAAGAATTAGATAATGAATATGATAAAATTAAGAAAAATCAGAAGCCTGGTCACGTTTTAAGATATGTAGGAGATTTGCATGGAGATCTACAGAAAGAGAAAGGTAACCTCGATGTAAAGCTGATTTCTGTTCCTGCAACTTCAGCTTTGGGACAGCTGAAAGGTTCAGATTCTATTTTTGAGATCTATACCGAAAGTTATGGTGAAAACCCAATCGTTATCATGGGAGCCGGAGCCGGAGCAAAAGTAACGGCTAGAGGAGTTTTCGGAGATATTTTAAGATTAAGTGAAACGAAATAAATACGTAAGATGCTGGAAGATGGAAGTTTGAAGTCTTTCATCGCCGAAAAGTCCCGAAGGGACGATTTAACTCAGGATAGGATGAAATCCTGTCAAAAATAACAAATCAAATTATAACAATATAGTAACATGTCAATTTAAAAATTTGAAAAAATCATAATTAAATTGATGCATTGCTAAAAAGATAAATAAGTTTATGAGCGATAATAATCAACCAAAAACTAACAACGAGCAACTGTTAACAAACTTCGAGACTCTTGCTATAAGAACCCAAACTGAAAGATCTCAGTTTGACGAGCATTCTACACCTTTATATCTTACTTCAAGCTTTGTTTTTGAAGATGCGGAAGATATGAGAGCGAGCTTTGCCGAAGAAAAATCAAAAAATCTGTACAGCCGATTTTCAAATCCTAATGTTACAGAATTTACTGACAAAATCGTTAAAATGGAAGGCGCAGAAGCTGGTTATGCTTTCGCAACGGGAATGGCGGCAATTTATTCAACTTTTGCCACTTTGCTCAATGCGGGTGATCATATCGTAAGCTGTCAGTCGGTTTTCGGCTCTACACATACGTTGTTCACAAAATATTTTCCAAAATGGAATATCGAGACCACTTATTTCAAAGCAGAAGATTCTGAAAATGTTGAAAAATACATTCAGCCCAATACGAAAATTTTATATCTGGAAACGCCGACCAATCCAGCGATTGAAGTCTTAGATCTAGAATTTTTCGGAAAGATTGCAAAAAAGCATAATCTTATTTTCATTGTGGATAATTGTTTTGCAACTCCTTATTTACAGCAACCTATAAAATACGGTGCAGATATCGTTGTTCACTCAGCTACAAAATTAATTGACGGTCAAGGTCGTGTTTTGGGTGGAGTAGCAGTTGGTAGAGAAGATTTGATTCGTGAGATTTATCTTTTCGCAAGAAATACCGGACCTGCGATGTCGCCTTTCAATGCGTGGGTTTTGTCTAAAAGCCTGGAAACTTTGGCAATCCGTGTAGAAAGACACTGTGAAAACGCTTTAAAAGTTGCAGAATTTTTAGAAAGCCATCCGAATGTAAAACTGACGAAATATCCATTTCTTCCATCTCACCCAAGCTATGAGGTTGCGAAGAAACAGATGAGACTGGGCGGAAATATCGTAGCATTCGAAATCAAAGGTGGTATCGAAGGGGGCAGAAATTTTTTAGATAAAATAAAAATGTGCTCACTTTCTGCCAATCTTGGCGATACCAGAACGATTGTCACGCATCCCGCATCAACAACGCATTCCAAGCTTTCCGATGAAGAAAGAAATGAAGTGGGAATTACCGCCGGTTTGGTTCGTTGCTCGGTAGGTTTAGAAAATGTAGAAGATATTATTGCAGATTTAAAACAGGCTTTGGATTAATTCAATAGGAATGGGCTTTAGCCCGTTTTAGTGGATGAGTTGAGTGTAAGGCTTTAGCCGAAACTTAATTATTTGAGCAGCTTTTCCGCCTGAATTTATCCTGAGCTTGTCGAAAGACCTCGTTCAAGTCGGGTTGCAGAGATTCAGCGCAAAACCAGCCTTGTCAAGGTTCGAAACCTTGACAAGGCTTAGAAATAAGAAGTTTGAAATAAATAAAGAGTCCTGAAAGGATGATTTAAATCAGAATAGGATAAAATCCTATTAAAATGAAAACAACAATTTCAAAAAAAGTAAAATGAAAAATTCAGAACAACTATACAAAGCATTATCCGAAAGAATTTTAATTCTCGACGGAGCGATGGGAACCATGCTTCAGCGATATAAATTCGAAGAAGAAGATTACCGTGGAGAGCGTTTTAAAGATTGGGAACATCCTGTAAAAGGGAATAACGAACTTCTTTCTCTCACGCAGCCTGAAGCCATTGAAGAAGTTCACAGAAAATACCTTGAATCTGGAGCTGATATTCTGGAAACCAATACATTTTCCGGAACTACGATTGCGATGGCCGATTATTACATGGAAGAGTTGGTCTACGAACTAAACTATGAGTCTGCGAAAATTGCCAGAAAAGTTTGTTATGAGTTCACCGCTAAAAATCCGGACAAACCAAGATTTGTTGCAGGTTCTATTGGTCCTACGAACAGAACGGCAAGTTTAAGTCCGGATGTGAATGATCCTGGTTATCGTGCAATTACTTTTGAAGAGTTAAGATTAGCTTATAAACAACAGTCAGAAGCTTTATTAGACGGCGGTTCAGATATTCTTTTGGTAGAAACCATTTTCGATACTTTGAATGCAAAAGCTGCATTATTTGCGATCGATGAAATTCAGGAAGAAAGAGGAATTGAAATCCCGATCATGGTTTCAGGAACGATTACTGATGCTTCAGGAAGAACATTGAGCGGACAAACCGCAGAGGCTTTTTTGATCTCAGTTTCGCATTTAAATTTATTAAGTGTCGGGTTCAACTGTGCTTTGGGAGCAAACCAATTAACGCCTTATTTGGAAACATTAGCGCATAATTCAGACTTTTTTGTTTCGGCATATCCTAACGCAGGTTTACCAAATGCTTTCGGGCAATATGACGAATCTCCCGAATTTATGGCTGAGCAAATCAGAGAATATGTAGAAAAAGGATTGATTAATATTATTGGTGGATGTTGTGGTACAACGCCAGAACACATCAAAGCAATCGCTGATTTAGTTGATAAATACGAACCAAGAAAAGTGAAAAATTTTGTATGATTTTTGATTGTTGAAAATTTAGAACGAGTACACAAAATACTTTTTTTAAATACAAAAACAACAATCCCATGGAAAAGCCAATTTATCTCAAAAATCCGGACGACGCCAAACTGTTTAATGAATTAAGAAAAAGAGTGAACCAGCGAGTAGAAAAACTTCCCCAAAACAGAGATGTTTATATTAAGATCAAAGCGATTATTTTGCCTTTGATCTATTTTGGCTTGTATCTATTTGCTCTTTTAAATGCAGATCAACCGTGGATTTATATTTCGAGTTTTGTTTTAATGGGAATTTCATTGGTTTTGATTTATCTGAATTTAATTCACGAAGCGGCTCACAATAATATTTTTAAAAGCAAAAAACTGAACAGCATTGTTTTGCAGATTTTTGATTTTGTGGGAGCTAACTCATACATCTGGAAAAAAAGACATATTGCAGCTCATCACGCTTACCCAAATGTTGACGGTTGGGATACCGACATCGAACAGAGCGGACTTTTATTAATAGTTCCCTGGATCAAGGCAAAAGGAATTCAAAAATATCAGCATTTCTTTTTCTTTCTGGTTTATCCGCTTTATTTATTTAACTGGATGTTTATCAGAGATTTTAGAGATTTTTTTGATAATGAAAGGGTGATTCTGAAAACTCAGGGAAGAATTCCGGTTTCAGAAAAAATTAAAATGATCAGTTTCAAACTGTTTTATTTTTTTTATCAGATTGCCGTGCCTGTTTTATTTTTTAAAGTTTCCATAGGATTAGCTTTGGGAGCTTGGTTTTTACAGGTGATTGCAGCAAGTATTTTTGCACTTTTTGTGTTGTTGCCTTTGCATCCGCTTCCAGATAATGCTTTTCCGAAATTGGATAAAAAAAACGGACTTCCATTTAGCTGGCTTCGCCATCAATTGGAAGTTACGAATGATTTAAAAGAAAATAATTGGTTTGTTAGAAATATGTTAGGGAATTTCAACTTTCACGTTGCCCATCATCTTTTTCCGAATTACAGTTATATGTATTATAACGAAATCACCGAGGAAATTGAGCAGTTTGCTAGAGAATATAATCTGGGTTACAAGCGATTTCCAATTTTTACTGCTTTAGGCAAACATGTTGATTTGCTGAAGCAAAATGCGAATAACGCTTATTTTATTTTAGAAGAATAATTAAATGAAATATTTAAGATTATCAGGGCTTGAACCTCTGATTATTACTCCGGAATCTAATTTCATCAATGTTGGTGAAAGAACAAATGTTGCCGGATCTAAAAAGTTTTTAAGATTAATAAAAGAAGAGAAATTTTCTGAAGCCTTAGATATCGCAAGAGATCAGGTTGATGGTGGAGCTCAGATTCTTGATGTTAATTTTGATGACGGTTTGATTGATGGAAAAGCTTCCATGATTAAATTCCTGAATTTAATTGGTTCTGAACCAGATATTTCCAAAATTCCAATTATGGTCGATTCTTCCAAATGGGAAATTTTGGAAGCGGGTCTTCAGGTTGTACAAGGAAAATGTGTGGTCAATTCTATCAGTTTAAAAGAAGGAAAAGAAGAGTTTGTAAAACATGCCAAAGCAATCAAAAGATATGGAGCTGCCGTTATTGTGATGGCTTTTGATGAGGTTGGTCAAGCTGACAATTATGAAAGAAGACTTGAGATCACCAAAAGATCGTATGATATTTTGGTTAATGAGGTTAAGTTTCCTGCAGAAGATATTATTTTCGATTTAAATATATTTCCGGTAGCAACCGGGATGGAAGAACACCGTAGAAACGCAATCGATTTCATCGAAGCAACACGTTGGGTTCGCCAAAACCTTCCTTATGCTTCGGTAAGTGGAGGAGTTTCAAATGTTTCGTTCTCTTTCCGAGGAAATGATACGGTACGTGAAGCAATGCACTCGGTTTTCCTTTATCATGCCATTCAGGCCGGGATGAATATAGGAATTGTAAACCCGGCAATGCTTGAGGTTTATGATGAAATTAATAAAGAACTTTTAGAACTCGTTGAAGATGTAATTCTCGATAAAAGAGAAGATGCAACGGAGCGTCTTTTAGATTATTCAGAACGAAATAAATCGGTAAAAAAAGAAAAAGTTGAAGAATTAGAGTGGCGTACTCATCCTTTACAGGAGAGAATTACGCATTCTTTGGTGAAAGGAATTGACCGTTTTATAGAAGAAGATGTGGAAGAAGCAAGGTTGCAATCTGAGCGACCGCTTCATGTAATTGAAGTTAATTTGATGACCGGAATGGGCGTCGTTGGAGATTTGTTCGGAAGCGGAAAAATGTTTCTTCCACAGGTTGTAAAGTCTGCCCGTGTAATGAAAAAAGCAGTGGCTTATTTGCAGCCATTCATCGAAGCTGAAAAAGATGTTGCTCAAAAAGCTAACGGAAAAATTTTAATGGCAACCGTAAAAGGAGACGTTCATGATATTGGTAAAAATATTGTGAGCGTAGTTTTGGGATGTAACAATTATGAAATCGTCGATTTGGGTGTGATGGTTCCTGCTGAGAAAATCATACAAGCAGCTATTGATCATCAGGTTGATGTTATTGGTTTAAGTGGATTGATTACGCCAAGTTTGGATGAAATGGTCTACATCGCATCAGAATTGGAAAGACAGAATCTTAATTTTCCTTTATTAATCGGTGGTGCAACAACTTCTAAAGCGCATACTGCAGTTAAGATTGATCTAAAATATAAAAATGCTGTCGTTCATGTGAATGACGCTTCCAGAGCAGTAAATGTTGTCAGTTCTCTTTTGGGAGATCGGAATAAAGAATATGTAGACGATCTTAAAAATGACTATTCAGATTTTCGTGAAAAGTTTTTGAACAGACAGGTTGACAAAGAGTACGTTTCTCTGGAACAAGCAAGAGCTGATAAGTTTAAAATTGATTGGGAAAATGAAGAAATTTTCACCCCTAATCAACTGGGAATTCAGGTTTTTGAAAATCAGGATTTAGCAGAATTAATTCCGTTTATCGACTGGTCTCCATTTTTCAGAAGTTGGGATCTGCATGGGAAATATCCGAATATCCTTGAAGATGAGGTTGTAGGCGAACAAGCCAAAGAGTTATTTGCAGACGGACAGAAAATTCTAAAGAAAATTGTTGATGAGAAGTTATTAACAGCAAAAGCAATCTTCGGAATTTTTATAGCTAATTCAAACGAAACTGATGATATTTTGATTTATGATGAAAATAATCAGGAACAAGTTAAATTTTTAACCTTAAGACAGCAGGTTCAAAAGTCAAAAGGAAAAGATTATCTGGCGTTAAGTGATTTTATTGCCCCAAAAAGTACCGGAAAAACCGATTATATGGGAGCTTTTTGTGTAACAACAGGTTTCGGAACTGATGAATTATCAGATCAATACGAAAAAGATAATGACGACTACAATGCCATTATGGTAAAAGCCATCGCCGACCGTTTTGCAGAAGCTTATGCTGAATTTTTGCATAAAAAAGTCCGTACAGAATATTGGGGATATGCCAATCAGGAAAACTTGAGCAACGAAGATTTAATTGCTGAAAAATATAAAGGAATTCGTCCTGCTCCTGGTTATCCTGCGTGTCCTGATCACTTAGAAAAACATGCGATTTGGGATCTTTTGAAAGTGAAAGAGAATATTGGAGTGTACCTTACCGAAAGTTTAGCGATGTTTCCTACGGCGGCAGTTTCCGGATATTATTTTGGAAGCCCGCATGCCAAATATTTTGGTTTAGGAAAAATCACAGAAGAACAAGTGAAAGAATATTCAGAAAGAAAAGGAATTTCTTTGAGAGAGGCTAAAAAATGGCTTTCTCCAAATTTAGCAGACGGAATTTAATTTTTGAATTTTGCGGCGGCGAAGCCGCCGCAAAATCAAAAAAATTCTTTAAAAAATTAAAACTTACTATTATTAAATGAAAATCACAGACCATATAAAAAACGCCAACGGAAAAACTTTATTCTCCCTCGAAGTAGTTCCGCCTCAAAAGGGAATCGGAATTGAAGATTTATATAAAAATATTGACCCTTTGATGGAGTTTAAACCTCCATTTATTGATGTGACGACTTCTCGAGAAGAATATATTTATATCGACAAAGGAAATGGCTTGATGGAACGTAGAATTACCAGAATGCGTCCCGGAACTTTGGGGATTTGTTCGGCAATTCAGCATAAATATGGAGTTGATACTGTGCCACACTTACTTTGTGGTGGTTTCACTAAAGAAGAAACAGAATATCTTTTGGTAGATTGTATGTACCTCGGAATTGATAATATTATGGCTCTTCGTGGCGACGCGATGAAAGGTCATCAGTATTTTGAGCCTACTTTAGGAGGTCATGCAAGTGCGATGGATTTAGTCAATCAGATTAATAATTTAGGTCGCGGAAAATACCTCCATGATGATGAGCAAATTTGTGACGAACATAACAAATTCTGCATCGGAGTTGCTGGTTATCCAGAAAAACATATGGAAGCTCCTTCAATGAATTATGATTTGAAATGGCTGAAACAAAAAGTAGATGCAGGTGCAGACTATATTGTTACCCAAATGTTTTTTGATAATAAAAAATATATAGAATTTGTGAAAAAAGCTCGTGAAATGGGCATCACAGTTCCAATTATTCCGGGAATAAAACCGATTGCAACAAAAAAACATTTAAAATTATTGCCACAGGTTTTCAAAATAGATTTACCTGAAGATTTGATCAATGCTGTTGAAGGTGCTAAAAATAACGAAGCCGTAAAGCAAATCGGGGTTGAATGGGCAATTGCACAATGCAAAGAATTATTAGATTTTGGCGTCCCTGTTCTACACTTTTACTCGATGGGGAAAAGCGATAATATTAAAAAAGTAGCAGGAGAGTTGTTTTAATAAAATACGGCTGTTCATTTGGAACAGCCGTATTTTTGTTTTTTATTGATTTAAGAAAGTAACTAATTTTTTCAAGTCTTCCTCCTTATCAAATTTTATTTTATTTTCTTTGAAGAAAGCTGAAAGGGCTTCTTTTTTATCTGGAAATTGTTCTAAGATTTCTTTTTGGTTTTTAGGCTTTTTAATAAATCCTTTTGCTGTTTTTATATAGTAAAACGGTTCAAATGTCTTAAAGAAAGCAGGTCTGTCACTGTCATATGTGGTTTTTGCAAGTACAGCATCAGTAAATTTAGTTTTTATTTTTTTATAAAGTGCATTTTCTCCATTTACTAACTCATAAAAATATCCAGAAAATTCATCACCTGTTTTTAAATTTACTAAGGTTTCTTTAGTATTAACGTAGGTTACTCTAGAGAAATCTTCAGTGTCGGGTAAAATAAAGATTTCATTATTTTTTTGATATTCAATATTATCTTTAAAACTATTATATCTTGCCGGGGCTGTTTCAAAATTATCTTTAAATTTTGCTAAAACAAATTGTTTATTTGGATAGGGAGTACCTTTTATTTCATCATAGCTTAATGCTCTACTAGAACTTTTAGAATTTACTTGATTATAAAGACCTAAGTCAGTTGGAAGCGATATAGCACCAGTTGTTACTTGCCCATAAATTATTGTTAAAGAAAATAATGAGATTAAAATAAGTGTTCTTTTCATTGTCTAGGTAATTGTTATTTTTTCAAAATTACAAATAAAATTCATTTAATGTAGAATTATTTATAAATTTTTAAATTTATGATTTTAATATGTTATAAACGTAGTTTTCACTTAAATATTGCGAATTTGATAATGGTGTTTTATCTGGATATTTCATAAAGCAACTAAAAACTTTCATAGGTGTTAGTTTTTCTTTTTATTTCAAAAGATTTTTAGTTGATAAATACTTGATGAAAAAATATGCCGGAACGAAAATAAATAATAACCTTTATAGTTTCCCTTTTTTAATTACAATTCCGGATGCCTTTCAAACTCTTTATTTCTATCAAAAAGATACCTGTAAGTTGCCAGTTTTCTGGTAACTATCGTATCAAGATTTTCAGCTATTTTTATCATTTTTGGATTAAAATCACCAATCCATTGTAATTCAGTGGTTTTGAAATCGGTGTGCTTTCTTAAGTGTTGAGTTCCTTCCCAAATCATGTATCCTTCAAGACCTTTTTTCTGCCATTTGGGAACCACACCGAAAACGAGACCCACCATTTTCTCATTCTTTTTGAACTTTTTAACCCACAAAAATTTTAATTTTTCAATAATTCCGAATTTTCCGTTCAGGTATTTAAACCACTGATTCAGATCCGGAATATTCATCCACATGGCAACAGGTTTTTCATTTTCATAAACGAACCAGGAGATATGTTCATTAATGATCGGTTTCATTGTTTTAAACATTTTCAACGTTTTTGTCTCGTCTAAACATTTTCCTCCACCGTGTGAAGCCCAAGCTTTATTATAAATTAAGGTAAAGTCTTTTGCAAATTTCTCCAGATTGTTCTTTTTCATCGGTATTGCCAAAATCTCAGGATTTTTACTGTGTTTCGCATGCATCACTGTAAAAACTCTTGAAACTTCTGCGAAAATAGGTCTTGAAAAACACAGTTGTTCGAAATAAATTTTGAACCCGTAATTTTCAAAAAGCTCTTTGTAGTAAGGGAAATTATAATTCATTCCATATAAAGGTTCGATAAAACCTTCCGTTAGAAGTCCCCAAAATTTATCACGTTCCCCGAAATTGATAGGTCCGTCCATCGCTTCAATTCCTTTTTCCTGAAGCCAGTTTTTACAGTGAT
The DNA here is from genome assembly GCF_006175945.1 of Chryseobacterium mulctrae. NCBI lineage: Bacteria > Pseudomonadati > Bacteroidota > Flavobacteriia > Flavobacteriales > Weeksellaceae > Chryseobacterium > Chryseobacterium mulctrae. Next base: position 1,732,312 of record NZ_VAJL01000001.1, on the reverse strand, counting down.
TAAAAATAAAATTGGCAGTTTCCTGATCGTTGATACAATCAAAAAAACCAATTCCACCAGTTGGTTGATTCTGTTCGTAAGATTTATTGATGAAAACAGCAACTTTCCCTACAGTTTCAGATTTTTTTTTAAATAAAAATCTTACACACTCTCCGTTTTTATAAAATTTATTTTTCTCAGGGTTAAAAACTTCGTTAATATCCTTATCTAAAGCTCTGATATAATTTTTGTCATGTTGATAAAGCCTTGCCGGGAAATCGAGAAACTCCTTTTTTTGATGGGTATTTTGTACTTCTTCAACAGTGATCATAACTTTTTAGCAGAATAAAACCGAAAGGTAATATTTTTCAGTATAAATTGAAATAGCCAAAAAGATTTTATCCGTATTTTTGTTGAAAAATTATTTAAAATGGTTGATTTTACCGATAACGATGATGATATTTTTACAGGAAAAGAGCATACGCCAATCCGTGAAGATGCTTTTGAGAAATCGCCACAGGAAAAAATAGAAAAGATTACCGAGCTTTTTGGTGAGATTATGGAAACATTAGGTCTTGATATGACCGATGATTCTTTGAAAGATTCTCCGAAAAGAGTCGCGAAAATGTATGTTAACGAAATTTTTGGAGGTTTACTTCCCGAAAATAAACCCGGCATTTCTACCTTTTCAAACAAGTACAAATACCGCCAAATGTTGGTGGAAAAAGATATTACGGTGTACTCTTTCTGCGAACATCATTTTTTACCGATAATAGGGAGAGCGCATGTTGCTTATATTTCAAACGGAGAGGTAATTGGTCTTTCAAAAATCAACAGGATTGTAGATTACTATGCCAAAAGACCGCAGGTTCAGGAGAGATTGACGATGCAGATTGTAGATGCATTAAAAGAAGCGTTGGGAACAAAAGATGTCGCTTGTATTATTGATGCTAAACATCTTTGTGTAAATTGCAGAGGAATAAAAGATACGGCAAGTTCTACAATTACGGCAGAATTGAGTGGGATTTTCAGAACCAATCCTATTACAAGACAAGAGTTTCTACATTATGTAGGAAGCCATGCAAAACTGGATTATTAAAATTTAAAATAATGATAAAATTTAGAAAAGTTTCAAATCAGATATTCATCACAACCATTATTTGTTGTTGCTGTGAATGCTGCTATTAAAGATTTCTTTCTTTTAATATGTGAAACTGTAAAATAAATTTAAAAATCATTAAATCAAAAATAAATGCAACTAAAAATATACAACTCTCTTGCGGGAGAAAAAGAAATATTTAAACCAATTTTAGAAGGAAATGTTGGAATGTACGTTTGTGGACCGACCGTTTACAGCAATGTGCATTTAGGAAATGTGCGAACTTTTCTTTCCTTCGATTTTATCTACAGAAGTTTAACGCATCTTGGGTATAAGGTAAGATATGTAAGAAATATTACTGATGCAGGTCACCTTACCGATGATGGAGATGTTAATAACGACCGTTTTGTAAAGCAAACCCGACTTGAGAAATTAGAACCGATGGAAATTGTGCAGAAATATACTGTAGATTTTCACAAGGTTTTAGACATGTTCAATCTATTGCCTCCAAATATTGAGCCTACTGCGACTGGTCACATCGTAGAGCAAATTGAATTGACTCAGAAATTAATTGAAACAGGTTTCGCTTACGAAAGCAATGGTTCTGTTTATTTCGATGTGTTGGAATATAATGCAAGAGGCTTAAATTACGGTGAACTTTCAAAACGTAACATCGAAGAACTTTTTGCCAATACAAGAGATCTAGACGGTCAAGGTGAAAAGAAAAATCCTCAGGATTTTGCATTATGGAAAAAAGCTTCTCCGGCGCATATTATGCGTTGGAATTCTCCTTGGGGAGAAGGTTTCCCGGGATGGCATCTTGAATGTACTGCGATGAGCACGAAATATTTAGGAGAAACTTTCGATATTCACGGTGGAGGAATGGATTTGAAATTTCCGCACCACGAATGTGAAATTGCACAGGGAAAAGCTTGCAACGGAGCTTCTCCGGTAAATTACTGGATGCACGCTAATATGTTGACAATGAATTCTCAACGTATGAGTAAATCAACGGGGAATTATATTTTACCAATGCAGTTGGTTTCTGGTGAGAATGATTTTTTTGAAAAATCTTTTCATCCTGCGATTGTTCGTTTTTGCTTTTTACAGGCACATTACAGAAGTGTTTTAGATATTTCTAATGATGCAATGTTGGCAAGTGAAAAAGGATTCAGTCGATTGATGGAAGCCTTAAAAATATTAAATTTAATCACTCCGAATGATGAGAAACAGTCTGGTTTCAGTTTGGAAGATTGGAAAACAAAATGTTATGATGCTTTAACAGATGATTTCAATTCACCTGTGCTGATTGCTCATTTATTTGAAGCGGTGAAGTTTATTTTTGCTTTAAAAGATGAAAAAGAAACAATTTCTGCTAAAAATCTTGAAGATTTAAAATCAACATTAAATGCTTTTGTTTTTGATGTTTTAGGATTGCAGAATATTGAAGAAAATAATAATGAAAAACTTGATCAGACGTTACAGGTTTTAATTGAATTAAGAAATCAGGCAAGAAAATCTAAAAACTTTGACCTTTCAGACCAGATCAGAGATAAACTTTTAGCAGAAGGAATTGAGCTGAAAGATGGAAGAGAAGGTACAACTTACGTTTTGAACTAAAGAAAGTTTTTCAATTTATATCTCTCGCAGATTTAAAGATTACCCAGATTTTTTACAAATAATTATCTGATCAATCTTTAAAATCTGCGAGAGTTTTTTTATGCTAAAAATTGTTATATTTTTAATAATATTTTTTCAAAATCCAATTCAAAAATTGTTTAACTTAGTAAGACTAAAACAATTACAAATAAAAATTAACACATGAAAAAACATTTATTCCCTATTATCTTATTATTACTTGGAAATACAATCAATGCGCAACAGGATTTTTTTGCATTGGCAGGAAAAGATTCTCCAAGAATTGAGTTTAATGATTTCCGTGCGATGAATTCAGACGGAACTTCCGCTGAAAGTATTTTCGGAGTTTCTTCAGAGGCAAAAGTGGTTTCCCAATCTAGAAAAACAGCAGTTACCGAAGATAAAACTTCTTATAATCATGCTCAGTCGATGAATTTGGCGGCTTTAGCTTTAGATTCTTCAGGCAATAATTTGGTGTATATGCCAATGTTTTCGTCTAATATCTATGTTCTAAATCAGAAAACAAAAGAAATTACTTTAGTTGAAAATACTGTGGCAAGAGTTACTTCTTGTGATATCAATTCTCATATTACAAGAATGGCAACCGGTTATGATGGAAATATTTATGCAATCAATAATGCAGGAACGCAATTTATTCAAATCAGTAAAAAGAACAATCAATACATTGTAAATGATCTTGGTATTATTAAAGATGATGCTTCAAACGGTAAAAACTCATTTACTGAGATGACAACAGGTTTTGGTGGCGATATGATTGCTGATGCAGATAATAACTTCTACGTTTTTGCAGCTTCTGGAAATGTATTTAAAGTTTCAACGAAAGAATTAAAGGCAAAATTTGTAGGTAAAATTACAGGTTTGCCTGAAGCGTATTCTATAAATGGAGCTGCAGTAAATTCTAAAGGAAAAGTAGTGATTGCAAGCGCAAAAGGGGCGGCTTTGTATGAATTGAATCTTAATAATTTGGAAGCAAAACAACTTCCGGGTGAACAGAATTTGCATATTTATGATTTGGCAAGTAAATATTTTGCAAACGACAGAATCGCTGCTGTAAATACTTTGGCGAATATTGATATTTATCCAACAAAAGTTGATGAACAAACGATTACGGTGAATGTAAATGATAAAGCTGTCAAAGGAAATATTAAAGTGAATATTTTTGATGTTTCAGGAAAATCGGTGATGTCAACAACTTTATCTGTAAAAGACGGAAACCTTAATCAGCAGATTCAGCTTAGAAATCTGGTAACCGGAACTTATGTGGTGAGCATCACAGAAGAATCTGGTAAAAACTTATTGTCTAAGAAAATTTTGGTTACTAAATAAATTGACTTTGTTATAATATTTAAAGACCTTTCTTCAGTATTGAGGAAAGGTTTTTTAATGAATATTTGATATTGCAACAGCTTGTTTTTCAATTTTTAAGCGTATTTTTAGGGAAAATAGACATCGATGAAATTGTATTTTAATATTGAATATCATGCAAAACCAGGCGAGAGACTGGAACTTATTGTTGATGAAAAAGATTCTGCTGCCCGAAGCTACATGATGTTTCATACCGAAAATGGTTTGTGGAAATGTGAAGTAGATTTTTTTTCTAAATCAATTGCTTACAAATATCAGCTTAAAGACGAAAGAGGAAATATTTTGCGGGAAGAGTTTGTTCTGCATCATTTGGGTTTTCCTCACAACTATAAAGAGTTTTTAATTTTCGATGAATGGAACAGCAAAAACTTTCCGGAAAATTATCTGAACAATAAAATTTTAAGAAACAAACTTTCCCAATTAGTTCCACGAAAAATCTCGGTCTTAAAAAAACACACTCATTTATTCAGAATTGAAGCACCGGTTTATAATCCTAACTGGGAAATTGTTTTAATAGGAAATACACCTTCTTTAGGTAATTGGAGCTATGAAAATTCAATTCATTTATCTCAGACTGATTTCGGGATTTGGGAAGCTTCTGTTGATATTCCGGAAATTCAGCTTATTCAGTATAAATACGCCATTTTTGATACAATTGAAGGGGAAATAATTGATATAGAAAGTGGTGAAAACAGGTCAACAGTTCCAAATCAACAGAATGATGTTTTGCAGATTGTAGCAGATCATTATTTCAGATTTAAATCTTATCAAATGTATCACGATGCGGGTGTTGCAGTTCCTGTTTTTTCTTTAAGAACTCAAGATGGTTTTGGTGTAGGAGAATTTTCTGATTTAAAAAAACTTGCAGATTGGGCAGATAAAGCTTCTTTAGGGATTATTCAGATTTTACCGATTAATGACACAACGGCTAATTATTCATGGACGGATTCTTATCCTTATGCGGCAGTTTCGGTATATGCTTTACATCCACAATATATTTCTATTGAAGATCTTGATTTTGAATTACCGAAAGAACTAGTTGAAGAGTTTCATGCAAAAAAATCAGAATTAAATTCCTTAGATTTAATTGATTACGAAAAAATGATTTCCGCAAAATGGAAATATCTTAAAGCTGTTTTCAATACCGAAAAAGAAAAGATTTATAAAGACAGAAGTTTCAAAAAGTTTATCAAAGATAATGAAGAATGGCTTTTACCCTATTCTGCATTTTGTGTTTTGAGAGATAAATACAAAACACCGAATTTTAACGAGTGGAAAACCCATAAAAAATATATTGCTGGTAAAATTTTACCATTTTTCTCAGCAAAAAATAAAGATTATGATGCTTCGATGCTTCATGCATGGGTACAGTTTCAACTTCATAAACAATTGAAAGATGCTGTTGATCATATTCATGGTTTAGGAATTTCGTTAAAAGGAGATTTACCGATTGGAATTTATAGACATTCTGTTGAAGCATGGGCGGAACTTGATTTATTCGGAATGGATTTCCAAGCAGGAGCACCTCCGGATCAGTTTACGGAAATCGGGCAGAATTGGGAATTTCCGACGTACAATTGGGAAGCGATGAAAGCGGATGATTATAGGTGGTGGAAAAATAGATTCAAAGCATTAGAACAGTATTTTGATGCAATGAGAATCGATCATATTTTAGGATTTTTCAGAATCTGGAGAATGCCGATTTCTGCAACTCAGGGAATTTTGGGATATTTTTATCCGGCTGTTCCGGTCATTTTTGATGAATTTAAAGCGAGACATATTCCTTTTGATTTTGAAAGATATTGTAAACCTTTCATTAATGATGAAATTCTGTGGAAATATTTTGGGAAAGAAACTTTTAAAGCTTTACAGTTTATCCATAAAAATTCAGACGGAACTTATCAATTTAAAGAAGAGTTTAATACTCAAAGAAAGATTGCAGATTATTTTAAAAATCAACCTGAAGATATTTCTGAAAAATTAATTTCGCTTTGTGCGAATGTTTTATTCTTGACTGAGGAAAAAAACGGCGAAACGGTATATCATCCGAGATTTAATATTTTTAAAACTGAATCTTACCAATATCTTTCTGATTGGGAAAGAAAGTCTATTTACGAGCTTTATCAGGACTATTTCTTTAAAAGACAGGATTATTTATGGAAAGAAAAAGCGATGGAAAAACTTCCGGTCATCCTGAACGCAACAGATATGTTGATTTGCGGTGAAGATTTGGGCATGGTTCCGGATTGTGTTCCTGAAGTTATGGATGAATTGGCAATTGTCGCATTGAAAGTTCAACGTATGCCTTCCGGAAATATTCCGTTTTCTAATCCTAAAAAAGCAGGATATATGAATGTGGTTACGGCTTCTTCGCATGACAGTTCAACGCTTCGTCAATGGTGGAAAGAAAATCCAGGATCTACGCAGATTTATTTTAATCAACAATTAAATCAAAATGGAAAAGCGCCCAGTGATTTAGAACCTTATTTAGCCGAAATTATAATGAAACAGCATCTTTACAACGATGCAATGTTGGCAATTTTCCCTATTCAGGATTTCTTTGCAATGGATGAAAATTTGATCAATTCGAAGATTGAGAATGAAAGAATTAATAATCCTGCAGTGTTTCCGCACTATTGGCGTTATAGAATGCAGTTAAACCTTGAAAATTTAACAGAAAATGTAGAATTTAATCAAAAGGTTTCAAATTGGATTAATGAAAGTGGAAGACGTTGATTAAAATTATTGTATTGAAAATCAATTGTTTAAAAATATTTTAAGAAGAAGTTTTATCTGTAGATTTAACTTCTTTTTTGTATCTATATCAAAAAGATAAGAATGAAAGTTCTGGATTAACCAATTAACGATTAATAAAATGAAAAATATATTTATAGGATTTGCATTAGGTTTGGCAACTTTATCATTTGCTCAGCAATATCCAAATAACGGTTGGGACAATGATGGATATTACGGAAATAATGACGGATATTACAGTGATGATGATGACAGGAATTATTTCCCCGATGATTATTACTACAATTATCCACAGGATTATTATCCTTCAGATTATTACCAAAGTTATTACAACGATTACAGACAGAGTATTATCAATATCAACTGGAACGGATTTTTTGCTCAACACAGATTAAACCGTTGGCAAATTGATCAGATTTTATATCTGAATAATTTATACTCAAGTTTTTCTTCGTGGAATAATTTCTACCGTTACAATCCGGATAGATGGTATTATGACAGGTTTTATGCAATGGAAAGAATTTTAGGGCCAAGAGTTTTTGTAGTTTTCCAAAACAATTATTATCATGGTCGTAGTCCGATTGTATATTTCCAAAATTACAGACGAACACATTATGTTCCGACATACAGAGTAATGCCTCGATATAGAAATGTGAATATCAATATTTATAAAGTTGACAGAAACAGCTTCCGTAGAAATGATAACCCTACTTTAAATGTTGTAAGATCTTCACGAGCGGGAAGTATCAGAAATGGAAATTCTTCCGGTGGTTTTAGAAATTCAGATTCCAATAATGGAGTAAGAAACAACAACGGAAATAACGGGATCAGAAGCAATAATGGAAATGGCGGAGTAAGAAACAATGGCGGATTTAGAAATGATAATGGACGAAATGAAGGTGGACAAAGACAGAGAGAGGCTACTCCAAGATCTGAAAACAATTCACCAAGAAACAACGGAAACGGAGGATTCAGATCTCAACCGAGAAATGAAAACTCGAGCCCGAGACAGCAAAATAATGCTCCAAGACAGCAGAATAATTCTAATGAAGGAAGAAATTCCGGATTCAGAGGGAATTTAGTAAGGAATTAATTTTCATATATTATATTTGAGTGGTGTTGAGAGTAGATTTTTTATCTACTCTCTTTTTTATTTTAAAAAATGTTGAAATATTAATAATTAAATTTAACATTATTTATGAATTTCGTTTTTAACTTATTGTGAAATTCCGTATCAAAAAGATATAACAAAACAATTAATTAATTTAAGCACATGAAAAAATTAGTATTAGCCGCAGCCTTTATCGTAACAGGAAGTTTTGCAATGGCACAACAGGTAAATCCTCAAGACAAAAAAATTAACAGAGAGGAAATGCATAAAAAAATGGAGTTGAAGCAGCAGGAAAGAATGGCTGAAATGCAAAAGGAATTAAACCTGAATGAATCTCAGGTTGCAAAAATAAAAAATCTTCAGGAAAAACGTAAAGCTGATATGAAAGCTGAGTTTGAAAAAAACAAAGGCGAAAGACAGGCGAAAATGGAGAAGATGAAAGCGAAAAGACAGCAAATGGATAATGAAATGAAAAGCATCTTGACTCCGGAACAATATGATAAATGGCAGGTTTCAAGAAAAGCAAAAATGGAAGAAAGAAAGTCTGCGATGAAAGAGAGAGGGATGAAACATGATAGAAAAATGATGGCGAAACCTCAGTCTGGAACCTCAATATAAGCTGATATAGAAGTTTATAATTTTGATTTTTAATGTTAGAAGGGCAGAAGTAATTCTGTCCTTTTTTATATTAAATCTAAATCTAAATTTTGTGAAAACTTTTCAATTCGCCTTTTAATCCGTAATTTTGAATATAAATTTTTTATTATGGTAAGTGAAAAAATTGCACAGCTAATAAACGAACAAATCGCTCACGAGCAATATGCGGCTCAATATTATCTTTCTATGTCTGCTTGGTTTTCAGCAAAAGATCTTGACGGAATCGCCAATTACTTCAGAGTTCAAAGCAAAGAAGAATTGATGCATGCTGAAAAAATGTTTGATTACCTAAACGATGTAGGTGGTGAAATCATCTTAGGTGAAATCGCAAAACCGCCACACCAGTTTGAAAGCGCAACAGATATTTTTGAAAAAGCTCTGGAACACGAAAAGAAAGTAACTAAAAGTATTTTCAATATCGTGAAAAATGCAAATGACGAAGGTGATTTTGCAACGACTTCATTCATGCAATGGTTCATCAATGAGCAAGTAGAAGAAGAAGCAAGCGCTTCTCAATACGTAACGAAAATTAAAATGGTTTGTGATAATCCATCTGCGTTATACCTTTTTGATCAGGAATTGGCGAAAAGAGTTTTTGTAGTAGATCCTACAGCCTAAAAATATTTTTTTGAAATTGTGAGTTTCGGCGGCACCAAAGGTGCCGCCGAAACTTTTTTTAAATTTTATAAATTATCAGGAATATAAATCAGCTGTGTTTTAATCACCTTCATTCCCAGGTTTTCTAAAACAGATTTGTAGGTTTCGATTTGTTTATCGTTCTTTTCGGTTTCCATTCCGGTTTTAAAATCTACGATAATATAGCCTTCATCACCTTTTAAAATTCTGTCGGGACGATAAATTCTGCTGATTCCTCTCTCAGAAATCATGATGTCTTTTTCGTTAATCACTTTCCATTTTTCATCAAAAAATTCTGAATATTGATGAATGATTTTTTTGAGATCATCTTTAATATTTTCCTTTTCTTCAAGCGTGATTTGACCTTCCAAAACATACGTTTCCAAAACCTTATCAATATCTTTTTCAGTATTTATTTTTGAAAGCAGTTCATGCACAAAAAGTCCGATTCTTACTTTCTCGTTTCTTACCTGATAATTTTTTGAAGGCGTAGCTATTTTTATTGAACTTGTATTTTCATGCTCGTTTCTCAGAGTTTGAATATTTTCAGTTTTAAACTCAGACTTTTTATGAGAAATTTGTTTTTTCAACATTTCAGGATACGTTTCATACAAATCAAATTCATCAAGATCCTGAAGGTTTTTAGATTGAATAAACTCCAAAATTTCTAAATTATTCGAAGTCTTATTTTGTTTCTGAAGGTAAAAAAATAACTGTTCTACAGGTCGTGTTGTGGCAACATATTGCAGACACAATCTATCAACAAGATTTTTATAAGAATTTTCGTGATTAAATTTCTCAATTCCTTCATCATAAACTTCAAGATTTTTATTGAACTGATTGATGTTAACAGATTTTAAAACCGATTTTTCATCCGTTTCAAACCAGTTGCTAAATTCAGAATCACGGTTTTTATTCATCATCGGAATAAAAACGACCGGAAATTCAAGACCTTTTGCTTTGTGAATCGTCATGATCTGAATCGCATCGATATTTTCGGAAGCCTGAATCGTATACGTTGAAGCTTCTTCGTCCCAATATTTCAAAAATTCTTTGGTACTTGCTCCTGCATTTTGAGTAAAATTAAAAAGCATTTCCAAAAAGTTGAGCAGAAAATCGGTTTCTTTATGCTCAATCGAAAACTCGTTGATGTAATATTCAATAAAATTATAAAGATTAAATTTCGGAAAATGATCTTGTTTTAGTTTTAAATGATACTTTTCTTCAATAAATTGAATGATGGTTTCATGCTGTTCTAAAGCCAGAATTTCTTTCATTTCTAAAGTGAAATCCGGCATATTGATTCTTCCGAGTCTGTTGAGATAAAACATCATCATAATAAGGTGAGGTTTGTTTTTCGGATTGGTTTCCCATTTCAAAAATTCAACAACAGCCAGTAAAGTATTTGATAATTCCAAAGTCAAACCTTTATCAGAAATCGTTTTAATATTCGTTTCTTCGCCATTGTAACTGACTTTCAGATTTCCTAATTTTTGTGAATAAGAAAAAATATCAAAATTTCCACGGCACAAAATGGTAATATCTGAAAATCTGAAACCGTTATCCAGACATTCCTGAATGTCTTTCTGCATTTTATCTGAAACATCATTGTAGAAATCTTCATTGGTTAAATTGTCAATGAGATTTACCTTTACTCTTCCATTAATACCTGATTTTGGATTTTGTTCGCCATCAACACCAAAAATATGCTGATGCTCTTCTTCAAGGTTTAAAGAATGAAAATGATACAGTTCATTATTAAACTGAACAATATTTTTAGCACTTCTCCAATTGTCCTTTAGAACTAATAATTCAGCTTTTTTAGGCGTGAATTCCTTTTTGTTGATAATATCCAACATCAGTTTACTTTCACCACCACGAAAACGATAGATACTCTGTTTCGGATCACCTACCAAAGTAAAAGAAGTATTTTCTGTCGAAATACTGTGATCTCTTAACGGAACAAAATTTTGCCACTGCAATTCTGAAGTATCCTGAAATTCATCAAAGAAATAATGTTGAAATTGTGAACCTACTTTCTCGTAAATAAAAGCTGAAGGCTCATTTTTAAGATTTTCATTAATCAGAATATTGAATTTTGAAAGCAAAACCAAATCATTTTCTTCCTCAATTTTTCTCAGCTCATCCTGAATGTCTTTGTTGACTTTTAGAGGTAATAATGCAGAAAGTATTTTTTCTTTTTTCTGAGTTTCGATGAACAGAAGAATGAGTTTCATTCTGTTTTCAAGAAGTGGCTCTAGGATTTCTGAAATTTCTGAGTCTTTATGTTTTGATTTTGTTGCAGTACCTTTTAAGTAATTATTTTGAGCAGACTCTTCGTTGGAAGGAAAAGGAAATTTATCTCTTTCTTTATTATAAAATCTTTGAATTTCAATAAAAAACAATGCTAATCCGTTTTTTTTACCTCCTGAAAAATCTTCAATCTCGATATTTCTTGATTTAAATAATTCGATGGATTGTAAAGCTAATTCTAAAGACTGTTTTTTGTTGAATGTAATCTCTTTCCTTAACGTGTTTTTGATGTTTTCATAATTCTCATCATCAAATTCTTTATTGTCTTTCAGATGTTCGTAATGAATGTCTTTTACAAATTCTTTCGCAGAATCGTAAAGGTTTTTATTCAGATTAATTCTTTCATTATTTTCCAGACTATAATCCACATAATCCATAAACGAATTGGAAATATTCTCATTTTCCCCAATTTGATCTAGCATTTTGTCGACAGCTTCAATCAAAAATGGTTCTGCATCAATTTCAAGATTAAAATTTTTAGCCAAACCCAATTCATAAGAAAAACTTCTCACCAATCGAGAATTGAAACGGTCAATCGTCCCGATATTTAAGGTAGAATAATTATGCAGGATATAATCTAAAAGCTTTTTTGAGCGGTGATGAAGCTCATCAATCGTTATTTTCAGACCTTCGTTTTCGAACGCTTTCTGAATGTTTTTAAGATCATTATTCTCACGATAATTATCTGCCGTAAATTTGTTGAGCCATGAAAGAATTCTTTCTTTCATTTCGTTTGCGGCTTTGTTGGTAAACGTTAATGCCAAAATATTTCTGATGGATTGATGCTGATTCGGATATCTCAGACAAATCATCAGAAGCCTCTGTACAAGAGCATAGGTTTTACCGGAACCTGCTGAAGCGTTGATTACTGTATAAGAGTTTGACATTTTTTACGAAAGATTTTATGCAATTTAGATAAAATTTAATTGAAAATTTAACAATTTGAAGCTGATATTTTAACAGTTTCGAAGTTTAAATTCAAAAAAAATATTAAAACCCGTTAAGTCTGGTTAAACTTGCTGTGTTAATGAAAAATAACTTTAGTTTTGCTTAATAAACAATAATCTGTGAAATATAAACTACTCTTTATTTTGTCTCTAATTTCTTTCATTCAAATGAATGCTCAAAACTATATTTTTGGGAAGATTTCGTCTGAAGATTTGTCTGAAGTTCCAAACGTGACGGTTATCAATCTGCGGACCGATGAGCAGGTTCTTACCAACAGAGACGGTCATTTTATGATTTCCGGAAGACAAGGTGATATTCTTCGTTTTTTTAAAAACGGATTTGAAAGAACTGACCGAAAAGTTTCCAAAGAAAATCTGGAATCACCAATGAACGTAAAGTTGTTGAGGGCTGCAGAATTAATCGCTGAGGTTGAAATCAAAAAAGGACTCAGCGGAGATCTGAAAATAGATTCTAAAACATTAAACCCACCCAAAAAAGTTGAGAAACTGAAAGCCGAAATTAATAATTATCTAAAACAAAAATCTGATCCAAGAATTTTAGCAGCCAGACCCGGTGAATTTGTGCAACCAAAAGGGCAGGGTTTTTCTATAGGAAAAGTGAAAAACAAATGGGATGACCTTGACTTGGCAAATTATCTTGCGTATGCTTTGGGTGAGCAGTATTTTACCGATTTAAAAATAGAAAAGCCTTTCATCAATCACTTCATCAATTATGTTCTTGCAGGCGGATTTGAAAGACAGAAAATTTTGAAATATGGTTTTGTAAGCGATGCTGATCTGATAAGATTTCAAGGGGCAGTTTTGATGCGGATTTCTTCTTACCGAGCTCCACAAATTCAAAAATAAACACAAACGATGAGAAAAAATCTTGCTGTATTTTTCTTTTTTCTTACAATACATTTCTTTGGTCAGCAGAAAATAATGGGAAAAACGTTGAGTGAGAACGATATGATTGTTACCTCAGTTTTGGTCATCAATATTTCCAATGACCAAAAGGTTTACAGTAATTCTTTGGGTGAATTTTCTATTGATGGTTCTGAAAAAGATGAGATCAGATTTATCAAAAAAGGATACGAAAGAGCTTCAAGAAAAGTTGTAAATGCGGAATCTCCAATCAATGTTGTTTTGGTAAGAATTCCTGAAGAGATAGAAGAGGTTGAAATAATTTCTACAACCGGAGATCTGTCTAAAGATTCTAAAAGACTGACTAAAATCGACAAAAAAGAACAGCTTCAAAAAGCTATAGGTCTTCCAAAACCTCCTGAAAAACCTCGTGAAGTTCCGGCGGAAGTAAAGAAGGTTTTATTGGCTGCTGCTTTTGGAAATGTTGATATACAAGCTGTTTTTGATTTGATAAGCGGAAAATCCAGAAGGCAGAAAAGATGGTACAAATATGAAGACGTACAGCTTGATATTACCTGGATCAGAAAAAGAATTGATGACGAATATTTTGTGAAAGACGGAATTCCTGCTGAAAGAATTCCGGAGTTTTTAGAATTCAGTTTTCTTATCAAGCCTGAAATAAGATCCTATGTGAAAGCTAAAAATATAAATAGAGTCATGTTTAATTTAGACAGTGTACTTCCGATTTATGTAGAACGCCTCAAGCAAAATAATAATACTGTTGAGCAAAAATGAGTACAGTTTTTGCAAAATTTTTAATACTGATTGCTTTACTGCTAGTAATTTTTACATTTTCACAGCAGAATATTTCCGGTAAAATTGTGGACGAAGATCACAATAATCTAACTGGCGTTTTGGTTTTTAATATCACTAAAAATACAAAAGTCTACAGCAATATTTCTGGTGATTATTTTATTGAAGCACAAGAAAATGATGAAGTGAAGTTTATAAAACAAGGTTTTTACCGGATCGATAAAATTATTAAAAAAGAAACATTCAATTCTCCATTAGAAATACAGCTTGTAAGAGTTGAAACCTTGATTCAGGAAGTAGAAATTAACTATAAACCCACTGGGAATTTAGGTAAAGACAGTAAACATTTGGAAGATTCTAAGAAAGTTGCTGCTTTGCAATCTTCAATCAATGATTACATGAAATCTGAGCTGAATGAACCGCTTCCTAAAAATGAGATTTCAAAATCTTTTCGAGTACATGATTTTCAGGCAGGGCATGTAAGTGTAAATCTTTTGACAATTTTTGGAGAAGTAGGTGGATTAATAAAAAAAGCAACAGGTTCTAAAATTACAACACCTAATTATGTTGAAACTCAACATTTTCTTGCAAGAGTAAAAGCAGAAGTAGATTTGAGTATATTTAAAAAGTTCGGAATGGATGAAGAAAAAATAGATCATTTCCTGGCTTATGCAGAGAAAGTAAATCATCTTTCGAAAAAATACCGTAAAGATTTTAATACAGCTACGATTCTGAGTGAACTTCAATCTGCTTTTGTAGAATATTCTAAATTGAATAAACTAAGTGATTGATTTTATTATTTAGAAATTTGTGGTAATAAAAAATCCAGAGCTTTTTAATGCTCTGGATTTATATTTTAATGATAAACGATATCATAAATTTCGTCTTTCACATCCTTTAAGTTTTCAGGGGAGTAATTGGCAAGAAGCCAAAGTTTGAGGCTTTTTTTGCCTTCACCATAACTTGGCTGTACATACATTTCGTCAATCAGGTTGAAGCCGTTTCTCTGATAAAACGAAAAACGTCGTTTAGCATCTTCGTTCAAATGTTCAGGCTCAATTTCCAAAATAATTCTTGGATAATTTTTAAATAAATAATCGGTAATGTAAGAACCTAATTTTTGATTTCTGAATTCTGAAAACACTTCAAAATGCTCCACAAAAACATAATTGCTCAACTCCCAAATAATAAGGTAGCCAATATTTTCTGTATCATTTAAAACAGAAATCACTTTTACATTCGGATGTTCAAATAATTTGATAAATTGAGACCATTCTCGTCTTTCATCTTCTGGAAAAGTCGTTGAATAAGAGTGAAAAATCTGTTGCACACGATAATCATCGGGTGACGTAATCTGTAAAAATTCCATAATTAAAGGTCAAAAACGCTTGGTCGTCTGGTGATAAAAATGTCTTTAATCCAAAGAGTAAAAGCCAGACCAAGATAAATTAAAAAGAAAAAACCTGCCGTTGCAAAAGTAGAATAAATAAAGAAAACTCTCAGTTTAGAAACCGGAATTCCCAGTTTGGCACCCATTCTTGTGAGTACACCAAACCATTCGCGTTCCATTTTGTGGCGTAGATTATCAAACATTTTTTTAAGATTCTTTTAAAATTTTAAATCCGATACCGCAATTTAAGCAATTTTTTGCTTCGCAATAGTTTTTAAAATGATAAATCAGGCTTTGGCTTTCTAAAGAGGTTTTGATTTTTACCCCTAATTTTTTCCATTCTATAATCACTGAATTCTTTTCAGACTGAATTTCGTTGTAGAATTTTAGAATTTCATCGTTGATGTTTTCATTTTGGTATTTGTGATAGGTGTATTTTATAGGAAGAATAGCATTTAAAATAATCAGTTCAATGAAATCTTTCGTTAAAACTTTTGGCTGATTTATCGTAGAGATTTTACCAAAATTAAAATGATTGTCCCAATATTCTGAAGCTTTTATGTCTTTAAAAATTTGATGTAAAACACTAGAATTTTCTGCAGTAATCATCTTTGAGAATAAGTTTTGATGCTGAAAATAAAGATCAGCGAGTTGTGGTAAACGAATTGTAGGGAAGTTTGGCGGGCGTAACCGAAGAAACTTAGGATGAATTGTAATTTCAGGAATAGTATATTTTGCTTTAAGAAACTCAAATTCTCTTTTCCATATTTTCATTTGTGAATCTTGTGGATTTTCTAACCAGCCGGAAATTCCGAAAAGTAAGGCTTCAAGCTGTGTTTTATTTTGCCGGATTTTATTGATGATATTGAAATCGATACTTTCTGCAATCTGTTTAAATATTGATGCATTGACTTTTAAACCGAAAGAGTAGGCGAGATGATGAAACATAACGGCTTCATAATTATTTTTGTGACGCAGCAAATCTGCTTCTATTTCTAAAGATTTTTCTTCCAGTTTTTTAAGCAAATTTTCTTCATGAAAATTAACAGGGATTTTTGTAGAGCTGAAAACCTTTTCACAAGGAATAAAAAGATTTTCTTTTAATAAATTCTCATATTTCTGAAAAACATTTTTATCTATATGATCTCTCAATTCCAGGGTCGGGATATTCTGGTCTTTAAATTCTTTGATGTCAACATCATTTTGGAAAACTACATGCAAAATGATATTCTGATAAGCTGGATCTTTTGAGTGTTGATGAAAAATCCAGTCGGAAGATTTTACATGAAGTTCTATATTTCCGGCAAGAATAAGATTTCTGATTTTGATTTTTGCCATCAGAAAATCCGGTCCCGAATCGGTATTCCATTTCCCAAAATCTAAAATTTCAATAAGATTTCCGTCGGTGTCTTGGAAGTTAAAATGAGTAAACACTTTGAAATTCCAAAGGTATTGAAGCAATTTTTCATTCATCAGTTGTGGTTTTGTGTTACAACTAATTTAGTGAAAAATATTTTTTGAAATGATATTTTTTTTAATGAGGTTTTTAGGTTGCGCTCCTACGGAGCGCCGCGATTCGTAGATTAACTGATGTTTTCTACAAAGGTTCAGCTCCGAAGGAGCTGAACTGAATCAATAATTTTCTTAAAATAGGAAAAGCTATGTTTTCAATTATGTATTTGTAATAAAATTTATAAACAAAAAATCCAGAGCAAGAGCACTGGATTTTAATTTATTTTTAAGAAAAGCTTAAGCTTTCGCAGGCTCCTTTTTGAAATTGGTAATCGTTGTTTTGTACATCTCCTCATAAATAGGAAGAATGTTTTTCAAATCAAATTTTACAGCTTGTTCTTTAGCATTCATTTTCATTTGTGCCAAAAGTTCATCGTTGCTTAAAAGTTTGATGCAATAATTACTCATCGCTTCCACATTACCAATTTCTGCTAAAAATCCGGTTTCGCCCTGGATATTTACTTCAGGAATTCCGCCCGCATTTGAACTGATTACAGGAGTATATGCTGCCATTGCTTCTAAAGCTGCCAAACCGAAACTTTCCTGCTCGGATGGAAGTAAAAATACATCTGAAAGCTGTAAAATTCTATACAGATCATTTACTTTTCCTAACAATCTGATTTTTGATATTAAATCAGGGTTTTCTTCTAAGAACTGATTTACTTTTTCCATATCGGGACCTTCACCGATGATAATCAATTTAGATTTTACTTTCTTTTCAACATTTTTAAAGATTTGTAAAACTTCATCCACACGTTTTACCGGACGTAAATTGGAAACGTGAATCAGAATTTTTTCATCCTCATTGGCAAATTGAGTTCGCTGACATTCATTAAGTTCATCAAATTCAGAATTATCTATAAAGTTGGTGATTACCTGAATTTCTTTTTTGATATTAAAAAACTGTAAGGTATCTTTTTTCAGACTTTCTGAAACAGACGTAATTGCATCTGATTGATTGATCGAAAATTCTACCGCATGTTTATAACTTGGATGTTGCCCCACCAAAGTAATATCGGTTCCGTGAAGCGTGGTCACCAAAGGAATATCATTATTGTCTTCCTTCAACATTTGCTTAGCTGTAAAAGCTGCATAAGCATAAGGGATGGCGTAATGAGCATGAAGTAAATCTAATTTATAAAGATTTACAACACGGTAAATCATTGAGCTCAACGCAATGTCATAAGGTTGATATTGGAAAAGAGGGTAGGTTTGAACATTTACTTTATGAAAGAAAATATTCGGGTTGGTAATATCTAATCTTGCGGGAAGTGCCGAACTGATGAAATGTACTTCATAGCCTTTGTTGGCGAGAGACATTCCGAGTTCTGTTGCCACAATTCCGCTTCCGCCGTATGTTGGGTAGCAAAGTATGCCTATTTTCATTGTACTGTTGTTATTTTGAAGTGGTGAATTCTGTTGATTTTGAAAATTTAAATGGATCTAAAGTCATTCCCATTCCAGGTTTTAATTGATCATTAACTAAAACCGGAAGTTTTCCTGAAATTGTAGTCTTTCCACGAAATGCATCTGCAGTTGCCGTCATAGAATCATCGTTGTTTTCGTAAGAAACCAGAACGGTGGAAACTTTAGATAGATCAATATCCTTCAAAGCATATGCGCTTCCAAAAATATTGAGAATCACATTTTGGTTTTTTGTCAATTCCGATAAAATCTTTTTTGACTCTGCTGAAATTTTGTAAGGTTTGTAAGCTGTAGAATTATCTTTATGAAAGCCTACAATTACCGTAGAATTTGCAGGAATTGTATTGATTTCTGAAGCTTTTTTAACAATAATTTTAGCATCTAATTTCAACCTATTTTCAAAAGTCTGATAAGGAGCTTCTTCCAATGGAACATAATAATATGTTGTATTAGAATTTAAAGGAAGTAGTTTCTTTTCGTCTTTTAATAATGTTAAAGCATTTGAATAAAGATTTTGAACCAATTTTGTATGCGAATCATTATTGAGGTCATAATTAACGTTTTCTGGATTTTTTGGAGTGTACTGGCTTAAACCCAAAAGATATTTAGTTAATAAAATTTTCTTCACACTTTCTTCAACTCTCGATTGAGAAATTTCTCCTTTATCGATTGCTTTCTGAATGAGTTTTTTACCTTCCGAAACACCTTGAGAAAAAAGCATGATATCATTTCCTGCCTTGAAAGCCAAAGCATCTAGTTCGCCCGGTTTGTATTTATTAGCTACAGCGCCCATATTTAAAGCATCTGTGATAATCAAACCTTTGTAACTAAGCTTTTCTTTTAATAATCCGGTGATAATATTTTTTGAAATAGAAGCAGGAATTCCTTTTCCTGACTCCAAACTTGGAACGTACAAATGCGCAACCATTACGCCACCAATTCCTTTATTCATCAAAGCTTTGAAAGGTGCTAATTCTATTTTATTTAATCTATCTAAATTATGAGAAACTACGGGAAGATCGAGGTGAGAGTCTGTATTGGTATCACCGTGTCCCGGAAAATGTTTAATCGCCGCAAGAATATTGTTGTCTTGCAAACCATTTGCATAAGATAATGCAGACTGCGTAACATTAGAGACTTCTGAACCGAAACTTCTGTTTCCAATAATCGGATTGTTTGGATTGGTATTGACATCAACAACAGGTGCAAAATCCCAATTGATACCCATTCTTTTGCAATCTTCGGCAATTTTCGCAGCCATCTTATAAATAAGATCTTTATCCTGAATAGCACCCAATGTCATTGCCCAAGGAAATTTGTGAGCAGTATTGATTCTTTGGTAAAGCCCCCATTCAGCATCCATTCCGATCATTAACGGGACTTTTGATTTTTGTTGAAATTCATTTACAAGATTAATTTCTCTTGCTGCGTCATCCTGCATCAGAATCAATCCGCCGATTTTATCGTTTGTAACAATATTCCTTACCTGATTAATATGGTTTTCGTCTTTATTGGTGTAGAGCGCCACAATAAAAAGCTGGCCTAGTTTTTCATCCTGTGAAAGACTGTTGTAAGTTTGGTTGACCCATTCTTTTGCTTTTTTAAGATCATGTTTTGAAATATCCTTTGGCTGATATTGCGCCGAAAGATTTACACTGAATGAAACGGTAATTAAGAGAAAATTAAAAACTAATTTCTTCATGATTTTTGAATATGAACAAAAATACGATTAAAAAAATGATGAATACTAAAGTTTTTGTGATTTTTGGTATATGTTTTGATTCCGCCATTAGTAATATTAAAACTTATTTAAAATGAAAAAAATTATTCCATTTTTAATGCTTGCATTTGTCAGTGTATTTACTGTTAGTTGCGATAATGACGATGATAATGTACAGTACGTAGATAACGACACTGTTGCAGGAGTTATAGAGATTACTAGAAGTTTCCAATATAATAGTACCACAGATCAACATTATATTAATCAGTCAATCAGCATATTGCCTTCTGATATGGTTTTAGTATATAGATTAAAAGATCTTTCCGGAAGTAATAATGTTTGGGAACAAATTCCTAAAACTATTTACCTGAACAATGGTAACGAATTAGATTATGATTTTGATTTTACTAAAAATGATGTGCAAATCTATATTGGTGGAACTTATGATGTAACGACTACGCCAATTTATTATAATAATCAAAAATTCAGAATTGTTTTAGTTCCTGCAGATATTGTAAATAAAGGTGCTCAAGCTCCAGTTGATTACAGCGATTATAATGCAGTTATCAAGTATTTTAAAATTAACGATTCAAAAGTTACGAAATACTAATTAAGCAGAATCTTTTCAAATTTTTATAATAAAAAAGCGCCGGAAATTTACTTTTCGGCGCTTTTGATTTATTTGATTTAAATTATTTCTGGTCATCTAAAAAATGACCGAAGAAATCTTTTTTTGTCTGTAAATATTCTTTACTATTTTCGTTTGCAGGGATTTGCAACGGAACTCTCGAGTTGAGGTTGATGTTGCTTTCCTTTACAAACTTTACCTTTTCCGGGTTATTGGTTAAAAGGTTGATATTTTCTATTTTCAGTTGATTTAGAATTTCGATAGCGATACCAAAATTTCTGTCATCGGCAGGTAAACCAAGCTCCAGATTTGCCTGTACAGTATCAAAACCTTTTTCCTGAAGAGAATATGCTTTAAGTTTATTGATGATTCCGATGTTTCTACCTTCCTGACGAAGATAAATGATGAGTCCGCCATTTTCATGCATATATTTCATTGCTGCATCAAGCTGTTGCCCGCATTCGCATTTTTTTGAATGGAAAACTTCTCCGGTAATACATTCAGAATGAAAACGTACATTAACAGGCTGAGAAAAATCTGTATTTTCTGCGATTACTGCCATGTGCGGCATCCAGTCATTTTCATCTTCCGAAAAAGCGATCATTCGGAAATTACCGTGTTCTGTAGGAACATTAGCTTCCGCCTGAATTTTAATCATTGAATTGTTTTGTTTATTTTTTTCCGTTTACAGAATCTTCTATTACGGTAATATTAGTTTTTAGTCTTACCAAATATCTGTTTAATACTTCATCTTCATCCTTTTTAAGATATTTTCTTAATTTTTGGATATTTTTGTAAGATTTTTCCAGATCTCTAATGGTCTTGTTTTTACCTGAATTATTCCCTGCAGCTATCGCATACAGATAATTTTGAAGCGTGTACTTTAAGGTAATTACTTCATCATTTACAGCAGTATTGGTAAATTTAGGAAAAGTAGAAATCAGATTAGTGATTTCTGAGGCATTTACATTTTCGGTAATATTGATGCTTATACTTTTTGAATCTTCAGAATCAGATTTTGCCTCACTTGAGAATGTGTTTGATAAAGGCGATAAATTCAGCTTTTCAGTGGCACAAGAAGTGATTAATAAAAGTATTCCAAGAAAAAGTAGTCGTCTCATTTTTGCTCCTTTTGGTAAAGGATTGGGTTAAGACTTTCATCGTTGTACATTTTCATTTGTTTGTACACTTTCATCTTAACATCACCGTTTTCAATATCTGTAAGTAATTGAATAATTGAAGTTGACAAATCTTCTTTCTGAGTATGCAATACGTCTAATTTTGCCTGGCAATTTTGACGGTGCTCTTCAGAAGCAGATTCTCTGTTGGCTTCCAACGACATATGATAAACCTTTAATGCCAAAATAGATAATCTGTCAACAGCCCAAGCTGGAGTTTCAGTATTTATTTTTGCATCAGATTTAGGAGTAATATTTTTATATTTATCTAAAAACCAACTGTCTATAAATTCCACTAAATCAGTTCTTTTTTGATTTGAAGAATCTATTGTCCTCTTTAATTGAAGAGCTTCAACAGGGTCTATGTTTTCATCTCTAATAATATCTTCCAAATGCCATTGAACGGTATCAATCCAGTTTTTAGCATACAAAATCCGTTCCAAACTGTCTGTTTCAAAAGGATTTTTCACAGGTGTCTCAACGCTGTCTAATACATGATAGTCTTCAATTGATTGGTTGAAGATCTTCCAGGCAGTATCGGTGAAATTCATTGAAATGAAGAATTATTTAGTTGCTGTTTGAATTATTGTTTGAAGGATTATTCTCCGTAGTTTTTGCTTCCGGCTTGTCTTCTTCTTTAATAGCATCTTTAAATTCTTTAATTCCAGAACCCATACCTCTCATCAATTCAGGGATTTTTTTACCTCCGAAAAGTAATAAAAGAATGATGGCAACGATAAGGATGTGCTGCCAAGATAAGGCGAGTATTGTTAATGTATACATTTCTTAAATTTTTGCAAAGTTAATCTTTTTTTAATATGAAACCCAACCTAATGGGTCAACTGCATTATTTCCATTCCATATCTGGAAATCAAGCGTATAAGTGCCGTCAAAATCCTGTGCAACTGCTCCTACCACTGTTCCTGCAGAAACCTGTTGGTTCTTAGAAACTGTTGTGCTGCTTAGATTTGAGTAAATGGTAAAATAATCACCATGTTTTATCATTACCGTTCTTGTACCGTCTGCCGAAGGAATTACCTGAGATACTACTCCTGGGAAAACGGCTCTTGCAGAAGTTCCTTTTGCTACGGATATTTTAATACCGTTATTTTCTTCCCAAATCGATTTAAAGACAGGGTGTTGCTGTCTTCCGAATCTATGGGTGATTGTTCCTTGCGCAGGCATAGAAATTCTACCTTTGTTTGAAACAAAATTGCTTCCTGCAGCTGGAGCAGATACACCATAATTGGTCATTGCTTTTGTTTCAGCCGCTTTTTTATCGCTTTCTTTTTTCTTTTCTAAAGCTTCTTCAGCAGCTTTTGCAGCGTTTAGTTTGGCTGTAGCTTCTTTGGATCTTAATTCAGCATCTTCAGAAGCCTTTTTAGCAGCAATCTTTCTAGCTTCATCTTTTGCACTAGCCTCGCTTCTTGCTGCTTCTTCATTTCTTTTTCTTTCTTCTTCAGCTCTTTTAGCAACTAAATCTGCAGCTTTTTTAGCTTCAGCTTCGGCTAATTTTCTTTCTTTTTCCAAAGCTTCGGCACGAGCTTTTGCTTCTGCTTCAATTCTTGCTTTTTCTCTGTCTGCAGCGATTTTTGCTAAACGAATTTTTTCTGCCTCTGCTTTTCTTCTGCTTTCTTCTTCAGCTTTTGCAATTCTTATTTCTTCAGCAATAATGGCTCTTATTTGTCCTTCTAAAGCTTTAGACTGAGATTGTTTTTGTCTAAGATCAGCGGTAAGTTTTGTTTCGTTTTTCTTGAAATCTGTCACCAACTGTTCTTTCTGAGTACGCTCAACACTGATAGTTGTTAAATCTTTTTTCTGATTAACTAACAGGTTTTCTTTTTCGTTCGCCGATCTCTTTTTCTGTTCAACAGATTTTTTCAGCGCAACGGCAGCTGTTGTTATTTCAGCAGCTTTTTTATCCTGATAATCTGAATATTGCTTTAAATATTGTACTCTTCGTAATGCTTCCCCCAAACTTTTTGATGAAAGTATAAAAGTTACTTTATTTTGTACTCCTTTGTTTTTGTAGGCATTTACCAAAACTTGAGCGTAATTTTTTCTTAAAACAGCAAGCTCTCGGTTTTGACGATTAATTTCAAGCTGACGAAGATATATTTCGTCTTCAATAAATCTTTTTTCTTTTTGCGTATTATTATAAACCTTTTCTCTAAGCGCTAATTTTTTATTAACGTTATTCAAATATGAGATAGACAATTTAGATTCGTTTCTTGTTTTTGCCAAATCTGAATTTATCTGAGATATCTGTTTTTTTAGATCAGCATTTTGCTTTTGCAATTGTTCTTTGGTTTGTTGACCATATTGTAAACCGAACAGCAAAATGCCTATTAAAAAGCTAATTTTTTTAATCATTTAATATCAATTTTCTTATAATTGGCTGGAACAGAATAAGGTGTTTCCATCCTCGAAAAGTCAAATTTCGTGTTTTCCATTAAAATCTGGCTTGTTTTAGAACCTTTTATAATTATTTTAACATTTTTTGGTAGCTTTACTTCATTCGGAAAGGTCTCCCAGTTTTCATATACGATTTCAATAGCATCATTGGATTTTACATCTTGTAATTTTACCCAATTTAAATTGAAATCTTCGGTGTACTGCATTTCTACTTTGTATTCTCTTGTAACTTCGTCTGTAACGATCTTCTGGTTTGTAATGGAAGTCAGCTGGTAACCTTCAGAGTTTTTTACAATTCTTGAATTACTGTTGGTGATATGCATAAATGTACGTCCCATCAAGAGTTTTTCTAAAGTTTTATAATCAATAAAATTAACATTCAAAAGGTTATTGAGATAATCAAAATCTGAATCGATATAATTTTTATTGTATCTGTCCATAGCCTTAATTCCTTCCGGCGTTATAATCGCTCTTGCTGCAGGAATGATTAGAAAAGTAATATTAGACCATATTTTTTTATCATTTTCGATGTAAATTGTTGCGTCAAGCGGACTTACTCTTAAATCACTTGCTGTAATTTTACTGCTGATTTTTACATGTTCAAATTTTGGATGTAGAAATATTTTCTCGTAAAAAGTCAAACGATCCTGAATGTTTTTAGCATCTTTAGGATCATTTTTATCTGAATTTTGTATCTGGATGCTGTCGTTCTCAGAAGAATTCTGATTAAGGGCTTTTCTGCTTTTGCAGGAAAGTACAGTCAGTGTAAGAATCAGGAAGATAGCCCCGTTTTTCATATGATGTTTTATTGTTTTTGTAGCGAATGTAATCTCTTCGATTTTATTTGCAGATTTTTAGTAACCTTTTGCAATATTAACGCCAAACCACACAAAATGTTATTGTGTGGTTCTCTCAACGTTATTTTATTTAAATTTATTTTGATAAAAAATCTAAAACTGAAAAATCTCCTAAAGAAATTTCTCTGGCTACTCCAAAATAATGAGCCGAGCTTCCGATCATTGAGTTGGAAAGATTTCCATGATCAATCACTGTTTTCTCCTGAATCAGCGAGTTGTCAATATTAGAATTGATTACTTTTGTTCCTTTACCTAATGAAACGTAAGGTCCGATTTTTGAGTTGGAAATTTCAACTCCTTCACCGATATAGCAAGGCTGAATAATTAAAGAATTCTGAATATTGGCAGATTCAGGATAAGCTGTAAACTCATCTTTTTCATATTCTAAAATCTTACCATTGGTTTCTACAGTCGCATTTTTGTTTCCACAATCCATCCAGTCATCTACTTTTCCTAAAGAAAATTTAGCACCGGCTTGACGAAGATTTTCTAAAGCAGTGGTCAATTGATATTCTCCACTTACTTTAATGTTATTATCCATGATATGGTTAATTTCAGCCATCAATTTTTCTGCTGAATTAAAGTAATAAATCCCAATGATCGCCAAATCTGAAACAAAAGTCTGAGGTTTTTCGATGAAATCTGTGATAAAACCATAATCATCCAGTTTTACAACACCAAAAGCAGAAGGATCGTCTACTTTTTTCACCCAGATTACGCCATCAGAATTTGTATCTAAAGTAAAATCTGCTCTGAAAAGAGTATCTGCATAAGCAATCACAACATTTCCCTGCATAGATTCTTCAGCACATTTTATCGAATGAGCTGTCCCAAGAGGTTCAAGCTGATGATAAATGGTTCCTTTTGCGCCAAGTTTTTCTGCTATTTTAAGTAATGATTCTTCTACTTCAGTTCCAAAATCTCCGATAATAAACGCTACCTCTTCAATTTTTTCACCTGCCACTTTAGCAATATCTTCTACTAATCTCTGTACGATTGGTTTTCCTGCAATCGGAATCAATGGTTTTGGAACGGTTAAAGTATGTGGTCTCAATCTTGAGCCCTTTCCAGCCATTGGAACAATAATTTTCATATGTGAATGTTTGTTTTTATTTATAAAGTTTAATTAAGCCCTTCTTAGAATTTTATTTATCATCGTCCTTTCATTATATGCTAAAAATGCAATGAAGAAAAGAAACAATCCGTTTCCAATTAAATAATTGTGCCGGAAATAATAAAAGGATATCATCGAAATACCAATAGATAATGAGAGATAAATTGCTATTTTGGATGTATTATAATGAATAGGGTATTGTGATTTCCCCCAAAGGTATGAAATAATCATCATACTTGTATACGTGATTAATGCAGCAAAAGCACTCGCCCAATATCCGTAGGTAGGAATAAATGTAAAGTTGATGAAAATAGTAATTGCAGCTCCGATTAAAGAAATATACAGCCCAACTCTTGTTTGATCTGAAAGTTTATACCAGATCGATAAATTTAAATAAATACCTAAAAATAATGCACCTAACATTACAAATGGAATGATCTCAATTCCCTCATAATAAAGTGGATTTTTTAAATATTTTTCAGAAATCCATTGTAGATTTACCATTAATCCGATGTAAATTAAACAGTTGCAAATCACAAAAATATCCATTAAAACGGCATAAGTTTTATGGTTGTTTTTATCTTTAAAACTTGAGAAAAAGTAAGGCTCAATTCCTAATTGATAAGCCTGTCTGAAAACCGTGATAAAAGTTGCAATCTTATAAACAGCACCATAAACTCCGATCTGATGCTTCGCTTCTTCTTTTGGAAGTAAATATTTTAAAAACTGTCGGTCTAAAGTCTGATTGATAATTCCTGCCAATCCTGCAATCATTACAGGCCAGGAATAATTCATAATTCTTTTCCAAAGCTTAAAATCGAATTTTTTAAAGCTGAAATTCACAAATTCTTTTCCTACAATCGCTAAAGTAATGATACTTTGTACCAGATTGGCAATGAAAACATAACCAACACCAATTTCAGGGTTATATTTAATTCCTAAAATTCCGTCAGGATAATTCGGAAGCCATTTGATGAAGAAAACAACTAAAAAGTAATATGCCAAAGAACCAATTACTTTTGAAAGCATATATTGAATAGGTTTTCCTTCAAGTCTTAAAACTGCTGAAGGAATTGTGGAAAATGCATCGAAGGATAGAATGAAAAGGAAAATAATTAAATAATTAACCTGATCCGGAGTTTCGAAAGCATTCGCTAGATCCTGCCTGAAAACATATCCTAAAATCAAATAAATAAAGCCTGTTCCTAAAATACTTAGAGCACAGGTAGAAACCAAAGTTTTCTTATCAATATCACCTTCCTGCGCAAAACGAAAAAATGACGTTTCCATCCCATGAGTCAGGAAAACGGTGATTACTCCGGCAATAGAATACCAATCTACGAAAGGTGACGAAGCTGAAGGTCCGAAAGCTTTTGTTACAATAGGTGCAATAAGAAAAGGGAAAATTCTTACCAATACAGAACTGAGCCCGTAAACAGCGGTTTGTCCAAATAGTTTCTTATACAATTTTAGGTTTTTAAAATGCAAATGTAAATATTAGAATTCATAATTTTCTGATTGATGTTTAAAAATCACTTTGGAAAATATTAAATTTGTGCAATATCAATCTTATATCTAAAAAGTAAAAATGAAAATTCTTATAAAAAATGCTCAAATCGTCAACGAAGGAAAAATTATAAAAAGTGATATTCTGATTGAAAACGATTTGATTTCTAAAATTGATTCTCAAATTTCTGAAGATGCAGACCAAATTATCGATGCCGAAGGAAAATATCTTTTGCCTGGAGTAATCGATGATCAGGTACATTTCCGTGAACCAGGTTTAACGCACAAAGGCGATATCGAATCTGAATCTCGTTCTGCGGTTGCAGGAGGAACTACAAGTTTTATTGAGCAACCCAACACTGTTCCCAACGCTGTAACTCAGGAATTATTAGCTGATAAATACGACATTGCTTCTCAGAAATCATTTGCCAATTATGGTTTTATGATGGGCGGAACGAATGATAACTTGGAGGAAGTTTTGAAAACAAACCCAAGAAATGTTCCCGGAATTAAATTGTTTTTAGGTTCTTCCACAGGAAATATGTTGGTTGATAATCCTGAAACTTTAGAAAATATTTTCAGCAATACAAAGATGCTGATTGCGGTTCATTGTGAAGATGAAGCTACAATTAGAGCCAATACTCAAAAATATCTGGATGAATATGGTGAAGATATTCCTGTGAAATTCCATCATTTAATAAGAAGCGAAGAGGCTTGTTATAAATCTTCATCAAAAGCAGTTGAGTTGGCAAAAAAAACAGGAGCAAGGCTTCACGTTTTTCACCTTTCCACTGCTAAAGAAATGGAACTTTTCAGAAATGATATTCCTTTAAAAGATAAAAAAATCACTGCGGAAGTTTGTGTTCATCATTTAACTTTTACGAATGAAGATTACGACACAAAAGGAGGATTAATCAAATGGAATCCTGCTGTAAAAACGCAAAAAGATAAAGATGCACTTTGGGAAGCTTTGTTGGATGACAGAATTGATGTGATTGCGACAGATCATGCACCTCATACTTGGGAAGAAAAACAAAATGTGTACACCAAATGTCCTTCGGGAGCGCCTTTGGTTCAGCATTCTTTGGTTGTAATGTTAGAAAATTATAAAAACGGAAAGATTTCTTTGGAGAGAATTGTTGAAAAAATGGCTCACAATCCTGCGATTTTATTCAGAATTGAGAAGAGAGGTTTCATTAAAGAAGGTTACAAGGCTGATCTAGTTTTGGTTGATCTTAATGAAAACTGGACCGTTGAAAAAGAAAATATCCTGTACAAGTGCGGTTGGAGTCCGTTAGAAGGGATGAGTTTCCAATCTAAAGTGACGCACACTTTCGTTAATGGAAATCTGGTCTATGAAAATGGAAAAATCAATGAACAAAAATTCGGAGAGCGATTGCTTTTTGAAATTCAGGAGTAAATTAAAATAGAATTTTCATGCAATTATATCAATAGGAGCGGGCTTTAGCCTGCTTTTTCATTTGCCCGCCTCAAATTGGCTTTAGCCAAAGCTTAAAGTTTACAAATAAAAAAGACTACAACTTGCAATCTTTTTTTCTCTCGCAGATTAAGCAAATGATTGCCTTTAAAAATCTGCGTAATCAGCAAAATCTGCGAGAGATTTATTTATAGATTCTTCACTCTACTTTCGCACTATTCATAACGAAAAATTCGCAAAACAATTATTTGTGAAAATTAGAGCAAAACATTAGTGCAATTCGTGTTTAAAAAACTATTTCCTAGCCTTAGAACTCATCTGAAAACTTAATTTTCCACCATTCATAATATCAGAATGCTTCAAAGTAAAGTTCTTAATTTCTTTTCCATTCAAAACAATTTTTTCCACATAGACATTCTTTGCACTTTGATTAATAGCTTCAATTTCAAAAGTTTTTCCGTTTTCCAAATTCAAAACAGCATGATCAATCGCCGGACTTCCAATGGCGTAATCTTCCGAACCTGGAGCAACAGGATAAAAACCAAGCGAACTCAAAATATACCATGCGCTCATTTGTCCGGTATCGTCGTTTCCGCCCAATCCATCGGGTGTCGCTTTGTATTGCATTTCCAAAATTCGTCTAATCTGTGCCTGCGTTTTCCAAGGTTGTCCCGCCCAATTGTAGAAATAGGCAACATGATGAGCAGGCTCGTTTCCGTGAACATATCCTCCGATAATTCCTTCTCTTGTAATGTCTTCCGTGTCGGCGAAAAATTCGTCTGGTAAATGCATCGTGAACAATTCATCCAGTTTTGAAGCAAATTTTTTCTTTCCACCCATCATTTTAATTAATTCGTCCGGATTTTGGGGAACAAAGAAACTGTAGTTCCACGAATTCCCTTCGATAAAGCCTTGTCCGTGCGTACTTAATGCATTAAAATCTTTTTTAAAACTTCCGTCAGCCAAACGAGGACGCATAAATCCTACTGTTTTATCAAAATTATTTTTCCAGTTTTCAGAACGTTTGATGAATTGATTGTAAATTTCTGTTTCTCCTAAATGTTTCGCCAATTGAGCAATTGCCCAGTCGTCGTAGGCATATTCTAAAGTATTTGAAACCGAAGTCCCACTTTTTTCGACAGGAATATATCCTTTATCAATGTAATATCCTATTCCTTCATAATCTCTTTTGTTGGCAGTTTCTACACAGGCTTTTAAAGCAGCTTTTGCATCACCGTTATAATTTCCTTTAATAATCGCATCTGCTACTACACTTACGCTGTGATAACCGCTCATACACCAATTATCATTCGCATAATGCGACCAAATTGGCAACATTTTCATAGAAAACTGATCGTAATGTGCCATCATCGATTTCACCATGTCACCGTTTCTTTTCGGTTGAATAATATTGAAGAAAGGATGAAGTGCACGATACGTATCCCAAATAGAGAACGTTGTGTAGTTGGTAAAACCTTCCGCTTTATGAATATTTTGATCTAAACCTTTATACTCTTCATTCACATCCATATAAGTTGTCGGATTGATAAAAGTATGATACATTGCCGTATAAAAATTCGTTTTTTCTGTTTCAGAACCTTTAATGACGATTTTGTTTAATTCTTTATTCCAAATTTCCTGTGTTTGTGCTTTCACTTGGTCAAAAGATAAGTTTCCAGTCTCTTTTTCTAAGTTTTCTAAAGCATTGGCTTGACTTACTGGTGAAATTGCCAACTTAACTTCAATCGCTTCATTTTCATTCGTATCGAAATCAAAATACATTTTCAGATTTTTTCCTGCGATTTCCGGGAAGTTTTTCGTCTGATCAAATTTTCTCCAAAATCCACCGTAAACTTGTTTTCCATCATAATTTTTCTGACCGTAAGATTTAAATGGCTTTGAAAATTTCATTGCAAAATAAACCGTTCTCGTTCTCGCCCAACCGTTAGTTTGTCGATAACCGGTAATCGTATTTCCGTTTTCTACGCGAACATAAGTCCAGACATTTTTACCATCATAATTGTAAATTCCGGCCATCAAATCTAAAATAATATGCGCTTGGTCAGATTTCGGGAAAGTATAACGATGAACACCGACTCTTGTTGTAGAAGTTAATTCGGCTAAAATATTATGATCGTCTAACTTTACTTTGTAATATCCAGCTTCTGCGGTTTCATTTGCATGTGAAAATCTGCTTCTGTAACCACTTTCAGGATTTGTTGCTGTTCCGGGATTCAATTGCAGTTTTCCCACAGTTGGCATTACGAGAAAATCTCCCAAATCAGAATGTCCGGTTCCGCTAAAATGGGTTGAGCTGAAACCGACAATCGTTTTGTCTTCATATCTGTAACCTGCACAATATTTATAAACATCACCATTGTATTTTCCATTCATTTCGTAGGAAATTGTATCGGTTTCAGGACTGAGCTGAACAGCTCCAAAAGGTGCGGTTGCACCGGGATAAGTGTGGCCCATTTTTTCTGTACCGATTAACGGATTGACATATTGAACCAGTTTTTCGGATTTTTGAGCTTTAATATTTAGTCCAAAAAATAAAAGAAATAGAAAAGGAATAGTTGTCGGATTTTTCATGAAAATTATTTTGAATCGTAAATTTAATTAAAATGAAATGTAAAGGTTTATCAATACAATGTTATCGATACAATTTTAAATCATTAAGTTTATTTAAGAAGTAAGATGAATTAAGAAAAATATTTTTTAAGCTAAATGCTAAAGTTTATCTTTCTGCTTAATGTTTAAATTTTCTCTCGCAGATTAAAGATATTTGGCAGATTTTTTATAAGCTTTATCAAAATAATCTGCGAGAGTTTAACTTTTTAATAAAATTAATGCTTTAAACTTTCTCCGAAAATCGAAAACCAATTCCGTGAATGTTTTCTATTGCAACAGTATTCTCATCGGCAAAAACTTTTCTCAGTCTTGAAATAAAAACGTCCAGACTTCGTCCCATAAAATAATCATCATCGCCCCAAATTGCCTTCAAAATATCCTGTCTTTTGAGAACCGTATTTTTATGACGAATAAAATACAAAAGCAGATCAGATTCTCTTTGGGTAAGTGTGATTGTATTTTGATTATCGTTTAAAGTATAGTTTTTAGGATCAAAATTGTATTTTCCAACTTTATATTTTTGTGGAAAAGTTTCCGTTTTCTTAGAACGTTTCAGGAAAATTTCAATTTTTAAAATTAATTCTTCGATGCTGAAAGGTTTCACCAAATAATCATCTGCTCCGATTTTTAAACCTTTAATTCGGTCTTCTTTTAAAGCTTTAGCAGAAGTGAAAATGATTGGAATTTCAGCGTTTTTATCTCTTATTTTTTGAGCTAAATCGAAACCGTTCATTTCGGGCATCATAATATCAAGTAAACAAATATCAAAATCTTTGGTGTTGAAGGCTTCAAACGCTGATTTTCCGTCTGAGCAATGTTCTATTTCATAATAATTTTCCAAGCTGTCCTGAATCAGAAAAGCTATGGTTTCATCATCTTCTGCGTATAGAATTTTAGATTTATCCATCATTTACACAAATTAAATTAAAACGGAAAAAACAGAGTAATGGTGATGCCTTTATCTGCGTTATTTTCAACTAATATTTTCCAGTTATGCTGCTGAACGATTTTTTTTACATAAAATAATCCCAGCCCAAACCCGTTGATTTCGTCACTATTATTGGTAGGTACTCTGTAAAATTTATCAAAAATATGATTGATATTTTTCGCAGGAATGCCCATTCCGTTGTCTTTAAACTTTAAATATAAGCCTTTTGAATCTTTCACCGAAGAAATAAGAATTTCAGGTTTTGTTTCGCAATATTTAATAGAGTTATCTAAAAGATTGTAAACGATATTGGTAAAGTGAAATTCATCTGCTAAAATTGAAATATCATTTTCAATATCTATCTGGATTGAAATGTTTTCATTTTTCTGTTTAATAGTTTCTGCAATCTCCTCAATAAGCGGTTTCAAAATTATTTTCTGAGGTTTTAATGATAATCCTGAAGCATCGTTTTTTGCAATATTCAATATTTTTTCAATATGATTATTCAGTTTAAAACTTTGATTAATGATAATTGATGTGTACGTTTTCAACTTGGGGTTTTCTTGCACGACTTCCTGTTTGTTAAGTGCTTCAGAAGCTAATAATATTGATGATAAAGGAGTTTTAAACTCATGCGTCATATTGTTGATAAAATCGCGCTGTAATTCTGAAAATTTCTTCTGTTGAATAATTGTATAAATTGAATAAACATAAACAAGAAGGATAATGATCAGTGCAAAAGTCAGAAGATACCAAAAACGCAAAGAACTAATCAGGTAAGTGGTTTTATCGGGGAAACGGATCGAAAAATAATACGTTAGATTTTTATGTTTCGGAAACTGAATGACTTTTTCATTTGGCTCTTCCTGATGACTGGTCATGTATTTTCCATACATCATCTGGTCGCTGTGACAATTGTACAAAGCGTAAACATAATCTGTATTAATTTGAAATCTCGTAAATTCTGTTTTTAGATAATGCTCAAGAACTGCGGGATGAAATTCGTTATTAATATTAACAACATAATAATCATTCGCAATAATTTGAACAGGATTTTCGGTGAAAGAGGATTTGCCTTCAGTCATTTTGTCAACAACCTCCATTAAAGCGATGTTTACTTTCTGATTAAATTTTCTGTCCTCAAGATTATAAGCTTGTTTGGTCCACATAAGTTGAGCTATCAAAATTCCGATGATAGCAACCAATCCAAGGCTTATAATAATATTTAGCTTTTTAATTTCCATTTCCAGAAGCAATATTATCCAAAAATATCTATAATTTTTTTACCATTAACAACTCGTTAACAAATGTTTGATAACGGTTAACAACTTACAATCGTTTTCCGCTCTACATTTGTTAAAACAAAAAATAATTATTATTTGATTTCATAACTACTAAAAATTTATACACATGAAAAATTTAAAAATTACAGCGCTTCTTGCGGTTTTGGCATTCTCTCCGTTTTATGCAAACGTATTCCCGGTAACTCCGGCTTCAATTGTTAAAAAAGTAGCAGAAGCTGCAAAATGGAAATCAGAAACTATCGATGTAGGAAAAATTCCACAAGGGAAACCAAAAATCATCAGATTTGAATTCACCAATACATCGTCACAACCAATTATGATTGATAAAGTTGCGCCTTCATGCGGATGTACAACTGCTGATTATACACAAACTAAAATTTTACCAGGAAAAACAGGATTTGTAGAAGCAAGTTACAATGCTGCAGCTGAAGGTCCGTTTTCAAAGTCAATTACAGTGACGATGAGTGACAACCAAAACCCAAAAGTACTTTCTTTTAAAGGTACTGTTGTGAAGTAATTAATTTAATCTTGTTCAATATAAAAACAGTCTGTCAATCATTTGACAGACTGTTTTGTTTTTATTTGGAGCTGTTTCTCGCTTTCCGCACTCGCTATTTTTCTACTTTGGCTCAGCGGCGGCGAAGCCGCCGCTGAGCCAAAGTAGAAAAATGAGCTCAAACAAATGCTGCAATCGAGGCTAAGATTGTTTTTAATATTTGTAAGAAATCTTTGAAATATTTTACGCTAAAAACAAAAACAATTATTTGCAGCATTATTTATACATCTATTTTAGAGGATTGCGTTTTAATATTTGTTATTTTTAAGAAAAAATAAAACGTATGAATCTTTATACACAACCGATGTTGCGTGAAGACGCTCTAAAAGATAAAGTTGCTATTGTTACAGGAGGCGGAAGCGGTCTTGGAAAAGCAATGACCAAATATTTCCTGCAATTAGGCGCAAAAGTGGTAATCACTTCCAGAAATTTAGAAAAACTTCAGGTTACTGCTAAAGAATTGGAAGATGAAACGGGAGGAAAAGTTCTGTGTGTTGCTTGTGACGTAAGAAATTGGGATGAGGTGGAAGCGATGAAAGAAGCCACTTTAAAAGAATTCGGGAAAATTGATATTCTATTAAATAATGCAGCCGGAAATTTCATTTCGCCTACAGAAAGATTGACGCATTCTGCTTTCGATTCTATTTTAGATATTGTTTTAAAAGGAACAAAAAACTGCACACTTTCTATCGGAAAACATTGGATAGATTCAAAAACTCCGGGAACAGTTTTAAATATTGTAACAACTTACGCTTGGACAGGTTCTGCATACGTTGTTCCATCAGCTTGTGCAAAAGCAGGCGTTTTAGCGATGACGAGAAGTTTAGCCGTTGAGTGGGCAAAATATGGAATTCGTTTTAATGCCATTGCACCGGGACCGTTTCCTACAAAAGGAGCTTGGGACAGATTACTTCCTGGAGATTTGCAGGAAAAATTTGATATGAGAAAAAAAGTTCCGCTGAGAAGAGTAGGGGAACATCAGGAATTGGCAAATCTTGCTGCGTATCTGGTTTCAGATTATTCAGCTTATATGAATGGAGAAGTCGTTACAATCGATGGTGGAGAATGGCTTCAAGGTGCGGGTGAATTTAATATGCTCGAAGATATTCCGCAGGAAATGTGGGATGCTTTAGAAGCTATGATCAAGGCAAAAAAATCCAATTAGTTATAAATTATTAGTCTGTGGTTTCGGGTCATTTAATTTTGTTAACAGTTAACCTCGATTAATCAAAAAAACAACACGAATAATGCTTCTCTATGAAACATAAATTTTATTTTTGTTCTTTAATTTAAATTAGAACCCTAATGAATTTCAGATTTTCAACTTTATTACTATTTGTTTTTGCATGGAGCTTTTCTCAGAATTTAAAAGTAATGTCTTTCAACATCAGACTCAATGTAGAATCTGATAAAGAAAATTCATGGACAAACAGGAAACAGGATGCGGTAGATTTATTGAGCTATTATCATCCTGATTATTTCGGAGTTCAGGAAGCACTTCCGGAGCAGATGAAAGATATTAAAAATGGTTTAAAGAACTACGATTATGTAGGTGTAGGTAGAGACGATGGTAAAGAAAAAGGCGAATTTTCTGCTATATTTTATGATACCGAAAAATTACAGGTGGTAAAATCGGGAACGTTCTGGCTTTCAGAAACTCCAGAAAAACCGTCGAAAGGTTGGGATGCTGCTTACAACAGAGTTTGCACGTATGCTATTTTTAAAGATAAAAAATCGAAGAAAGAATTTTTGGCAATGAATCTTCATTTCGATCATGTAGGAAATGTGGCAAGAGTAAAATCTGCAGATTTGATCTTAAAGAAAATTAAAGAAATCAATCCTAAAAATTTACCTTTAACATTAAGCGGTGATTTTAATTTGACAGACGATACAGAGCCAATAAAAATAATTTCTCAAAACCTGAAAGATACTTTCTACAACTCAGAGACTAAATCTTACGGACCGAAAGGAACATTTACGGCATTCAACGTAACTGAAGTTCCTCAGGAAAGAATTGATTATATTTTTGTAAAAGGTTTTAAGATAAAATCTCACAGACATATCAACGACAGAAGAGAAAATCTGCTGTATCCGTCGGATCATTTCCCGGTTTTGACAGAGCTGCAGTTTTAAAATATTAATTCTCAGGAAAATCAATCTCA
This sequence comes from Chryseobacterium mulctrae, assembly GCF_006175945.1. NCBI lineage: Bacteria > Pseudomonadati > Bacteroidota > Flavobacteriia > Flavobacteriales > Weeksellaceae > Chryseobacterium > Chryseobacterium mulctrae. The sequence continues at coordinate 1,695,351 of NZ_VAJL01000001.1, read as the reverse complement.
AATCCAATTCCTCTCAGGGATTGGATTTTTATTTTGTCGTCATACTGAAAATATTTTCGCAGTCGGCTGATAAAAACATCAAGGCTTCTTCCGGTAAAATAATCGTTGGTTTCCCACAAATTATCGAGAATGTCGTCTCGTTTGATCGTTTTATGATTAAATTTTAAAAGATAAAGCAAAAGATCTTTTTCACGAATGGTGAGTCTTATTTTTTCATTAGGATGAGAAAGCAAAAGCTTTTCTGTATCTAAAATATAGCTTCCGATTTTGTACTGAGTAATAGTTTCGGAAGGTAAAGTTCTTTTCAGAATATTTTTAATTCTTAAAATTAGTTCTTCTGGATCACAAGGTTTTGAGATGTAATCATCGGCTCCGATTTTCAGTCCTGTTAGACGATCTATTTTCTGGTTTTTTGCCGTTAAAAATAAAAGCGGGAAATCGGGTTTTGTTTTTAAAATCATTTTTGCCAAAGAAAATCCGTCGAGATTAGGCATCATAATATCTAAAATCCCGATATGAAAATGGAAATCTGATTGTAAAACCGGTAAAATATCTTCAGGATTCTGAAACCAGGTAACTTCAAAATCTTCTAGTTCGAGATATTGTTTAAGGATCATTCCAAAATCTGAATCGTCTTCTGCCAATAAAATCTTAATCTTCATAAGGAATTGAAATTTTAAAAGTTGTTCCTACATTTATTTCACTTGTAATCTCTGTTTTACCGTTATATTTTTCAACAATTTTTTTAACAAAAAATAATCCCAAGCCTAAACCTTTGCTGTTGTGAATATTGTTGGATTGTATTCTGTAAAATTTTTCAAAAATATTTTTCAGCTCGTTTTGTTCTATTCCGTTTCCGTTGTCTGCAACAATAATTTCAAGCTTATCCTGAATGGTTTTTACATCGATTTTAATTTCTGAAGCACCATATTTCACACTGTTTTCACAGAGATTTTTGATCACGGTTTCCATCAATCTTTTGTCGAAAGGAAGTTCTTTTGAAACTGAATTATTAAGTGAAAAATCAGTGTTCTCGTAAGTAAAAGCCAAATCGTGAATAAAATAATCCCAGTTTTTTGGCTGTATTGTGGAGTTTTTTTCGTCAAAATCTTCAGGATGAAGTTGCAGCATCAAATCTTCAAGCCTTAAAACCTGTCGGTCAATTAATGGTAAAATTTCGGGAGTAAATTCTTTTTTTAATGTTTTTGAAGCAATCTTCAACGTTGCAATCGGGGTTTTAAACTCGTGCGAAATATTATCGACCACAGTATGCAGAACCTCAACCTGTTTTTGTTGTCTGATTAAATTTTTGACGGTGAAAATATATAAAATCAAGACACTCAATAAAATAGCAACACAGCATAAAATAAGCACGGTAAGGTCTTGAAAAACGACAGTATTGATGTTTAAAATTTCAAAATCTGTTTGACTTCTTACAAAAAAAGAATCATCTCTTTCAAGTTGATTGGTTTTATCAGATTTTGAAGTAGAAGAGGTTTCCCATTTTCCGGTATTGGAAATTCCGGCTTTTGTAATCTTGTTCCGCGTCTCGTACAAAGTGACAGGTTGATCGATCAGATTTAAATTTTTCGGAACATAAACAATTGATAAATACTGAGTTCTTACGGCAACTTTGTAGCCTTCTTTTTCAAAATACTGGTCTATATAATCGCTTAATTTATCTTGCGTGCGCTTTCTGTTTTGATCGAAATAATGTAAAAATTCTTTTTTTGTGATTTTTTGGTCTTTGAATTCGGCAAAGACTTTTCGTATGCGATCATCACCCAAATTACTTGTTCCTCCAAGATTTTCCAAGTTATCGATATAATCATCAAGTCTGCTATGTACATCACTGTAGATTTCCCGCTTTTTTACCTGAGCAGTTTTGTACATAAAATATACCTGAATGCCCAATAATAGCAGAAATAAAGCTGCAAAAAGAGATATAAGATATTTGCTTTTAGAAATCATTGAAGCAAATATATACATTTAGTGAATGTGTTTTTACCATTAACCTCGCATTAACCTTCCATTAACCGAAATTCTCGGTGACAATATTCAATTTTGTGACAGTAAAATATCAAACTCATTTGAATTAACTTAAAACTAACTGAAATGTATAAATATCTTCTCTTTCTTGTTTTTCCGGTTTTTATGTTTTCGCAGTCGCAGAAAATTTCCGGTACTGTTTTTAATGCTGATAAAGAAAAACTTGATTCTGTGAAAGTGGAATTGTATAATCATGAGAACACTTTAATTAAATCTTTCTTTACTGATTCTGAAGGTCGATTTTTGTTTGATAATCTTTCATCAACATCTTTTAAGCTGAAAATTAATAATGAAAAATACCATTCATTTGAAAAAAATATCGAGGCTGAAAATGAGAACGAAGCTTTAAATATTATTTTGAAAAACAATCAGAAAGATATTGAAGCAGTAACAATAACGAAGAAAAAACCATTGGTGAAAAGAAAGGTAGACCGTTTGGAATTTAATGTAGAAAACAGCAATATTTCTTCACTCAACGCTTGGGAAATTCTTAAAAAAACACCTCAGGTTACCATTAATAATGATGTTTTGGCAGTGAAAGGCGGAACATCGGTTTTAATAACCATAAATGATAAAAAAGTAATGATGACCGGTGAAGAGCTCAAAAATTTTCTTGAAAACACACAAGGCGATGACGTTAAATCTGTAGAAGTTATTACCAATCCGCCTGCAAAATATGAAGCGCAGGGTGGAGCTGTTCTGAACATTGTAATGAAGAAAAATAAAATTGAGGGCTATCGTGGAATTCTTTCTTCAAAATATATTCAAACTCAATACGCAAAAGGGGTTGCCGGTCTTTCGCAATATTACAAAAAAGATAAACTTTCGGTAATGGGAAGCTATTTTCGAGGAGGAGGAACGTATTATCGTGAAGGAACAGATTATGTAAATTATCCTGAAGACGGCACAACCTGGATCAGTACGATGAACCGGAAAGATCAGAACAAAAGCCAAAATACAGTAAACTTTAATGTAGAATATGAAATCGACAGTCTTACAGCAGCAAGTCTGAATTACTCAGGATTTTTTGCCCCCAAATCTTTTGGAACTTATTTCGTCCCGACTTTGATTTATAACACTCAGAATGTAGCAGAATCTAATTATACAACGATTAACGATCATCATTCCAGAACAATTAATAATTCATTAAGTTTTCAAATCGACAGAAAACTGAATAAAAAAAGCAGCATTTCGTGGATCAATTATTTTACAGCAAATAATTCAAATGCTTATCAAAATGTTTTGACCTACTTGAATTTTAAAGATCAGCAACCGAGAGAAACCAATTTTATGACCAACAATAAAAACAATGTTCAGTTATATTCTACACAATTTGATTATCAATGGAAAAATGAAAAACTGGAAATAGAATCTGGTGCGAAATACAGTTTTGTAAAAACGAACAGTTTGCTTGATTTTTCGGATAACGAAAATGGGCAATTTCAGTACAGACCAGAAAAAAGCAGTCTTTTTGATTATAAAGAGCACAACTTTGGAATTTATACATCAATGGCTTATAATCTCGGAAAATGGAATTTCAAAGGCGGACTTCGTGCAGAAATGACCGACTTGGAAGGTGTGGTTTCTGAACCTTATGAAGTGAATGAAAATAATTACTGGAGCTTGTTCCCAACATTTTATGCGCAATATACTACGGAAAATAAACATGAATTTGGTTTCTCTTACGGGAAAAGAATCAGCAGACCGTATTATTCATGGCTGAATCCTGCGAAATCGTATTACAATTTATTCTCATATTATCAGGGTGATCCCAAGTTGAAAGCAACGATTATTCATAATTTAAATCTTACCTATTCATTCAAAAACTGGAATTTAGATTTTTATTACCGAAAAGAAATTTTCCCATCAATGGAAATCTCATATCAACAGCATGAAAACAATAATCTGATTTATTATTTTACCAATATTGAGAAAGGGGAGGCTTTCGGTATGAGTCTTTACAAAAGCTTTGAAATTAAACCTTGGTGGAGTTTGATTGTTTCTGAAAACCTGGAGCACAACGAAAATTATTTTAAAGGAATAGATGGAGCTTTAAATAAAAATCAAGTCTGGAACTTGGTTTCAAATATCTCAACAAGCTTTACTTTAGACAAAAATTCAGACTGGAAAATGGAAGTTGGTCACAAATATTATTCGCCGTCAATTCAAGGGACATTCAAAATTTCCAGTCAATGGTCGGCTTATTTTGTAATGAACAGGAAGTTTTTCAATAAAAAATTAGAAGCGGCATTTATTTTTAATGATATTTTCAGATCGACACAGCAAAAAATAAGCACCAAATATGGTAATCAGGATAATTACTTTTTAGATTATCAGGATACCCAAGGTTTCACTTTTTCTCTAAAATATAATTTTGGAAATCAGTCGGTGAAAAACTCCAAAACGATCAAAAAAGCTGATGAACAGGAAAGATTGTAATGAATTTCTAAAAGCAATTGAAGTGTAAAAATTAAAATCCTTTTTCATTTTGAAAAAGGATTTTAAAATAATATTTTTTGTACTAATAAACTCTTAATCCTGATCTTGATCCTGATGAAGAAACTACAGATTGCATTCTTGTTTTTTGTCCGCTAGAGAACATAAACATAGCTGAATCATCCACATAGTCCATATAATTCATAAACATTACAGACCTTGATACTCCACTACAAGTATTATACAAAGGATACGAAGGTTTTCCTATATTAGCTGTAGTTTGTGTAGGAGTATCAGTTACATAGTCAGTTCCACAGTTTGCATCCCCCCAAATATGTCTTAGGTTTAAGTAGTGACCCACTTCATGGGTTGCTGTTCTGCCTAAATTAAATGGAGAAGAAGCTCCTGTTTTTCCGAAATAAGGTGCGGCGATTACTACACCGTCATTCCATAAACCTGCTGATTCCGGAAATGTTGCGTACCCAAGAGTGTCTCCATTGGGACTCGGCATACTGCTTACCACCCAAATATTTAAGTAATTAGTAGGGTTTGTTGCATTAATACCTCCTGTAGAGGTTTTTTTCATAGCATCATTGCTGCTCCAGCTTGATTTAGTGGTAGATTTTCTGACCGTATTTATGAGCTTAAATCTTACTTTTACATCGCCGGCTTTTACAGACTGGAATGCGGAAGGTATTTTGCTAACGTCGCTATTGGTGCCGCCAAAATCAGCATTTAATACTGCGATCTGTTCTGCTATTCTTGCATCAGAAACATTTTGTGAAGTGGTTTTGTATAAAACATTTACAATTACCGGAATTTCAACGGTGCCATCTGCGAGAACTTTTCCTAATTTAATTTCATTGAGGAATTTTTCAGTATGAGCTTCTAAAGTTTCATACTTCATTTTTAGTTCTGGATTTTTTTGCAATGCCTCCTTGCGGATTTCTTCAGAAGGACAGCTTCTTTTTGCAGCGGTATTGACTAAGTTTTCTGAATCACTTACTGATTCTTGCGTAATGTTGTCGTTGTTACAAGCCGACAGAGAACCTAATATAAAGGCTCCAAATAATAATTTTTTCATAAATTCTGATTTTTTTGGTGATTTTCAGAATGTGAATTTATATTATTATATAATGCAATTTGCGAAATAAATGTTAAAATCTGCTAAAATTAACGTTTTTTAATATGCATTGTATAGTATTTTTAATATTATGTTAAGTTTTTATTTGAATTGTTGATTGAAGTTTTATTTTTTTAAGGTATTTTTTTCCGCTTAGTTCTAAGTTTAATGAATGTCTATTAGGAAAAATTATAGAAAAATTAAAATATTTTTATATTATTATTTTTTTCGAAGATTTGAAAACCAATCTGTTTTTTTTAATATAATTAAAATGAAGAGATATAAAACAAACAGGTTTGCATCTTTAAATTTTAATAAAAAATAAAAGCGGTGAAATATTCACCGCTGTAGTTTATTGAATTTTGTTTTTTAAGATTAAACAATCTCAAGAGAAGGTCTGCATTCTGGTTGTCCACAGCTAAAACTTATTTCTGAACATTCTGATGTGGCACATGGACCACCACTTGTAGAGCCATCATAATAAGTAATCATACGACATGAACAATCTAGTTTTCCGCCCATAATCGTTTTTAATGCTTTTCTTTTTAATTTTTTCATAGTAATTTAGTTTTGTTAGTAAATGTTTGGTAATCATAAAGATATAAAATATTTTAAAATTGGTAAATAATACTCAAAAAAATAAAAAATGACTTGAGAAAATGACAATTGCTTTCAGAAGACCTGAAAGACAAGTGATTTCATCGAAGTAATCTAAAGTGTAATTTAGAAACTCTGTCTTTGAAAAATTTAAAAAGCAGATAAAAAGGAAAGATTGTAGATCTCCTTGATTAATCTGTTCATCTGAAAATTTTTAACAGAAAAAAGTGTTGTACTGCAGGGAAATTTCTGTAATTAATGATAGATTTGCAGCGATTATTTAATTCGTTAATAATAAATAATAAAATTATCAAATGAAAAAACAGACCATTGCATTATTTTGTATAGCAATATTTAGTATTTCGTGCGCTCAGAAAAATGATAAACAAGGCGATAGCAAATATACAGATGACCAAAAAGCGTCATATTATATAGGTTTAAATATTGCGCAAAACATGAAACAAGAAGGTTTCAAAGTAGATGCAGATCTTTTGGCTCAGGCTATTAAAGAAGAAATGAATGGAACGAAGAAACTAATGCCTGCTGAAGAAATGAATGCTTTCATGCAGGATTTTATGCAGAAACAAAATGAAAAAAAGCAATCTGCAGCATTAGTACAGGCGGGTGAAAATAAGAAAAAAGGTCAGGATTTTCTTGCAAAAAATAAAACCAACCCAAAAGTAAAAACCACTGCTTCAGGTTTGCAATATGAGGTATTGCAGGAAGGTGACGGCAAAACAAAACCAACGGCTACAAACGTTGTGCAGGTAAAATATACCGGTAAACTTTTGGATGGAACTGTTTTCGACTCTACCGATAAAAATGGAGGTAATCCAATGGATATTAACCTAGGTAGCGTAATCAAAGGCTGGACAGAAGGTATTCAACTGATGAGCAAAGGAGCTAAATACAGATTTTATATTCCTTCAGATCTTGCTTATGGAGATCATGGAGCAGGAGCTGCAATTCCGGCAGGTTCTACAATCATTTTTGATGTAGAATTGATAGGTGTAAAATAATTATAATTTAATTTTCCCAATAAAAAAAGAAGCTGAAAAGCTTCTTTTTTTATTGGGAAAATTATGAGTAGATCATTAGCTACGATTCTGCAAAACCATTTTTGATAGCAAAAACGGCTAAACCGACTCTTGTTTTAAGATCAAATTTTTCACAGAGCTGATCTCGGTAGCTCTCTACAGTTCTTGGGCTGCAGCACATTTTTTCTGCAATTTCTTTATAGCTGAGTTCGGTAACAGTGTAAGTAAGAAATTCTTTTTCTCGTTCTGAGATTTTCTTTTTTTTCTCATTATTTTTTTCGTCACTCATATTCGAAAAAATAATTTTTGATGCCCAATCCGGATAAAAAAAACCGTCGCTATTTAGCTTTGTAAGTGCAATTTCCAGATCTTTCGGATGAGTATTTTTAAGAAGATAACCTTTGGCTCCGTTTCTTATCATTTTGATAACACTATTGTCATCGCCCTGCATACTGAGTGCCATTACTTTGATATTTGGATGATTTTCTTTAAGCCATGCAGCAGTTTCAAAACCATTCATAAGCGGCATACTGATGTCCAAAAGAATGATATCCGGAATTTTCTGTCCACTTTCAAACTTATCAATCATGTCTTTTCCGTTTTCGGCCACATCAATTACTTCAAAATCTTCGAAGTTATCTATAATTCCTTCAAGCGCTTTAGCGATCAATAGATGATCGTCAACAATTACGATGGTTTTTTTCATGGTCGTTTTTTTAGTTTTATTTCAATTACAGTACCAACGTTTTCATTGCTTTCAAGATTAAACTCGGCTCCGATGATTGCTGTTCTGTTTTTCATATTGGTAAGCCCGATTCCGTTGGAGAGAATTTTGTCGATGTCAAAACCAATTCCGTCATCATTAATTTTTAATTCCCAAAGATTTTCTTCGGTTGTATTGAGTTTAATGAAAATATTTTTACACTTTGAATGTTTAATACTGTTCTGAATAAACTCCTGTGTAATTCTCAATAAAACATTTTTATAAACAAAATCGAGATCGAGATGTTCAAAATTATGCTCAAAATGAATTTTGCATTTCTTTAATACACTTGCATTATCTACTTCTTCCTGAATTAAAGTTACAATGTCTTTCTGATTAATGTTATCATCAGTTAATGTTTTTGAAAGACTTCTCAAATCCTGCAGAGACTGGTTGATAATTTGCGAAACCTGATCTATCCTTTCGCTTTCTTCTAAAACTTTATTTTCATAAAGCAACTGTTGTATGTAAAGGCTTGCTAATGTGAGTTTTTGCCCGATATTGTCATGCAATTCACGACCGATTTGCTGCATCGTTGCCTGCTGAATTTCGAGCTGGGTTGCTAAAAGCTCTTTTTGATGAATTTCATTTTTAAGCTGAATTTCATTAAGATATTCTATTTTTCTCTGCTTGTACTTTCGAATGTAAATCATCACAGCAACCAGAAATAAGACGAAAAAAATATTAAATAAAATAATAGTTAAGTATAATTCTGTTTTCCCCATATGAATGAACTTGCAAATAATAGATACATCACAATTCCGGACAAAAGGAAATAGCTATAATAGAGACTCCAGATATCCATATGTTCCAAAAGCTGGAAATAAAATGCCCAAAACGGGAGCGTACCTATATAGAACAAAGTTACGCCAAGATTAATGTAAAACATCCTGTTTTTCGTAAAATTAAGAATGTTATCAGAGTTAACCTGCTTATAATATTCCATAATAACCAAAAACATCATCAGCAGACTTCCAAATGTATAGTTGAAAGAAAAAATATGCTTGTTTTTTACAAAATAAAGCTCATTTGGGATGAATGCTAAAAGAAATAATATAGAAAATACAAAAAACAGTTTTCTATTTTTAAGTGACTGATAGGCATAAAGCCAATAAAAAAATATAAATTCTATTGGGATGACGAAGTAATTAAAAAATAAGTTTTTCGGATAAGAAATATAGTTTTCGGCAAATTTCCCGAATATTTCGCAACAGAAAATAAAAATCAGGAATATGGAAAAATATCGATAGTGACTTCCTTTCATTTTTTTAAAGAAAATAATTGATGCAAGTGCTGCAAGACCTTCTGCGAAGATCATACAGCTCTGTAAAAAAAGTTGGAAGTCACTCATAATAATTGATTAATAAGACTCTACTATCGATGTACTTGGAGGAACCAGAGTTCCGTGATTTTGAGCTAAAGCCAATTCTCCGGTTACTGCAAGTGCTTTTCCTTCTTCGAAAGGATTAAAATCATAATTTAGACTTTCTTTCTTTTTCGTAGGAATCATTACTAAAGTATGTTTTTTGGCATAATTAGAAGGAATGGGCTGTTGTGGCACTTGAGGATACGCTGCATAATAAAAACGAATTCCCAAATCGTCATTTTCTACATTTGGATCGATTGTTAGGGCCTGAGTTTCTATTTCAGCAATAAAACTTTTTAACGTTGGTAAATCAAACCAAACAGAGTGTGCATCATCCATCGCCATATTTTGATTAATGCAATCCAATTGATTGTTTCGGTAATTGTCTACCAAATTTTGAATAAGATCTACTGGAAGTGTATTTGGGTTGTTCAAGTTGGTGTTGTTCATTTTCTTAGGTTTTATGGTTATATTTTGTACAAATTTGCAAAAAAAACTCCTTAAAGTCTTCCGTTTTTTCACTGTAAATCCTGTCTTTGCAATTTATTTTTCCATTAAAAAAAGTAAGTACCACAGAATGAGATCTGTGGTACTTACTAAAAATAATATATATGAAAAAAACTACTTATTTTTCAGCTGGTCTGAAAACCAAACCTGTTTCTTCGAAATAATCAAGCGTGATTCTGTCACCGTCATTCACCGTTCCTGCAAGAATCTCTCGTGATAATTTGTTTAAAACTTCCTGCTGAATCACTCTCTTCAAAGGTCTTGCTCCAAAAACAGGATCATAACCTTTGTTAGTCAAATAATTCAAAGCATCTTGCGTTGCAGTCATAATAATATTTCTTTTTGCAAGCATATCATTAAATCCTCTCAACTGATACTGAACGATTTTTCCGATTTCTTTTTTTCTTAAAGGTTGGAACAATACGGTCTCATCAATTCTGTTTAAGAATTCCGGACGAAGCGTTTGTTTCAATAAATCAAAAACTTCAATTTTCGTTTTAGCTACAATTTCGTCTTGGTTTTCTTCCGTGATATTTTCAAAATTCTCCTGAATAATATGCGAACCGAGATTCGAAGTCATAATAATAATCGAATTTTTGAAATTAACGACTCTACCTTTATTATCGGTCAAACGACCGTCATCCAAAACTTGAAGTAAAGTATTGAAAACATCCGGATGGGCTTTTTCAATTTCATCTAAAAGTACGACTGAATAAGGTCTTCTTCGCACAGCTTCTGTCAACTGACCGCCTTCATCGTAACCAACATACCCAGGAGGCGCTCCAACCAATCTCGAAACTGAATGACGCTCTTGATATTCACTCATATCGATTCTCGTCATATTGTTTTCGTCATCGAATAAAAATTCAGCCAAAGCTTTTGCCAGCTCAGTTTTACCAACACCGGTTGTTCCTAAAAACAAGAAACTTCCGATTGGTTTTTTCTCGTCGCTCAGTCCAGCTCTGTTTCTTCTTATCGCATCTGCAACCGCTTCAATAGCTTCTTCCTGACCAACCACTCTGTGATGAAGTTCGGTTTCAAGATGCAATAATTTTTCTCTTTCAGATTGAAGCAATTTGGTAACAGGAATCCCTGTCCATTTTCCAATCACTTCTGAGATATTATCAGCCGTAACTTCTTCTTTAATTAATTCATTCTGATGGTTTTGCATCTCCAGTTCAAGTTTCTGCAAAGCATCTTCTTTCTCCTTAATTTTTCCATACTGAATTTCAGCAACTTTTGCGTAATCTCCAGCTCTTGAAGCTCTTTCTGCTTCCAGTTTCAGAGATTCAATATCTTTTTTAATCTGTGTTAAATCCTCAGATTTTTGTTTTTCTTTCAGCCATTTAGCATTAATTTCGTTTCTCTGTTCAGAAATTTTCGAGATGTCTTCTTTTAAATGGTCAATTTTCGTCTGATTGCCTTCTCTTGAAATGGCAGCCAATTCAATTTCCATCTGCATTAATTTTCTGTCGAGAACATCCAATTCTTCAGGTTTTGAATTGATTTCCATTCTCAACTTTGCTGAAGCTTCATCAATCAAGTCAATCGCTTTATCCGGTAAAAATCTGTCCGAAATATATCGTTGAGACATTTCCACCGCCGCAATAATTGCCTCATCTTTGATTCTTACTTTGTGGTGAGCTTCGTATTTATCTTTAATTCCACGAAGAATGGAAATTGCAGATTCTGTATCAGGTTCTTCCACCATCACTTTCTGGAAACGTCTTTCTAATGCTTTATCTTTTTCAAAATACTTTTGATATTCATTTAAAGTGGTTGCACCGATCGCTCTTAATTCTCCTCTTGCCAAAGCAGGTTTTAAAATGTTGGCAGCATCCATTGCGCCTTCACCACCTCCGGCTCCAACCAAAGTATGGATCTCGTCGATGAAAAGAATGATTTGTCCGTCAGATTTTATTACTTCATTTACAACGGATTTTAATCTTTCTTCAAATTCTCCTTTATATTTTGCACCGGCAATCAATGCTCCCATATCCAATGAATACAATGTTTTATCCATCAGGTTTTCAGGAATATCTCCGCTGATAATTCTATGTGCAATTCCTTCCGCAATGGCGGTTTTACCAACTCCGGGTTCACCAATCAGAATAGGGTTGTTTTTTGTTCTTCTCGAAAGAATCTGCAAAACTCTTCTGATTTCTTCATCACGCCCGATTACAGGATCTAATTTTCCTTCTGCTGCTAATTCGTTGAAGTTTTTTGCATATTTTTTTAAGGATTGATACGTCTCTTCTGAGCTTGCAGATGTGGCAGTACTTCCTTTTCTTAATTCTTTAATTCCGCCTTCCAAAAGACTTTTGGTCACGCCCATATCTTTCAGTATTTTCGAAACTTCTGAACTGGTTTCTAAAAGAGAAAGCCATAAATGTTCAATCGTTACGAATTCATCACCCATCTTTTTAGCGATATTGGGCGCATCCAACAAAACTTTATTTGCGGATTGAGAAAGATAAATATTCCCTCCTTGTACTTTCGGAAGTTTTTCTAAATTTTCGCGGTTGCGCTCTCTTACCAAATTGGCATCTGCTTCAGATTTTTTTAATAAGAAAGGCGATATATTCTCATCCACCTGAAAAATTCCTTCCAATAAATGTTGAGGTTCTATGCTTTGATTGCCAAATTCCATGGCTACTTGTTGTGCAGCTTGGATGGCTTCTTGTGATTTTACGGTATATTGATTTAAGTTCATATTTTATGTATTTTTTGGTTTTTATTATTTTGCTTGTATTTACAGATTTTAGACATCAAATTTCAAACCATAAAGACTTGAATAAATATTATTTTTTTAAATCTAATCTAAAGTCTGATGTCCTTCAATCTGATTCAATCATTTAATTCGAGAAGTATATCTCAAAAACTGTTCAATTATTAAATTTTTAAAAATAAAGGACAAAATTTCCGAAATATTCATTTTTGAATCTATTTTGAGAAGACAAAATTTCCGATTTCAAAGAATAAACTGAAAGTTAGGGAAATATGATTCAACAAAAAGTGGAAAATAGAGTGTTTTAAAATTTAGCAAGATTGTATTAAATGATTACATGAAAATCAGAATATTAAAATCAGAATAATTACTTTTGCACTCAACCTATGGAGTTAAAAGAAAAACAGATCAAAATACTCGAAGTCGCAGTAGAACTTTTCAAAGAGAAAGGGTATATGGGCAGCTCGGTAAGGGATCTTGCCACGAAACTAAATATAAAAGCGGCATCATTATATGCACACATCCGTTCTAAAGAAGAAATTCTTGAGTGGATTTGCTTTGGAGTTGCACATGAGTTTTTTGCAGAACTTCAGGAAGTAAAAAATACAAATGTTTCTCCGCAGGAAAAGCTTAATCTTTTTTTAGATAAACATTTATCGGTTGTTCTTAAAAACCGTGATGTTACGCACATTTATTCTAATGAATGGAAACATTTGGAAGAAAGATTGCCTGAATTTATTGAATTAAGAAAAAATTATCAGCAGGAAGTAGAGCAACTCATTTCTGAAATTTATCAGGCTGAAAACTGGGAACTGAAATCTTCTGCTTTTACAACAAGATTTATTCTTCATACCCTAAATAATTCTTATTTCTGGTTTAAAAGAAATATAGAATCAACTTCTGAAATTACCAATGAGATAAGAGATAAATTGCTTTTTGGTCTCTTGGGAAATCAAAAATAATTTAAAAACTTAAAATCGTCAATCTTATCATTCATCAATGTTTTTGATATTTCGTTCCCTTACTTTTGTTCTATCTTAAAAAAAACAAAAATATGGAATTAGGAATAGGAATGTTTGGTGACTTGGCTTTTGATCAGACTACCGGAAAATATAGAAATGCAGGAATTAAAATCAGAGAAATTCTTGAGCAGGTAAAATTAATGGACGAGGTAGGAATCGATGTTTTCGCATTGGGTGAACATCACCGTGCAGATTATGCCGTTTCTTCACCTGAAATCGTTTTGGCTGCCGCTGCAAGTATTACAAAAAATATAAAATTAGCAAGTGGAGTAACGGTTTTGAGCTCATCTGAACCAGTAAAAGTCTACGAAGATTTTGCCACATTAGATTTAATTTCTGATGGAAGAGCAGAGATTTTTGTCGGACGAGGAAGTTTCATTGAATCTTTTCCACTTTATGGATATTCTCTAAATGATTATGAAGAACTTTTTGATGAGAAATTAGAACTTTTATTAAAAATAAATTCAGAAGAAAACGTTTCATGGTCTGGTAAACTTCGTGCTCCGATGCAGAATCAAACCGTTTATCCAAGAGCAAAAAATAACGGGAAACTTCCAATTTGGAGAGCAGTTGGCGGAACTCCACAATCGGTTTTAAGTGCCGCACAATTAGGAATGCCTTTAGTGGTGGCAATTATTGGCGGAATGCCGATTCAGTTTAAAAATTTAATCGAATTCTATAAGCAGGAATATCGTAAAGCAGGACATGATGAAGCTAAAATGCAGATTGCCATTCATTCACACACTTTTGTAAGTGATGAAAAAGAAGTTGTAGACGGATATTTTCATAATTATAAATCTCAGATGGATCGCATTGGAGCTTCCAGAGGTTGGTCCCCTTATACAAAAATGCAGTATGAAGGCGGAAGGAATAAGGATGGTGCTTTATTCATCGGAAATGCCAATGAAGTTGCCGATAAAATCAATTACATGAAAGAGATTTTCGGGATTACAAGATTTATCGGTCATATGGATGTAGGAGATCCTGCGAATGATGTAATGATGAAATCTATTGAGTTGTTTGGAGAAAAAGTGGCTCCACAATTAAAATAAATTTAAAGCTCTGTTGAATATTTCAACGGAGCTTTTTATGATTTATACTGTATCAAACTTGGCTTTATATTCATTCAGAAGATTGGCTAAATTTTTCGCAGACATTCCGTACGTATCTGGAAAAGCTCCGGTTTTTCCTTTCATTTTAGAGTTTTCAAGAAGTTTTTCATCGATGGTAAAAGTGACCAATCTATTAACGAAAATAAATTTAGTTTTAAAACCACTCACAGCCTGCCAAGGAATGAAGGTTGTTTTGAAAAGATTTTTCATTTCAATTCCTGTTTCATCAATTTTAAGGTAAGATGAATTGGGAATCATATTGATTACAAAAATAATAAGACAGATCCCGAAGAAGAAAATATTTAAAACTGCAATCAGCATATTTTTTTCTAAAAGTGAAATTCCTAAAACTATAAAAGCAGTACTGATGAGAATAAGAATTATATTTTTTATTTTTCCGGGTTTTAAAATAAGTGGTAAATTTTGCATGGTAATTAAAATTCAAAAGTAAATAAAAAGACTAAATATTAAACAATCTCAATCAAACTTCCCCGTTCTTCATCTTTTGTAATATTCAGAGAAACCGGAATTTTTTCTTTCAGTTCTTCAACGTGCGAAATAATTCCCACAATTCTGTTCTCTTTCTGAAGATTCATCAACGTTTCAAATACGATATTCACAGATTCCAGATCCTGAGTTCCGAAGCCTTCATCGATGAAAAAGAAATTTTTCTCAGATTGCGCATTCGTTTGTACACTTTCTGCCAAAGCCAAAGCCAGACTCAGCGAAACCTGAAAAGCCTGCCCTCCGGAAAGCGTTTTCACACTTCGACTGCGTCCTTCATTCAGATAATCGATAATTTCAAAATCATTGCTTTCGTTCAACTGTAAACTCAACTGATTTCTTGTCATCCGATGAAAACGTACATTCGCATGATCACACAATTGACGAAGATAAATTGACGAAACATATTGTACAAAACCGGCTCCCTTAAAGAGATTGGTCATAATCTTCAGATTTTCTGCACGCTTTTGAAGTTGAGATAAATTCGTTAGCAAATCTTCTTTTTTCTTGAATTCTTTTTCAAGTCTTTCAATTTCAGTGGCGATTTTTACCACAGAATCATTGACTATTTTTAAATCATTTTCAAAAGCTTTGAATTGATTTTCGGTTTCTGCAAACTGTTCTTCATCAAAAGAAAAATCTTTGAGTTTGGCTTCCAGATTGAGAATGTTGTTTTTTACAATTTCAAATTGAATTCTGAATTGCTGAATCTGATTTCTTGTTTCCTGAACATTAATTTCCTGTGCAAGAATTTGCAGGGTTTCTTCTAAAGTGCTGAATTTCTGTTCTGATAAAGAATTTTCAATCAGGGTTTTATTATCAGAAATTTCTTTTTCCAATTCTGAAATTCGTTTTTCTAATTGGTTAACAATTGTTTTTTGCTCAGCTAATTTTGGTGAAATTTCTTCTTTTTCCTTATTTAGTTTTTGATAATTTTCTTCAGTTTCACGATTCGATTGCGATAATTTATTGTAAATTTCTTCGGTTTCAAGGATTGGTTTTTTCTCGTAATCAAGCCAGCTTAAAACTTTTAAATTAGTTTCATTGGTCTTGATTTGCTCTTCTTTTTTCGCCTCATCAAGCCTGAATTTTTCTAAAGCTTTATTGTAATTATCTAGATTTTCTCGCTCTTTTTCAAGATTTTTTTGTTCCAGACCGATTTGCTGATTCAGTTCATCGATCTGCTTTTCAATAGCGAAAGATTGTTGTCTTTTTTCTTCAAAATCATTTTGATTTTCAGGATTAAATTCTGTCCAGCTAAAGTTTTTTAAATGTTCTTCAATTTGAGTTTGAATTTGCTTTAAATTTTCTTCTTCTGATTTCTGTTGTTCCTCAAAAATCTTTTTTCGATCAAGAATTTTTTCAATTTCTAAAGATTGTTTTTGAATCTGATCTTTTTGAATTTCAAGTTGATCAATCTTTTTCTGAATTTCATTTAATTCAGAATTCACATCATCAAATTCTACAATATTCGGATGTTCCAAAGCGCCACAAAGCGGACAAGATTCTCCGTCGTGCAGTTCGTTGGCAAAGTGAGCCAGTTTTTGCTGCACTTCTAGATGATTTCGCTTTTCAGAAAGTGTTTTTTTCTGATTTTCTAAAGTTTCAATTTGAGTTTTAAAATCATTTCTAAAAGTCTCAGGATTGATTTCAAAAGGTTTTAAGCCTTCTGATATTTTTCCAATTTCAATTTTTATTGAATCAATTTTTCCAGTCTGATTTTGTAAATTTTCATTTAATCTTTTCTTTTCTGTAAACCAGTTTCCGACATTTAAAAGTAAAGTGGAATCTAATTTTTTAGGTTTTAAAAGTTCTGCATTTTTAGAAAGGTCTTCAATTTTTTGATGGACTAATTTCTGATGGGTTTCAACCTCTTTTACTTTTTCAGAACCTTTTTTTGTTCTTTCTTTTAAGGTTTCAATTTCTCCCGAAAATTTCTGCATTTGTAGAATCAAGCTCAGATCATTTTCCTGAGTTTTAGATTGATTTAATGCTTCATACTTTGGTTGAATTGCAGAAAGTTTATTTTTTACATCTTCAAACCGAATTTCAGTTTCCTGTACAATTTTAAATTGAACTTCTTTATTTTTCTGTTGTTCTGAAATTTCTTTCTGAAACTTATTTTTTTCAGAAATTAATGGCGTGAAAATTCTGAAAACTTTGTCGAATACTTCAGTTTTTGTTTCTAAAATATCGATTTCTGTTTTCTGTTGATTCAGTTTTTCAAACTCAGATTTTTTCTGATTTAAAATTTCAAAATCCTCTTTTAGACTTTTTAGTTTAATATATTTTTCTTCAATTTTTTTAAACTGAATTTTTGCATCTTCAAATTTTTGTTGCTCAATTTTTAAATTGTCTTTCTGAATCAAAATTTGCTCTTCGTTAACTTCTTCAAAACCCTTCAATTGCCCTTCTAACTGATCCAGTTCTGATCTGTTTTTTGAGTTTAAAACCGAAACATTATTCTGCAGATCAAAACGCTGAAGGCTGAAAATTTCCTTCATCATATTCGTTCTGTCCGTCGCGCCCAATTCTAAAAATTCTTTAAACTGACCTTGAGGAATAATAATGGTTCGCTTAAAATTGGCATAACTCAAACCAATGAGTTTTTCAGCATTGGAATGTTCCAAAGGAATCCAGTTTTCATTTTTCCATTCATAGAAAGTAACGCTCGGAGTCTTTACATCTTCAAAATTTTTAGAATTACGTTTAAACTCTCTTGTAGCACGGAATTTTTTGTTTTCAAAATTGATGAAATCAAACTCAATGTAAGATTTATTCGATTTCAAATTCATCATATTGTAAGCACGTTTGTCTCTTGAATTGAGACGCTCCGTTTCGCCGTACAACGCAAAAGAAATGGCTTCCAAAATAGAAGATTTCCCGGAACCGACAGAACCGAAAATTCCGAAAAGACCTGCTTCCGTAAGATTTTCAAAATTGATTTTCTGACGTTCCTGATAAGAATAAAGACCTTCTAAAGTCAGTTGAATTGGAATCATAATGTTATGTTTGATTTCAAAAATTAATATTGCATTGTTGTCATTTTGAGCGCAACGAAGTGGAGTCGAAAAATCTTAAATATTTGTATTTTAAAAGATTCTTCATTTCATAATGCTTCGCAAAATTTCATTCAGAATGACAAAAAGAACTTTTAAGTAAAATTTAAAAAGACCCTTAAAAACCTTATAACCTGAAACTTCTTAATGGTTTAATAAAATATATTATTTATCAGAACTAACAATTTCGTTAAACAAATTAATGAGTTCTTCATTGGCTTCCTGACCGCCGTTTTTAGATTTAAAATAATTGTTGAACAAAGTCTGAATATCCTGACTTAGGTTGATTTCACTTAATTGATTTTCATTAAAACCCTGATTTTTAACTTTCGGAATGAGATGTACAATTCCGCTGTGCGATTGATAGATGAGTTTTCTCTCTTCGGCTTTTAAAAAAGTTTCACTTTCTAAGGTCAATTCAACTAAAGTATTTGGGTTTTCTTTCAGCCATTCAATTGTATTTTCAATGGAGTCAAACGTTTTTCTGACGAGTTTTTTACCGCTTTGTAAAGCGATCTTCTCAAATGAAACATTTTTATTGGGTTCAGCTTCAATAATGGAAACATATTTCGTTTGTCCGGCTTCGCTAAAGCTGTAACACAAAGGCGAAGATGAATAGACAACAGGCTTTTCATCAGTTCCTATATTTTGAAAACCATGCAAATGTCCTAAAGCTGTATATTGAATCTGCTGCGGAATAATATCTGAAAAAACAAGATCTGCATTTCCAATTTTAATTGGTTTTTCACCTTCCGGTTCTTCCAAAATCGGAGCGCCTTTTTTGTTCATATACAAATGTGTTATCAAAAGATTAATACCGTTTTGATCGCAAAATTCATCAGCCGTTTTTTTCCAGTTTTCGGCTAAAACTCTATTGAGTTCCTCTTCTTTATTCTCTCCAAAATATTCTTTTAAACGAACCTCATTTGCATAAGGAGTGTGCAAAATTCTGACTGGGAAATTTTGATTTTTAAATTCCAATTCAATAAAACCTTCTGTTGATTTTGAAATTTTGAAATATTCAAGTTCAAAAGGATTGATTGTCGCTTTTGGATGTCCGATTAAAATAATACCGCATTCGCGCGCTAAAGGATCGGGTGCATCAATCAAACTTGGCGAATCATGATTCCCGGAAATCGCAATAACAGGACGCTTTCCATTTAATGATAAACTCTTCAAAGTTTTATAAAAAAGTTCCGTCGCCTCAACACTCGGATTAAAGTTGTCGAATAAATCTCCGGCAATCAAAACCAGATCAACATTTTCACGATCTGCGATGTCAACAATTTCGTTCATCACTAAAACCTGTTCTTCTAATCTAGAAAAACGGTCGAGACGTTTACCCAAATGCCAATCGGCGGTGTGGAGGATTTTCATAATGTAAATGTAAGAAACTAAAAAGGCAAAGTAAAATTTCTAAATAAAAATGTTATTCCCTATTTTTGGAAAAACTAATTGTATGAAAAATATTATTACTGTACTTTTTATTTTGTTTGCAGTTTCTTTTCAAGCTCAAAATCTGGAAAAACTTTCGAAAGAAATTAATGAAGAAGGAATTGCTTTGTACCGCAGCGAAATGGCAAGTTGGTATGGAACAGATGTTTTCAAAGCTAATTATGAACAAATGGAAAATGTTGGAGGATACTTTTCTTATATAGATGATTCTGTTCCCAAATGTATTTTCTTTTCAAAAGAAAGCAAGGTTATTGGAACGATTGCCTTTCCCACAAATTATAATCCGCAAAATGCAAAGCTTGATTTGAAAGAGAGAAATTTTACACCTACAGAAGCTGAGTATTTTACTATAAGACAGAATGCTTTAGCGAGAATTAAAACAGATACAATATTTAAATCTTATAAAAATACAAGCTTTAATATCGTTCCTCTCATCAAAAAAAATGTAAAAAAGGTATATGTTTTAACTGGTCCATCTGTAGATAATGTTGTTATTTTTGGAAATGATTATTTGATTACTTTTAATAATAAAAATGAAGTTAAAAATGTTGAAAAGCTTCATAACAGCATGATCGCTCAAAATATTAATGATGAAAAAATAGGAAAAACAATAAGTGGAGTCCATTCTCATGTTATTGAAAATTGGCAGACGATTACACCTACAGATATTTGCACGTTAATGCTCTATCAGAATCTTACAGATTGGGGAAGTTATATTACTATTTCTAAAAAATTCACAAGTATTTGGAATTCAAATAACAATATTGTTATTATGAAAACTGAAGATTATAAAAAAATGGCAGAAAATATTCTGGAAAGAAATAAGAATAAGACAGATTCGAAAGAAAATGCAGAGGATGCAAATTAATAAAGTCTAAACGGATTTATAGTTTAGAATCAGCTTCTCTTGCTTTAAAGTCTTCTCGAATTTGTTTTAAACGTGCTTTTCTTTCTGCTTCTGCATTTTGTATTTTACGTTTTTTCTGATTGATTTTCTTTTTATTTTTCTTCCTGTTAGCTTCGTTATTTTTGCTCATATTGATTGTCGGAATGAGTAATTTTTATAGATAAGAAATACCTTCATCAAAAATACTAAAGATTAAGAGTTTAAACAATTTTAGTAGATAAGTCTGATAAAATATTTTAATTTTACTGCGTTATGGAAGAAAAATCAAAAGATCCTTTACATGGAAAAAGACTTGATGCCATTCTTGAAGAGTTGGTAGAATATTATCAGGGCTTTGAGGAATTGGGAAAACAAATCAATATCAAATGCTTTACAGATAATCCGAGTATCAATTCGTCATTGAAGTTTTTACGAAAAACAGACTGGGCAAGAGCGAAAGTTGAAAGTCTGTATCTGTATGTTTTAAGACAGAAAAAAAGGGAAGAATCAAAAGATAGGAAGTAATATGTTGAAGATTATTCTTTACATGTAATTTCTTAATCAATTCTTTCAAAAACAGTATATTTGTGCCGTTAATCGTGATAGGAATTCACGAAAAAAAGAAAAAATATGACAATCGAAAACAATCATGTGGTAGCTGTAAAGTATATTCTTCACACTATCGAAGAGGATGGAACTAAAACTCTTGTAGAAGAAACAACTGCAGAAAATCCACTTACATTTTTATATGGTTTGGGAATGATGATTCCAAAGTTTGAGCAAAATATCCACGGTTTGAAAGCTGGTGATACTGCTGCTTTTGTAATTCAGCCGGAAGAAGCTTACGGTGAAAAGCAAGATGATGCTATCGCACAATTGCCAATCGATATGTTTGCAGAATCTGGAGTTCCGCCAATCGGAGCTATTTTACCTTTATCTGATAACCAAGGAAATAATTTCCAGGCTTTTGTAGTAGAAGTTACTCCGGAAGTTGTTGTAGCAGATCTTAACCATCCAATGGCTGGAAAAGTTTTAGATTTCCAGGTGGAAATTTTAAACACTCGTCCTGCAACAGAAGAGGAGTTGTCTCACGGTCACGCTCATGGAATTGACGGAAACGAGGCTCACTAAGAAATATTTAAAATAAAATATGAATGTCCGATTTTTTAATCGGACATTTTTTGATTAAAACGTAAAAGTTTTTTTAAACATATTAGATACGTTAGTTTAAGTTTAATACTTGAAAATATTTTAGAACATATAAGCTGAAAATCAAAGATTTTCAAAATTTAGGGTTTTTCAATTTTATCTTTGATAAAATCTTTGCGCCTTAAAATATAATTAAAGTAAATTTTTTTGCGCCTTTGCGGTTTACCAACAAATTATTCTAGAAATTCTCCAGTTAAATAATACCATCGGTTTTGAATCATTTTAAATGTAGATAATTCATGATGCATTTGTTTTTCTCCATCTTCATCAGTGTAATGTGCCTTGAATTCTACTTTATTCATTGAAGGTTTATTTACAATTTCAAGTTTTGTCCATTCATTGATTTCTCCCCATTCCTGCAAATCTTTTGTATTGTGGAATTGCCTTTTGCTGGGAGAAGTTGTTTCCATTAAATATTTTCCATTCGGAATTGCAAATGCGGAAAATCTTGAGCGCATCAAAGCTTCTGCAGTTGGTGCGTATTTTTCTCCAACATGATAAGGTTTGCAACATTCTTCGTATGTTTTTCCGGAGCAACAAGGACAGTTCATTTCTTTTGATTTTATCAGTTACAAAAGTCTTAAAAGTTTTTGATAATTAAAATTAATGATAAAAAAAGAAACATTCCAAAGAATGCTTCTAAAAATTTATTTAATAAAACCTCTGTTTCTCAACAACGGCTTAATATCCGGATCATGTCCTGTGAAATCTCTGAATGCCTGATTAAGATCTACAGAATTTCCTACAGAAAGAATGTATTTTCTGAAACGGTCACCATTTTCTCTTGTAAGACCGCCATTATTCTTAATCCATTCCCACGCGTCATTATCTAAAGTTTCAGACCATAAATAAGCGTAATATCCTGCAGAATAACCACCGCCCCAAATGTGTGCAAAATAAGGAGTATGATATCTCGGAGGAACAGTAGCTAAAGTAAATCCGTGATTATTTAATGATTGTTTTTCAAAATGTAAAACAGGAAGCAATTGACCTTCGTTAGTCACAGAATGCCAATCCATATCCAAAGCTGCTGCAGAAACCAATTCGGTCGTCATATAACCTTGGTTAAATGTTGATGCTTTTTTAATTTTATCAACCAAAGCCTGTGGAATAGGTTGTTTTGTTTCGTAATGAAGAGCATAGTTTTTCAAAACTACCGGATCTAAAGCCCAGTGTTCATTGATCTGAGAAGGAAATTCTACGAAATCTCTCGGTACATTGGTTCCTGAAAGTGAAGGATATTTCTGGCTTGCAAACATTCCGTGGATAGAGTGACCAAACTCATGGAAAATCGTTGAAACATCATCATAACTGATTAAAGAAGGTTTTCCCGGAGCTGGTTTCTGATAATTATAACATTTTACAATTACAGGTTTTGTTCCCAATAAATACGATTGCTCAACGTAGTTGCTCATCCACGCTCCACCGCTTTTAGAATCTCTTGTGTAGAAATCTAGGTAATAAATTGCAATAGATTTTCCGTCATGATCGAAAACTTCATAAGTTACAACATCAGGATGATAAACCGGAAGATCTGTTCTTTTCTTAAAAGTTAATCCATAGAATTTTTCTGCAGCGAAGAAAACACCTTTTTCCAAAACGGTTGTAATTTCAAAATAAGGCTTGATCTGGTTTTCATCTAAATCAAATTTTGCTTTTCTTACTTGTTCAGCATAGAAATTCCAATCCCAAGGTTCTACTTTGAAACCTCCTTTTTGCTGATCAATTAGATCTTGAATGTCTTTTGCTTCACGTTTTGCTGTTTCTACCGCAGGATTTGCAACCTGGTTCATCAGCTTTACTGCAGCTTCAGGATTTTTAGCCATTTGATCCTGCAATTTCCATTCTGCAAAACTTTTTTTGCCTAAAATCTGAGCTTTTTTAAGTCTAAGTTTCGCTAATTTTTCAATCGTTTCTCTCGTGTAGTTGGCATCGCCTTTTTCAGCTCTTTGCCAAGATGCTTTGAACAGTTTTTCTCTTGTTGCTCTGTTGGTAAGATTTTGCAAAAGAGGTTGCTGAGTTGTATTTTGTAAAGCCAAAAGATATTTTCCCGGTTGTCCTGCAGTTTTTGCATCGCTTGCTGCAGCTTCAATTTCATCTGTTGAGAGTCCGTCTAATTCTTTAGCATCAGAAAAGAAAACGCCACCTTGCTTTCTCGCTTCCAATAATTTGTTAGAATACTGAGTGGAAAGTGATGCCAATTCCTGATTTACCTGCTTTAATTTTTCTTTGTCGGCAGAAGAAAGATTAGCTCCTGCGATTTCAAAATTCTGCTTGTAGAACTGCAGTAATCTTTTGCTTTCAGAGTCTAAACCATTTTCTGTGATCGATTTTATTCTTTTATACAGATTTTCATTCAGATACATTTTATCAGAATGCGCTGCAAAAATGGGTGCATATTCTTCGTCCAAAGCCTGCAAAGTAGGATTGGTATTTGCGCTTGTAAGATTTGAAAATGTAATTGTGGTTCTTTTTAGAACTTCGCCACTTTTTTCTAATGCAACAATAGTGTTTTCGAAAGTTGCCGCTTCGCTATTGTTGGCGATTTTCAGAATTTCAGCATCGTGCTGTTTTAATCCAAATTGAAATGCAGGTTTGAAGTGTTCGTTTTTAATTTTATCAAACTCGGGAGTTTCATACTGAAGTTTGCTTTTCTTCATAAAAGGATTTGAAGAAAGCGAAGCATCAGGAACAGGCATTTCCTGTTTTATGTCGTTTGTTTTCATTGTGGTACAAGAGTAATTGAATGCCAAAGCAGAAATTAACAATGCTGATGAAATGTGTTTCATGGGCAGATATTTATTATTTTAAAAGTCATATAGAATCTCTTTTGATTTTAAAAATTGTTTTTATTGTCAATTGTAAGAGATTTTATAATTTAGTTGTTATTAAAGTATAAAGATATTAAAAACTAAACTTCTAAACATTAAAACATGAAATCGCTATGATTTTTCATACTGAAACACTGATGAAGATGAAGCGATTGAATATGTTCTTTAAAAAAAATAAAATATTTAACTATGAAATATACAGCAATTTTACTTCTTTCAGGATTAGTGATTTTCACTTCTTGCAAAAAAAATGAGAACAAAGAAGGCAAATCAACTTGGTTACCCGACGTTACCAATAAAGATCACGGATCTCTAAAACAAAAAGAATTTAAAGGCGATTTTAACGAAATTGAAGTTTCTCAGGCTATTGAAGCAGAGATTATTAAATCTGATGTTGAAAGAGTAGTGATTTCTGCCCCTGCAAATATTATTGACGAAGTTTTGGTGGATAACAATGGCGGCGAACTTCATATTCACTACAAAACAGGAGTACGTGTAATGAATACCAATAATGTGAAAGCTAAAATTTATGCTAAAGATTTTAAAAAACTTGAAGCAAACTCTGCTGCTATCATTATTGTAAGAGATCAGTTCACTCAGGAAAAAACAGATGTTGAGGTTTCTAGTGCAGCTCATATTTCAGGAAAACTTGAAGCAAATGATCTAGATATTGATGCAGGAAGCAGCGCTACTTTCAAAGGACAAATCTGGGCGGTAAACCTTAATATTGAGGCTTCTTCTGCAGCAGATGTTACAATATCCGGAAAAACTAAAAATGCAAATCTTACTTCATCTTCAGGAAGCGGTATTTCTGCAAAGGATGTGGTTGCTGAAAATGTGAAAGCTGAAGCGTCAAGTGGAGCGAGTGTAGAAATCGGTGTTTCTTCAAAATTTGAAGGTCATGCATCTTCAGGTGGAAGTATAAAAGGACACAAAAAAGGAAATGTAACTACCGTAACCAAAGAAGAAAGCAGCGGTGGAAGCGTAGATATTCAATAATTTATTCTTGGGTCTCTTCATCATCATCATCTGCAGATGAGGTTTCCCAGTCTTTATTTTCAAAATTTAAATTATCATAAGCCAACAACTCCTCCTCTCGCTGGAGGAGTTCTTTTGTGGTAAAAAGACGCATATCTTCATCATCTTTTGATTTTGCCAGTTTTCGGATTGAGGCTTTATCGATTGCCATAAATCTTTGTCCAAGACGTCGTGCTGCGTATTTTCGCATTCCGGTTTCCTGCAAAACATCAACGGCCATTTCTACTGCGGTTCCTAATGTTTCACGGTAAATATTATCAATTCCTTTGTCTAAATACTCGTATGCATCAATCCTGTTTTTAGCGCGTACAAATATTTTCACATTAGGATATTGCTCACGAACCAGTTCTGCAACAAATCTATTATCATCGGGATCGTCAAGACATAAAACCAAAATTTCTGCTTCTTCAATTCCTGCAGCTCTCAAGACGGGAATTCTTGTTGCGTCTCCGTAATAGACTTTAAAACCGTAGCTTCTTAATAATTTCACTCTATCAGAATCTCTGTCGAGAACGGTTGCCGAGATTTTATTGGCTTTAAGAAGTCTTCCTACAGTGCTTCCAAAATGTCCAAAACCTACAATGATGATTTTTTTCTGAGAAATATTGCCATCAAGAATATCAAAATCTGATTTTACTTCCGGAATTTCTTTGATGAATTTAGGAGTAATCAGTCTGTCATTAATAATTAAAAGAATAGGGGTTATACACATTGTAATGGCGGTGATTGCCATCATTTGAGCATTCATTTCGGCATTGAATAGATAAAGATCGGAAGCGTAATTGATCAAGACAAAAGCAAATTCTCCGACCTGAGAAAGTGCAAAAGCATAGAATAAACTTTGAGGAGTATCAATTTTAAAGAATTTTCCGATCGCAAAAAGCACAAAAAACTTTACGGCTAAAACCACAAAAACAGTGCTGAAAATGAATACAGGATCTTGTGCAATGACGTTAAAATTCATCGTAGAACCTACACTTACAAAAAATACTGCGAGAAGAAGTCCTTTAAATGGATCAATGTGTGCTTCCAATTCATGGCGGAATTCACTGTTTGCCAACATGACACCTGCTAAAAATGCTCCTAAAGCGGGAGATAATCCGATGGCAACCATTAATTCTGAAACTCCTATCACTAAAAATAGGGAAGAAGCGGTTAATAGTTCCGTCATTCCTGCTTTTGAAACGTATCTTAAAAAAGGGACAAAAACATACCGACCCAATAAAATTAAAATAACAACTCCGAAAATTACGGTTCCTGCCTGAAGCCATTCCGGAAGTTTCTGAATTAAAATCTGAACTTCATTATCATGATGTCTTGCTTTGTAATTCGCAATGATAGGTAAAATCGCCAAAATAGGGATGACAGCAATATCCTGAAATAAAAGCGTGGAAAAAGATGCTTCACCGGCGGTGGTTTTAAGATTATTTTTTTCCTGTAAAGTCTGTAAAACAATTGCTGTTGATGATAATGCAAAACACATCGCAATCGTAATGGCTCTATCGATTTTCCAGCCAGCTAAAAAAAAGATCAGGAAAAGTAGCGAAATGGTGAGAGTCATCTGAGTAAGACCGAGACCGACAATTTTCTTTCGCATTTCCCAAAATTTCCTGGGTTCCAATTCTAGTCCAACCAAAAATAGAAGCATGATGACACCAAATTCACTGGCGTGCATAATTCCGTCGACATCACGTCCTGTTAGTTTTAAAACATACGGTCCGATGATAATTCCACCTAAAATATAACCAATCACTGAGCTTAAACCTAATTTTCTTGCGAGCGGAACCATAATAATGGCAACGCCCAAAAAGAGTAAAGTGTTCATCGCTAAGCTAGATTCCATATTATTGATTTAGGGTTTCTACAAATTTCTTTTTCTGTAAAATGATTTCTTTTTTTGATAGTTTATTGGCTTCATAAACGATGGTAATATCTTTGATATTAGCATTAAAAACTTTTAAAGAAACAATTAATCCGCTGATTATTTCTTCGATAGTATATTTATAAGTTCCTTCTTTTGAAAAGGATTTTTCTTTTCCGCCGGTTGTTACAACGATATACACTTCTTTGTTTTCAAGCGGATTATTTTCGCCTTCTTTAATCCAGTTTCTGTCAAACACTTCATCAATCCACAATTTTAACAACGGTGGAATTCCGAACCAAATAATAGGAAACTGAAAAATAAATCGGTCATAATTCTGAAGCCTTTTCCGTTCTCTGAAAGCCGCAATATGAAAATCGGGATATTCTTCGTACAAATCACGAAGGGTAAAATGCTGATGCCGAACATAGAAATTAATTAACTCTACATTTGAGTTTGAATGTTCCAGATAAGGATGGGCAAAAACCACCAGCGTTTTTTTCATAGACCCCGTTTTCAGTAAAAATAATGAAAATTGAGTGAAATATGAATAATTATAATAAGTTTAATTAAATTTTAATTGAGAAAAAGAGAATTAAAGATTAGAATTAAAAATTATTTTCCGTGGGTAAGCTTAATTACTTTTCCTTCTTGGGAGCTGATAATGATAAGAAAAGTTTCATGTGACGGAAGTTTCATACTTTATTTTTTTTACCATCCACCAGAAGCTCCGCCACCGCCAAAACTTCCGCCGCCGCCGAATCCTCCAAAACCGCCACCGCCACGAGAACTTCCACCACCGAATCCGCCTCCAAAACTTCCCGGGAAAGGGAATGGGAAAAATCCGCCTGGATAATTTCTTCGTCCTCTTCGACTTATAGTAATGTCGCCATCATCATCGTTTCCACCACCTCGATTTCCGAAAAAGATAGCGAGAATAATGAAAATAAAGAAAGCAATAACGAGTAATTTTGTAACACTTATGTCTCCAGATTTATTCTTGGTAGCAATCGGTTTAAATTTTCCCTGAACCGCTTCCATGATGGCATTGGTTCCGCCATTGATGCCTTCGTACCATTTTCCCTGTCTGAAATTGGGAGTAACGATATAATCTAAAATTTGTCCGGCAACTGAGGCAGTTAAATACTGCTCAACTGCTCTTCCTTGCTGAATCGACATCGTTCTGTCGTCTTTAGCAATCAGAAAAACAACTCCGTTGTCTACATCTTTCTGGCCGATTCCCCATTTTTCGCCAAACATCGTTGCCAAATAATTAACATCTTCACCTTTTGTGGATGGAATGATAATAATTTCAATCTGCGTTGAGGTAGAATCTGCGAATTTGATGAGTTTATTATTCAGTTCATTTTTTTCCTGCGCTGTAAGTAAATTAGCCTCGTCATAAACAGGGTATAAAACTGCAGGTTTTTCAGGAATAGTGTACTGTGCTGATAAAAAACCATAACAGCAAATGAAAATGAGTGTAAAAACTATTTTAAGAGAATGTAATCTCATTGGGTAATTCGTTGTGATTTTCTCCTTTTATTGGAAAATGTTTTTTTAATTCTAAACCGGTTTCCAGAATTCCACTTTTTAAAGCCTGATAAAAATGACCTTTTGCAAACTCTGACGTAATATAATCATGCAGATAATCCCAATAAGACTGATGTACTTTTTCGTGGATTCCTGTATCACCGATAATTGTTAAGTATTTTTTCTCAAAATTAACATGAAAAAGCACCGCATTTTTTTCTGCAGTTTTATCTTTACAAAGTTCTTTAAATACCTCGAAAGCAGTTGCCGCAATCTGATTATTTGATGTAGAATCAATGTGTACACGAATTTCTCCGGTAGAATGCTGCTCTGCCGATTGGATGGCTTCTACAAGAGAAGTAATCTGTTTATCTGTTAAAAAACGATTCATTATTCTGTAAATACGCTTGGTGCATTTTCAGCTCCGGTTTGTGCTTTAAATAAAGGTTTTTCTTTGAAATTGGTAAAGTTTGCCAAAATATTATTAGGGAACTGTTTAATCGAAATATTATAATCTCTCGCAGCATCGTTGTAATATACTGTTTCTGTTCTGATGCTGTTTTCTATGGCAATATATTCTCTTTGGAAATTGATGTATTGCTGATCTGCTTTCAGATTCGGATAAGATTCTACCACCGCCATTAATCGGCTCAATGCTCCGGAAAGTTCACCTTGTGCAGCCTGGAATTTCGCCATATCTTCTTCCGTTAAATTAGTAGGGTTGATATTAATAGAAGTTGCTTTTGAACGAGCTTCCACAACTTTCGTTAATGTTTCCTGTTCAAATTTTGAATATGATTTTACCGTTCTTTCCAAATTAGGAATTAAGTTGGCTCTTTTCTGATATACCGTTTGTACGTTAGACCATTTTGCATCAACTTTTTGTTCCTGTGCTACAAAGTTGTTGTAACCGTTTTTTCCCCAGAAAAAAAGTACTCCAACGATAATAAGAAGAGCAATGCCGATGGTTCCGGCGCTCAGGCAGCCTTTATTTTTCATATGTGAATTTTTAATGTTTTAAATAGTCATATGCAATCGCCCATCTTTATGAATGCATTTTTGAAAATTTTGAAATGGCGATTTCATAATTTTAATTTTTTATTATTTTTTGTGCTAACCAAATATACAAATTAAGTGCTAATTTTGCAGAAAATTTATTGAATGACAACAATTGTGGTGGCAATGGGAGAGAAAAACGAGATTGGTTCTGGTAATCAGTTATTGTGGCATCTTCCGAAAGATTTAAAACATTTTAAAGACTTAACTTCGGGACACCCGATTATTATGGGAAGAAAAACTTATGAAAGCATAGGAAAAGCACTTCCCAACCGTACCAATATTGTTGTTTCAAGAAAGAAAAACTGGTTTCAGGAAGGGGTTTTAATTGTTGGAAGTCTTAAAGAAGCGGTGAAGTTTGCAAAAAAAATTGATGAAAATATTTTCATCATTGGAGGCGGAAATGTCTACGAACAAACCATGGAAATAGCAGACCGTCTTGAAGTAACGTTGGTAAAAGCAAATTTGGAAGCTGACACCTATTTTCCAAAGATTAACGAAAAGATTTGGAAAAAAACAGGAGAAATCTGTCATGAAAAAGACGAGAAAAATCAATACGATTTCTGCTTTCAGACGTATGAAAAGGTTAATGGTTAATAGTTGTCGGTTGATAGATTTTTAATGTGTGGAAATTTAATTAGAAACCGTCCTCTATCCACTAAAAACTAACAACCAAATTTCCTATCTTTGCACTTCTAAAATTTAATAATGAATAAGTACATAAAAGTCATAGTTGCAGCACTTCTGATTATCGGAGGTCTTTATATGATGTTTTTCACAAGGAATTTAGGCTGGGGAATTGTGATTTTCCTTTTGGCTGCATTGCCGATTTTCTTATTTTTTAAGAACGAAAATATTCTTTTAGCTTTTTGGCAGTTGAGAAAACAAGACATGATTAAAGCTTCAAAGTTTTTAAATAATATTAAAGATTATAAAACTGAACTTCATAAAAACCAGTACGGATATTACCATTATTTACAAGGTTTGGTTTTAGCTCAGGAACATCCTACACAAGTGGAACCTTTGATGAAAAAAGCTTTGGATTATGGTTTGAATATGAAACATGACCGTGCCATGGCGACGCTTAATTTGGCAGCTGGAGCAATTTCTAAAGGAAGAAGACAGGAAGGGCAAAAACTATTGGAAGAAGCAAAAAGACTAGATTCTGCAGGGATGATGGCCGATCAGATCAAAATGCTGAAAGACCAGTTGAAAATGCCAACCATGCAAAAGCATATGCACAATCCTAATATGAGAAATAGAGGGAAGTTTTAAAAAATATAAAATAATAAAAAATGCACTAATTGATTTTAGTACATTTTTTATTTTCTGGACGGAGGTGGAGGAGGAGGTTCTGGCGTTTCAAAGAATTTGTCATTGGGATAAAGTCTTTTTCTAATTAAAGAGAGTTTATCCAATTTCGTGAACTTATCACCTAAACCGTCATCATTGAAATATTGTGTCTGATCTTTATTAGGATAATAAACTGTTACCAAGGATGAACCATATTTCCGTTTAGCTTTATTTTCGTTTTTTAAATATTTAAAATAATTTTCAAAAGAAAAAGAATTGTTGGGTTTAAAAGGATAAATGATTTTGGGCAAAGTTTGTTGCTTCTTTTCAAATGAGCTTATTTCGGAATGGGTTTCTAAATATAAGGTGTCATTTTCTTTTAAGAAATTATATCTTTCAGATGCAGCAAACATACATGCTGAAAGATTAACATAAACCTCCAAGGTATCTCCATTTTCCATTTTTTCTGAAAATTGATAGAGATCTTTTTCAAGATTAAATTTACTTTCATTGTTACAAGAAAATAATATGGATAAAGCGAGTAGGAAGAGTGCTTTTTTCACAAAGTTTACATTTCAGAATTATTCTCGTAACCATAAAATTTAGGCATTTGCCAATGGTATTTTACAGCTAATGTTCTAATGGCAACAATCAATAAAATAGTGAAGATTTGGATAACTGTATAAGACAGACTGGTAAAAGTGGTCAATAGCAAAAATATTGCTCCACCAATAATACAGGCGCTTGCATAAATTTCTTTTCTGAAAATTAAAGGAATTCTATTGAGTAAAATATCCCGGATAATTCCACCGAAACAGCCGGTAATGGTTCCAAGTCCGATGCAAATTAAAGGATGGATATCTGCGTTCAATCCTTTCTGAACACCAATAATGGTAAATAATCCCAGTCCGAAGCTATCGAAAATAAATAAAGTTACTTTAAAATTTTTCTCAATAGATTTAAATATCATCGAAAAAATGCAGGTTACCAAAATCACTCCACACAGCAGGAGATCGTGCATCCAAAAAACAGGAATGTCGAGCAATAAATCTCTCACTGTTCCACCGCCAACTGAAGTGACGAAGGCTATAATCAAAACTCCGAACGGGTCTAATCTTTTCTGCATTGCGGCAAAACTTCCCGACATCGAAAATGATATCGTACCGAGAATTTCTATTGCAAAATTGATTTGTTCGTGCATTTTTGATAAATGATTTTAGATAAATGATAAAAGATTGAATGTCTGAAATCATTAATCTCTTATCATCTATCATTTATTTCTCCACTCTTACCGCTTCCGGAACTAAAAGTTCATATTCGCCACCGTGATTGATGATTTCTCTTACGATGCTGCTGCTGATGAATGATTTTCCAGATGAAGTCAATAGGAAAACAGTTTCCAGTTTTTTGTGAGCCAAGGTTCTGTTGGTATGAGCAATTGCTTTTTCAAATTCGAAATCGGCAGGATTTCTTAAGCCTCTTAAAATGAATTGAGCATTTTTTTCAAAACAGTAATCAACGGTTAAGCCTTCAAAATAATCAACTTCTACATTGGGAAATTCTGCGACCGAATTTTGTATGAATTCCATTCTTTTTTCAATGGGAAACATATATTTTTTTTGAGAATTTTGACCAATGGCAATAATTACTTTGTCGAAAAGCGCCGCTGCTCTTTCGATAATATCATAATGTCCTAAAGTAATCGGGTCAAAAGAACCCGGAAAAACAGCAATTTTCATGCGCAAATAAAGTTATAAGTTATGGGTTATCAATTATGAGTTGTTTTTACTCTAATCTCTAACTTCTAATATCTAGTTTCTCTTTTGTAAAGCTTTTTCAACCTCATTTCCACAGAGATCTTTTATTGAAATTCCGTAAATTTTTGCCTGTTGAGGAAGGATACTTGCCGGAGAAAATCCTGGGTTGGTATTCATTTCAAGCATATAAGGAATTCCATCCATTAAAATAAATTCACTCCTCGAAAAGCCACTCATTCCAAGAGAATTGTAAGCTCTTTTTGCAATTTCCTCCACTCTTTTTGTAGTTTCTGCATCTATTCTTGCCGGAGTAATTTCTTCTGAAGCGCCTTCGTATTTAGCTTCGTAGTCGAAGAATTCGTTTGTAGGAACAATTTCTGTAATCCCCAAAACAATCGTTTCACCTTTATAATCAATCACTCCAACAGAAACTTCCATTCCGTCTAAGAAACTTTCAATTAAAATTTCATGATCTTCTTTAAAAGCGATTTCGGTTGCAGCGATGAGTTCAGATTTGTCTTTTACTTTAGAAATTCCCAGTGAAGAACCCGATTGGTTGGGTTTTACAAATACAGGAAGCCCTAATTCATTAATAATTTCGTCAACATTAATATCTTCTCCCTTTCTTAAATAAATACTTTTTGCAGAAGGAATTCCATATTTTGAAAGTACCGCTAAAGTATCTTTTTTATTGAAGGTTAATGCGCTTTGGTAGAAATCGCAACCAGTATATTTTTGTCCGATAGCATCCCAATACGCCTGAAGAATTCCGTTTTCGCCAGGAGTTCCGTGAATAATATTGAAGCATGCATCAAATTTCAATACTTCATTATTATCTAAAGTGACGGAGAAATCACCTTTGTTGATGGGTTTTTTATTGTCATTTTCATCCAGAAAATACCATTCTTCTTTCAGAATAACCACTTTATAGACATGATAAAGGTCTCTGTCTAAAGAATCATATATTAACTGGCCACTTTTCAGAGAAACTATATATTCGTCAGAATAGCCTCCCATAACTACGGCAACGTGTTTTTTGCTCATATCCATATTATCAATAAAGGCAAATTTAAACATTTTATATATTGAAATAAATGAATTTTGATTTTTTTGAAAGCAAAAATGAAATCTGCTAAATAAAAACTTCAATATAAAATTATTAATTATCTTTGTCGTTATTATTAAAGTATTTTTAAGTATGCTTAAATCACTTTTCAACTGGAAAGTTTTACTCAATTTATTAGTAGCCATCGGTATTTTCGTAGGATTGGTATGGCTTACTTTCCGTTGGTTGGAGTATCACACCAATCATGGGCAGGAAATTCCTGTTCCTAATGTTGTCAACAAATCAGTGCACGACGCTGTAAAAATATTAGAAGATGCAGGACTCGACTATGAAGTTGATAGTGCAGCTTACAACCCTAAATACAGACCGCTTCAGGTTTTAAAGGTTTATCCTTCTCCTGGATCCCGTGTAAAAGACGGAAGAGCGATTCAGCTGATGGTTAATCCTAAAAGCTGGGCTCCGGTTGCTGTTCCTGATGTTATCAATAAATATTCAGGATTGGCTTTCCAAAGATTGGAACAGGTAGGCTTGAAGGTTAATGATACTATTTATGAACCGAGCATTCAGAAAGATGCTGTTTTAAGAATTTTATTTAAAGGAAATTCTATAAAACCGGGAACTAAAATTCCTAGATTCTCAGTGATTGATGTTGTGGTAGGATCTGGTCCTATGCGAAATATTGCCATTCCAAATGTTGTGGGATTAACGGTGAAAGAAGCGAAAGCTTTGATTGCAAGAAATCTTTTTGAAGTTGGTCTTGTAGATTATGAAGATGGTGGAAATGATGATTCAGATATTGTGTACTATCAAGATCCGGCATCGGGAGATGCACGAGATCAGGGAATGCAGATTGATCTTTGGGCAAGTAAAAAAACACCTGCCGAACTACGTGGAAAAATAGAAATACTTAATTCTACTTACCGTATGAAAGTAGATACTACTTTGCCTCCGGTAAGATATGACGAAGTTCCTAATTTCCAAGATCCACCACCGATCAATGATCCGGTTCCGGCTCCTGCACCTCAGAAAAAGGAAACTCCAAAAACTGAGACGCCAAAAGCAAATGGAACTTCAACAAAACCTGCAACTACAGGTGATAAACCAAAATCTGCTGCACCAACGACAACACCTGCAACAGAAAAGCCTAAAGCTAAAAAGGTAATTATATAAATTGATTTTTTAATTTAAAATAAAAAAAGGCTTCAACTTTAATTATGTTGAAGCCTTTTATATAGATAAAGCAATGACAGAAGATAACGAGGATTTTTTAGACGAAGAATTTTTAGATGCCAATAACAGTGTTGACATTGATGATGAAAATAAAGGTCTTTATGAGCATCTTAATATTACGGTTGATGGTAATCAGGAACCTTTAAGAATAGATAAGTTTTTATTTAATTTCAGACAAAATTCTTCAAGAAATAAAATTTCGCAGACTTGCCGTGCCGGAAATGTCGTGGTTAACGGAAATCCTGTAAAGCAGAATTATAGAGTAAAACCGGGAGAGCAGATTTCTGTTTTACTAACGCACCCACCTCGTGAAAACGTTATTGTTCCGCAAGATATTCCTATTAATATAGTCTATGAAGATGACGATTTGATTGTTGTAGACAAAGAACCTGGAATGGTAGTACATCCGGGATTTGGAAACTGGGATAAAACTTTGGTGAATGCTTTGGCTTTTCATTTCCAGAAAAACGGACAGAAATCAGATTTAGACAGAGTAGGTTTGGTTCACAGAATAGATAAAGATACATCTGGACTTTTGGTAATTGCCAAAACTGAGTATGCTTTAAGCTTTCTTGCCAAACAATTTTTTGAAAGAAAAACGAAGCGTCTGTATTGGGCTTTTGTCTGGGGTAATGTGAAGGACGATGAAGGCACCATTACAGGTCACATCGGAAGACATCCTAAAAACAGAATGCAGATGTACACTTATGTTGACGGAAGCCAAGGAAAGCATGCCGTTACCCATTATAAAGTTTTAGAGCGTTTCAAATATATGACTTGGGTAGAATGTAAGCTTGAGACTGGAAGAACGCATCAAATCAGAGCACATTTTAAACATATTGGTCATACATTGTTTAATGACGAGAGATATGAAGGAAATGTCGCCTTGAGAGGAGTTAATCTACCTAAGTATAAGCACTTTATAAAAAATGTGTTCGATGTTTTACCTAGACATGCACTTCACGCCCATACTTTAGGGTTTATACATCCAACCACGAAAAAGGAATTGTATTTTGAGAGCCCAATGCCTCAAGATATGGCGGATGCTGTAAAAAAATGGAGAAATTATTTAGAAAACTAAAAATATATTGAGATTTTTTTTATATTTGTTGAATTGAAATCAAGATTTGTTATGAGAAAACTATATGCTATCGTATGTTTAGCTCTTTTGTCGAATGCATACAAAGCACAAGAATCACTACCATACTATCAACAATATCTTTTGGATGGTGAGTTCCTGTTCAACCCTGCACAATACGGTAAAACAGACTACGTACAACTTAACCTAAACTATCAACAACAATTTTCAAAATTCAGCGAGTCTCCAAACGTGCAGTCTGTAGGGATTAATGCGAATATTTTTGACAGAGTAGGAGCGGGTATTTCCGTTTTTAGAGATAGCAACGGTCCTATTTCAGCTGGAGGTATTACAGCTGGTGCATCTTATTTCATCCCACTAAGTAGTGAAGGGGAGAGAAAAGATCAGTTTTCTTTTGGTACAAGTGTTAACTTCTACAATATGAATTTTGATTACTCAAAAATCAATACTGAAGACGGTTACGACCCATTATTGCAAGGTAATGAAAGCAATATCTTTATGGCATATGCAAACTTCGGTTTAGCAGCTACTTATAGAGGGATTTTCGGGGGGGTTTCCGTAAATGATATCGCATTAAGCAATGACGAATCTATTGTAAACAATTACGAGCCTTCTCCAATCAAGTTTTTCTTAAACTTAGGATACGACTGGAAGATTGCAGACAATATTGCAATTACTCCTTCAGTTTTGGTAAATTTAAATACCAATTCTACAAGAATGACAGACTTCAACTTGATGGCTACATTTTCTAACGATATCAACGCATTCTCTTTTGGGGTAAGTTACAGAGCTGTTCAAAACAGATTTGATAATCAGGAACTAAGTGTTTCTCCAGTGGTAAAAGTAAGATTCAACAAATTTATGATTGGTGCTACTTACAACCTTGGAATGTCTGATATTCAGACGTATGGAGGAAACAGCTTCATGCTTGGAGTTGGTTATAACTTCGATAACTTTATTAATCATAGAGGATTTAGATATTAATCAATTTAATTTAAATAAATTTGAGCTCTGAAATTTTTCAGGGCTTTTTTTATGATTTACATTCACATCCCTTTCTGCAAACAGAAATGCAGCTATTGCAATTTTCATTTTTCCACTTCTTTGAATTTTAAAGATGAAATGCTGGATGCGATGAAAAAGGAAATTTTCCTTAGAAAAGACGAACTTCAGAATAAAGATTTGCAGTCCCTCTATTTTGGCGGAGGAACTCCTTCTGTACTTTGTGCGGATGAAATTAAATCTTTAATTGATGAAGTTTTAAAACATTTTAGTTTTAATAATGATATCGAAATTACTTTAGAAGCCAATCCCGATGATCTGAATCCTCAATTTTTAAAAGGATTATCAGATTCTCCTGTTAATCGTTTGTCTATCGGAACTCAAAGTTTTTTTGATGAAGATCTGAAACTGATGAATCGCGCACATAATGCCTCCGAAGCTGAAGGTTCAATTAAAAGAGCACAGGATTTCGGATTTGAAAATTTAAGTATTGATTTAATTTATGGTTCGCCAACTTCTAATCTGGAAATCTGGAAGGAAAATTTAAATAAAACCATTGCGCTTGAAATTCCACATATTTCGTCTTATGCTTTAACGGTTGAACCGAAAACTGCTTTAGAAAACTGGGTTTCGAAAGGAAAAATTGCAAACCCGAAAGAAGAAGAGCAAAACCGTGAGTTTTATTACATGATAGATTTTCTGAAAGATCATGGTTTTAATCATTATGAAGTGTCCAATTTTGCGAAAGAGGGTTTTTATTCAAGACACAATTCTGCGTACTGGAAATATCAGGAATATTTAGGAATTGGTCCTTCCGCACATTCTTACAACGGAAATGATGTGCGAAGCTGGAATGTAGCCAACAATCAGCAATATATCAAAAAATTAAATTCAAATATTTTAGCCAAAGAAACCGAAATTCTTTCTCAACAGGATCAGTTCAACGAAATGATTATGATTGGTTTAAGAACAATATGGGGAGTGAATTTAGATAGTTTAAACCAAAAATTTTCTGAAAATATTTTAGATAAATTTAATAAAGAAATTCAGCATAAAATAGAAGATGGGATCTTAAAAATTGAAGATAATCACCTTAAAATCCCTGAAAAACATTGGTTTATGGCAGACGGAATTGCTTCAGACCTATTTATTGTCTAAGCTGAAAGTCTGAAGCTTGAGGCTGGAAGATTTGTTTGTGAAAAACTTCCGACATCCGACTTCCATCATCCAACAATTTCACTATTTTTGTATTAAATTTCACATCGTTTGAAAACTAAAAAACAAAACTATTCGCATCTTTCGTCAAAACAACCTATCGGAATTTTCGATAGTGGAGTGGGAGGTTTAACGGTTGCCAAAGAAATAAAAAGACTTCTTCCTAATGAAGATCTTATTTATTTTGGAGACACCAAACATCTTCCTTATGGTGAAAAATCTAAAGAAGCGATTATAGAATATTCTACGAAAATTTCTAATTTCCTTTTAGAGCAAAACTGCAAAGCGATTGTAATTGCCTGTAATACGGCTACAGCAAATGCTTTGAAGGAAGTAATGTTGTCGGTTGCCGGGAAAGTTCCCGTAATTGACGTTATCAATCCTGTTGCCGAGAAAGTTGCCTATGAAATTCATAATAATGTGGGGGTAATTGCAACGAAAGCGACGGTAAATTCGGGTTTGTACAAGAAAAGCATCCGTAAGCACAATAAGTTTATTAAAGTTGATGAATTGGCGACTCCGCTTTTGGTTCCTGCGATTGAAGAAGGTTTTAAAAATCATCCGATTACGCATTCTATTATTTATAATTATCTGAGTAATGCCAAGTTGAAAAATATTGAAACGTTGATTCTGGGTTGCACGCATTATCCGCTTTTGATCGACGAGATCAAACAGTATTACGGAAACCGCGTTCGTGTGATTGATTCACCGAATATTGTAGCCAATCATTTGACGATTATTTTAGATAAATATCATCTTTTGAATGATAATAATCCGAAGCCGAATTACAAATTTTACCTTTCGGATATTACCAAAAATTTTGAAAAAATCTCCAAGAAATTCTTTGGCAAGACCATCGATTTAGAATTGAAAGTACTATAAAACAAAAAAGACTCTTTATGAGTCTTTTTTTTATTCTGTTATATCGCTGTTTTCGGTTTCTGCTTCCATTTCAGTTTCCTGATAAGGCTCGTAAAAACTGAAGCTTACATTACCGTATTTTCTGGTGAATTTATAATTTGGATGATCAAGTTTTAATCTGCTTTGATGTTCCACAATTAGAATTCCGTTAGGTTTCAGATATTTATTTTTTAAAACTAAAGAAAGCAATTCGTGATACTTTTTTTCTTCAGTTTCAAAAGGAGCATCAGCAAAAACGATTTCGTAAGATTTATTATTTCTGAATTTTTTCAGCCAGTCAAAAACATCGCCTCTTTGCGTATTTACCTGCAAACTCATATCCAGTTCTGAAGCGGTAGCATTGATGAAAGACGTATGTTTTGGGTTCATTTCAACCGAAGTCACATCTTGGCAACCTCTTGAAGCAAATTCAAAAGTAATAGAACCAATTCCTGCAAAAAGATCAAGAACGGAAATCGACTGCATGTCGTAAGTGTTTTCCAAAATACTGAAAAGTGCTTCTTTAGCAAAATCGGTCGTTGGTCTTACGTCAAAGTTTTTGGGAGCGGCTATTTTTTTTGCTTTCCATTTACCGGAAATTATTCTGTACATAAATGTTGGGTGTTAGATGTTGGGTGATGGATGTTTAATGCTTTACGCCTGATAACGGATGTTTGATGTTAATTAAGTTTATTTCTAAAAGCAATGATGTGATTCATCAACTTGTAGGCAAAGTTATAGCAATCCTGAAAACTATTTTCATCAATATAGTTTCTGTTTTTTGCTTTATAAAGACAAGTTACAACTTCGGCAACGGATCTTATTGAATATCCTAAAAATCTTTTGAATTCTAAATTACTTTGTAAAATACTTCCTTCTGATATATTTAATGCTATTGAATCTGAAGCCCGTCTTATTTGTGAAGTTAAGTTGTAGATCTCCTCCTTGGGGAAATTGAGCGTCATTTTGAAAATAGTTTCAGCAAAATTCATAGAATCCTGCCAAATAATTAATTTTTCAAACTTAAAACTCATAACAGAAATATACGAAATAAATTAAACATCAAGCATCGTGCTTCCATCATCCAGCTTAATTAAGGATAAAATTCTTATTCGGGATATTATCAAAAACAACTTTCAGATTTTTTACAAATTTCTGAAGTTCTGAAATGAATGTTTCGTTTTCTGTGGTTTCACCATACACGTAAAAATAGGTGTCGTTTATTCCAAAACCTATTTTACTTAAGGTAAACATCACAAAATACAGAAAATCTACTTCCGAATTAACATCCAGGTTGTTATATAAGATGATTTTTTTATTTGAAATCGCAAAAAACTCACATTGGTTGTGATAAAGATTGATGTGAATTTCTTTATTATTCTTATTGTTGATTGAGTTTAAAAATTTCTCTCCCGAAAAATTAAATTTTACCGGAACTGAAATATCTTTTATTTTATTATAAAATTCTTTTGGAAAAGTATAATAAAACTGAAGCTTAAACTTTTTGTTGACAGATAGCATCAGTTCTGTATTTTCTTTATCAACAGGTGCGTTGAAGGCAATCAAATCATATCCCGAGTCGTGATCTTCATAACCTTCGGGCATTAAAGTAAAATGATTCAACGCAGAAACTACAGAGATTTCGTCATATCTCTGTTTTAGCAATGCATCTTCTAGTTTTCCGGAGATGAAATCCTTGGGCGATTCTTCGTCTACGAAATAAGACTTTTCCTCCAAAACACTTTTGTTTTTGATGATTTGGTAGATCAGTCCGTCTTTGGTAAAAAGTAAATTTAGTACGTTCATATTACAATTGTTGCAAATTTAGTGAAATTCTACCATTACCGCACCCGATTGATGATGAAGTATTTCCTTATTGTAAAAATCCAGACCAGTTTGGCTTTCAAGAACATCAAAAACCATTCTCTGTAAAGTTCCGTCGCCAATTCCGTGTACAATTTCAAGTCTTTTTAAATGATTTTTTCTACAGAAATTAATCGTCTGAATCAGTTTTTCCTTTTGCAGAAATAACCTT
Organism: Chryseobacterium mulctrae; assembly: GCF_006175945.1. Lineage (NCBI taxonomy): Bacteria > Pseudomonadati > Bacteroidota > Flavobacteriia > Flavobacteriales > Weeksellaceae > Chryseobacterium > Chryseobacterium mulctrae. Next base: position 1,653,582 of record NZ_VAJL01000001.1, on the reverse strand, counting down.
TCAAAACTATCGTAATCATGAGGGTTTTTAACTAAGTTTTCAAAATGAAGATCTAAAATTAAAGGGTTTTTATCATGCTTTTTAGAAACTACTTTTTTAGGTTCTGCCTTTTTTATGATTTTAATATTTTCATAAATTTCGGCATCTTTCGGAACCAGTTTGTCTTTCGGGTATTGATAAGTAAAACCGTATTCGTCTTTAAAAACCACAATATTTCCATTCACCGAAGTAATCACTCCGCTTAAATCTTCATCTACTACCGAAACTTTATTGCCAATTTTCATTTTTTTACCACTAATTAACACAAATGTTTTACACAAATTTTCACAAATTATTGGTGTTATTCGTGAAAATATTTGTGGCATTTGTGTTTCAAAATTAAACTTTTGGTCCTAATTCAATCACAGCCAAATCTTTTATTTCTTCTCCATCAATTACAAACTGCATCATCGTTCTCATTTTATGCCAACCTTGCTTTCCGCACGCTCCGGGATTTAGGTGCAATAATTTATTTTTATCATCGTACATCGCTTTCAGAATATGAGAATGCCCTGAAATAAATAGTTTCGGAGCTTTTTCTGAAATCTCTTTCTTGGCTAAAGGAGTATATTTTCCGGGATAACCACCAATGTGAATCATTAAAACTTCTACATTTTCACAAAAAAAGCGATTAACTTCTGGAAATTCAGAGCGGATTTTTGTGCCGTCAATATTTCCGTAAACTCCTTTTAAAGGCTTAATTTTTTCAAGCTGTTCAATAATTTCAAAGCTTCCAAAATCTCCGCAATGCCAAATTTCATCGGCCTGTTTTGCGTAATCTAAAATTCGGTCATCAATATAAGAGTGAGAATCGGAGAGGAGAAGGATTTTGGTCATTTATCTTATTGTTCTTTCAGTAATGTTTTGGTCATATTTCTCTTTGAAGATGGCAAGACGATCAGGATTCAATTCTCCATCATTTGTAAGTACTTTTTCTTTCAAAAGCCATTTTATCAGTTTTTCCATAGACTTTTTAGAATTCATAAAGCTTGCAATTTTATAAAAATCATTAGACTCTACTTTTACTTTTTCGGTCAGAAAATTCAGTACATAATAATCATCATCTTGATATCTTGATGTTTCATTATCCATTTGTCTGTAAAGCAATATTTCATCATCACTTTTCAGATTGTAAAATGAATATTCAACCATATTGATTTTTTCTGCTTTCAAAATTTGTTTTCCATCAAGCAAAACTTTGTCATCTTTAATCTCGACTTCCTGAGTAAAATAAAAATTAAAGCTCAATACTAATAATGAGAATGCCAATAATTTTTTTGTAATCATGTGAATGTTTTTTTTTGCAAATATAAAAATGCTAATTGTTATAATCAGATTTTTTATAGAAGCAATTTATTTTTATTCGATTATCCGTAATGTGTAATGATTGAAAATTACTACAAGCCTTTGCTGAGTGAAACGCCTTTGCGAACCTTAAAAACAGGTTTTATTAAAAAATCTTTGCGCTCTTTGCGTTCAAAAAAAAGGATTGTTGTTAAAAGAGGATAATCCTAATTTTTATTAGATTTTAAGTATTGACGAAATGGGAATTTAATTCTGCTGAATTGATTAAATTTGGGAAAATTTAAAAATAATGAAGCATAACTTATCTTTATTCTTTCTTTTAGTTTCTTTCATCTCTTTTGCACAGGTTGAAGAGAAAAAATTGGACGAACTTATTCAGAATACTTTAAAAACTTTCGATGTTCCTGGAATGTCTGTTGGTGTTATCAAAGATGGAAAAATGATTTACTCTAAAGGTTTTGGAGTACGTTCGTTAACCACAAAACAACCGATGGATGATACAACTTTGGTGGGTATTGCTTCTAATTCCAAGGCTTTCACTTGTGTTGCTTTGGCGATTTTGGCAGACGAAGGAAAACTGAACTGGGACGATAAAGTTTCAAAATATATTCCTGAATTTCAAATGTATGATCCGTATATTTCTCAAAATGTAACGATTAAAGATTTGATTACGCACAGAGCCGGTTTAGGTTTGGGACAGGGAGATTTGATGTTTTTTCCGGAAGGTGGAAATCTTACAGTAAATGATATTGTACACAATGTAAGATATTTAAAACCAGAAAACTCTTTCCGTACAACTTTAGATTATAACAACATTATGTTTATTGTTGCAGGAGAAGTTATTACCAGGATTTCAGGGTTAAGTTGGGTAGATTTTATCGAACAGCGAATTATGAAACCTGTCGGAATGAATTCAAGTTTCGGAAGTTACAACAGAGCAAAGGCTGTTGCTAATAAAATTGATGCGCATGCTCCTGTTGACGGAAAAGCAATTGCAGTTCCTCACGATTGGAACGAAACGGGTAATGCCGCAGGTGGAATTATGAGTAACATTAAAGACATGACAACTTGGGCAGAATTTCTTTTAAATGGATTCACAACGAAAGACGGAAAGAAATTAGTTTCAGATAAAAATATTCAACAGCTTTGGAGTTTGCAGATTCCTGACAGAGTAGCGATGAAAAATCCTTATGATACAAGTTTCTATGGATACGGTTTAGGTTGGTTCTTAAGCGATGTAAAAGGTCATAAACAAGTTCAGCATACAGGTGGATTGATTGGAACAGTAACGCAGTTTACTTTAATTCCGGATATGAAATTAGGAATTGTTGTTTTAACAAACCAACAATCTGGTGCTGCTTTCAACACGATTACAAACACTGTGAAAGATTCTTATTTAGGAATTGCTGATAGAAATTGGCTGAAAACCTACGGTGACAGAATGCAGAAAGTAGAAGCTGAATACAATAAGCAAAAGAAAGAAGCTTTTGCAAAGTCGGATGCTTTCAAAAAAGATAAAAACCTTCAGCCTAAAGCAGAACAGTTTGTCGGAAAATATAATGATATATGGTTTGGTGATGTTGAAATTGCTCAACAAGGAAATGTCTACAGAATTTCTTGTAAAAATTCTCCAAGACTGAAAGGGGAGTTGCTTCCTTTTTCAAACAATACTTTTATTATTAAATGGGATGACAGAAGTTATGATGCCGATGCGTATCTTATTTTTAGCTACGATGAAAACGGAAAAGCAGAATCTGCAAAAATGAAAGCGATTTCAGATATTATAGATTTTAGTTTTGATTTTGATGATCTGGATTTGAGAAGAAAATAATCAATCAACGAATATAAAAAGAGGCTGTTTTTGCAGCCTCTTTTTTGTTAAATTATTTCTTGATAAACTTCTTAGTGATTTCTCCAGTTTTTAGAATGTAATTTCCTGAAGAAAGTTGGCTTACATTGATAAAATTTCTTTCTAATGTTCCTGAATTGATGAGTCTGCCCGTCATGTCAAATATTTGATATTCTTTTGATGGAGCGTTGTAAATATTTAGTCTGTCAATCGCAGGATTTGGATAAATTTTTATTTCTTTTTGATGAGTTGTGTTAAGTTCTGAAACAGAAAGATTAGCTAGATCTACTTTAAATATAGTGTTGGCAAAAAAATCTGTAATATACATGATGTTATCGTGCATTAATAATCCTGAAGGATAATCTAATAAGCTAGACGTTACAGCATCAGAAACTGTTGGACTCAAAACAGAAGTGCTGATTTTTGAAATTTTTGAAGCTCCTGCTTCTGCTATAAATAATTGCTTTCCATTTGATGTAAGACCTGAAGGATAACTCAATCCTTGAGAGACTATCACATTTGTTGCAGAACTGTTATTGAGTTCGAATCTTACAAGTCTTCCGGCAAATCTTTCGGTAATGTAAAGTTGGCTACCAACTACCTCAATCTCAAAAGGACTTGAAACATAAGTAACATCTATTAATTGAGGTGAAGTTTGAGTAACATCTATTTTGGCAACTTTATTATCTCCTTCCAATGCTACGTATAAATCATTTCCGATAAACTCAAGACCTATAGGACTGTTTACGTTAGATATTACGATTTCCGGAACTGTATTTGGATTTGTTAAATTTACTTTGGAAATTTTGTTGCCTCCGAATTCTGAGATATAAAGCATATTGTCTTTTATCGCCAATCCGTAAGGTCTGTTTACTCCCATTGCAACATCAACTGGAGGAGTATTTGGATTGGTAAGATCAAACTTTACAACTTTATCTGAATAATAGTAACCAACATACAAATCGTTACCATCCGCAATCATCGGATTGGGTGTTGTTAAATTGTCTTGAAATACACTTATTGGGGTTTGTGAATAAGTTTTGCTTCCTAGTAATAGAAAGAAAGCGACCAATAAATAAATTTGTCTGTGCATAATAATAGGGTTTAAAATTATATTTTATTTAGAATAAATAAAATCTAGACAAACTTAATTGTTTTATTCGCAACCAGAAAATGTGCAGTCGGTTGCATTCAAAGAAAGAGAAATAACAAAATAATGATATTGTTATTAATCAGTTTTTAAAAATAAATGTACTTTTTAGAAATTAATTTTAAGATATTTTCATTAAAATGAATTAAATTTTCCCCGGCTCATAAAAGAAAAGAAGCTTTTTATTGGCTCCGTCAAACTGCGACCAAGAATCACAATCAATTTGAAAACCTGCAACACCACAAGTCGGAAAATGGAAAACATCCTCAGAAATAGAATTGGCAAAATTGGAAATGCCATTGTTGTGGGAGAAAAACGCAACAGAATTCAAATCATCATTTAAATCATAAATGACAGAATGAAAATTACTTTCAGAAGGATTGTAAAGTTTTTCGTCGGTTCCAAAAGTTAGATTATAGGTTTGATTAAAAATTTTGCAGGTAGATAAAGCTCTTACTGCAGGGCTGGAAATAAAATGATCAATACCGATACTGTTGTTTTTCAGAAATTTAGACATTTTAAGGGCATCTAGCAAACCTTTGTCTGCCAAAGGTCTGTCGAAGTCGCTAGTTTCTTCAGGCCAGTCACTTTTTGCATGTCTTACGAGGATGAGTTGCTTCATAGTCTTGAGTTTGGATAAGATAAAATTAAACAAAAATTAACGGATAAAAAACATGATTTATAAAAAAAACTGTGTTAGGAATATAATGAGTAAAATTTCTTAAATTTGCAGACTTATGGGACAGATCATTGCTATAGACTACGGAAAAGCACGTTGTGGCGTTGCAGCAACCGATGATATGAAGATTATCGCAAGTGGTCTTGATACTGTGGAAACTCGTTTTCTGATGGATTTTTTGAAAAAATACGTTATTGAAAACCGTGTGGAAGAAGTGGTAGTAGGTCTGCCAACAGACTTGAAGGGAAATGTTTCAGAAGTGGAAACCGATATTTTAGGGTTTATAGAAAACTTTAAAAAAGAATTTCCGCAGATTGAAGTTCATCGTTTTGATGAAAGATTTACTTCAAAAATGGCTTCGTTTTTTATTTCGCAAAGTGGAAAAAGTAAAAAACAAAGACAACAAAAAGGATTAATAGATAAAGTAAGTGCAACCATCATATTGCAGAATTTTTTAGAACAAAAAACAAGATGATTTTACCAATAAGAGCTTTTGGAGATCCTGTTTTAAGAAAAACGGGAAAAGAGATAGATAAAAATTATCCGGATCTGCAACAACTGATCGATAATATGTTTGAAACCATGTACGAGGCAAACGGTATTGGTTTGGCGGCACCTCAGATTGGTTTAGACCTCAGATTGTTTATCGTAGATGTTACGCCTTTGGCAGAAGATGAAGATTACGAAGATATTGCTGAAGAGCTGAAAGACTTTAAAAAAGTTTTCATCAATGCTCAAATTCTTGAAGAATCTGGCGAAGAATGGAAGTTTAACGAAGGCTGTCTTTCGATTCCGGATGTAAGAGAAGATGTGAAAAGAAAAAGTACCATCCTGATCGAATATTATGACGAAAATTTTGTGAAGCATACCGAAACTTTTTCCGATATTAGAGCCCGCGTAATTCAGCACGAATATGATCATATTGAAGGGACCCTTTTCACCGATCACTTAAGTGCTTTGAAGAAAAAGCTGGTAAAAGGAAAACTTACAAAGATCACTCAGGGAGAAGTGTCTATAGGTTACAAAATGAGATTTCCAAAATAATTTAAACTAAGAAATATATTATTATAAAAAGCGTTATAGCTTTTACTGAAATTAAAAAAATAAAATTATGCTGTTAGAAAAAATAATTTCAATCTCTGGGAAACCAGGTCTTTACAAATTGGTATCGCAGTTGAAAAACGGATTCATCATTGAAGAAGTTACTACCAAAAAGAAAGTGAGCATCGGTAATTCAAGCCAGGTAAGCTTGTTAGATAATATCGCAATGTTTACTTTTGATAAAGAAGTTCCTTTGTTTGAGGTTTTTGAAAATATTGCTAAAAATTACGATTACAAAGAGACGATCAATCACAAATCTTCAGAAGCTGAATTAGCTGAATTTATGGTTGCATCTCTTCCAAACTACGATACAGAAAGAGTTTACAATTCTGATATTAAGAAATTGGCTCAGTGGTACAACATCCTTCACAAAGCGGGATACATCACTCCTGAAAGTTTTGTAAAAGCAGAAGCAGAAACTACAGAAGGCGAAGCAGCTGTTGAAAAAGAAGCTCCAAAAAAGGCAGCTCCAAAAGCAGACAAACCTGCAACCCCAAAAGTAAAAGCAAGTACAGGAGCTAAAGCAGCTACAAAAAGTACACACAGAAAAATGGGATAATTTAGTTTATCCTTATTAATACAAAACCTTGTCAGCAATGATGAGGTTTTTTGTTTTATGGCGACTAAATTTGACTTAGGAAAATGGAGCGTTAAGAAAATTAAAAGTTATTCCGTTAAAAAAATCCCATTGTTTGAAGCGCGACACAACTATTGAATCAAAAAACAATTCACAACTCGCGCAAGTTTTGGGTATTTTAGGAATAACTTTTAATTTTTAGCGGAAGTTTCCAAGTCTTGAACTTTTGGTTCTTTTGTTTCAAGACAAAAGAACTAATAAAGATTTACCTTAAATTTGCATTAATTTCAATCTCAATTATGAATACCAGACAGGAAAAACTTGAAGCTTTCGGAAGACTTTTAGATATTATGGATGACCTTCGTGAAAAATGTCCGTGGGATCAGAAACAGACGCTTCAGACACTTCGTCATTTAACGTTGGAAGAAACATATGAACTTTCTGATGCGCTTTTGCAGGAAGATCTTACTGAGATCAAAAAAGAACTTGGCGATGTGCTTCTGCATTTGGTTTTTTATGCTAAAATAGGTTCAGAAAAGGGAAGTTTTGATATTGCCGATGTTATCAATTCGTTAAATGAAAAACTGATTTTCCGTCATCCACATATTTATGGAGATACCGAAGTGAAAGATGAAGAAGAAGTAAAGCAAAATTGGGAAAAACTGAAACTGAAAGAAGGCAACAAATCTATTCTGGGTGGCGTTCCTAAAGGATTGCCAAGTATGGTAAAAGCATATAGAATTCAAGATAAAGTAAAAGGAATTGGTTTTGAATTTCATGATGCTGAAGATGCCTGGAAAAAAGTGGATGAAGAGATCAACGAGTTTCATGCAGAAACCGATTCAGATAAAAAAGAGCAGGAATTGGGAGATGTATTTTTCTCATTAATCAATTACGCAAGAATTTCAGGTTTAAATCCTGATTCAGCTTTAGAAAGAACTAATCTGAAATTTATTACAAGATTTCAGAAAATGGAACAGCTTGCAGCTGAGGCAGATTTAAAATTAGCTGAAATAACTTTGGAAGAAATGGATGTTCTCTGGGAAAAAGCAAAACGTTTTGAATAAATGAAAGTCGATCACCCTGTAAGAAACCGGTTTCAATATCTTATTGAAATGAAGAAAACCGAGCGAAAATGGCATTTCCCATTTCTTGCTGCATTGTGCATTGGTATTCCGCTTTTATTAGGCTGGTTTTCAGAGAAACCAAATTACGGAAGTCTTTCGAGTTTGGGAGCGTTGACTATATTGTATTTTACAACGGCTCCAATCAGTCAGCGAATGATTCATTTGGCGGTTTGTGCTTTCGGGATTATATTTTCGTTTACCATCAGTCTTTTTTTTAGTTTTAATATTTATACAGCGGCTTTATCTTTCGGGATCGTCTCTTTTCTATCGCATTTTATAACGTCTTATTTTAAAATTCCACCGCCGGGAAATTTTTTCTTTATTATGTTGGCGGCGATGGCAAGTACGTATCAGTTTGATTTGGAAATGATTCCTATAAGAGTTGGTTTGGTAACAATGGGCGCTATTTTGTCGTGCTCATTGGCTTTTCTCTATTCAGTTTTTATTGAAAAAAGTGAAGTGGTAAATGTTCCAAGAAGAGTTTTTAAGAAAAAAAGATACACGAAATTTGTTGAAAGTACGATTATAGGTTTAATTATGATGCTGACTTTAATTGTCGGTCATCTTTTAAAATTTCAAAATACATATTGGATTTCTATTTCAACAGTAGCAATTATTCAGGGACGAAATTTCGAACATGTGCGACAAAGAAATATGCACCGTATTTTCGGAACTTTCATTGGTTTGGGTTTAGCATGGCTGATTCTGCTTTTTGACCCCGAAAAAATTGTAATGATAGGAATTATTGTAGTTTTACAGTTCGTTGTTGAGTTGATGATTGTAAGAAATTATGGTTTTGCTGTTATCTTTATTACGCCACTTACTTTGCTTTTAATAGAAGTGGGAAGTACCGTTCATCATCAGGTTGAAAACTTAATGGAGGCAAGATTACTCGACACTATTATTGGAAGTTTAATGGGATTGGTTGCTGGTTTTTTTCTTCATCACCAACAAATGATCAATCAATTGGAGAAAAATATCAGATATTCTTTCTTTCAGTTTAAAAAATTAAAAAAATAAAATTATGCGCATTCTCGTTGTATTTGCTGTTATGCTAATGAGCTGCAATCCGAAAGCTCAAGATTCGGTAACAAAATCGCAGGAAGATTTGAAAACAGAATTTTCACTCCCAAAAAAGCTGAAAGAAGTTTCAGGAATTACTCTTTCTCAAGACCAGAAAACCATTTGGGCTATTGAAGATGCGGGAAATAAAAATGTAGTTTACGGGCTCAACAGACAAGGCGAGTTGGTTAATGATGTTCTTGTAGAAAATGCTGAAAATAACGACTGGGAAGATATCACAAAAGATGCTGCCGGAAATATTTACATCGGGGATTTTGGAAATAATGAAAACGACAGACAGAACCTTTCGATCTTAAAGTTAGATTTAAAAAATGATTCTCAGAAATCGACAAAGGTTATTCAGACCACAAAATTCCATTATGAAGGGCAGACTGAATTTCCTCCTAAAAAATCTAATTTACTGTACGATTGCGAAGCTTTTGTAGAAAAAGACGGAAGCTTTTATCTATTTACAAAAAACAGAAGTAAAGGTTTTGACGGAACTTTTCTTGTTTTCCAGATTCCAAATAAAGAAGGTGATTTTGAAGCAAAATTAATTGGAAAACTAAAGCTTGAAGGAGGTTACAGTGATGCAGCCATTACATCAGCTGCGATTAATTCTAAAAATGAAATTGTGCTTTTAACGCATAAAAACATTCACGTACTTTCAGGATTTACAGCCAATGATTTTAATTCAGCTAAAATTCAGAAACTCCCTTTAAACCACAATTCACAAAAAGAAGCTGTGGTTTTCGTTGATGATAAAACTTTGCTGATTGCCGACGAAAAAGATAAAAAAGAAGGTGGAAATGTATATCAGTTTTCTCTTAAATAAATTATTTTTATTTTAAAAATGATGGAAAGATTGAACTCCTACGGAGTTCTAATTTTAGAATCTTGCTATTATTCTACAAAGGTATGGCTGTTGCTCCGGAGCCATTTTGGAAAGTAAACTAATCGCAAAATAAAACCCGCAGAAAGCTCTGCGGGTTTTATTTTAAATTTATTTTTTTGTTTCAAGACAAAAGAAAAGAGTTTTACATTTGAGATTCTTCACTCCGCTTTGCTCCATTCAGAAAGACAAACTGGGCTTTTAAATTTTCAGTTTAATAAAAAGGTCAATAACCGTTAAAAACTCAAACCTACACCGCCGGAAATTCTTCCGCCATCTTCACCGGTAAAGTAATCGATTCTTGCCGAAAAAGTTTCGAGAATATTCATCCAAAATCCTCCACCAACACCTTGATGCCATTTGTCTGATTGTTTATTATCAATCCACACTCTTCCCACATCATAGCCAACCAGAATTCCCATATTGACCGGAACGATATTGTTTTTCACACGACCAAAATCCCAACGGATTTCAGAGTTGTTGACAAAATATGATTTCCCGGCAAATCTTTCGTTTCTGTAAGCACGCATTGCGTTGTTTCCACCAATGGCTGCAGCCTGATAAAACTCAAAATTATTGTTGTTGATAATCATGGCATTGGAAGAGTTGGCAAAAACAAATCTTCCTTGTTTATCGATTCTGCGGAACAGGTTTAATGTTCCTTTAAAAGAGGCAAAGTTTTGGTTAAATTCTGAAAGATTGGCTTTCCAGTCTGCATTTAAAATTATTTCTAAACCTAAAGTAGGGAAGGCATTATTATCAAAGTTTTTAAAACTGAAAGTATAATTAGCTCCTGCAAACTGTTGTCCGTTAAAAACTTCAGGATTGACTTCCGGAGATGCTGCAACGAAACGATCTTCATTCAACTGCACTTTAGAATGCTCAAAATTCAACTGGAACTGATGCTTCAGATTCAGCCAGCTTGTTTTTGAGATCGATGGAGCAAATTTAAACTGAGAAATTCGTACCCTGTTAAAGTCTTTACTCACGTCATCTTTTTCATATACCGTTTCATTACCCAAACCAAAGAATGTTCTCGCAAAAAATGGAGTAGTGTAGGTTGCATCAATTCCGGCATCCCATCCTGCAATCGCTTTTTTGAAGGTTCCTTTGTAGCCCACATTAAATCCGCCTGTTAAAGTATAATAATTGGCACTTATACTGTGTTTCTGAGTAAAACGATCACGAATAAAATTATTGACCGTATAATTGGCTACAATTCCCAAAATTACACCGTCATCGGGGTTGTAATTGGCCATCGGATAACCCGCAAAGAAATTGAATTTAGGATGCTTCCAATTGTAGGTGTTGATGTCATAATCATCACTGATGTGTTTTGCTGCTCCTTCGGTTTCGTACGTATTTTTCTGAGATTTAAAATCATAAATCTTTACGTTTCTTCCGTTGGATACATTGTACACATCGTGATTATATCCACCAATCAGTCTGATGTTTGTTTTAGATTTTCCGTCACCTGAAACTTCATAGATATCATCATCATCCAATCCGTAGATCCAAAGTTCTTTGGTCTTTTTTCCATCGTAAGATTTTTCAAAAACCAGTTCTTCGGTTTTATCTTTATTAATTTTGTATTGCTTTACATCAACTGAGTTTCCATTTTTTACAATGACAAACTTGTCTGGGCTGAGAGTACCTACCAACGGAACTTTTTCCTGAAGAATATGATAATATTCTACGGCATTAGCTTCGATTTTTTCTTTTCTGAGTTTTAATTTTCTCTGAATATCGGCAATGGTTTCATCCTGAACTTCCTTCGGAAGGTTTTTAAAAGCAACATCAATATCAGCATCTGTAAGATTTTGCTGAATAAATTTTGCCTGTTCGCTCCAGTTTTTTTCAGTAGAACCTTTCAGGAAAATTAAATCCAAAGGATAAGGTTCCATATTTACCCAACGTACATTTTTTATTTCATCTTTAAAAGATTTCATGTGGCGAATCATCGGGATGTTCATAATGAAGGTAAACGCAGCGCCATCGTAGGTACTGAAAGCCTGATCTCTGTCTCTTGGAATAGGTTTGTAAATAACCTTATTTCCTGTTTTATATTCTGCCCATTTCCATTGATCTTCATGTCTGTCCCAATCGCCGATCAGCATATCAAAAATCCTTGCTCTGATGTATAAATCCTGGTCAACCGAGTATTTGCTGTCTTTTCGCATATTTTTCAGAACATCCGATGTTGAAAGAATATCAGTAGCATTATCTAGCGACTGTAAGGTTTTGGGATCAGAAGAAAAGCGTTCTTCAATCATGTATAATTCATCCCCGTAATTTTTGTTATAACGCCCCAAAGATTTTTGTTTCGGGATATAAAATAACTCAGGATTACTGTGAAAAATCCCAAGTTTATCGATCATATTATTAACCGCAAATCCGGTAAAAGGATGATTGGTCGTATAAAAATCGAGTAGAAATCTTTCAGGGAACGTGTTGTTTAATTCGTTTCCGAAATCATTTTTCTTAAAAGCCTGAGCGTTGAGAAAACGAACTGCGCTTTTTTTGATTCCGCGCATTACAAATTCCTGTCCGTCATTGGTTTTCAGACGAAGACTATTTGACTGGTTTCCGCCACCTTCTCTGAAAGGAGAATAACCAGGATTCATATCAGAAAGATCTTTCGTTTTTGCTTCAATCGGAAGAGCATAATATTTTCTGTAATGATCTCCCCAAAGCCAGCGGTAAATTCTCCCTTTTTTAGTAAGCTTTTCAGCATAAACTGTTGAAGTGTAGGTTGCTGGAAGTGAGCTTGGAAAATTATTTTCAAATACTTGAGGTTGAGGAATTACTGAAATTTGCGTCAGTTTTTTAAGCTCATTGTTTTTTGTTGAAAAATATTCTACATCTGAACTTAAATCTTTTCTGAGATTTAAAACAGCAAAACCACTTCCGCCGTAAGAAAAATCGGTTTTGTTAACAATCGTGGCGGGATCTGTTTTTGAACCTGCTCCGCTGATGATTTGCCTGATATTGTTGTCTGCATGATACTGCAGGTTATGATCGTGTCCTGAAACGAAAATCACATTTTCTTTATCCTGAACAATACTTTTTAGTCTGTTGGCAAAATCTGCATAATGTCTGTTGTTGATGTCTTCCATGCTTGCTCCGGAAGAACTTCTCAATGTTGTAAGTACAGTGGCAACTCCCGGAATCGGAACTTTCCCGTTAAATGCTGAAAGATGAGATTTTGTAGAATTAAATCCGGCATGAACTCCGGAACTGATTACCGGATGATGAAGCGCAACAATAATTCTTTTATCCTGATTTTTTGTAATTAAATCTTTGAACTCGGTATAAAAATCGTCTCTGGTTTTAATATCACAACCTTTATTGATTCCAGGATATTTATCCCAATTTATTAAAGCCCATTCAGAATCGATAATGATAAGTTTGATGTCTTTGGTTAAATTAATATCATCAATCGGGCAAGAATTTTTAGGAAGAAAAGATTTTTTATCGTTCAGATAGGTTTTTACAAAATCTTCCTGAGCTTTTAGACCATCCAAACCGTGATACCAATCGTGATTTCCGGGGATAATCAAAGTTTTACCTTTGAAGTTTTTGGTAATTGCCAGTTGGTTTTCCATTTTTTCTTTTGCCAAAGGATAATCTTTATCACTTTCTTTTGGCATTCCCAAAGGATAAATATTATCTCCCAAAAAGATGAGCATCGAATTGCTGTTGGCAGAATCTATCTTGTTCTTAAGAAAATTCAACGTTTGCTGAGCCTGAATTTCTTCTGAGTTTCCGGCATCACCTACTAGGAAAATCTGAAAATCATTATCAGTTTTCAGCTCAGATTTTGATACTTCATGTAAGTTTTTGCCCTTTTTTACGTTGTAGGTAGCACAAGATAAAAGAAGTCCCGAAAGGAGAAACGTTTTTCCTGCCGGTGATATTTTTTTTAAATAAGATTTAAAGGATAAATTCATACATTTACATTAAGAAAAATTCTGTGATGAGCACCTTAGACAAAGCTAAAAATTATGTTGAAAACTTATTCAAAGATAAACTATCTTCTGTTTACTTTTACCATAATTTTATTCATACCACATATGCCGTTCAGAAAGCAGATGAAATCATAAAGCATACCAATTTATCTGAAGTTGACAGAGAAAAGGTGTTGCTTGCGTTGTGGTTTCATGATGTTGGTTTTACAGATTGTAATGCTGAAGGGCATGAAGAAAGGGGAGCCGCTATTATGAAAGATTTTCTTAAAAAAGATAATTTTTCGGAAGAATATATAAATGAAGTTTCCAGATTGATTCTTTCTACAGAAAAATACCATCAGCCTCAAGATCTTTTAGAAATGATTATGAAAGATGCTGATTTCAGTCATTTTGCAAGTCCATTTTACAATGATTCTGCGGAAGCTTTGCGTAAAGAATGGGAACTGACAGGCGGAATGTGTTTTTCTAATGATGAATGGAATGAGATGAATGTAGATTTTCTTAAAAACAAACATAAGTATTTCACCGATTATGCCAAAGAAAACTGGGAGCCACTCAAACTGAAAAATGTAAAAAAATTGGAAAAGAAGATGGATAAAATGGGCAAAGAAGAGAAACCCAAAAAAGAAAATTCAGAAAAAAAAGATCAGAAATCTGACAGAAGTGTAGATACGCTTTTCAGAGTTACTTTGAATAATCATACAAGACTGAGCGATATTGCAGATAGTAAAGCCAATATTTTGCTTTCGGTCAATGCAATTATTATTTCGGTTTGCCTTTCTGTTTTGGTCCCGAAATTAGATACTCCGAAGAATGCGCATTTGATTATTCCTACATTTTTTCTGTTGATCTCAAGTGTTTTAACGATAATTTTTGCGATTCTTTCTACAAAACCCAATGTTACGAAGACTACTTTTACCAATCAGGATATTAAAGACCGTAAAGTAAACCTTTTGTTTTTCGGAAACTTCCATCAAATGGAATTTAATCATTATCTGAGCTCGATGCATGATCTCATCAAAGACAGAGATTATATTTACGATTCTATGGTGAAAGATCTATACTATCTTGGAAAAGTTTTAGACAGAAAATATAAGCTTCTTTCGGTTACGTATCAGATTTTTATGGCAGGAATTATAATTTCTGTACTGTCTTTTGCGTATGCTTTTCTTACGCTTTAATTAAAAAAAACTGCATAAAACATGATTGTAAGACAGCGAACACACTGGCTGAAAATGTTATTTATATGGAGAGGTTCTGTACTAAAGAAAATCGTAGCTCAGCTTTGTATTATCACCATTTTCTCTGTAGCGGTATATTATTTTAACGGTAAAATTTACGATTATAAAGTAAAGCTCAATCCTACAGTTTTTACATTGATTGGTTTGGCTTTGGCTATTTTTATGGGCTTTTGTAATACGGCGAGTTATGACCGATTCTGGGAAGGAAGAAAACTTTGGGGATTACTGGTCATTGAAACCCGCTCTTTCACAAGACAGATTTTATCTTTTATACCGAATGTTTCAAAAGAAGAAAAACAGGAAATTGTAAAATTAATTTCTGCATTTTGCTGGGCTTTAAATTATCAGTTAAGAGATAAATCAGATATAAAACCTCTTCAAAAGCTACTTTCTGAAGAACAGTTTCATCAGATTCAGGGTAAAAAGTTTATTCCCAGTATTATTTTAGGATTTATTTCAGATTGGCTGAACATTCAGAATAAAAGCGGAAATATAGATACGATTGTTTTGACTTCGATGAATCATCAATTGAATCAGTTTTCTAATATTTCCGGTGGTTGTGAGAGAATTTATAATACACCACTTCCGTTTGCTTACAGTGTTTTACTACATCGTACCGTTTATCTATACTGTTTTTGGTTACCATTCGGATTGCTCGATAGTTTAGACTGGATGATGCCGTTAATTGTTTTGCTGATCAGTTATACTTTTATAGCTTTAGATGCCATTATCCAAGAAATTGGGGAACCTTTTGGTGAAGAAGAAAATGATTTGGCACTCAACAGTATTTGCAGAACGATTGAATTTTCTATTTTTGAACAGGCTGAAATTCCGCAAGGTGAATTAAAAAAGCTCGATTCTTATTTTGTAGATTGATTTACGCTAAAGAAACTCTCATTGCAAGCAATCCTGTAATTCCCTGCAGATCTTCAACTCTTAAAAGTTCAACATCAGATTTTAAAATATTCTGTTGCTGAAGTCTGTGGATGTATTGTAAATATTCACGTTGATTTTCTAAGCCAAAATAAACGATGGTAATTTTTCCGGGACAAGTAATTCTTTCTTCAGATTCTTTGATATGCGCTTTTTCAAGTCTTTTTTTGATGATTTCAAAATTAGAATTAAATGCACCGTCTACATCAAAACGTTTTTCATCCATTCGGAAACGGATGTCTATTTTTTCATTATACACAAAAATCAGCGAAGCAATATCAAGCGAAACCGGAAGGTCTTTTTTGAATAAACGGAACTCATGTTCCAT
This sequence comes from Chryseobacterium mulctrae, assembly GCF_006175945.1. Taxonomy (NCBI): domain Bacteria; kingdom Pseudomonadati; phylum Bacteroidota; class Flavobacteriia; order Flavobacteriales; family Weeksellaceae; genus Chryseobacterium; species Chryseobacterium mulctrae. The sequence continues at coordinate 1,637,331 of NZ_VAJL01000001.1, read as the reverse complement.
CGTACAAATAGTTTCCAGCTGCCAATATCTTAATTCATTAACCACTTTTGTAGAATAAGGCAATTCAGGAGCAATATTGGGACCGATGTAGAGATTATGCTCAACGCCATCAGATTTAAATCTTTCAAAATAATGCGGGAAAATTTCCTGAGCAGCGACTTGTTTTTCATCTAAAATATCGGCCAGTTTACGATTGAGAAGCGTAATAGAATCGTCTAAATTTTTTCTGTTGGCATAAAAAAGATCATTCTGTGTAAAAACCTGACTAAAGTAATTTTTAATTTTTTCTTTAATCATTTCTTCACTTTTTACCTCAAGCTGACCTTGCAGATAAGGATGAATTTCTTCACGCAAAAGTCTTTGGAAACGCTGTTCGGTGTCTGCTTTTATTTCATTATTGAGTTCGTTTTCAAAAACATCCAATGCCAAAGAATACTTTTCGGATTCTGATGAATTTAAAATGGTCATCACTTCATGAAGTCCGTCAATTTGCTGATTGAGATCTTCCAACATCAGCTTAAAACGTTTGTCTGATGAAGAGCGGATGTCTGAAAAACTAAATAAAGGAGTAAGATTTTTAAACGAAATCTCTTTTAAAGTGTATATTTTTTTCGATAAATAAGCGTTAAAATAACGCTCTGCTTCATTCCTGAATTTCCAGATGACGCTGTCGTGAATCGTGGTGTATTCACGTTGAATGATGGCCTCAATCTGATTATTTCTTTCATAGGTAAATCTGTTCAGAGAGAAAATAATCATGTCGGCAACAAACTCAAGCTTTTTCAGCTTTAAACCGTTCAAACTATTGGCAATAGGCGAAGTAAACTCCATCATCGCCAAAAGCTCGTTGTCTTTCATAATCGGAATGACCATGAAACTATTGATGTTATTATCTTTCAGAATACTGAAAGTTGGCAGTTTTTTGATTTCCTCATCGAGATTGTCAACATTCGAAACTACGACAGGTTTTGAATTGTAACTGATGTTTTCAAAAGCAGTTTTCCTTGCTTCTTCATCAAAGGTGTTGATCCAAAAATCAAGAAGATAATTGGTGAAAACATTTTCGTAAATAGGAAGTTTTTCGAGCCTTTTGTTTTTAATATTGAATAGCATCAAACCAAAGTTGAGCTCGGCAACATCAAAATAAGATTTAAATATTTCTTTTAAATTCTCATCGGGTGAAGGATTTTCAAGATCAATTTTAATCATGCTCGATTTCAAATCAGACAATGCCACTTCCGAAGTACAGTCGATAAGAGAAATAATACTAAATCCGTTTAAAATCCATGATTCGGGCTGGAAATATTTTTTCCAAAGCTGTACATCGTCCAGATTTTCAAGCAGCATATCTAAAACATCATCTGACGGAACTTTGGTTCCTTCAGCAGGATAAACATCGCTGAAATCTGAGTTGACCGTAATTTTATAATGCTTCATAATTCCCTGTTTATCGGGAATGTCATAATAAAACGGGATAGTAACTTTAATATCTTTTTTAAGGTATGTCTGTAAAATCAGGCAACAACAAAAAACGTAATATTCGTCATCACTGATGTCTCTGAACTCGATTTCAAAATCTTTTCCGGCATCATTTAAAATATTTTGAAATCTTTCGGTATAATTGAATGTAAGATTGGTAAGCGGAATTCCTGCCGCTTTAATTTCATTTCTCGTTAAACCGGTAGGGAAGAGGTCTGCCAACAAAAGTCTGATGAGGTCTTTGTGCTTTTCAAACACCGATAGATCCTGAAAACCATCTCTTAATTCTTTGAAGTTTTTGGTTTTCTCAATTAAAGATTCTGCATAATTGGCGCGATACTCTAAACGATCGTTATACCGAATGTGCTCTAACACATCCAAATATTTTTTGAACGATATAAAAACCTGAAACGGACTTTCTTTCTTGTAGAGATTTGCCAAAATGTAAGAAAAATTGTGAGGGTAAAGGTATGAAAACTATGAGGGAATTGGGTGTTTTTGGGGGGTGATTTTTATATTGAAACTGATTTTGCTGTTGTAGATTCTTTACGATTATGTTTGCTTCAAAGTTGATGGTTTTGAAAAATAGCGTTGATAATGGTAGTTTATTCTAAAGGAGAATCAAACAACAAGTTTTTCATAACACCTATTGTAAGCATAATTAAAAAGAACAGCAAAAAATAGATGAAAAAAACCATAAACCTTTTTCTATTATCATTCTTGAAATTATTTGCCAAATTATGGGAGTTATATCCTTTAACTACAGTTGTTAATCCCCCAGTGAATACTACAATAATTGATGTAAATACAATGTAAAGAATAATAGATTCAGTTAAGCTAAAAAAGAAATAAATTAATAAAATGTCAATGAATGCAATAATCCAAGTTATTTTTAAAAATTTAGAAGATAATATGTCTTTTCCTAACATTAGGAATACTGAGTTTGAAAATATAATTATAAGAAGTATTATGTGTAGAATTGTGTTCATAAATTAATAAGTAAAAGAATTATCTGTAGGATAATAACCGTAAACCGTTCCATTAACCCTAAGTGCAGTATGTCCAACATCTCCATCCATAGGCCAAATTAAAATCTGCACGATAGGTTTTATTTGCCCTCCATAGTTTAATTCTGTAATATAATTACTCATTCAAGGACTCAGCTCTCCATCAGCTCTCCATCAGCAAGACCAGCTCCAGTTCCTAAAGCGCTAAAGATAAAATTTATAATTTCAGCAGACCTATCAACGGTGTGATTAGTAGATCCTTTTCCAAATGAAGAATCTCCCCAGTTATTCATGCTCATGCCCTTGCAGCATAGTCATTCCAGCCTGTTTCTTCCTGAACTTCTTTTCCGTTATACTTATACTGATAAGAAGGATTTCCGTTTAAAGCATTATATCCTTCATGCTTTAATCCAAAAGGATAATAATTGCTTTCTTCAAGAACTTCTGCACTGCTTCTTGCGAAACTTTTTTAAATTAAAATTAGGGTGTCGATTTCAACACCCTAATTATTTAGTTCTCTAAACTTAAAGAGTATAAAAGTATAAACTTTTTGTATCAAAAAAGATAGCAACTCCAAATATTACCTACTATTTATAAATCTACATGATCAGTTTTTATACCCCAACGTTTATATAATTGAAATTCATAAAATTTCTTAGTCCTATAATTTTTACTTTTAGAAACTATTTTTTTTGTTTTCAAATTTATAACACTAAACCCATTTAAAAAAAGAGAGTCATTCTGTACATATTTTTTTTCAATTATAGAAATACAAGGTAAACCAAGAGAGTCAAGAGGTGGAATAGTTATATCATTTTCTGATTCAAAATTAATTGAAAAAGTATCTTTTTTGTGAGTATGTTTTAGATGCTTTTTAATATCTTTTATGGAAATTTGAATAGTATCATTCGTCAAATTTCCAAATAGTATAAATGTTTCTACATCTTTAACAAAGATACTATCATTAATTGGATCGGTACAAATTAAATTTTGAAAATTATTTATTTCTATCACTTCAATGTTTTTCTTTTTTTTCATACATGAGGTAAAAATGTTAAAACATATTATAATAAAAAAAACTCTATTTACGATTGTATAATTCATATTTCCTTATATATTTGTTTAAATTATCTTTCATAATGTATTGGTAATCAATTGTTGTTTTCTTAAAGATAGAAGATTTTATTTGGTTATTATAAATAGTAATATGATTTTTAATTCCTTGTAATTGAGGTTCTGCCGGAAGCGTTAAATGACTTACTGTCCCTCCTTCATGGCTAAGAGTAGAAATCATATTAAATCTATTATCTAACAAATTATCTACATATCCGTTATTTACCATAATTGAGATTGTTTTTTTATTTAAATCACCGGTCATAAGAGCATTTGCCCTATATTCACCACCATTATAGCTATCAAAATTACCTTTTCTTTGCATACTTTCAAATCTATAATTAGAAATTCCTAAAGAAGTACTATTTCCTTCAAGATTATTTAAGTCTACTCCTGCTTCAGTTGCATAATGATTTGCAATATTTGTAATAGTTGAATAGTTATCCTTCGAAATTTTAAACTTACTAAGCATTGTTTCTAGCCATTGTGGTTGCATTTTTGCCAACATAACATTCTGTTGATTCGTTATGCCTCCAAACACATGATTTATAACAATATTAGATGAATTTCTATTGTCTGTATATAAAAATCTACCAAACTGATCAAAATGATCATCAGGAGGAGAATTCAAATAGTTCTGCATCCAAGAGCTAAGAGCACTTCCTCCTCCACTCGTTTCATCTACAGCAGAAATTCTATCTATTTTGCTTCCACCTGCTGCATTGTGCGCTTGGGCTTGTCCTAAAAGTAAAGCTCCAAATGCTACTGCCGAATCTCCAGTAAAATTAAGGCCTCCATTTGCATATTGTACGCTTCTTCCATCCGGATCAATAAATGAAACAGGATTATTTATCGCATAATTATATGGAGAATGTCTTCTATACATTTCGGCAAGAGGATCCATAACTCCCCATCTTGCAATATCAGACATGTACATTCTAGCACCATAGTCATTCCAGCCTGTTTCTTCCTGCAATTCTTTACCGTTGTATTGGTATTGATAAGAAGGATTTCCTGCTAAAGCATTGTACCCTTCATGCTTTAATCCAAAAGGATAATAATTGTTTTCTTCAAGAACTTCTGCGCTGCCTCCTGCATTTTTGAAATAGCTCAGGCGTGTATTTCCCAAGTGGTCGGTATAGTTGTAAATATACCTATTATTTTTAAAATCATAATACCCTTCCGGAGTGGGTACAAATTCTAAAGTAACCGTTCCTAAATGATTTACCTTATACTGAAAGCCATCTAAATAATCTGTTGTAGTGGTTCTTTCTGAGCCTCCCTTATAGAAAGTTGTATATTCTTTTCTGAGCTTCGTTCCGTCTGCACGAAAGACATAATTGGTTCTTACGTTTCTTTCTTCATCTTCACCGGTTATTTTGTTTCTGATAATGTAGGTAGCGCTAAACTTTATTTCTTCAGGAAGATCCAGATAATTGTAGCTAATGCTGTTGATTCCTTTATCTTTCTGGCTGGTCATATTTCCGTTGTCATCATAATCAATCAGCGTACCTGAAGAAGACGGGTAACCATTATAATTCTGAGAAGCATCGGTAACATTGGTCAGCCTGTTTCCTGCGTCATAAGTATAGGTAAGGTTGTCAATAACCTGTGCTGTTCCTGTAAACGAATTATCAGAACTTGCAGTTCTTTTCAAAGTAGAAATATTCCCATTTAGGTCATAATCCAGAATTTCATTGTACTCTTTCAGATAAGGATTGGCATCGGTCTGGTAAAACCCGGCTTTCAGTCGGTTAACTCCGTCATAAGAATACCCATATCTTCTCTGGATGTTGTCTGTTGCGACCTTCCAGTCTACTTCTGCAATACCTCCGTTGTAACGGGGCTTTACTTTCAGGTCTGTATATTCGTTATTGGGAGCTTCCACTCCCTCTCTCTGGTTGTATTTTATTTTGTAGGCAAAAAGCTTGCTGCCCAGAGTACCCAGATCATTAGGGTTAATCCCCAAAAGCCATCCTCTTACATTGTAACTATAGTCTATGCTTTGTAAACCTCCGCCCACTTTTTTGTTGGTGATCTGCCCAAGGTCATTGTAAGTAAGATCAGAGATCAGCTCTTCAGGCTGACCGTTGATCTGCTGATAATGTTTCTGCAAAAACTGGTAAGGGCTGTAGACATAGCGGTCTTTGATGGTCACTTGCGCAGAAGCAGTGTTTCGGGAGTGATAAGTATAGCTTTCTTTTACTTTTCCCGAAAAATCAAGAGAGCTTTCGGTGGATGTAAATCCGCCCAAATGATTTTTTCCATAGGTTCCTACCGCTCTTCCCATTGTATCATACCAGATAAAAGCTGAAGACCAGCTGTCGTTCTCAATGTTTCTGGTATAGCTTCCGGTAGGCATCGTTTTGGTGCTTCTTACTGATGAGAAACCATTGGCCGTAAAGGCAGTAGGTACAGATGTCATCGTCGTCTGGTTCTGTACCAGATTGGGCTGCGCAGGTGCACCTGTAGGATATTCATCATAATAATTAACACTCAGCACCGTCATGCTTCCTGTAGGGAATGCATTTTTGGTATAGTAAATCGTCATGCTTCCCTGGGTAAAAGGGGTAGTGGTTACGGCCTCATTGTTGAGCGCATTGGCAGACATATTGCTGACTGCGTTTTGCATAGCAACGCGGGTTCCTGTATTGGCAAAGAAGCCGGTGTACAGCACTCTTCCGAAGGCATCGTATTTGGTAAACATCCAGCCTTTCTGCCCAAAATTATTGGTGGTAGCTCTCAGGTTGGCATCCTGTGTAAGAACAGGTCGGTTCTGCTTGTCATAGACTACATATTCCCAGCCTTTTCCCGGAAGCTTTTTTTCTGCCAATCGGTTGTATTTATCATACTTGTATTGATAGCAGAGTACATCCAGCTTGGTATTGAGCTGTGCAATGCTTGTTGCTGTTGCTGCCTTAGGCGGAATCACAAATGCCAGGTTTTCAAAATCATCGTATACATAATAGGTATCGAGATTTTCTGTTGTTCCGTTTGTCTTCTGGTTGATCTTACGGATCAGGATCTGCTTTCCTGCAGGATCTGTAAAGCTCTGTACCTCGTGGTTTTCTTCGTCCCAGGCGATGGTTTTTACAAGAATATTAGCATTGTAAAATCCGCCCGTAGTATAGGCATTATCCGACACGGCATCCAAAGCAACATCGCTTATCTGCGTGGCAGGATTCCAGGTAGAAGTAGCCGTAATTTTTCTTACTTCACCTGCGCTGTTGGTGGTCTGCTCTGTTCTTTGGATATGGTTTCCTGTAATCTGCCAATCGGCTCCGGGAGCTGCTTTCTTTTCTACTCTCCCCAATGGTGAAGGCTCATAAGCAACTTCAGAATACGCATTGGGAACACCGTAATAGGCATTCACGGAATTTTCGCCAACATTCGGAAGATACGCTCCGTTCTGGCTGTCAACAGGCTGCGGAAGATAGTCTTTGGTTTTTCTTCCTGTGGCAGTATCGTACAGGGAAGGAACTACAATGTCTTTTCCGGTTGGTGAAGATTTGATGCTGATGCTCTGGGTAGCTCTTCCGAGCCCGTCAAAGTATTTTACACCCTGAAGCTGCGCCGCTCCCGGCTGCTGTGTGGTTACGGGCTCGAGATACGTTCTGCTGTATATATGATTTTCTGATGGGGTAAGACTCTGAGAATAGAGTACAGCCACCATAAGAAGATAGACTAAGGTTAATATTTTTTTCATAATTTATTTTTTTAAACAATACGACAATAGATTCTTAAGGCTGTGGTTTTGTGTTGTATTGGTAATCAGAAACAATATTTCCGTTAACATCGATGACCGACTTCAGCCTGGATTTTTGATCGTAGGTATAGCTTTCCCTGATTCCGTTGGGTGGCGTTACAGAGCTTACTCCCGTCAACGGATTGTGGGTATAGGTGGTGATCTGAAACTTTTTGAGCGCAGCGTTGGTCCTGAAAGCGTCTAAAGCTTCAAGCAGTGTTTTCTCTGAAGCATTGTCTTTATCAAGATCAGATTTTGCGATAATATCATCTGCCAATGCTCCGATATCTGCTAATGTTGCACCCGGTATTTTAGCAATAGGCAACGTCTTGTGATATCCCCAGATCACTACTGCCGGAACTCCCTGCCCAGAAACCTCATCAATGTTTGAAGTGTACTGTCTGATATTGCCCTCGTTATCATAAGCATCCAGCCTTTGGGTAGTTTTAAGGCTTCCGTCTTTAGGATTGGTTACCACGGTAGAAGTAGGCCGCAGGCTTCCGTTGTCATATTTTGTCTGTGAAGTAGAGATCATCTTACCGTTTTTCTTCGCAATGGTTTTAATGGGTACAGAAATAATATTGGCATTCTGAAGATGGGTGTACTCACTGTTCCCTAAAGGATAGAAGGTCTGTGTTTCTATAACATCTCCATTAGCGAGGGTTGCCTTTTCTTTTTCGGTCTGATAATTCACTGAGCTTATTTCCGTTTCGGCAGCGGTTGAGATTGGCTGTCCGTTCTTCCCGTAATTTTTAGACAATACGGTAACCTTTTTAGTAAATACAGGGACAGATCTTGCATCTTCAATTAATTTTGCTGCCATACTTTTCTTTTCAAAAGCATAGGTGTATTCTGAGGAAGTAAGAATCTGGTTCTGCTCATTATAGGTTTCCTGCTTTTGCGTCATCCCGTTTTCCAGCTCATTGTTTTCAGGAGTGATGGTTACACTGCTTCCATTAACCTGTACATCGTATGGCGGGAAATTTCCTTCATCGGTATAATAGTAACGCAAATAACCATTTCCTGAGTTTTCATGAATCTTTACGTTTTGGTAAATTTTTCTTACTCCGCTGCTCGAAGGAATAACGGTGTCGAATTTATCATAGGTATAAGACATGGTTTTCACAGGCTGTGAATCTGTACTTGCATTAAAATATTTAATGTTTTTTATTCTTAATCCATCTGTTTCGAAAGCGTTTTTGTAAGGACCCGGGTGTATCATAAGCTCATCAATGGTAATTGTTCCTCCTCCGGACCCTATAATCTGAATGGTGTACGTTCCGGGAAGCAGAAGCATTTCATTCATCGAATAGTAAATATCGTTTTGATATGTTGCTCCTGAGTTCTGTGTTACATTGACGATTTTATAATCGATGTATTCTACACTTCCGCCTTCAGTAGGAATAGCAGGGGGGAAGCTTGCACCGCTATAGCTGAACTTGAATTTTTTTTGTTTTCCCGGAGTTCCCGTTACCTGGAAAGTAAAGGTTCGCGAATTTCTCGTATTAAAATACCAGTCATGAGCATTCTGGTAAAAATAGTGGAAAGCTTCGCCTTCCCATTTTTCCAGTTTTTCCAGATATTTGGGAGAATTAAAATCAGCAAATACTTCATTTCCTTCAAACTGATATTCAACAGTTCCTCCTCCCGGATTTACTATTCTGACCTGTCTGCTTTTAGGGTTGGGATTAATAATATTAATTTTGGTTTTATCAAGAACAGTATTATTCGCATCAAGTCTCTGCACTTCTGTTAAAACTCTTTTTCCTAATTGAGAACCATATTCCGGATAGTAGACATAAGGCAGGTCATATACAAAACTGTATTGTGATATAATATTTCCCCAAAGATCTTTAAGAACGGCTTTTTTTACACTGTAAGGATCACTCATTGAATTTTCCAGAGAAGGAACAAACTCATACTGAATCTCTATAGATCCCATATTGGGAGATAGTACCTTGATCAGCTTGCAAAGTTGGTACTCAAGTAAGGAGGTGCTTCCTTCCCTGTATTTAGGATCCTTTTGATACTCATAGGTAAGAAGAGTTGTATTGGTAGGAGAACTAATTCGGGTTAAATAAAATGCAGATTTGTAAACAAGCCCGCTAATCCCCGATGTTCCTGTTCTGTAGTCGGTTCTGCTCTGGCTGTAATCGCTGAAAAGAAACTTATATCCATAGGTATCTGTAATGGTAAAAGACGTAGCATTCAGGGTAGCCTGGTTGCTGTCTCTTGTATATTCTATCTTGATGTTGTTGGGGCTTAGGTTGACAATCTCAAAGGTGTTGGCATTAACATCCCTTACAAACCTGAATTTCCCGGAAGTTCCTGTGGGAAGATTATAATAATAGACATCATCAAATTCATTTTTTTTATAATAGGGTGAGGAAGCGTTGTAGTAACTCTCATCAAGTTCTCCAGCCATTTCTCTCGTAATGATTCCCCCTTTTGCGAGCGTCCATCCGGAACCTGTTTCGCCTGCAATTTCGTCATCCTGATCATTGCTTGGATGATACATCAGCGAAAGTCCTGTTGATATTCTGGGATCATTACTGGCAAGACTCAAAATAGGTAATGATATATTGGGTATCCCTGTAGCATAAGAAACAGGGGTGGTATCAAAAGTCGTTGCTGAAGATTCGGAAGGAACAGGTTTTGAAAAGTCTCCGAAATTAATTCCCTGGGCATGAAAGCTTCCAATGGAAATCCCCATCGCTATAACCCATAAAGCTTTGTTAATATTTTTTCTCATGTGTTTTTATTTTTTAATCAATTTAGCATTCGCAGTTTTCTCAGTATCCGTTTTTACGACAATTAAATACGCTCCCTGAATCAGATTTTGCGTATTGATTTTTGTAATCTTATTCTTTGTTTTCAGACTTTGTAACTGTCTTCCACCCATATCGTAGAGCGTTATTTCAGCTTCAGACTTTCCGTCACCCAGCTTCCAGCTTCCATCCTCAAACCCTATCTCAACATAACAGTAATCCGATACCGGATTAGGATAAATTTTAATATTTTGCTTTTCGATCAACTGGTCAATCTGTTGATCTCCAAGTTTGACTATCTTCCAGTTCTCTTTTCCTAATTCTTCAGCGCTTGTTCCTGCCAAAACAATAGAACCATCCTTGTTAACCGCCACGGCTGCAAGTCGTTCCTCTTTCTTTCTCGATTCTCCTTTTACGTGCTTTCGCCACTGTTCGTTTCCGTCATTGTCGATATAAAGCATCCAGAATGTCTCATCATCAGTTTCAATTCTTCCTTCAGCTTGCGTATATCCACCCAACAATATTCCTTTGGTTGGGTTCACTCCATTCACCCCGCTTCCGGCACCCTGCATCCCGCTGATCACATTCATTCCCATCAGGATATCACGGTTCTTAAAATTGTAAGATTTCTGCCACTGTTTTTCACCTTTTGTGTTCAAAGAGATCAGCCAGACGTCTGTTCCTTCTTCAATTCCAACCGTTTTATTTCCTGATTTCTCAGATCTCGATTCTCCGCCGATAATATATCCCGAAGAAGTAAAAGCCATTGTTCTCAAATGGTCATCACCTTTACCTCCGAAATTCTTTTCCCATTCTATTTTATTGTCTTTGCTGAGCTTGATCACCCAATAGTCACCTTCACCGAAGTTTTCTGTAGATTTTGGATAATTGGTAAATGATAATTGATCATTGATTTTATCATTTATCATTGATTTTTTATCATTGATAGATTTTCCGCTTCTCGAGTAAACTCCCAATAACGCTCCTCCATCCGGAGTAGGAATCATCTTTTCCACTTCATCCAGACCTCTTCCGCCTAAAATTATTTCTGAAAGTACTTTTCCGTTTTTATCAAGCCTTATTACCGTAACATCTTTAGAACCAAATCCATTGGCTGCATTCTGAACATTTCCCGCCACCATAAACCCGAAATCAGCAGTCTGAATCACAGATCTTGCTTCTTCATCCTGTGATGTTCCCAAAGTTTTTTGCCACAACTCATCTCCGAATTCATTAATTCTGATCAACCAGATATCAGATCCTCCTTTGGAAGCATCTTTTTTATCTAAGCCTTTTCCTGAATGAGACGTTCCTGCCAAAAGAAAACCGCCTTCCTGGGTAGCAACTGTTGCCGAAAGAAAATCATGGTTTTGTCCTGAGAAATACTTTTCCCAGACCTCTTCTCCTTGCTGGTTGAGTTTAACCAAATGAAAGTCGTAGCCGTTGTTCTGCTTTGAACCTACAGATGGCACTGCACTTTTACCTGCCACCTGAATACTGCTACCTGTTATTAAATATTGCTGATCGACTGTTGTGGTAACTTGTGAAAGAAAATCCTGAGTAGAGGATTTAATATCTTTCTGCCATACCACATTCTGAGCAAACGATACAGCAGTGGTGCATACTAGTAATGCACTCGTGTAGAGTTTTTTCATAATTTGAGTTTTTAATTATTATTTTTTTGCTAAATTAAAAATATTTTTAATTCCTGTTATAAGGAAAAACGTAAGGTTGATTAAAAATTGATGATTTTTATTGAATGTTCGCTTTTAATTATAAAGCAGAAACCAACAGTCACTTTGTCATTCCGAAGGAATCTAAACGGCTTTATTTTCAGTGTGCAGAGATCCCTTCTGAAATCGAAGATTCGAAGAAGTCGATGACAAAATTGTGCTGATTTTAGCGTTTTGATCAAAAACGGACATTCAGAATTTTTAATTTTAAATATTCTTTTCTCATTTCATTTTTATTTGTTGTTTTTTATGTTTTAAACTTGTGGCATTGCAAATATCAATCACTAATACGACAAAGCATGACGTAGCATTTTTTATTAAACTGACTTTTGTTGATTATAGAAATAAGAAAGGCGCTGAGCAGAAGTCAATCCGTATTAGAGGCACCGCGAAGAGCCCAAAGACCAGAAAGACTACGCCCGCGCCCATATAGGTACACGGGCGTAAGTCTATCAAAATTTGGTCTTTTAGAGAAATTCGCGGTTTTCTAATACCAATATGATAGCTTACGCTTTTATTTTTCGTTAAAATCTGTTGCGAATATAATAAATATTTTTAATAGGGAATTACCGTATTTATACGGTAATTTATAAAATACAAATTAATCGATGAAATATTATTATAGATTCAACGTTTATTGCTTGAAATGAATTTATAAATAATTTAATACTAATTTGTTTGTGGAATTATATCCCTACCTCTCTATAATTTAATATTTTTTATATATTTCATTCACAATTAAAAAACATAAAAATGGCAGAAAGTAAAAACAACATTGTAACCCACGGATTAAGTGGTAAAGTAGGAGATCTTTTGGTATTTAGCCAAAGAAATGGTAAAACAATTGTATCTAAAGCTCCAAAAGAACGAACCGGTGAACTTTCGGATAAACAAGAAGTTCAGAAGCTTAAATTTCAACGAGCAGTTTTGTATGCAAAGACGGTAATGAATGATGCTGATAAAAAGCAGATGTATGAAGCAATGTCAGATGATTCAAAAGGTGTCAGCGCCTATAATGTTGCAGTAGCAGATTTGCTGAATGCACCAAAGATTCAGGAAATAAACTTATCTTCTTATAGTGGAAATCCCGGTGATACTATCCGAATCATAGCGACAGACGATTTTGAAGTAATAGCAGTCAATGTGAAAATTGAGAATGCAGACGGAAGTTTAGTAGAGCAGGGTGTAGCAGTAAATAATGGTGCAGAGTGGGTTTATACAGCTACAGTTCTAAACTCAGATTTATCTGGAGATAAGATCACAATTACCGCTTCTGATTATCCTGCCAATCTGACAGAAAAGTTTGAAACACTTTAATTTCTCTAATCAGGTTTTGACGGAGAAACGACGGAGACATGACGGAGCGATAACTCATCAAAATAATCTGTCAGAATGACAAAAGTGGTTTAATTCTCATTGATTTTTCATAAAAGAAACCTTCCAGATTTGGAAGGTTTTATATTTTAAGTAATGAAATACAATTTTACACTAATTCTGCTGTCTTATTTTTATAACACTGTCATTCTGAATGTAACGCAATGAGATAAGAATCTAAACCATAGATGAGATTCTTCCTTCGTCAGAATGACAAAAAGACGTTCAGCGCTTTTCTATAAAAAAAACCTTCCAGAAAATTGAAAGGTTTAAATTTTAAATATGTTGATTCAAATTACAACCCGAATTGCTTTGCAAATAAATCAGGGAAAACACCCAGTGCAATAATCGATGCAATAATAAATACTGCGACAATATTGTAAGTTACCGTTACTCTTTCTGAAGTTTTGAAAGTAGTTTCTTTAAAGAAGAACATTGCGATAATTAATCTTAAATAATAAGCGATTGAGATTGCAGAACCTAAAACTGCTATAATTACTAAGAATGCATTGTTGTCTTTGCTTAAAGCCTGAGCAAATAATGAGAATTTACCCATGAAACCTGCCGTTAAAGGAATTCCCGCCATTGAAAGTAAAGAAATCGTTGCGACGGTTGCCAATAATGGTTCAGATTTAGCCAAACCTTTGAATGCGCCGTAAGAAGTTTCTCTTTTTAGTTTTTCAACCCAGATTAAACACATAAATACTCCCACTGTAGACAATGAATAAGCGAATAAATAAAACGCTAATGTATATGTTGAAAGTGCGTTCATTCCGAAAAACACCAAACCGATATATCCTGCGTGCGAAACTGATGAGTACGCCAACATTCTTTTAGCATTCGTCTGAGCCAGACCCATTGCGTTTGCTAATAATAAAGTAATGATAAGGAATACGCCTAAAATGTTAATCCACTCATGAGTAACACCAGAGAATCCGATCGTCATTAATCTGAATAATGCATAAAATCCTGAGATTTTGACAACACTTGCCATGAAAGCAGTGATCAATGATGGTGAACCTTGGTAAACATCCGGACTCCACATGTGGAAAGGTGCTAAAGCTACTTTAAATGCCATCGCACAAAGCATTAACACAACTCCAAGAATAAACATTCCGTTGGTTGGATTTACCGTGCTGAAATCGTGAATTCTGTATAAATCAAATGTTCCTGTGCTTCCGTAGATAAATGCAATTCCTAATAATAAGAAACCTGTTGCAAATGCTCCCATCAGGAAATATTTTAATGAAGCTTCGTTTGATCTAAGATCTGTTTTGTTGGAACCTGCCATTACGTATAAAGGAATAGACAAAATTTCAACTCCTAAGAACAAAGTCACCAAGTTTTGGTATCCGAACAATACAAAACCGCCACACAATGCAAAAAGCATCAATGCATACAATTCTGACTGATGGTTTCTGTGATTGCTGAATGCAAAACCTCCCAGGAAGAATAAAAGCAAAGTCGTTACAATAGAAATTTTTGTAAACAAAGCTGTATTTTGTCCGTACTCATACATTAATCTGTATTTTTCGAAGAAAGAAGCTTCAGGTAAAAAGCTTACATATAATGCAACGATCAACCCAAAAATCCCAATGTATCTTGCGAATTTTCCCTTTTCAAAAACTCCCGAGAATAATGCAGCAACTGCTGTCAGGAAAACAATAATTAAAACACTCATAATTTATATTTGAGATTTGAGATTTGAAATTCCAGGTTTAAAGTTTAAGGTTCCAGGTTTTATTACTTGGCTCTTTTTACTTTTACCTTTTTACTTCCTATCTCTTAATTCTTTTAATTTTTTATTTAAATCTTTAATCCTAATTGATCATCGATGAATACACAAACTTCAATGAACTTCCCACCATATCGATAATCGGTTGAGGGAAAATTCCTAACAAGATCACAAATACTGCAATACTTGCCAATACTGAAAATTCAACTGCCGATAAATCTTTTGCTGTGCTCAAAACTGCAGCATTACCTTCACCAAACATTGCTTTACCGTAAAATCTCAATAGATAAACCGCACAAAGAATGATCGTTAAACCAGCAATGATTGAAGCCAATACATTAAAATCAAAGATAGATTTAATAAGGATAAATTCACCAATGAAACCATTCGTCAACGGAACTCCCATTGATCCTAAAATGATCAGTAAGAACAATACCGCAAACTTAGGCGCTACTTTTGCCAAACCTCCCATCTGTCTGATGTCTCTTGTTTTGAATCTTTTGTATAAAATATCTGCACAATAGAACAAACCTGCAACGTTGATACCGTGAGCAAAAGTCTGAACTAAAGCTCCTTCAGCTCCTTCAATGGTTAAAGTTCCTCTTAAAGTAAGAACCGCCGAAGAGAAAATACCTGCAACCATTAACCCAACGTGTGAGAAAGAAGAATATGCAATAATTCTCTTCATATCAGTCTGGATAATTGCAATTAAAGCACCGTGTACAATTCCGATAATTGCCAGAATGATTACAATCTGTCCTGAAATTCCGAAAATAGCAGTCGGTGTTATTGGTAATAAATATCTGATTACTCCATAGATCGCCATTTTCAGCATAATTCCTGATAAAAGCATCGATCCCTGAGTAGGAGAGTAGGTATACGTATCGGGTTGCCAAGTGTGGAAAGGGAAAACCGGAAGTTTCACTGCAAAAGCAAAGAAAATAAACCAGAATACAACGATTTGCTGCGTTTCACCCAAATCTGCATTATACAGATCTGTAAGAGCGAAAGATGCTGAATGCGTGTAAACATAGATCAAACCAGCCAACATAAACAAAGATCCTACGAATGTATAGACGAAGAATTTTGTTGTGAATTCCATTCTTTTGTTTTCCTGTCCCCAAAGTGCAGCAATAAACCAGATCGGAATAAGTGTTACTTCCCAGAAAATATAGAATAACAAACCATCTAAAGCTGTAAATACTCCTACAAGACCAAACTGCATCAGCAAAATAAGTCCGTAGAAAGAGTTTTTGTAGCTTACGTTTTCGTTAAAAGATGATAAAATAATTAATGGCGTAAGAATATTGGTCAGTAATAAAAGAAGCAAACCCATTCCGTCAATTCCGAAATGAAGAGTACTTTTAATAAATTGTGACCAAGGATAAGTAATCTCATATTGCAGCGAACTATCTACAGTCAGATTAAAATCAAAATCCGAAAGAATGTAAAATGTAAGCAACATCTGAATCAAAGCAATTCCCAGCGCCAAATATTTGCTGGAAGCGTTCTTCCATGCAAAGGTTAATCCCGAACCTACAAGAGGTAAAAGTAATAATGTTAATAGTAAATAAGACATTATTGTAATATAAAGTTAACAATCAGTATAATTCCCACAGCCAAAGTCATGATAAGAACATAGTTCTCAACATTTCCGTTTTGAATACGCTTCATAGATTTTCCGCTGTCTTCAGCACCTTCACCTATGTAGTCTACAAAACGGTCTAAAACGCCTTTGTCAAACATTTTTCCGCCACGTCCAAGTCCTTCGAAAGTTTTTACAATTAATGCATTGTAAAGCTCATCAACATATAACTTTTTAGCAGAAAGTTTTTCCCAGCCTGTATATTCTTCTTCGGCAAGAGCCATTTTCTTTTTGTTCACATACATGTTTTTCACAATGAACCAAACCGTAAAGAACATTAAGATGGTTGCTCCCAAAAGAATCATTTCTGTATTGAAATCAACTCCTGAAAGAGTCATTTCCATTTGCTTAAAGCTTTCTGGAGTCAATACCGGTTTTAGCCATTCCATTAATTTAGCATAATGACCGTGACCGATAAAGTGTGGTAAATTAATAAAACCTCCAAGTACTGAAAGAATTGCCAGAACGATCAACGGTAACGTCATGTTCATCGGGCTTTCGTGTAAATGATGTTTCTGTTCTTCTGTACCTCTGAACTCTCCGTGGAAAGTCAAGTAATACAGTCTGAACATATATGCTGCGGTTGTTGCTGCTAAAATAAATAACATTACCCAGTAAATAGGGTTTTTAGCAAATGCTGCAACCAAAATTTCGTCTTTAGAGATCATCCCTGAAAGTAAAGGGAAACCTGAGATCGCCAATGTTCCGATCAGGAAAGTGATGTGCGTGATTGGAATGTATTTTTTTAAACCTCCCATAAAACGCATATCCTGTTCGTTGCTCATTGCGTGGATTACAGAACCTGCTCCCAAGAATAACAATGCCTTGAAGAAAGCGTGTGTCATTACGTGGAACATTGCTGTAGAATAAGCTCCCAAACCTAAAGCGATAAACATAAAACCAAGCTGTGAAACTGTAGAATATGCCAAAACTTTTTTGATATCGTTCTGACGCAGTGCGTAGAAACCAGCCAAAGCGGCAGTTAAGAATCCTATTAATAAAATTCCGCCCTGAACGGTTGGAGCTAAAGTGAATAAGAAGTTTGATCTTACCACCAAATAGATACCTGCAGTAACCATCGTTGCTGCGTGAATCAATGCAGAAACAGGAGTTGGACCTGCCATCGCATCGGGTAACCAAGTATATAAAGGAACCTGAGCAGATTTACCAACAGCACCGATAAATAAACTGGCTGTGATAAAGATGATGATGGTTCCGTCTAATTCAAATTTAGAAGCATTTTGTGCTACTGAAATATAATCTACAGAGTTGGTCTGAGACGCAATCATGAAAATACCGATCAATAAACCAAGGTCACCAATTCTATTCATGATGAAAGCTTTTCTTGCTGCTTTACCGTATTCTTCGTTGGTATACCAGAATCCGATCAATAGATAAGAACACAGACCTACACCTTCCCAACCGATGAATAAGATCATGTAGTTGCTTCCCATTACCAAAAGTAACATCGAGAAGATGAAAAGATTTAAATAAGTAAAAAACTTATAGAAACCTTTATCGTGGCTCATGTATCCGATAGAATACAAGTGAATTAAAGATCCGATTCCTGTAATAATCATCACCATCATTAATGAAAGCTGATCAATCTGGAAACCGAAGTTGATTTGAATTCCGTTTACTCTGAACCATTCGAAAGCCTTAACGACAACCGCCGGACTTTCAGAGTCAAATTTTAAAAATAAGCTTACCGCAATACAAAAAGATGCAAAAACTGCAGCTGTTGCCAAACTTCCGACTATAATCTTAGGAAGATTTTTTCCGAAAAGTCCGTTGATAAGAAAGCCTATAAGTGGTAAAAGTACTATTGCATATATTAAATTCTCCATTCTTATCCTTTTAATTTATTAAATATACCTACATCTACAGAACGGGTGTTTCTATATAACATCGCAATAATTGCCAAACCAACCGCTACTTCGGCTGCTGCAACTACCATGATGAAGAATACCAAAAGCTGTCCGTCGCTGTTCCCGTTGTATGCCGCAAATGCAGCCAATAAAAGGTTTACAGAATTAAGCATAAGCTCTACACAACCTAAAATTACAATCGCATTTTTTCTAAGCAATACTCCACAAACTCCAAGACAGAACAAAACTGAACAAAGAGTAATGAAATATTCCAGAGGGATGCTTTGCATAAATGTATTTACTTCTCCCATAATTTTATAAATCTTTTTTACCGATTAGTACCGCACCTACAATACCTGCCAAAATCAGGATGGAAGCAAGCTCAAACGGTAAAACATATTCATTAAATAAAAGTCTTCCCAGATTCTTTGTAAGACCTACACCTTTATCTACGTTCTCAACCACTACATGATTATCCTGTACTCCTCTGAAAACCCCTAAAACACCAATTAAAAGAAGACCTGCTGTAAAAACTCCAACAAACTTTAAAGTATTGTTCTTCTTACTTTCGTCTTGCTTATTAAGGTTAAGCATCATTAAGATATAAAGGAAAAGTACCATGATAGCACCTGCGTAAACGATGATCTGGATGATGGCAAGGAATTGTGCATTCAGAAGAATATACATACCCGCAATAGAAAACATTGTAACAATTAATGACAAAATAGCATATAAAGGATTTTTTGCAAACACGAAGTAAACCGCACTTGACACTGCTAAAAACGCCACCAAGAAAAATAAAAACTGATCCATTATTTTACCGCATTTTTTTGTTTCTCGGATTGTCTTTCTGTGATATCAATCCTTTCATTTATTTTTTCAACTAATTTATCTTTACCGTAAATGAAAGATCCTCTGTTGGTCTCAACATCAACCAATCTGTCTGTAAGATAAATTGCAGATTTCGGACAAGCTTCTTCACACATACCGCAAAAAATACATCTTAGCATATTGATTTCATATACTGATGCATATTTTTCTTCTCTGTAAAGATCTTTTTCTTCTCTGGTTCTTTCTGCAGCGGTCATTGTAATCGCTTCTGCAGGACATGCTACTGCGCACAATCCACAAGCTGTACATCTTTCTCTGCCTTCTTCATCTCTTTTCAAAACATGTTGACCTCTCCAGATATCAGCTCTAGGCTTTTGTACTTCCGGATAAGAATAAACATTGGGAGCACGTTTTACAACGGTTCTCACAGCATGCTTAAAAGTAATCCCCATTCCTTTGAAAATCGCCGGTAAGTAGATTTTCTCAGAAAAGGTCATCTCTTTATTTGAAACAACTTTTGATCTGTTGGTTAATTTCATTTTTATATTTTTTTGGTCTGATGTCGGAAGCTGGATGTCCGATGTTTCAAACTGTATGTATATTTTATTTTCAATTTTAAATTGTTTCCGAATCAAATCTTCTGACTTCCATCATCTGACTTCGGACAATTTTTTTAATTTCCAAAAGCTAAAATCACAGCTCCTGTAATCATAAGGTTTACTAATGCCAATGGAATTAAAGTTTTCCATCCTAAGTGCATCAACTGATCGTATCTGAATCTTGGAAGCGTCCATCTGATCCACATAAAGATCAAAATTCCGATTACCGTTTTCGTTAAAAATGCTACGATACTTAAAATACCTGCTACATTTTCTCCCCAGTTTTCTGTAACCCAGTCAATTCCCGGATAGTTGTACCCCCCGAAGAAAAGTACTACCATGAAAGCATTAGAAATAAACATATTCACATATTCACCAAACATGTATAAACCTAATTTCATTGAAGAATATTCGGTAGTATAACCAGTTACCAATTCAGATTCACATTCCGGTAAATCGAAGGGGTGACGGTTGGTTTCTGCCAAAGCTGCCACAAAGAAAATTAAGAATGCCAATGGTTGGTAAAAAATATTCCAGTTCATCCCAGAACCGATAGGGATAATTCCCCAAAGTTTTCCTTCAGTTTGGTTTTCAGTAATTACTTTTAAATCTAAACTTCCTGTCATCATAATGATAGAAAGTAATGCAAGACCCATCGCCAATTCGTAAGAAATCATCTGGGAAGAAGCACGGATAGCACCTAATAATGAATACTTGTTGTTGGAAGCCCAACCTCCGATCATAATTCCGTAAACTCCGATAGAAGCCATTCCGATGATGAAAAGTACACCAACATCAATGTTAGCAACTTGTAAATCATAAGAAACATCTCCAATGTTCAATGTTTTTCCCCAAGGAATAACTGCTCCGGTAATTAATGAAATAAACATCACCAATGCAGGTCCCAATACGAAAAGAAACTTTTCTGCATTGGCAGGAGTAAAGTCTTCTTTAAAGAAAAATTTACCACCATCCGCAAGAGGCTGCAGTAAACCAAAAGGTCCTGATCTATTTGGCCCGATTCTGTCCTGCATAATGGCTGCAACTTTTCTTTCTGCCCAAGTAGAGTAGGCTGCAATCGTTAATGAAAGCAGGAAAAGTGCAAGTACAAGTATTAATTTAAATGTAATTAAATCCATTTTTATTTTTATAGATGTTAGAAATTAGAAGTTAGAAATTAGAATTACAAAAGTCTGTTATCTAATGTCTGAAATCTGAAATCTTATTAATTATTTTTCGTCTTTTTCGCTGATTTCTTTAGCCATAGGATTGTCTAAAACTCTCAATTCGTCTTTAGGTTTCTCGTAATGGTTTAATGAAATAACTGAATGTCTGTCGATATGTCTTGGTCCTTCGATGTTCCAGTCTGAAAGAGATTTTCTTTCGAAACGACAAGTATCACAGATAAATTCTTCAACTTCTCCCCACTGATCTTTTCTAGCAGTTACTCTTACAACTTCGTCACCTTTCAAGTAAACTGTTGCTTTTCCAGAACACTTATCACATTTGCAAGAACCATTCATTGGCTTTGTAAACCAAACTCTGCTTGCAAAACGAGCTGTTCTATCTGTTAATGCTCCAACCGGACAAACGTCAATCACGTTTCCGATGAAGTCATTATCTAAAGCTTTATTTAAATACGTAGAAATTTCCGCATGATCTCCTCTGAAAAGAATTCCGTGCTCACGTTCACCTGTTAATTGATTTGCCGCCAAAACGCATCTTGCACATAAGATACAACGGTTCATATTCAATTTGATATGTGGACCTAAGTCGTCAGCTTCGTACGTATTTCTTTCAAATTCTGTTCTGGTTTCAAGATTTCCGTGCTCGTAACCTAGATCCTGAAGGTGACATTCACCTGCCTGATCACAAACCGGGCAATCTAATGGGTGATTGACCAACAAGAATTCGGTAACTGCTTTTCTACCTTCCTGAGCTTTTTCAGAAGAAAGGTTTTTTACTTCCATTCCGTCCATCACATTGGTTCTGCAGCTTGCAACCAATTTTGGCATAGGACGCGGATCTGCTTCTGAACCTTTAGAAACTTCTACCAAACATGTTCTACATCTTCCACCGCTGGTTTCCAATTTGCTGTAGTAACACATTGCTGGAGGAACAGATTTTCCACCGATTTGTCTTGCAGCTTCCAAAATAGAAGTCCCGGGCAAAACTTCAGCAGTTTGTCCGTCTATCGTTATTTTGAATTTTTTAACCTCTTCGCTCATAATTATATTTTAAGCAAATGCTTTATTTATATTTTCTTGTATTAAATGTATATCCAATCCCGAAATTAATCTGATAGAATACAAAATCCTGACTGGCTTTATCAGGTTTATTATTAAGAGTTGTTTTAATATCCGGCATATTGATGTAGCCAAATTTACCTTCAACTCTTGCCATCCAATGATTCCAAAAAACAAAATTGATGTTGGTTCTTGCATCCAACCCAAATCCTGCTACGTGAAACCTGTCACTTCTTTCGTTTCCGAATAGTTTTACATTAGATTTCGGAAATAATACTCCAGCTCCGGCTCCATAAGCCCAAAAAATATCAAAATTCTTTTTGTCTAATAGATTTTTATATTTCTCAAGACCTGCATTTACATAATTAAGTCCGTCTGTATGCTCAAAAGTTAGAAATTGCTCATCTTTTAAATTGACTTCTCCATTTTGAACCATTCCTGCATATTTAGGATCTGAAATATTTCCCTTAAACCCAACGGTCTGATCTTGATCCATCACATATTTCATGTGATCTGTTCCCACAACTAAAGCTAAATTGTCCTTTAAAAAATAAGCCAATCTAAAATTAAATTGAGGTATAGAAAGCCTTGTCGGATCGATATATGCCCAACTTAATTCTGAAGGTCTGTCATGTGCTACAACATTATTTAATGTAAAATCGTAACCATTTCCTTTAAATCTGATATCAGAATTACTAAATCCAGCTCTGTTCCAACCCCAAAAGACAAACATTGCTCCTTTTTTAAAGATGTTATTTGTAGCTTTAACCTCAATCCCTTTAGTGGTATCCAAAATTGTATTATACTCAGGAAGGGAAGGCATTTCATCATTTTTTTTAATAATTAACGAATCTGTCTTCTGTCCAAAAACAAAATTGGATAACAATAATCCTACAGCAATAAACTTCTTCATAATTCCAAATTCAGATTAATTACTAACTGCAGCCGGAATAGGGTCTGCATAATGAGCTAAACCATAATTCTGTGTCTGAGATAATTCTGGGTTTTTAATATGCCACTCGAATTCATCTCTGAAATGACGGATCGCTGCTGCAACAGGCCAAGCTGCCGCATCACCTAAAGGACAAATTGTGTTTCCTTCAATTTTTCTCTGGATATCCCAAAGCAAATCGATGTCTTCCATTTTTCCTTCTCCTTTCTCAATTTTTTTCAAAATTTTGTACATCCATCCCGTTCCTTCACGACAAGGAGTACATTGTCCGCAACTTTCGTGATTATAAAATCTCGCCAAAGTCATGGTATGTTCTACGATACACTGGTCTTCATCCAAAACGATAAATCCTCCTGAACCCATCATTGTTCCGGTAGCAAAACCACCATCAGCAAGAGATTCATAATTCATATATCTTGGTTCACCGTTTACCGTTTTCAATAATAAGTTTGCCGGAACAATCGGAACTGAACTTCCTCCAGGAATACAAGCCTTTAGCTTTTTCCCGTTTGGAATTCCACCACAATATTCATCAGAATAAATAAATTCTTCAACTGTGATGGTCATATCGATTTCGTAAACTCCGGGTTTATTGATATTTCCGCAAGCAGAAATCAATTTTGTACCAGTCGATCGACCTACACCAATTTTTGCATATTCAGCACCGGTAATATCGATAATCGGAACGATTGCTGCGATAGATTCAACATTATTTACAACCGTTGGTCTTTCCCAAAGTCCTTTTACAGCCGGGAAAGGTGGTTTCAATCTTGGGTTTCCTCTTTTACCTTCAAGAGATTCTAGCAAAGCAGTTTCTTCACCACAGATATAAGCTCCACCACCTCTTTGAACATAAATTTCGCAATCGAAACCTGTTCCTAAGATATTTTTACCTAAAAATCCTGCAGCTTTAGCTTCTTCAATTGCTTCTTCTAAAATATCAGGGATCCAAGAATATTCTCCACGGATGTAGATATAAGAAACATTTGAACCTAAAACGAACGACGAAATCAACATTCCCTCAATCAAAAGGTGAGGAATGAATTCCATCAAATATCTGTCTTTGAAAGTTCCCGGTTCAGATTCATCGGCATTCACTACCAAGTGTCTTGGTACGCCTTCCGGTTTTGCCAGAAAGCTCCACTTCATTCCTGTTGGGAAACCAGCACCACCACGACCACGAAGACCTGAAACTTTTACTTCTTCAAGGATTTCTTCGGGTGTCATTTTAAAGGCTTTTTCTGCTGCTCCGTAACCTCCTTGTTTGCGGTAAGTTTCGAAGTAGCGTATTCCTTCTACGTGTGCGTCTTTAAGTAAAAGTTTTTTACTCATTTTTATTTGCTTATTGCAATCAGCTTTTGGCTTTTTGCATTAATTAGTATTAAACGTTAAGTGAATAATTTAAAATCTAAAATTTAGATTTTAAAATTTCTATTAGCCCAAATCAACTTGTCCTTCTCTGCAAAGATCTAGGATTTCGTCAACTTTTTCTATCGTTAAATTTTCGTGATAAAATTTTCCTAACTGCATCATTGGTGCGTATCCGCAAGCTCCAAGACATTCAGCAGGTTTTAAAGTGAACATTCCATCTTCAGTAGTTTGTCCGTCTTTTATGTTCAATTTTGTTCTGATATGGTCAAGAATTTTTTCGCTTCCACAAACCATACAAGGTCCGGTTCTGCAAACTTCCAAAACATATTTACCCACCGGCTTCATATTAAACATGGTATAAAAAGTGGCTACTTCGTATACTTCGATAGGTTTAATACTCAATAATTCAGCAACATAATCCATTACAGGAACATCCAGCCATCCTCCAAATTCTTTCTGCGCTAAATGCAGAACGGGAAGAAGGGCAGACTTTTGTCTTCCTTCAGGATATCTTGCCATGATTTTGTGTACCTGCTGTAAACTTTCCGGTTTAAAAGCTATTGTTTCGCTCATATTTAAAGATTTTAGATTTTAGATTTTAGATTTTAGATGAAAATCTTAGTTCTAAAAATCCTATCAATTTTGATATTAATTTATATTTAAAGAGTTTAGATTAATTTAAAATTTATAATCCAAAATCTATAATTTCTTTTATGCGTCTAATTCTCCCGCAATTACATTCATACTACACATCGTAACGATAGCATCTGAAATTACAGAACCTGTAATCATTTCAGGATATGCTTGGTAGTAGATAAAACACGGTCTTCTGAAGTGTAATCTGTAAGGGCTTCTTCCGCCATCACTAACTAAATAGAATCCTAATTCTCCGTTTCCACCTTCTACAGCGTGATAAACTTCACCTTTTGGTACGTCAGTTTCTCCCATTACGATTTTGAAATGGTAAATCAAGGCTTCCATTTTTTTGTAAACGTCAGCTTTTTCTGGAAGATAAAATTCTGGAACATCTGCGTGGAAAGTACCTTCCGGCAAATTGTCGTACGCTTGGTTGATTATTTTCAAAGATTCCCAGATTTCCTGCTGACGAACCATGAATCGGTCGTAAGTGTCACCAGAAGTTCCTACAGGAATAATGAAATCGAAATCTTCATAAGAAGAATAAGGCTGCGCAACTCTTACATCGTAATCTACACCTGTTGCACGTAAATTTGGACCTGTGAAACCATAGCTTAATGCTCTTTCTGCTGAAATTGCACCTGCACCGATGGTTCTGTCCATAAAGATTCTGTTTCTCTCTAATAGATTACAGAATTCCTGGAATCTTGCAGGGAATGTTTTTAAGAAATCTTTCAGCAACTCATGGAATTTTGGAGTGAAATCTCTTTCAAAACCTCCGATTCTTCCCATATTGGTTGTCATTCTAGCTCCACAAATCTGCTCGTACATATCGTAAATACGTTCTCTTTCGATGAACATATAGGTAAGACCTGTAATTGCACCTGCATCCATTCCGGTTACTCCGTTACAGATTAAGTGGTCACCGATTCTTGCCAATTCCATTAAAATAACACGCATATAATCTACACGTTTCGGAACTTTTACACCAATCAGTTTTTCTACAGTCATGTGCCATCCAAGATTGTTGATTGGTGCAGAACAGTAGTTCATACGGTCTGTAAGCGTGGTGATTTGAGCATAATTTCTTCTTTCAGAAATTTTTTCAAAAGCTCTGTGGATATAACCAACGGTCTGCTCTGCGTGAAGAATTCTTTCACCGTCCATCGTAAGAACGTTTTGGAAGATTCCGTGCGTTGCAGGGTGAGTAGGTCCCAAATTCAGGGTGTATAATTGCCCGTCGATTTGTTCGTTACTATTGTGCTGGTTAAGTATATTAGATAATGAGTTGTCTTTCATAATATATAATTGATAATTGATAGGCGATAATCGATTATTAATCAATCATCATTAATCATTTATATTTTTATCTACCAAACATGGTGTCGTTCTTATCTGTTCTTGTACCATCTTCAAGACGGTATTCTTTCAGCATTGGATGATAACCAAGGTCTTCCATATTCAGGATAGGTCTTAAATCCGGATGTCCTTTAAATTTAATTCCATAAAAATCAAAAGTTTCTCTTTCCATCCAGTTGGCTCCTGCATAAAGCTCTGTTAAAGAATCTACTTCAATATTCTCTCTTGACATAAAAGCCTTTATACGGATTCTGAAATTCGTCATCATATTATGCAAGTGATAAACAACTCCGATTTCTTTATCTGGAAATTCTGGGTAATGGATTCCACAAACATCAGTAAGGAAATTAATTTCCAATGATGAATCTTTAAGATAATGAATTATTTTTTTGATATCCTCTTTTTTAATTTCTACAGTCAGCATTCCATAAGGCTCTGAGCTGGAAATTACAGATTCCGGAAACTCTCTCGTTATCGCTTCTAATACAAATTCGTTCGTCATTTCCGTATCAATTAATTGCTAATATTATAAGAATCAAGCAATGCTTGGTATTCCGGCATATCTCTTCTTCTGATGCTTTCGCTTTCTGCTAAAGCCTGCACCTGCATTACACCTTCAATAATCTGTTCTGGTCTTGGAGGACAACCAGGAACGTAAACGTCTACCGGAATAATTTTATCAATTCCCTGTAAAACTGAATACGTATCAAAAATACCTCCACTTGAAGCACAAGCTCCAACAGCAACTACCCATTTCGGTTCTGCCATTTGAGTATAAACTTCTTTCAAAACGGGACCTAACTTTTTAGAAATAGTTCCGCAAACCATCAACATATCTGCTTGTCTTGGCGAGAAAGAGTTTCTTTCCATACCAAATCTTGATGCGTCATACGTTGGGTTTAGAGTAGCCATGAACTCGATACCGCAACAAGAAGTAGCAAAAGGTAAGGGCCAAAGTGAAAACTTTCTAGCCATCCCTATTACACTGCTCAATTTGGTTGCGAAAAACCCTTCTCCTTCAAATCCTTCCGGAGCTGGTGCATCTGTTCTTATAATTGGTTTTTGATCTGACATTTTTAGTAGATTTTAGATTTTAAATTTTAGATTCTAAATTATTGTTAATGTTAACTTTAATTAAAAATCTCATATCTAAAATTTGTAATTTAAAATTTATAATTATCGTTATTTATCCCAGTCTAATGCGCCACGTTTCCAGACATAAAAAAATGCAAGGAAGAAAATAGCAACAAATGTAAGAACTGCAAAGAATCCTTCAAGACCAAATTCTCTGAAGTTTACAGCGTACGGATAAAAAAATACGATTTCGATATCGAATAATACAAACAATACCGCAGTTAAGAAATACTTAATTGAGAATGGAGTTCTTGCGTTTCCTTCAACAGGTACACCACATTCCCAGCTTTGGTTTTTTACAGAATTTCCTTTTTTCTGCTTTGGACCCAGAAAATGAGCTCCAAGCAAAGAAACGGCTACAAAACCTATGGCAACACCGGCTTGTATAAGGATCGGAATATAACTTTCAGGTAAATTCATTTTTACATTATTATCTCAAGTTGCAAATTTAGGCAATAAACAATAAAGCATGAAATTAATCAACTTAAAAGTCTGATGAAAATAGAGAAAACCGATAATTTAGAATCAATAAAAATAGTGCTATTTCTTCAGTTTTCTAAGTACAGTAAATGCCATAAATGAAATATAACCAAAAAGTACACTTGCATAAACGATATTTACAAGCGTATTCATTTTGTCATCGGGTAATGCAAAAAACAAATTATAAGCAGCAAAACCTGCAATCAAAAAACCGAAAATAAAAAGATGTGGCTTCATATTAGAATTTTAAAGAATATGTTCTTCTTCTTTTATGATTTACCGGATTGTAATCCTGCCAAAGAACCTGCACGCTTTTGTTTTCTTCCAACTCAGGATTGGTTT
The DNA here is from genome assembly GCF_006175945.1 of Chryseobacterium mulctrae. Taxonomy (NCBI): domain Bacteria; kingdom Pseudomonadati; phylum Bacteroidota; class Flavobacteriia; order Flavobacteriales; family Weeksellaceae; genus Chryseobacterium; species Chryseobacterium mulctrae. The sequence goes on along the minus strand of NZ_VAJL01000001.1, from coordinate 1,608,914 downwards.
CTGCGAAATCGATTCCCATATTGTTGAAACGTACGAAAATTTCTTTGAAAATAATAGCAGTTACACCACGTCTTTGGTATTCGGGATGAATTCCAATCAAGTAAAAATTAGCGCGGTCGTTTTTCTTTTGAGCCTGTAAAAAATGCCACCAACCGAAAGGAAAAAGTTTTCCTTTAGATTTTTGTAAAGCTTTAGAATAAGAAGGCATCGTAACGGCAAAAGAAACCAACTCATCATGCTCATCAACTACGCAGATTACGTAGTTTTTGGCAATCATAGGGAAGAATTTCTCTTTGTATGTTTTAATTTGCTCTTCAGAAATAGGAGTATAGGTCGAAAGATGTTTGTAAGTTTCGTCAAGTAGCTTAAACATAGGTTTTACGTAAGGTAAAATCTCTTCTTTGCTTTGAAAGTCTAAAACTCTTAAGTTATATTTTTCCGCAATCAGTGAGCTGAATTTTTCTACTTTTGGAGGAAGTACTTTGGGAAAATTCATTTCAAATTCTACCCATTCTTTTTCTTTTACAAGACCGAGATTTTCAATATGTTTCGGATAATACTCATGATTGTAAATTCCAATCATCGTAGCGATTTTCTCAAATCCGAAAGTCAGCATTCCTGCTTTGTCGAGATTGGTAAAACCCATTGGTCCTTCAATGTTGTCGATCTGATGTTCTTTAGCGTAATTTATAGCGGTGTCAATCAATGCTTTTGAAACTTCTGTGTCATCAATAAAATCAATCCATCCGAAACGGACTTTTTTTATACCCAGTTCTTTTTCTTCTTTATGATTGATGATTACGGCAATTCTTCCCACTATTTTATTGTCTATCCATGCTAAAAACTGCTTTGCTTCAGAATATTGCAAGGCAGGGTTTTCCTGAGGATTCCATACATTAATTTCGTCTTTTATAAATGAAGGAACATAATAGGGATTGTTTTTGTATAAATTCATTGGGAATTTTACAAATTGCTTTAAATCTTCAGGAGTTTTTACTTCAAGAATGGAAACTTTTGACATAGTTTTCGGGTAAATAGAACCACAAATATAATTAATAAAACCTAAAACTTTGGCACAATTTTTACATCAATTATAAGAATTATTATATACTAAATTTAAATAAAATGACAGGTTATTATCTTATCATAGGACTTGCGATGCTGATTAGCTGGTTTGTTTCCTCAAGATTAAAATCTAAATTCGAATATTATTCAAACGTACATCTCAGAAACGGAATGTCGGGTAAAGAAGTTGCCGAAAAAATGTTGAGAGACAACAATATTCATGATGTTCAGGTAATTTCAGTTCCTGGGCAATTGACGGATCATTATAATCCGGCGGATAAAACGGTGAATCTTTCAGAAGGAGTTTATATGCAAAGAAACGCAGCTGCGGCGGCTGTTGCAGCTCACGAATGTGGTCATGCTGTACAACATGCTGTAGGATATTCAATGTTACAATTGAGATCAAAATTGGTTCCTGTTGTGAACATAAGTTCAAACTTAATGCAATTTGTATTGATGGGAGGGATCGTTGTTATGGCAATGAGTGGCAATAAATTAGTTCTGTTAATCGGAGTAATTATGTTTGCTCTTACTACATTATTTGCATTTGTAACACTTCCTGTAGAGTATGACGCAAGTAACAGAGCTATGAAATGGCTGAAAGATACAGGAACAGTGACTGCAGAAGAATTTGTAGGTGTTAAAGACAGTCTTACCTGGGCCGCGCGAACTTATTTGGTGGCAGCTTTAGGATCTTTAGCACAGTTGATATACTTTGCTTCTCTTTTAATGGGGGGTCGAAGAGATTAATCTAATCTTTAAATTCAAAAGAAATATATTGCATCTCAGATAATTTTTCTGAGATGTTTTCTTTTTGCGCCGTTTTTAATGAAGCGGTCAAAATACAGTTTTCATTGGCGTCAAAATTCAAGACTTTAGCATCAAATTTTGAGAGCAAAGTGAAAATAAGATTCTGCTGATTAAACTGAAACTGAATTTCTATTTCAGTTTCCAGTTCTTTTGTAATGATTTGGGCTTCTTCTAAAGTAATTTTAGCCGATTCTTTATAAGCTTTTACCAAACCTGAAACGCCTAGTTTTGTTCCTCCATAATAACGGACGCTTATCACTAAAACATTGGTTATTTCGTTGGCTAAGAGTTGATTGTAAATTGGTAAGCCTGCGCTTCCGGATGGTTCTCCATCGTCATTTGCGCGATAATTCTCACCATTTAAACCTATTCTGAAAGCATAGCAATGATGCGTAGCTTTCGGATGCTCTGTTCTTATTTTCTCTAAAGCATTTTTAAGTTCAGCTTCATTATTAACCGGAAAAGCAAAACCGATAAATTTGCTTCCTTTTTCTTTAAGCAAAGTGTTTTCTACAGGTTTTTCTATGGTTTTGTATTCGTGCAGCATTGGTCGGCTTCTTAGTGAGAATTTTTATAAAATTCAATAACATTATCTCGGAAATCCTGAGTATCGATCGGAGTTTCGCTAAATCTTGGAGCTTTCGTTCCGTTTTCTAATACTAAATTTTTATTTTTAATAACAATTGTCTCATCCCATAAACCTGCATCAATAAACTGTTGAAGAACCAAACTTCCGCCCTCCACAATGATGGATTGTATCTGAAGTTCGTGTAATTTTTTCAACATATTTTCAATGAAACTTTCTCTTGAAGTTTTGATGAATTTTATATTTCCTTCTTCACCTTCTTTTACAGAATTGAAAACCAAAGTTTCTGCTTCATTGCTGTAAATATTAAAATCGGTTGGAACTTTTAAATCAATATCAATCAAAATCCTGATCGGGTTTCTGCCTACAATTTCTCTTGTAGTAAGACTTGGGTTGTCTCTCAAAGCCGTCATTGTGCCAATCAGAATAGAATGCTCGTTGTTTCTTAGCTGATGTACAAATTGTTTGGTCAGTGAGTTGCTGATTTGGGTAGGCTTGAAATCTTTATCCATAAAACGGTCGCCAGATTCTGCCCATTTCAAGATAATAAAAGGTCTTCTCTTTTCGTGATAGGTAAAAAATCTTTTATTTATCTCAATGCATTCTTTTTCCAAAACTCCGGAAACAACTGCAATTACTGCATCCTGAATGATTTTCTTTCCTTTTCCGTTGACTTTATCGTGGGAATCCATTGCTCCGATAACAACTTTTTTAAAGCCAAGTTCAACAATTTTCAGAGCACAAGGCGGAGTTTTTCCGAAATGGGCGCAAGGTTCCAAAGAAACATAAATCGTAGATTCAGGAATCAGACTTTTATCTTCAACGGAATTGATAGCGTTAATTTCCGCATGATTTTCACCGGCTTTATGATGATACCCTTCACCAATTATTTTACCGTTGTGAACAATCACACTTCCTACCAATGGATTTGGATAAGTGTTTCCGATGGCTTTCTGAGCGAGCTCAATGCATCTTCTGATGTAAAATTCGTCTTGCATAAGATAAAAAAAGCGAATACAAATTTCTTTGTTTCGCTCTATAGATTTTACTTTAATTTTAATTTATTCTCCAGCGATGATACTGTGAAGATTCTGCTTTAAAGTCTCAAGGTGAGCTTTTTTGTCATCAATCGTATTGTAAGTATCTCGTAAAAGAGGGTTTTCTCTTGATGGATTTTTGAAGAATGAAAGGTTATTTTCAAGTTTAACAATTTCAGCTTCAAGATCTGAGATTTGACTCTTAATTTTTCTTGCTTTATCAGTTAATTGGTTTTCAGATAAACCTTCTTCTTTCAGCTCAAGCTCATTAATCTTATTCAGCTTCAACTTTTCTCTAAGAGTTTTATTAAACTCAGAGTTGATTGCCATCTTATCTCTCGGAACTTTTCCAATATTGTTCCAAGATGTTTTAATCGCTTCTATTTTTTCGATGCTTCCTTCGTCGTTTGAAATGGTCTTCAACTCTTCAAGAATATCTTTTTTAAGCTTGTAGTTTTCTTTCCAGTTATCGGTAGAAGCGCTGCTTTTTTCTCTGTAATTATTAAAGAATGTATTACATGCATCACGGAATTCATCCCAGATTTTATTGGTCATACTTTTCGGAACGTGACCGATTTTCTTCCAGTCTTCCTGAAGTTTTTTGAATAAAGCCACTGCAAGATCCCAATCTTCAGAAAGCATATTGTCTTTTGCAGTCTGAATCAGCTTCAGTTTCTCATCAAGATTCTGCTGTTGAGAACCTTTCAGAGATTTATAGTAATTGTTTTTTGTCGTGTTGAAACCTCTTAAAGTAGCTTTGAAATCATTCCAGTTATTGTTAGACAATTTTCTCGGAACACTTCCTGTTTTCAAAAATTCAGAACGCAGTTCTTCAACTCGCTTGATTGAGTTTTGCCAATACGTGTGATTAGGATTGTCTTTTGGCTCAGAAAGTTTCTTAATTTCAGCGATGATTTCGTTTTTCTTCTCAAGATTTGCGTTCTGCTCTGTTTCAATAGCTGCAGAAAGCTCGGTTTTTCTCTCATGAATTTTATTTGAAATTTCTTTGAACTCTTCCCAGGTTTTTTCACGGAATTCTTCAGAAACAGGTTCTGCTTCTTCTTTCCAAAGCTTGTGAAGATATTGAAGTTCGTTTAAAGCTTTTTGTACAACCGGTTCGTTTTCCAGCTCTTTTGCTCTTGCAATAATGTGCTGTCTTTTTTCTAAGTTGTGGCTGTATTCCTGCTCAAGGAATTCTTTATTTAAATCCAACATTTGATAAAACTGATTCAAATGATGGAAATAATTGTTATTTAAAATTTTAAATTCAGATTTTGCAACCTGACCAGCGTTTGACCATTCCTCTTTAATCTCTCTGATTGATTTGAAAAGATTGACTCCAGGTTCAGAATTAGTGTAAAGATTTTTAAGCCTTTCAATAATGCTTTGACGTTGATCTAAGTTTTTTTTCTGCTCTTCTTCCTGATTTTTCTGAAAATTATCATGTTTTTCTCTGAAAATATGAATCAGACCTGAAAGTTTAGATTGAGAAGGATGCTCGTAGCTGAAATTTTCGATTGCATTTCCTGCATCTGTATATTCATGCTTTTTATCTTCGATTTCGTCATGAATCGTATGATTTGCTTTTTCCTTTAATGCATTAAACTCTCTGTATCGTTCACCTGCATTATTAGAATTGATAATTTTTTCCATTTCTTTCAGTGCATCAGCAAGAGACAGATCGGCAATAGAATCGTGGTGAGAACCATCATGATTTTCTTCGTGATGGTTTTCTTCAGTATTCTGAATGTTTTCGACTGTTTCCTGATGTTCTGTAGACGTTTTGTGTTCTTCGTTTTCAGAAAGATTATTTTCTGTTGTCATAGCAAATCTTTTATGAATAATGGCGTTAATTTCTTAAAGCGAGCTAATATAAGCCAATTAAGTTACTAATTTATGTTATTTTTTTTTAAACGACCAAATTTCCCAAGCTTTTTCTGCCTGTTGTTCCAGCATATAATATCCATTGACGGTTTTTGCTCCGTTTTTGGAAGCATTTATAATAAATTTGCTGTATTCCGGATTGTAAATCAGATCAATCACCAAATGTTGATTTGTAAGAGCTTCAAAAGGAAAATTCAGGCAATCTTCTGTATTCGGAAAAGTTCCAACCGGAGTACACTGAATAATGAGCTTATTTTTTGAAACTGTCTCTGAATCTAAATTTTCAAAATTAATTTCTGATTTTCTGGAAATTGTCTGATATGGAATCTGATGTTTGTCTAAAATATATTGCACTGCTTTTGCAGCACCACCATTTCCTAAAACCAAAGCCGATTCGTGATGTGTTTTTTTGTGTGCAACCAATGTTTTTTCAAAACCAAAAGCGTCTGTATTGTAGCCGGTTTTCTTTCCGTCTTCAATTAAAACACAGTTTACAGCGCCTATTTTTTGGGCTTCATCACTCAATTCATCCAGATAATCTATCACTTTCTCTTTGTAGGGAATCGTTACATTAAATCCTAAAAGGTTAGACTTTAAAAGCAGTTCTTCAATTTCATTGATTTCCTGTAAATCGAAAATTTCGTATGAAAAATCGCTGAGTTTTTTCTTTTTAAATTTATCTTCAAAATATTGTTTTGAAAAAGAGTAGGAGATGTTTTTTCCGATCAGTCCTAATTTGTTGCTGGAATCCATACATCAAAAATAAAAAAAAAGACCGATAAAAACCGGTCCTTCGTATTGAAAATATTTGTTGTCTTAGTCTAAAATGAATTTTGTAGTGTTGTTGTCTGTTTTCAGGATGTACACTCCTTTTGCTAATCCGTGAAGATTGATTTTGTTTGAATTTTTAAAAGGATTTGCAATATTCTTAATCAGTTTTCCTGAAAGATCATAGATTTCAGCTTTCAAAACTTTGTTCAGGTTTTCACCTTTTACAAATAATTCGTGATTTTTAACCGGGTTTGGATAAATGCTGAATGCTTTTTCTTTTGAATTTTCAACCGTTGATAAAGAAGCTGCACAAGTCCAGCTTAAATCATCGATTGCAAATCTGTCTCCGCTCGTAGAAGTGTTGGTTATTTTTATGATAACATCTCCAGGAATATTAATTAAGTTTATTGTAGTTGTAGTTGCTGTTGTGTTGTAAGCAATTGTTCCTACCACTACATCATTCACCAATACGTTTGCAGTTGAAGGATCGCCGAATTTAACTTGTGTTTTCACGGTTAAACTTGAAATTCCACCTGCAATTGTACTGCTGCTTAATGTTCCGTTTCTTAGCGTTATTGCTTTTCCGTTTAATGTTTGGTCTGTTCTAGCATCAGTTGCTGTCCAGGTAATATTATTGTTTGTCCATGTTCTTGTTGCGTAGCTTGAAGCAGATGCCGGGATGTTTGAGAAATCCTCTGTTCCACAAGTTCCACCACCGCCGGTTCCTGCAAGTGTAGTTTCTGTAGCAGTATTACTTTGAGGAGATGAATTTCCGGCTGCATCTTTAGCAATTACATGGAAATTGTAGGTTGTTGAAGAAGCTAAAGCCTGAACAGTTGTTGAAGTTCCCGTAACGGTAGCTTTTAAAACATTATTAGCATAAACATCGTATCCTGTAACTCCTACATTATCTGTAGATGCAGTCCAGCTTAAAGCTACGGTACTTGCAGTTGGGTTATTTGCAACTAAATTAGTTGGAGTTGTCGGAGCTTGATTATCTACAGTTTGTGTTCCCCAAACTAAATTTACATAATTAGGATTGTCAATATAAGGGTTTCTGTTTCCCTGATAAGTATATGAAGCATTGTTTCTTCCGATTTCTGCTGGAGAAACTGGATCTAAATTGTGCCAAGCTAAAAGTTGGTTAAGTTCCCAAGTTTGTAAACCTGGGTATGCAGATCCTCCTAACATATTACCTGTGCTGAATCCTGATAATTGAGTTTCATATCTTGTTACAAAGTAAAAAATCATTCTTGCAACATCACCTTTAAATTCATCAATAGGTTCGAAAACCGTTCCGCCATATCCTGCTGAAACTGAATTTCCTAGTTTTGATCCGTTTAAAGAAGTAAATGTAGCAGTTCCTACTGTTCCAAAAGGATAATTTGATCTCATTCCATTTACTTTGGCATCAGTTGCTCTGATGAAATGAATGTCATTTTTCATTGGTGAAGCCTCATTGAATAAACTTTGAGGGACAATGTGTTCCCTGTTATAGCAAAATCCTTCACCACCATTATTTCCACCGCATTGACCTGTTTGATAAGTGAAATTATAAGGGTCTGCAACAGTGGGTCTCTCAGAGTAAATATCTAAAATAGTACCGTCATTTTCATAGTAGTAATCCCTATCTGTTGTTTGGTAACCTGTCCAAAGACCATTATAACCATGGTCTTGGTGTCCATTCGAAATAATATTTTTTAATTGAGTTTTTAAAGCTGCACCTGTACCGGTTGCATTGTTGTAATATCCCGCAGGAACTTGAGCTAAAGCACTGATAGTGATCAGAGTTAGCAAAAATGAATGTAAAATTCGTCTCATTTTTTCTAAATTGGGAGGCAAATTTACAAATAAATAAAATTATAAAATATTAATTTTTAGTAATATAGTCTTTACTGATTTTAGAAAAGAACCAAGAAATTATAATACCAAAGACAGAAGCGATGGCTGCAACGATTAAATAATTTTTACCAACAATTTTTACAGGAAAAGGTAAATCTTCAACAGCCTTAAATAATTCAGTATAAATTTGGAAATAGCATAAAGCTGTTCCTAAAATAAGACCTGAGATTACTCCCAAGATAACAATAAGAATTCCGGTGTAGAAATAGGTCATTCTAAGATGTGATAAAGGAAAACCTAAAGAAATCAGAGATTTTGCCTGTTGTTTTTTGTCGAGCTGTAAAATAATAATGGCACCAGCTAAATTAAAAGTTGTGATGAAAATAACCAAAGCGAAAATTAAATAAATAAAAAGCTTTTCGGTATTAATCATTTTCCAGAACGCTGCATTTTCTTCCTCTTTCGTTTTAATTTCGATGTCTTTTCCTAGAGTTTTAAGAAGATTTTGTTTTACAGAATCTATGTTTTCTTGATTTTTAAGCTTAATAACAATTTGATAAGCTGAATTTTTTGGAAGATTTAATAATTCTTCAGCCAGTTCTACCGGAGCAATAATATAATTGTTGAGCTGCTCATTCCCTGGAAAAACACCACAGACAATAATTTCTTTTTTATTGTAAATATCTTCTTCCTTATTAATGATTCCCGTTCCGGGTTTAGGCATAAAAAGTGTTGAGAAATCTGTGTTTGAATCTACAGGAATTCCCAATCTGTTTTGAAGCGAATGCTCCATAATAACTTCATTGGTATATTCGAATGAAGGATAGCTTCCGAAAAATATGGTTTTATTAACCGGGTTCACTTTAATATAAGCCGAATCAACTCCTCGAAGATAGGCAACATCGCCTTTTCCGTTGTAATTAATGTAGGTTTTTTCTTCTATTATTCTTGAGAAGCTGGAAATTTCTTTATTGTTTTTTAAAACAGTATTTATTTTCTCAAAATTTTTCAGCGTTTTTCCGGATGTGCTTTTTATCGTTAAATCAGCATGAAGATTAGAAATCAAAGCTTTGTTGAAATCTTCAAGACCGGAAAAAACAGAAATAATGACAAACATTGCAGCCACAGCAACACTCATCGCCACAGCAGCAAGCCAGGTAATAAATGTTACAGCAGTGCTTCCTTTTTTAGATAAAAGGTAGCGCGATGCAATGTAAAATGCAATGTTTTTCAATGTTTCTATAAAACAGGATTGTCGCCTTCGCCTCTCAGTTCTCTTTCGATTTTCTCTACATCATCAAGCGTAGTATCTAGATAAAAGCTCAATTGTGGAATAATACGAACTTGTTTTGCCATTTTCTGACCGATGAAGTTTCTGTATTGCGCCTTGTTTTCTTCAATTTCTTTCATAATTGAAGCACGAAATTCCTGAGGGAAAATACTTAAATAGATTTTTGCAATTCCCAAATCGGGAGTTACTTTAACATCGGAAACGGAAACCAGAAAATTCTGTTTACTTTCTGATGCCTGTTTGCGGAAAAGTTCTGCGAAATCTTCCTGTATAATCTGTGCTACTTTTCTTTGTCTGTTGCTTTCCATAATTTATGCAAATTTAGTACTTTTGTTTGAATTGCTAATTTGAAAATTGATTAGCATTCAAAAAAATATATTTTAGATTTATGAAATTAGAACATATCGGTATTGCGGTAAAATCTTTGGGCATCTCTGATGAGCTTTTTACAAAACTTTTAGGAAAAGAATCGTACAAAAAAGAAACTGTAGAAAGAGAGGGCGTAGTGACTTCATTTTATGAAACAGGAGAAAGCAAAATTGAGCTTTTGGAAGCCAGTAATCCTGAAAGTCCAATTTCAAAATTCATCGATAAAAAAGGAGAAGGTATTCATCATTTGGCATTTGGTGTAGAAAATATCCTGAATGAAGTAGAAAGATTAAAAAAAGAAGGATTTCAGTTTATCTCTGAAGAACCTAAAGAAGGTGCTGATAACAAATTAGTTGTCTTCTTACACCCGAAATCTACGAATGGTGTCCTGGTAGAACTTTGTCAAGAAAAGCCATAAAAAATTTTGTAGTGAAAGAAATTTTACTATTTTTGCAAACACAAAATTTAACCAAATTTTGAGGTCCTATAGCTCAGTTGGTTAGAGCACCTGACTCATAATCAGGTGGTCCCTGGTTCGAGCCCAGGTGGGACCACTTTTTAAATCAAGCACTTACAGAAATGTAGGTGCTTTTTTGTTTTGGTGGGTGAAACATAGGAGAAACATTTGTATTTTTGAATATGTCTGATAAAATTCTATTTTTCAAAGAAATTGAAGATTCTCTTCGTCCAGAGGGAATTAGAAAATCAAAGTCTGAATTCGTAGATTCATTTAAGCTTTATAATATTAAAGAAGAAAGTATTGATCGAAGTAATAATGATTTAATACTACATTTTGATAACAGCAGTTCTTCATGGCTAAATAATTTTGAACGTGATATAAAAGAACTATTCATAAAAGCTCAAACTGATATGGAAGAGATTTATCTTCTAGAGAATATTTCAGGTTTTAAATTATATGTTGAAAAATCATTGAAGAATATTTTAGGTCTTGACCAATTTGGTGTTGCTACTGCTTTGATAGATGACCTTCTACAATATTTTAAGTTTAAATACGATTTAGATTTTTCTCCATCATCTATAAATAAGCCTGTTAATTCTTTGCAAGTAAAGGATGGAATTAAAAAAGATGATATTTTAGAGCTATACAATGTGAGTGTTGATAAGTATATTAATGATGATAAGCTTTCAGCAGATGACTTCTATTCAATATTTGCTGGTGAGAATAGGGTTAGATTAGAATTCAAATGCAGCTCATCTGACATGGTAGAATATTTGAGAAATTTACTTCCTTTATTAGAAGTTTCTACTATAAAAAACGTACAAGAAGCAGGAATTGTTTATAGTAAAAATGGAACTTTAATAACTGTGAATAATTACAATAAGTATCTTCACAAGAACAAGACTACTAATGTTACTCTGCCTAAAGATTTACAAGAGCATTTCTCAAAGCTTAAAAAACAAATAAAGTAATATCAGTAATATTACTTATTTATTACACACTTCTTACTATTAAGAAGTGTTTTTTCATGTGTTGTGTAGCTTTGTCTATTTGATTTAAGAAAATTAAGAAATCCTCCTCCAGGTCATCCGCAGAACAATTCATTAGATACAAATGGCACAAATGCATATATATTGCTAAGAAACCATGCGTTGTATGAGGAAGATTTTATTGGATATAAAAAAGTTACTGAAACACAACAGGATAATATTGGCACAATAAAAAAAGAATATGAGTATAATGTTGCTCCGACCCTTGTATACAGTCATGTTTATGCATTAGGAAGAGGGCTTGAAGCTCCGACACCTACTTTTACAGAGCCTCAATATTTATTTATAAAAACCTCCATGAGAGCAGAACCCTTTGATTTTAGGCATTATCATACTGAATTTACAAGTTCACAACAATCCATTAAATATAAAAGAGATTATTCTTTTCATTATAAACCTTTTGAGCTTAAAGACGAAGTCGGTATATATAATGGATTATTATTATCAAGTAAAAATTATGCTCATGAAAATCAAATTTTTAAATTGGTAGATTCTGAAGATTATACATATGATATTTCGTACAATCAAAAACAATATTGGGGAGTAATCTATGGCCATACCATTGATGAAAGACTTAAAAATGGTTCGGATGCTAATTTTTCATTTCATAATCCCTTATATACAATTGTACAACCAATATACTATCCAGTAGTACAAACAAAAGGGTATAATTATAGCCAATATAACTTAACTTATAAAGCCATATTATCATTATATAACCCAGGTCCTTCAAGTATTGCTACAACAAAGTTTTTTGGAGGACAGGCTTTTGTCACAACAACTGATTATTCTTATGGTAATGTAACTCAATCTGATCCTATAGGTAATCTAACAATTCAAAAAACTACTTTTCCAGATGGCTCTAGCCAAACGAGTAATTACTCATATGCTGTTGAAAAAGGAAATCAACTTTTGATCGACAGAAACATAATTAGCCTTCCATTGGAAACGATAATCACTCAAACTATTGGAAATACAACTAAGATTTTGTCAAAAACAGAAACAATCTATCCAACAGTTTTACCTACATCACAAACTGGAAATTTGGTATTGCCTTTATCTGTAAAATCCTATGATATAGAAAATCCTACAGTTTCTTCTGTGGAAGCTACTTATGATCAATACGACTCCAAAGGTAATATTTTGCAATACACCACAAAAGATGGTGTTGTAACATCGATAATCTGGGGTTACAATTCTACCCAGCCTATTGCAAAAGTAACAGGTGTGTCATATTCTGTAGCAAACGCATTGGCGGCAGATATTATTTCGGCTTCAAATGCGGATATTAATGCAACTACGGAGCAGACTTTAATAGATAAATTAGATATCTTCAGAAAACAATCAGCATTAAACAGTACACAGATCACTACTTACACATACGATCCATTGATTGGTGTAACAAGTATTACTCCGCCATCAGGAATCAAAGAAGTTTACGTATACGATTCAGCTAACAGATTGAAAGAAATCAGACAGGATAATGCATCGGGTAAACTGTTAAAAGAATTCAAATATAACTACAAACCATAAAAACCAAATCATGAAAAAAATACTTATCCCTTTAGGAACTTTCCTGATATCAGGTTTAGTTCACGCACAGTTAAGTCCTACAGAGAATTACGTCTATTCAAAAACATATCTGGACTATGATGCGAATAATCAGCCCACTAAAACCTCTGAGACCGTTCATTATTTCGATGGTTTGGGCAGACCAAAACAGGTTGTAAATGTTAAAGCATCTCCATTGCAAAAAGATGTTGTTACCCATATTGAATATGACGGATTTGGAAGACAGGTAAGGGATTATCTTCCTGTACCGCAAACATTCAATGCTAATGGTAGCATCTTTACGGCTCCATTAGCTTATGCTTCTGATCCTTCTGTATATGGCACAGAAAAATTCTACTCCGAAAAAATAGTAGAAAACTCACCATTAGACAGAGTTTTAGAACAAAAACAGGTTGGTACAGCATGGAATGATAAACCAGTGAAATTTAATTATGATGCCAATATCCATGAAGATTATGTAAGGAAATATCAAACCACAACAACATGGGTTGAGGGCAGAACAGAAACATCGGTTCAATTACTCCAATATTTCCCGCCTAATCAACTATACAAAAATACAGTAACTGATGAAGACGGAAATAAAACAATAGAATTTAAAAACGGACGGGGGAAGGTGGTTCTTGTAAGAAAAATGCTTGATGCTGACACCAAAGCAGATACTTATTATGTTTACAATGAATATGATCAGTTAGCCTTTGTGATTCCTCCATTGGCTTCAGCACCAACAGTAGAGCCATCTACAGTAGAAAATCTCTATTATCAATACCGTTATGATGGCAGAAACCGTTTAGTAGAAAAAAAGCTTCCTGGAAAAGGCTGGGAACATATGGTGTATGATAAGGCTGATCGCCTTGTGGCAACGCAGGATGCAGTTATGCGTCCATCAAACAAATGGCTGTTTACTAAATATGATAAGTTTAGCAGAGTTTTATATACAGGAATTTCAATTGATAATGGTAATAGAAATGCAGTACAAACATGGATTACAAACACCTATGGAACTAATATAGAAACTGCTGGAACATACACACAAAGCGGATTACAGATCTATTATGCCAATACAGCATATCCTCAAAATATAGAAAGTATATTATCTGTCAACTATTATGATTCATATTTACCAGGAGACCCTTTTCCAACTATGGTGTATGATCAGGTTGTTTTGCCATCCAATGTTCAGCAATATGGAGTAAGTACAAAAGGTTTACCTGTATCGAATTTTGTGAAAAACATTGAAGATGACAACTGGACAAAAACATATATGTATTATGATTTGAAAGGAAGGCTTATCAGGGAATATTCCCAAAATCATTTGGGAGGATATACGAATATTGAAAAAAGACTTGATTTTTCGGGAAATCCTAATATTGTTTTAACGCAACATAAAAGGCTTGCCACCGATACCGAAAGAGTGATTACAGAAGTTTTCACGTACGATCATCAAAACAGATTAATGACCCATACCCATCAGGTTGATAATAATCTTGTGGAATATCTTGCTCAAAATGAGTATAACGAGCTTTCACAGTTGAAAACCAAAAAAGTAGGCGGTACAATTTCTGGAAATGGTCTTCAGACTGTAGATTACAAGTATAACATTCGAGGTTGGATGACGCAGATAAACAATCCTGCCGATTTAAGCGGTGGAGATTTGTTTGGATATGAGATCAAATATACCAATCCTGTATATAGCAGTTTAACAACAGGTCGATTCAACGGAAATATTGTTGAAATAGATTGGAAAAATGCGTTTGATAATGTCCTTAAAAGGTATGACTATACATATGATGGATTAAACAGACTTAAAAAAGGTCTTTATGCAGAGCCCGATACAGTGAATCCGCAAAATGGAAATGCTGATGAATATTTAACCTATGATTTGAACGGAAATATAAGCAATCTACAGAGAAAAGCTGTTCCTATTTCAGGTCTTACTTCTACTGTTGTGGATAATCTGGACTATCAATATACAGGAAATCGACTCAATCGTATTGTAGAAAATGCAATGAATGATACAGGCTATGAAGGTGGAAATAATTTAATTGACTATGATGTGAACGGGAATATGGTGAATATGTTGGATAAGGGAATTGAAAGTGTTCAATACAACCATCTGAATTTACCCAAAAACTTTCAATTTATGCCGACTTCAGTGTTCGGAGTAACTAACTATATAAATCTAAGTTATCTATATCGTGCAGATGGAACAAAATTGAGAAAAATATATTCTACAAAATTAGATGGGAGAAATCAACCTACCAACAATACGATTACGGATTATTTGGATGGATTTCATTATAATTATTCTGAAAGTGTAACTTGTATAACATGTCGTACCGAAGTTGCTTTCGAGGAGCAGGCTTATCAGAAGAAGGATCTTGATCTGGGAGGAGGTATCAAACCTCCTTTGACACCAGTATGGAGATTAGATTTTGTACCAACAGCAGAAGGCTTTTACAGTTTTGCAGAAAATCGCTATATTTACCAATATACGGATCATTTAGGAAATGCCAGATTAAGTTATGCAAAGAAAGTAGATGGATCATTGGAAATTACGGATAAAAATGATTACTATCCATTTGGTCTAAATCATATTGGAGGATCAAAAGGCTTTTTGGGAGGTTATAAGAATTACAAGTACAACGGAAAGGAGCTTCAAGAGACAGGAATGTACGACTACGGCGCAAGATTTTATATGCCCGATATTGGAAGATGGGGGGTGGTAGATATGCTAAATTCTTTTACTCTTGATTCTTACGGTTATGCCAATAACAATCCTATATTCTTTACCGATCCAACTGGAATGAGTAGTGAAGGATGTACTTCCTGTCCTCCTAGACTTGATCCCAATTCAGTTGGTGGTGATAACAATCCAGCTCCAATAGAGGAAGTAGTCGTAAACAAATCTGGAAAGGTCAATATGCAGGCTGCACCTATCATGATGCCGCTTAACTGTGCAGTATGTTATAGCGGTAGAATGGCAGACATTAAGATTCCACAAGGACAATTGCCACAGATAGATATTGCTCAACAACTTCGAAGAATGGGGCCAGAGCCAGGAGGCGGTGGGCTCTACATGATGAGTGGAGATGTGTTAGGTATATCAGATTTGATAGGTATAGGTTTGGCTAGAATAGAAACTAAGAACAGACATGCAATGATGGGAATTGGCTTGCTAGCTATTTTAGCGACCAAAGGAAAAGCTTTAGATGATGTAGTAAAAGCTGAAATAGCTGCAGAAAAAGGAGTGTTATCTGCAGAAAAAGGAGTACTGCAAAATACTTTTGAAAATCAAATTGACGATTTGGTTAAATTAAATAATGGTAAAAATTCTGTTAGTATCGGTACAAAAGACGGAGCTTTTCATTATGACTTACGTGGTGCAACGCATAAAGGGGTAGAAACTCCACACGTTCAAAGGTCGTTTTTAAATACTAATAGTAGTGGGCAAACATTTTTAAATAAAGATAGGAAATGGGTTCAACCAATGACACAACAAGATGTAAGAACAGTTAGAAACTATCTTAACAAAAAATAGTATAATATGAATGTGAAAAATGTATGGACTGAGTCAGATTTTGAAGAAATGGAATGGCATGATAGTTATGTTTATTCTATTTTTCTTCCTGATGAAAATCAAAAATTAATTTTAGATATAGATTATATTTTTAAATGGGTTTTAGATGAAACATCTAATTTATATAGTTTTTGGATTTCTCCTTGTGATTTAATATTTGAAAATGTTTTGTATTTAAAAATTAATCTTGATTATCAAAATACTGTTGGATTAGATATTCAGAATATTAATCGTTTTAATCCCCGACTATCGCCAAACGGAAAAATTCTATTGTGGGACTATGAAATATTGACTGATGTTGGTTCCATTA
Source organism: Chryseobacterium mulctrae (assembly GCF_006175945.1). Lineage (NCBI taxonomy): Bacteria > Pseudomonadati > Bacteroidota > Flavobacteriia > Flavobacteriales > Weeksellaceae > Chryseobacterium > Chryseobacterium mulctrae. The sequence goes on along the minus strand of NZ_VAJL01000001.1, from coordinate 1,592,291 downwards.
CTTTTGAATCATCAGGCTATATACAAAATATAAAGGAGCAACCTATTTTAAGTGATTCTCAAATATTAATGAGAAAATAATATGCTGTTACCGATTTTTTCGTATGGCAGATAATAAAACCCCACCGTAAGTTGCGGTGGGGTTTGTGTTTGTTAGCGAGAAAAATAAATACTCTCACTTTAAATATAGCCACTTCTATTTTTCAATTTTGATTAGTTTCATGAATTATAAGTATTTGTAATTTTATATTCATTCCATTCAGGATCATTTTCATAATCTAAAAAATATTGTAGAAATACAGTTGTGGAGTTGCTAACTTTGTTAGGACACAATTCTTATACTCTTTATCTTTAAGAGTATGAAAAAGATCAGAAAAAATTACAGTCTAGAGTTTAAGATCCAAGCAGTATCTTTAAGTGAGCAGCGAGGCAATGTATCCTCGGTAGCTGAAGAATTGGGGATCTGTAAAGAAAGTCTCGTTAATTGGCGAAAACTTCACAAAGAAGGTAAACTTAGCAAGGAAAAACAAATATCCTCTGATCCAATAAGGGAAGAGTTATTGAGACTTCGCAAAGAACTAGAAGAAACAAAGCTTGAACGTGATATCTTAAAAAAGGCGGTAGGCATCTTCTCCAAGAGAGACGGGTAAGATATAAATTTATCAAAGAACACGCTGATGTGTTTCCTGTCGGGAAGATGTGCGAAGTATTAAAGGTAAGCAGGAGCAGTTTTTATCATTGGAAGAAAAGAAAACCGAGTAAGCAATCAGAAAGAAGAGCCATTTTATCAGCAGAAATCTTTAGTATTTATCATTGGAGCCGTGGGAGATATGGAAGCCCTCGTATTGCCCGAGAACTGGAAGCAAAAGGAATGAGAGCTTCACGTCCTTTGGTGGCCAGACTAATGAGAGAACGCAACCTGAGAAGTATTGTAAAGAAAAAATTTAAGAAAACTACCAACTCATCCCATCGATACCCTGTTGCTGAAAATTATTTGAATCAAAATTTTCAGGTTACAAGCAGTAAAGAGGTCTGGGTGTCTGATATTACGTATATCCGCACAGGTCAGGGTTGGTTGTATCTTACTACAGTCATTGATTTGTTTGACAGAAAGGTTATCGGCTGGTCATTAAGTGAGACGATGAAGGCTCAGGACACCAGTATTGCTGCCTTGAAAATGGCAAGGCTCCATCGTCCTTTACAGGATCATGATAGCTTGATTTTCCATTCAGATAGAGGGATACAATATGCGTGTACAGAATTTACATCAATAGTCGGAAAAAACATTACTCGAAGCATGAGCGGAAAAGGAAATTGTTATGACAATGCTGTAGCTGAGAGCTTTTTCAAAACTCTGAAAACCGAACTTGTCTATCAAAATAAATATGAAACTAGAGATCATGCTAAAAAACTCTGTGTTTGAATATATAGAAACATTTTACAACACTCACAGAAGGCATTCGGCTTTAGGAAATTTAACCATAAAAGAGTATCAAAATTTAATGTCTAATCAATCTAAAAATGTAGCATAAAGAGTATATAAATTTTGTCTCAAAAATAGTTGCAAGTTCAAAAATTTGTTTCAATATTATTTGAATCACCAGAACTTAAGAAAAATTTATTAGATAAATTAGAATGTTATCCCGCTCAATCGTTTAAATTATGTAGTGCTAAAGAGCTAAAGATTGATAAAATCTTAGATTTAGACTTTAAGAATAAATACAATGAAATCACTGAAGCAGACATTTTTAATGATTTGGTTATATCAAATTTTGAAAAGTATCTACAACATCAGGATTCCATTATAGCACATACAGTAGGAAAAGAGATTGAAGATATTATTTTAGGAGGTAAAGAGTTATATAAAAATACTTTAGAGAGTAATACTGCTCCAGAATTACTTACTTTACTATTAGATCTCATCGACCATCTATCAAAAGAAGGTTCAAAATGGGGTGAATGGCTACCAAGATTGAATAAAGAGAAAGAAGAAATCTTATTATCAAAATTTAAGGATGACAAAACAAGAAATAGTTTGTTTTCAATACTTTCAAAGTCACCTGATAAGATACAATTATTGGGGAAATTATCAGAAATTGAAAATTTAGAAGAACTTATCAAAAAAGGAAATGAAAAATTAAAGGAAGAAGCAAGACAAAAGCAACATACAGATTATATCAAAAGTGTGGGGCTCAAGATTCAAGATTTGATCGAGAATCAGCTGGAAAAAGAATTAGCAGAAACAATTGAACTCTTAGCATCAGAAAAAGATGAAAAACTTGCAAACAGAGAAGAGCAAAATGGTCAAGATTTTATAATTTATAAAAAGCAAAAACCTGTTTATTATATTGAAGTTAAATCTAAATGGGATGAAAATGGAAGATTTTTATTAAGTAAAAATCAAACTGAAAGATGTGCAGAACAAAAAGATAACTATGCTGTAGTTTCAGTTAATGTTGATAGATATAAAAGAGAAAAAAGTGAAAATACCGAAAATATTGATTTTAATGACCTAAAGGATTACATTAAGGTTAACATAGATTTAGGAAAAGACTTTGAAATATTGTTATCAAAAAATATTGTATTAAATGAAAAAAACAGCCCTAAATTAGTGGATTTTAGTGGACTTATTCCTCAAAAAGTTATTGACAATGATGGAGTTTTTTTTGATTCTTTTATGACAGATTTAAAGCTGTTTTTACTACAGGTAGGATGAAAAATAGCAAAACATATTATTAACACGCTTAAACCCGTCTACATCCACAGCACTCAATGCAACTCCAAAATTTTTATAGATAGCTGATATAAAGTAAATATAACTCCATCTAATGCCACATAAATACACGGGGGACATTACAGGTGGGACCACGGAACACTTACTATTACAGTAGGTGTTTTTTTATTTCAAATCAATATTTTTTTATTCCCTAACTTTATTGTTTCAAAATCATAATTATGTCTATAACAAACGAACAGGAATTAATCGGAATGCAGAAAGTAAGTGAAGCTGTGGCTTTTACTTTGAAAGAAATGATGAATTATGCACAAGTTGGAATGACAACAAAAGATCTTGATGAGTATGGAGCCAAAATTCTTTCAGATTTTGGTGCGAAGTCTGCGCCTTATCTTACATATGGATTTCCGGGTTGGACGTGTATCAGCGTAGATAACGAGTTTTGTCATGGAATTCCTAGTTCTGAAAGAGTTTTGAAAGAAGGAGATTTAATTAATATTGATGTTTCTGCAGAGCTCAATGGATATTGGGCAGATAACGGAGGTTCTTTTGTGATTGGAAAAGATATCAATCAGCATCAGAAATTAGTCGATGCATCCAAGGAAATTTTAGAAAAAACAATTAACAATATAAAGGGTGGTGTAAAAATCGCAGATATTGGTTTTTTAATGGAAACTGAGGCAAAAAAAAGAGGATTTAAAGTCATTAGAAATCTTGGCGGTCACGGTGTAGGAAGAAGTCTCCACGAAGAACCAGATGAATTGATGAATTACAAAAACCGTTACGATTCCAGAAGATTTAAGAAAAATTCTGTTGTGGCGATTGAAACATTTATTTCGACCGATTCAACAATTGCGGTAGAACTGAATGATGGTTGGACGATGGTAGGAAACAAAGGTGGGTACATGGCACAACATGAGCATACCATTTTGATTACCGACGGAAAACCTATTATTTTAACACAGATGAATGAGATTTTAAATTAAAAAAATGATTTCAAATAATATTAAACCTTTCGCTTTAAATGGAAAGTTTTTTTGTAAATAATTTACAATAATGTTTTCTAATTACTGTTTTAATATGATATGTTAAAAGTGAATTATTTTAAATAATATTGAGTTATTGGCGCAAACTTTGATGCTTTCCAAACTTTAAATTATCATTTTCAGAAACCAAATCACCAAATCTTAATAATATGAAATTTAAAGTACATTACATGCTGATTGCATCGGCGATGTTTTTCGCAAACTGTTCAGACGATATCGAACAACAGCCTATTGAAGAACCGGGAAATGAGGCGATTTATCCACCTGTAGAAACCAATCCTGCAAATACAACCTATTCTCCTGCTTTTGCCGGACAAACAAGAATAAATGGTGTGAGAACACAAACGCCTTACAGCAGTACCGTTTTAAGTTCATCATTATCTGCTCCGTGGGGAATTACAGCTTTGCCAGACGGAAGACTGTTAATCACTCAAAAGGGTGGAACGATGAGAATTGCCACCAATACAGGAGCCTTAAGCAACCCAATCACGGGAATTCCTACAGTCAATTCTAACGGACAAGGAGGTTTGTTAGGACTTTGTATTGATCCCCAATTCTCTACAAACAGAATGATCTACTGGGTTTTCTCCGAAAATGTTGGAGGAGGAACGCAGACTTCAGTTGCAAAGGGAAAACTTTCAGCTTCCGAGACATCGATTGAAAACGCTGTAGTTATTTACAGAGCAAACCCGTCTTCTTCTGCAGGAAATCTGCATTATGGAGGAAGGATTTTATTCGATTCAACTGGAAATCTTATGGTAAGTGTAGGAGAACGTTCTGATCTTTCCACAAGACCTTTGGCGCAGTCGGTTACGACGGCGATCGGGAAAATTTTAAGAATAACAAAAGATGGCGCTCCGGCTCCGGGAAATCCTACTTTTACTCAGGCTGGAGCTTTGCCGGAATTGTACAGTATCGGTCATAGAAATCCACAGGGGATTGCTATTCACCCTACAACAGGAGAATTATGGCAAAGCGAGCACGGACCTCGTGGAGGAGACGAAATTAATCGTGTATTACCAGCAAAAAATTACGGTTGGCCAACCATTACTTACGGAATTGAATACAGCGGTGCAGTGATTGGCAGCGGAATTCAGCAGCAAAGCGGAATGGAACAACCGGTTTATTATTGGGATCCTGTGATTTCACCAAGTGGAATGACATTTTACAAAGGAAACAATATTCCAGAATGGCAGAATAACCTGTTTATAGGTTCATTAAGTGGAACTCACATCGTAAGACTTGTTATTAAAGATAATAAAGTTGCAGGTGAAGAACGTTTGTTGGTCAATGAAGGACAGCGCTTCAGAGATATTACACAAGGAAGCGATAATGCTTTATATGCCGTAACCGATGCAGGAAGACTCTATAAAATTCAAAAACAATAGATTATTTTTTTTCGTACTTGAAACACCTGCAGAAATGTAGGTGTTTCTATTTTTTATAATTTTCGTTTAACTGAATAAGCTTTAGATAGTATCAATTTAAAGTTTAAAACTTAGGCGTCTTAATCGGAAAGTTTACACGTCTAACTTAAACAAATCAGACGTGTAAGTTTATTACTTTATACGTCTAAATAATGTGGCTTAATATAATGATGAATTATTTGTGCTTGTAAGACCTAAAATATTGTGATTTTTACTAAAATCTGCAGTGAAATTTGACTTAAATATTATTTTATTATTATTTGTATTAAATAACCATCTGTTTAAGTTTTTTATTGGGATGGCAACAGGTTTGCAGAGTTTTTGCGTAACTTTAAGAAAAATACACATTTATGCAGATAGAAACACGTACCCTGAAAGTAGATGATTATGAAGAGCTGGTAGAAACCATGCGCAGAGCGTATCCTCAAATGTCAGAATACGTCTGGTCAAAAAAAAGCATTGCCAAGCTGAATAAAATTTTTGAAGCCGGGCAAATCTGCATCACCGTAGATGGGAAAATTGCGGCTGTTGCATTGTCGATTATTGTTAATTATGATGAGTTCGGCGATGATCATACGTATAGTGATATCACCGGAAATTATTCTTTCAATACCCATATTTCAACCGGAAATGTATTATACGGAATCGAAATTTTTGTTGATCCCGAATATCGTAAATTGAGATTGGGAAGAAGATTATACGATGCCCGAAAAGAACTTTGTGAATTATTAAATCTGAAATCTATTATTTTGGGTGGAAGAATTCCCCATTATCATAAGTATAGCAACGAGATCTCGCCTAGAGAATATATTAGAAGAGTAAGAGACAAAGAAATTTATGATCCTGTGCTTTCTTTTCAGCTTTCTAATAATTTTTTACCGATAAAAGTCCTTAAAAAATATCTTCCTGAAGACGAAGCTTCTCATGAAAATGCTGTTTTACTTCAATGGAATAATATTTACTACAGTAAAAAACCAAACACAATGCAGGATAGTGTAATTCGTTTGGGATTGGTACAGTGGCAAATGAGGCAATTTAAAGACATTCATGCATTTTATGAACAGGTGGAGTTTTTTGTGAATGTGATGGGAGATTACAAATCAGATTTTGTGCTTTTCCCGGAATTATTCAATACACCTTTGCTGGCTCCGTTCAATAATCTTTCTGAACGTGACAGTATGATAGAGCTGGCAAAAATTACGGAAGAAATTAAAGCAAAGATTTCAGAGTTGGCAATCAGTTATAATGTGAATATTATTTCCGGAAGTATGCCGATTTTTGAAAACAATGATCTGTACAATGTAAGTTATCTCCTTCACCGTGACGGTAGAATTGACGAATACAGAAAAATTCATATTACACCGAACGAAAGGAAATATTATGGAATGAAAGGCGGAAATGAGATCAAAGCTTTTGATACCGACTGTGGAAAAATTGGTTTGGTCATTTGCTATGATGTAGAATTTCCTGAATTACCAAGAATTTTAGCCGATCAGGGAATGAAAATTTTGTTTGTTCCTTATCTTACCGATACTCAAAATGCTTACATGAGAGTTCGTCATTGCGCTGCAGCAAGAGCCATTGAAAACGAATGTTATGTCGCAATTGCAGGTTGTGTGGGAAATTTACCGGGAGTGAATAACATGGATATTCAGTTTGGTCAGGCTGCGGTTTTCACGCCTTCAGATTTTGCATTTCCTTCGAATGCGGTGAAAGGTGAGGCGACTCCAAATACAGAAATGACGCTGATTGTAGATGTAGATTTAAATTTACTGAAAGATCTTCACTACAATGGTTCTGTTCAGATTCTGAAAGACAGAAGATCAGATTTGTACGAAACGTATTTGAAATAAAATTTATTAAATCATAAAGCACTTTCATATTGGAAGTGCTTTTTGTTTTTAAATAAGATCTTTAGATTATTTAAGTATAATTTCACAATTTATGCAGCCCGTTCCGAATTATAATTTTTCATACAAACCAGACAGTACAAATCTTCTCGCCAAATTCGGTTAACTCTATAATTTAATACCGTATTGATTTCCTGGTCGATGCTTATGTTTTGGGCTATTTTAGGTTTTTCAGTATTTGATTTTTTATCTGATGATTTTTTTTTATCAATATTCACAATCATATTTTTAGAAAAATTATTCTGAATATTTGTTGAATCTTGCTTGAGTTGTTCACTTTGAGAAAAAACGAACTGAAAAGCAAACAAAAGAATAAGAGGTAGAAATGATTTCATCGATGATTATTTGTAAAACTAAGGTAAGAAAAATACATCTACTTTTCTCGTGTTTGTGATTATTAAATTCTGGAATTATAATTTTGTACCATAAATTCCTGTTGCACAACCGTAGAAATAATTTTCTGAGTTTACACTCAAATTATATTTGCTGAATATTTCCTTCACACCGTCACAGTTTTCAAAATTTTCGGTATAGATCCAAAGCATTTTATAATCACTAGGATTTCCTAAAAATAATTTACCCAAAACTGGAATCATTTTACTTAAATACAATTTATAAGGATAATATAAAAGCTTGTTTTTAGGCTTCGAAACTTCCACGAAACTAAATTTACCATTCGGTTTAAGAATTCTGGAAACTTCTTTTGCTAAGATTTCAAATTGCTCTTTATTAAACGTTTTCAAACCATAAGCACAGGAAATGATATCAAAAGAATTTGATTCTAAATTACTCTGTAAAATATCTTCACAAAGCAAGTTCAGCTGGTTTTTGAAAACCTTATTTCCTTTATTTTCTGATTGTGAAATCATTTCTTCAGAAAAATCTAAAGCCGAAAAAGTAGAATTAGGGAAATTTTGCTTTAGGTAAGTCCAGTTTTCACCTAATCCGGAAAGCAGATCAATTACTTTTAAATTGTGCTCAGATTTTCCCAATTTGTTGAGAAACTGCTTTCTCCAACGAATCGAAAAGCCAAACGAAGTAATGTAGTTCATTCTTTCGTACGAACCAGACATCTGATTGAATAACTGTTTTACAAATTTTGGCTCGTAGATATTGTTCATAATTAAAGAAATTTTAGACAGACAATTTAATTCATTTAATACTTAAACTTTTCAGAAATGGTAAAACTTGTGATGAACCATCCAATGTTTCGATAATAATTCCGTTTTCATTAATTAAATAAAGAATGGGATAGCCATTAATTCCAAACTGTTTTTCAAGATTTTTTCGGTCGGAAATTACAGGAAATTTCACTTCTTTGTTAACGAAATATTTCTTGACATTTGCTTTAGAATCTGAACCGAAAATATTAATGAGTTCAATTTTTGGATTTAAATTAAAACCTGAACTTAAAACATAATCTGAAATCATTTTTGAATAACCACAATTGGTTGAAGAAAAAAGGAGAAGGGTTTGTTTTTCTTTTTTTGGATTGAAAGAAAATTTCTCACTGTTAATATTAATTGCTTCAAAAGGCTGAACTAAAGTGTTTTTTGCTAAAGGCTGTAAAGAATCTTGTCTTTCGTAATATTTTAAAGCATAATCTTTTGGAAGAATAACTTTGAAATTGGTCGTTTTATCAAGGAAAATATAATTACTAAATAAATAGGTTACAGTTTGTCCCAATTTTCCATCTACAAAACTTTTTCTTTCAAACTTGCTGATTGTGAAATTTCCCGAAATGTAAATGTGAAATTCGACTTTTATTTCTTTTCCTTCGTAATGATGAATGCTTTCTATGTTTGAATAATGACTGTGAATTTTCCCGTCGATTTGAGTTTCATCAATAAAGCTCCATTTCTGTTTTAGCAACGTGGTTGGTCCAAATTGCCTGAGTCGGGAAGATGTAATTGCAGCGTTTTGATTTTCTTTATTTTCGTATTCGTAAATGGTTTTTTCGGAGTGATTGACTTCGTAATAAAAATTGTTTTTGTAGAATTCCTCCGAAGTTTCGTTCTTGCTGTAGAATTCGAAATCTTTATTTTGAGGTTTATAAACTGTGTATAAAACACTGAAAACAGAAGTTGCATCCGTTTCAGGATTGGGATAATAAGCGGTGGTTTTATAGCTGATTACATTGGCCTGGAAATATTTGCGTTTTGCTTTTTCTAAATCGGGGACTTGTGCGCAAAGTTGAGCGATGTTAAACAGCAATAAAAAAATGCTTATAATCTTCTTCATTTATAATTTTTTATCCTCTTATCTGACTTAAAAGATACAAACTTATCCAAACAGTAAAATAGTAAAGAATAAGATTGATGATCAGATAAATTTTCTCAATTTCGATTGTCTTTTTTCGATTGATGGTTTTTATGCTTCCAAAAATCAAAAAGATTAAAGAAAAGAGAACCATGAAAATCGAAAGAAGAAAAACAGAATTCAATACTTTTTCATAATACATCCATTCAAAATTAAAATTTTGAAGATAGTAATGCTGAATTCCAAAAATAACTATGAAGATAAGTAGAAACAGCTGATATTTATAAACCTTTTCTAATCTCATTTTATTTTAGTTTTATAAATAATAGAGTCATAATTGACAACAACTTTTAAAGAATCAAAATAGTTTTTATGCTCGAAATTTGAATTGAAATCTTTCACATAGTTTTCAATGTTTTTCAAATCAGGAAGAGAGTCATTTTCTGTATTTAGAATAAGCTCGAAATTTTCCAGTTTCGTGATTTTTTTATGTTTTAAATCCCTGAAATACCAAATTGTATCGGTTACATCACCAATTTCCATTTGATAATTGTATTTTTTATTTAAATCATAAAGCAAACCATTAGTTTTTCTTGAAGCTTCGTAATGAGGCACTCTTCGCATTCCCCATGTAAAAGGATTCAGGTAAAATAGCATGGGCAGAAGAATGAGGATAATGAGAATTATAGTTGTAGCTTTTTTCATGAGATAATTTAGTCTGTAATGAAATCTATCTTTTAATCTTTTCCGGTTATAATTTCTGAAATTTTTTCAAACCAGGGTTTAGAATAAATATTTGCATCCATCATCGATTTTTCTCTTTTATTTCTAATTTTTCCTGATTTAAAAAATGTAAAAAGTACTTTATCTTTTAAAATTAATTTATTTGGAGGAAGCGACCTGCTTTGTCCGCCTCCGGAAATTGAGCTTGCAAAGTATTCAATATTTGAAGTTTGATTAGAGATTCTATCTCGGGATAAAACCAACTGAATTTTATTATTAAGACGCAAAGTATCTTTTACTTCAACAGTGGAAAGATAGATGTATTTATTTTTTTTTAAGTCCCATGTTCCAATATTCCAGCTTGATGCAAGATCAAAACCCCAAGTATATTCAAATGTTTTATCTGAATACAATATTAGTTTTTCTCCCAATTCGTTTTGATAAACTCCGGAGATTTTATTTTGGGAAAAGGAATGTATTGAAAGTAAGAAGAAAAATAAGTAGTATGTTTTTCTCATGATAAACTGTCTTTTGATGATCAAAATAAATTTGAAATTAATAATCTAAATTCTGAAAGTACATTTGCAACTCCAAAGCTCTGTTTTTCACGATTTCCTTTTTCTTATTTTCAGCAATATTATACCACATTGTTCCTTCTTTTACTTCAAAATAAAATTTAGTAATGAATTTAAATTCTTTATCTCGATAAATAATCCATTCTTTTTGAGAAGCTTTCAGTATTTCAAAAGCGTCTTTTGGAAGTTTAGATGCGAGAAGATTGTAATATTTATTCAGCTCTTTATCCCAAGACTCTGTTGCTTTTATACTACATTTTCGCATTTCAGCATTCGAAATATCTTGCTTGCCAAAACATTTTGACTCTTCAATATCAATGACGTTTTCTTGCTGATTTTTACTCTGAGAAAATACCAAAACAGAAAGAAAAACAATAATTAGGGTAAGTATATTTTTCATGATCTTTTGTAAAGATTTGTTTTTTTAAGCCCGTGATTATTTATTTTGACAGTTTCAGCATCAAAATTCCAATGCGACAAATTTTCGATAAGTTGATTGGTTAGTTTTTCTATTCCGGAAGTTTGCTGGTAATTAAATTCATAGCCCATTTTTTCGGTAATAATTTCCAATCTGGAATGCCTTTCTTCGTGTAGAAAAGGAATACTGAATGAATTAACTTCTATAATTTCTGCCCATTTTATAAAATCAGTTTTTTCTTTTAGGGTGAAATAAAAACCGTCTTTTTGATAACTGAAAATTCCGTCAAGATTTTCCAGATAATCAACTTCTTTTTCCACAGATTCATAATTATTTTTATCACTTGGATTATAAATCTTCGCAACAGAAAACGTAATCATAATGAAACAGCAGAAAATAATCAAATAAGAAATCCCTTCACTATCAAAAACTGGATAGCTGTAAAAAGTAAAACCTAAAACAACAAAGCAAAAAATGATGATTTTCTTTTCCAATCTATTATGCTTTATAAATTCTTAAATCGATACGGTATTTTCACAATATCAATTACTTTTTCACCCTGATTGTTTTTTCCGGCAATCCACTTTATATTTTGGGTAGATTTTGCAGCGGCAGCTTTCACTTCTTTATTAAAACTTTCATTTTTTCCGAACGTTGAAATATTGAGTACATTTCCTTGTTGGTCTATCTTTAAGATGATTTCTGTATTTAAATTTTCACCAATGTCCTGTAACTTTTCTTTATCAATATTCTCGTCAATTTTCTTCAGAAATACCTTATTCCCATCTGGAAACTGCGCTGGAAAAGTTACTCTCGGTGGTGGTGGAACAGACTGATCCTGCGGTTGGGAAGATTGGTAGCGGTCTGCGATTTTTGTTTCTTGTTTTTGAGAAAGTAAAGTTTGAAATGATAATATTAGTAATATCAGAAAGAATTTTTCCATAAATTTTAAAATTTCGTTCAAACGTTTTTTAAGTTTGATGTTTATTATAAAGACTTTATTTCATTTGTCTAATGATTGTTTGTATATCTTCAATAAGCGTGATGCTATCTTTGTCTTTAAATCGGTCTAAATCTAAAGCTAACTTTTCAAAATTATGATTTACTTTTTCGGTTTCGGAGTCAGATTTAAATTTGTAAGCATCTCTTAATTTATCTGTAAATTCAAACATTTTATTAAGAATATTTATAAATGGAATTAAAGTTTTAAATATTTCTTCAACATCTAACTCTATTAACATTTTATAAACTTTTGTAGAATCTTTGTCATAATGAATAGATAAATTTCTTTGAATTTGAAGAAGTTCAAAATTCATTTTTAAATATTCGTCTAAATCTTTTGTAATTTCACTATACTCACCTTGTAAAGATTTTAATTCATTTTGAATAATATTTCCAATTTCCTTTATCCAATATGAGTTATTTCTGTATCTGGAAATGATATCACCATGCTTGTTTTCATGGATGAAATTGTATATTTTCTTGTATGCTTCACTAATTATTACAATTATTTGTCTTGCAGAATAAATATTTTCATAATTACTTTTAGATTTAGAATGTATTAAAATCGCTGAGCACAAGTCCATCGATACAATACCTAAAAATAGTCTATAGTTGATTAGATCTTTTAATCCTGCAATTTCTAGAGTAATATTTATCTTTTCAAAAACTTTTTCAGTTTCTTCTATTTTATCAAGACTTTTATGAAGTTGATCAGTTTCAAACATTAATTGTTCTAATCTTTTTTCTGAACTTAGCTGAAGATTTTCAAAATTTATATTGCTCATATTTTTTAATTATTTTGTTAGATATTAAAGAGAAATTCAATTCATCCCAAGAACAATCCTCCCATCAACTTCCTTCAGCAAACCTTTCCCAACCAATTCCTCCACAGAAAAATTTACTACAGAATCAATCTGAGAACCCACTTTTGCAAAACCAAAAGTTTTACAAATCGCACGAATCAATTCGTCCTTATTTAAACTCAAACTTGAATGCATCAATTCCATAATAGCAACCGAAATTTCTTCAGGTGCAATCTCGTCAATCAGTCTTTTTTCTATTGAATTGTCTCGGTAGAAATCAAGATTTTGAGGTTGTAGATTTTCGCTCCAGTAAAATTTCTGATAACTTTCTGTGGTTTGTACATTCGGGATAGAATTCAAAGTTTCCAAAAGATAATTATTCATTTTTCCACCTGCTCTTGAAGTATTCCAAAGCTTAAGAATCTTCCTGAATAAAGCATTCTGACTAATCGGTGATTCGGTATCAATAATCGTTTTAATCTGATTTAAAAGAACGGATTTATTTTCAAAAAGATAAATAGATTCTGAATTTGCATTAATTTCTGGGCTCAATTCTGCTGCAGCATAAGGAATCATTTTCGAAGGTTTTTCAGTTTCCGAAACTTCACTCAGATATACTTTCTCAGAAGTTTTCAGTTCAATGATTTCTTCCTTTTTTTCTTTTACTTGAGTTTTAATTTTTTCAATTTCAGCCTGAATTTTTTCAACAATTTTTTCTTTATTTTTAATCCAGTCCAGAGTCCAGATTCTGAAAACATTCCAACCTAAACCTTTCAAAACATTCGGAACAAGCAATTCTCGGTCATTGGTTGTATTGATGTTAAAATAATTTTCACTATCCAGTAAAATTGCCATCAGATATTCGCTTTCATTTTCAGGATTAATTACGCCGATATCAATTTTATATTCTGAAGTTCCGATATTGGTTTTTATTTTCAGACCGCTTTCCTCCAAATGTTTCGCAATCGAATTCACCATCAGTTTTTGCTGATTTACCGTTTGATTTGAATTGTGATAAACCAAACCTTTCTCAGAAAAATTCAGGAAGTTTTTTAACCCTAAAACACCTTCTGAACTTGTTCTGTTCATATCGATTTGGTCGCCTTTTAACGAAGAAAAAACTTTCATTTCGTAACGCGCTCTTGTTACGGCAACATTTAGTCGTCTCCAACCTCCATCTCGGTTGAGCGGACCAAAATTCATCGAAACTTTTCCGTCTTCATCAGGACCGTAACCAATTGAAAACAGAATAATATCTCTTTCGTCACCTTGTACATTTTCAAGATTTTTAATGAAAATTGGTTCTTCAGAATTGATAGCAAATTCTTCCAAATGGGGATTTTCCTGAAATAATTTCTGCAGTAAATCTTCAATCAGACTTTGTTGAGTCTGGCTGAAAGTAACCACACCAATTGATTTTTTATTTTTATTTTCGAGATGAATTCTGATGTATTCAATGATTGCTTCAGCTTCATTTTTATTGGTTCTCGTTTTTCCTTTATCGTAAAATCCATCGATAAATTCAAATGTCACTTTTCTGTTTAAGTCATCCGGAGACGGGAAAGTAAGCAGTTTATTATCATAAAAATGAGCGTTTGAGAAAGAAATCAAACTTTCATGCTTGCTTCGGTAATGCCTCAATAAATAATTTGACGGAATTGAAAGCGCCAAACAATCATCCAAAATACTTTCAAGATCTTCGAGTTCAAAATTTTCTTCATCCACTTTTTGGGAAGCAAAAAAGCTTGTCGGTGGCATCTGTTTCGGATCTCCAACAATAATCGCCTGTTTTGCTCTCGCCAAAGCACTTACCGCTTCAGAAGTTGGTAATTGCGAAGCTTCATCAAAAATCACAATGTCAAAATGCTCTTCATTTACGTCAAAATATTGCGCTACCGAAATCGGACTCATCAACATGCAAGGTTTCAGCCTCGGAATTAAGGTCGGAATCTGGTCAAATAATTTTCTGATAGATAAACCACGTCCTTTGTTTCGAATTGCTTTTTGCAGAATCCCTATTTCTGAGCTTTGAACGGCTTCCTGAGAAAAATTCGGAATTCTATCGCTGAGTTTCATCGTTAACTGATTTTTGGTCAGTTCTGTAAATTCTTTGTGAAGATTTTTATATTGCTGAATCTGAGATTCGTAAATATTCGCATCAAAACCATTCAATGTTCCCGAACCGTAAATGATTTTAATGAATAAATTCAGATGAATGATTTTTTCAAATTCAAGCTCAATAGATTCTGTATCGAGCCAACCTTTTTCTAAGAAATTAATGAACCAGTTTAGGTTTAAATCTTGTGCTTTTTCTTTTAAAACATTAAAATTAATCCAGTCTTCCAACTGATGAATATTCTGTACAACAGTTTGCAGTTCTGTATCGTTTGGAATTTCATCCACATATTCCAAAAGTTGAGTTTCTGCATTGTGGAAATCTTTTAAAGTTTCCAGAACTTCAGAAATAGGCTGACTGTTATTCTTTCTTGATGAAATATCTTTTAACCATTCCGGGAAATTTGGAATTGAAATTTTTTGCGCTAAATCTTTTGCATTTTCAAGGGTTTTTAAATCTTTTTCAATTGCTGAAATATCAAATGAATTTCCATTAAAATAAAGATTCGTAACCGAAGAAAGTGCATTGTAATGAAGGTTGTTTAATTGATTTTTAAGTTGCTGATAACTTTCAAGCTTTTCAAAAAGTCCGTCAATCTGCACATCAGATTCTATTCCTGATTTTGCATAGCCGTTCAGTTGTTGCTTTACTTTTCTTTGTTTAAACCATTTCGGAATAAACCAGGTGTGTTTTGCCTGATTCCACAACAATTTTAATGAAGCGAAATCTACATTTAAAATAGAAGAATTAAAACTTGAGGTGATTTGATTTTCAGTTTGTTGAAACTGCGTTTGCTGAGTCATCCAGTTTTTAAATAAATTCAACTGACCTTCATTGAAAACAAGGTCGACCAAACCAGCTTTTACCGGATTTTCTTTTAAATATTCAAGAATTTCTATGCTGTCAGAATTGGAAACTTCATCCAATTTGAACTGGCTTTTTACTTGTTCAGCCGCATTTTTCTTTTCATTAAATTGAGAAATTGCCGAAAGAATCAGATTTTTATTTTCAAATTGATGGTTTGAAGTTTTGATTGGTCTCAAAGCATGAAGCGAAGGCTGTCCGATTTTCTGCACAATCGAAGCAAACGGAATCAACCAGTCTTTCCACTGATTCCAATTGAAAACATCGGCACTTTCCAAAGGGAAATTGATATGAAAACGTTCATCAGGTTGTACATGATTGGTTTCCAAAAAGGCAATGGTATCAAATAAACTCCATCCAATCGGGAATTTTTTGTGCAATTCATTTACATATTTCCCAAGCTCTTTTCTGCGTTCGTCGAGACGTTTTGCCTCTTCGTGATAATCGGCATTGATTTTATATTTCGGAACTTCAAGTGTTCTTTCAAACTGTTTTAAAACATCTGATTTTTTAGATTTATTGGAATGCAATTCGAGACAAAATGCGCCCAAACCAATATTTTCCAATCGATGATGAACCACATCCAAAGCCGCTTTTTTCGCTGCAACAAAAAGTACTTTTTTATCATTCGCCAAAGCATCGGCAATAATGTTGGTAATTGTCTGTGACTTTCCCGTTCCTGGAGGTCCGTGAAGAATAAAACTTTTATTGAGATTAGCATTTTTCACGGCATTCAACTGAGAATTGTCGGTGGAAATTGGCAAAACCAATTCTGAAGCTGAAATATTTTCTAAACTTTGAGCATCATTTTCTACGCTTTCCAAAGTTCCCGTAAGTTTACCGTCAATCAAGCTTTTTACAATCGAGCTTTTCTGAATTTCTTCAGAATATTTTGAAATATCCTGCCAAAGAATCAATTTATTAAAGGAAAAAATCCCCAAAACCAATTGTTCCAACACATCCCAACCTTCAAGATTAAGTACCGCATTTCTGATGATTGCCAAAACTTTCGGAACATCAACGCCCGATTCGTCCATCGGAAGATTTTCAAGACTGTTGATGTTGAGTTTGAATTCCTGTTTTAGATATTCAAGCAACGTAATGTTGATCATCGTTTCTTCTTCACGACTTCGAAGCGTAAATTTAGAATTCACAGATTTTCTCGACAGTTCAACCGGAATCAATAAAATCGGAGCCAATCTTGGAACTTCTTTATTTTTCGGTTCAAACCATTTTAATAATCCGATTCCTAAATATAATGTGCTTTTTCCATTTTCTTCTTCAGCTAATTTTGCACTTCTGTAAAGATTGGTAAGAATATTATCGAGGTCATCCTGATGATAATACGTTAATAGTCGGTTGTATTTAAACTCATCTTCCGCCAGTTTGAAAAGCGGTTGCGACTGATGTAAAGGTTCGCCATACAAATTGTATTTTCTGAGAATAGTCTGATTATTGTCGGGCAGAATCGTAAATGATTTTCCGTCGGCTAAACTGTCTTCAAGCACATTAATTTTAGAATCAACTAACTGAAGCATACTTTTGGTAAACCGCAAATTCAGAAGATTATTTCTAAGCGAAAGATCGAGCAGTTTTCTTTCCCAGATTTTCTGTTTGGTGAGATTTGAAAAATCGGTCAGCTCGAGATCGTCATATTGTGTTCCCAAATCAAAATCCTGATCAAATTTTGCAGAGTTTTGAACAGGTTTTAAATCTTCTGCCGAATTATTTTCATTTTTCAAAAGTGGGAGAGGAGAAATTCCCGCTGACCTTGCATTTTTGATGTCTAATGAAAGCAGAAATTTTGAAGAATCCATCAATTGAGTTTCTGCAGAATTCATCGCATCTTTGAATGAAATGTTGCTTCCTTTGCACAGATTGGTAGATTCAATTAAAGCAATTTCTTTAATTCCAGTCGCAATTCTTTTAGAAATCGCAGATTGGTCAAAATTAATCATTCCATCAAATCGCTGGTCATCGAGCCAGACTCCCACGAAAGCATGACCTTCCGTTACAACAATCAACGGATTTAAATCGATTGCTTCTAGACACGCTGCAAAAAGTAGAGAAATATCAATGCAGTTTCCAAATTTTGTTTCTAAAACCGTATCAACAAGCCTGATTCTTTGTCCGTTTTTTTCAAAACTTGGCGGCATTGCGCTGTAAATCAGTTCCAGATTTTGGATAGATTTGTAAATTGCCGAAACCATCTGCAAAACTCTTTCCTTACTTTTTTGCTGATAGCCTTCAAACGAAGGCGTAAGTTTATTTCTTGCTAAAATATCAATCGCGTCAGCTTTAATTTTGTATAAAGAAGTATTGTTTGAAAGAACATACGAAGCCAAAAGTTGCGGATACGATTGCAATCCTCCAAAATAATCCATCGGGAGAACTTCTATGCTGAAACTTTTTTCATAAATAGATTCTCCGTCTTTAAAGACCTGAATTTTGATTTGGTCTAAATCTTTTTCCGTAAGTCTTTTCAACAAAGCATTATTAAAAACAAAGTTGAAAAGAGAAATTTTATATAGTGAATTCTGCCTTATTTTATCAATATAGACATCATATTTTTCAAATATACCCAAAGATGAGGTTATCTGAAGGTTTAGATTTTCAAAATCTTCACTCACTTCTCTGAAAGCAATGCTCTGCAGAAAAGGATATTGGTTTAAACAAAAAGTATAATTGAAATAAGGATTGTGCTGTATCTGTAATTCAAACGGAATAATCTGCTCCATAAATGTTTTTTGTGATTGTCACTCTCTTTTTCGGGAGATAATGCAATTTAGAAATAAAACAGATAATCACAAAACAGTTTGGCTCAGTGAGGATGAAAATTACGAATTAGTCGAATGCCAATGCAATCATTTAATTCTTTCTTTTTCCATTAAAAACTACATCAAAAGCCAAGTAGCTCACATCATACGGATGATTTCCTCCTACCAGATTATTCATATAACCAATATCAAAAGTTACTGCAGAATGTTTTGGAGTTACTGAATAATATGCCAAAAAACGGCTTTCATGATATTTCAAATCACTCCATTCTTTTGAAAGTGCATTTTTTTCTGTTGAAAATAATTGTTCGGAACTTAAAATTAATTTTTTTGAAGAATCTTCATTCAGATCAATACTAAATTGCAGACGCAATCGACTTCTTAAAGCAAAAGATTCGGCATCTTCCAAACTTTTTGGAGCGAAAAATTTTCTGAACTCCTGTCTGAAAGTAGGAGTTACTTTAAGTTTTGAACTTTTAAAAACGTGCGATAATCGACCATATAATCTAATTTCCTGTTGATCAACAATATTATTATCGGCTGAGTTTTTCTCTTTTTGATTTCTGAAACTTACCGCAAAAGAATATTTCCAGTTGTTCTTGAGTTGCTTATAAAATTCCTGATTGAGAACTAAAATTGAAGGTTTTTCTATAGGATTGAGTGATGTTTCACCCGTTCGTCCCATTCCGAAATAACTCATAGATTCCCAATTTTCACCCAACTTTTGCTTTATTCCTGCAGCGAACCAGCTCGCCGTTTTAGCATGTCCCAAACCCGGCGGACTGATTTGTGCAGAAATATTTACAGCAAAAAAACATACAATGGAAATGACCAAAAATCTCCTCATTTTAATCTTCTTTTTTTTGTAAAATTCTTCCCTGTGCATCAAAAACAACTTTCCATTCCTGAGAATAATTTTTCAATTCTACGTTGTAAATTACTTTTCCGCTTTCTGTTATTTTTTTAATATCATCAGTTTTGTAACCATTAAATGACCTTTTAATCGAAGCTAAAACGGTTTTTGGAAGATTACTTTTTGAGATTTCTTCTTCATGTCTTACCAGTTTTCCGTCTCTAGAATATAAAATTTTATGGTCATCGCCTAAAAATCCGGTTTCAAATTCTACTTCGTAATAATTTCCTTTAATTTCCCAGTCGATATCGGCTGCTTTTGGAAAAGATTTTTGAAAATGATTTAAAATCACCGAAGGAACTTCGCTCTGACGAATATCTTGTGCTGAAATATTGGTAATACTTAAACCTAAAATGCTGATTGTTAAAATTAAATTTTTCATAATGTAAATTTTTAATAGTGCTAATTTCCGACATGATTCTGGAAACATTTGGGAACAACAGTTTCTGTTGATTAATTTTATGATTGATTTTATAAATTTTTTAGAATTATGATTTGAAAACCTGTGACCTTTTGAAAACGAAACAAAAAATCAAAGTTCATACACCAATCTGAAAAATGAAGAGATACTTTCATCTTGATGAGAAACGGGAATTCCAGTAACAATTCCTACTGCAAAATGAGAATCAAGCTTAATCTTTACTTGCGGACGAAGCGTCACCAACATTTTTCCGTGACTGATTTCTTTATTGACTTCCATCCCGATAAAATGACCTGAATTGGGTAAAGAATACATCATCGAACTATTGATCTGCCAATCGACCGGAGTGTTATTTTCTCCCAATTGATGTTGAATCATCGGATAAGTGTAAACCAAAGTGTGAATATGTGAACCCCATTTTTTAGCCGCTATAAAAAACGGACTGTACACCAAACCTGTAATGAATTTTCCTTTTCCATAATTTTTGAAATCTGTAAATTCTATCACCTGAGTATACCCTAAAGCCAAAGAAGTCTGAGATTTTTCCGAAACAAAAAAAGTATATTGCGCAGAAAGTCTGAGTCCGTCTAATCGGTTTCCGGGAATCTGTTCTTTGGTTGCATTATTTTTCGGACTGAAAAAAGAGAAATCAGTTTCTACTTCTAAACCTAACCGATTCATCGGTGCAAATTCATATTCGGCCAAATATCCGTTTTCTCTGTAATTTTTCCCACTTGAAAAATCAGCTCCCAAATTAAATTCTTTTTCTCCTTTTCTTGCGCCAAGATCTCTCACCAAATCCTGAAAAATAGGTTCAGCGTGAGATACTTTTACTGGTTTAGATTGTGTTTGTGCGAATGCTGAAAAGCATCCTAAAATGTTTAAAATTCCTACCGCTAAGATTAGTTTTGTTGTTTTCATACAGCAAATCAACGGTACGAATCGGGAAAATTTTGGGAAGAAATCTGGAAAGAAATGGGAATTTGTTTAAAAGTAAAAAGTAGTTTTTATTAAACCTAAAAAATAATGCAGATTATTTAAACGCAAAGATTTATATAAAAAGTGAAATCTAAGGAGCAAAGGTTGCGACAAGTCGCTTATGAAGCTTGAAAATAAGGTACGCTTAAAATCAATTTTATTGATTATTCTTTGCTCCTTAAATTTTAAGACAGACAAGAAAATCTTTGCGTTAAAAAAAATAACGCATTAAAAATTCACTGAAAATTCATGCATTCCATTTTTAAAATCATAAGAAACTGAAAAATCATACAATTCCGCAATCGCTTTTACAATCGCCAATCCCAATCCGCTTCCAGACTGATGTTGCTCAGATTTCTGAAAACGTGTAAATATCTTTTCATGGCTTAAAGAATGATCTGTTCCGGTATTGAGAACACTTAATTTTTTTGCATCAATTTTCACCTCCACTTTTCCGGATTTTATATTGTGGAAAATAGCATTTCGCAATAAATTAGAAACGATAATATTGATTAATGCAGCATCAGCTTTTACCAAGAGCTCGCTGTTTTCAGAAAAAATGATTTCGACTTCTTTAAATTCAGCAATATCACTAAGATCTTCTATATTTTTTTCAACAATATCATTGACTTTAATTTCCTGATTGTCAAAAAACTGTTTGTTTTCAATTTTTGTAAGCAAAAGAAGCGATTTATTGAGACGAACCAATCTTTCAATAATTTCCATGATCTCAGCAATCTTTTCTGCCTGATTTTCTGTGAAATTTTCTTTTTCAATCAACAATTCAAGTTTACTGATGGCAATCGCTAAAGGAGTCTGAAGTTCGTGAGAAGCATTTCCAATAAATTCTTTTTGCTGTTCGTAACTTTTTTCGCTGTATTGCAATAAAGTAGTAACGGCATCCTGCAAATCACTGAATTCTTTGGTTTTTGTTTCAGTATTTGGGAAGCTTTTACTGATTCCTAAACGGTAATTTTTAAGCTCATCAAGAAGTTCATAAAAAGGTTTCCAAAGTCTTTGTAATACAATGTTATTAATCATCAAAATACTGAAAATCAAAAGAACGTATAATCCTGCAGCATCCCAAAGCAATTCTTTTACAAGATCATCTTCTTCAACCATATTATTGAAGATTTTAAGTTGATAAAAGTTTCCATTTTGTTCAAAAACGGTTGTCAAAATTCTTACAGGTTCTAGTTCCGGAGCTTCATCATCGGCATCTTGTGCGTAGATTTCAGTGTCTTCATAAGTGTCTTTAAAACTGAGAGCTTCTTCTTCGCTTATTTTATTAACGGAAAAAAAACCTTCATCAAAAGTTTTTTGCTGTAAAATCGTGGAATCTTTTTCTGCTTTAAAAACAATTTGTCTTTTATAGTTTTCTAGTTCTTCATCTACACTTCCTTTGATTTCATCAAGCATATTGAAATAAAAAATCACTGACCATAAACTTACGATCAGCAAAAGATAGGTCATCAGATGAAGAATAGATTTATTGAGAAGTTTCATTTTTCTATTAATTTGTAACCGATTCCGTAGACTGACTCAATCTCAATTTCGGCATTCGATTGCTGTAGTTTTTTTCTTAAATTTTTAATCTGATAATAAATAAAATCAAAATTATCTGCCTGATCGATGTGATCTCCCCAAACATGTTCTGCCAAAGCTGTTTTGGTTACCAAACGTTTTTTATTAAGCAGAAAAAAATGAAGAATATCAAATTCTTTTCGGTTAAGGGTAATATTTTCTCCATCAACAATAAAAGTTCTTTCGGTAAGATCCAGTTCAATATTGGCTATCTCAATACTATTTTTACCTTCCTGATTTTTTCTTCGAAGAACTGCTTTTATTCTGGCGTTGAGCTCGGCATTATGAAAAGGTTTGGTTAAATAATCATCGGCTCCGAGTTCCAATCCTGTCAGTTTATCGTCGAGAGAATCTTTTGCAGAAATAATGATGACATTTTCCGATTTTCCCATGTCTTTAAGCTGTTGAAGAAGTTGCAGACCATTTCCTCCCGGAAGCATAATATCTAGCAGAATACAATCATAAGTGTACAAAGCAATTTTTTCACTTGCCGAATGATAATTTTCTGCGGTTTCAATAAGAAACTGTTCCTGAATCAAAGAATCATGAATTGATTTTAAAAGTTCTTTTTCGTCTTCTACAACAAGGATTTTCATACAACAAAGGTAGAGAATGATTCTGGAAAGAGTTGGGAATTATACTTTTTTTGAGTTTTCTAAATATTGCTTCAGTTCATTTTGTTTCTGCGTTCCAATCAAAACTTTCTTCTCATCATTTAAAATAATTTGTAGCCCTTTATTTCCTTTTACATTATAAGCTTTTCCTTTTCCGAAAAGACCTTAACGCATTCCCCAACCTCCATATTCTGTTAATGGCGAATATTTTCTGACATAAGCTTTTTTAATATTCCTCCAGGGATAATATCTGAATGTAATTTGAAACGGAAAAAATCGTACAGAAATTCCCTGTTCATCAATTTTGGTTTCCAGCCTAATAACAAGAAATAAAATGATGACAAGAATTGGGATAAGAATTGATATTGCTAATTCAAGTGGAGAAAAATACTGTCGGTCTTCAATAAAATTATAAATGGTATAGATCATTACTGCGGAAAGCAATAACCAAAGCCACCATTGAGTAAATCTTTGTTTTTCGGTAAATTCAAGTTTGTTTTCCATGTTTTTGAAGAAAATCTAATTTACAAAAATTAGAAAGATTAAAAATCAATTTTCATCTTTTAAGAAAGTTTTAAGGTGAATAATGATTTGAATTTAGTGATTTATATTTACTTTTGATAAAATAACATTTTATGTTTATGTATAAAAAAGGAATGATTGGGTTAAGTTGCGCAATCGGTTGCATTGCTGCGAATTTTGTGAATGCGCAAACTTCAGTTCAGGTTAAAAATACTCAGGATTTTGCTCGAAATGAAATTGTTTCTCTTTCAACTGGTCAGCTGAAAACATTTTTAGGAAAAAATAAAGCAGAAGATCTAAGAATTAAAGATGCTCAAAATAATTATCTTACGATTCAATGGATTGATAATGATGGAGACGGCAAAAACGATGAGGTTCTTTTTCAGGCAAAAGTAGATGCAAAAAAGACAAATTCCTACACGATAGTTGCTGATTCTAAAACAGCAGTTCCTGAAAGTAAATTAACCACTTATTCAAGATTGGTTCCTGAAAGAGTTGATGATTACACTTGGGAAAACGATAAGATCGCGTTCAGAGTTTACGGTCCGAAAGGTCAGGCTGAAGCTTTGGCGGGAGTAAAAGGAAGTACACTTTCGAGTGGAGTAGATATTTGGCTTAAAAGAACCGAAAAATCAGTCATTAACGAATGGTACAAAGGTTACCTTACAGATCCTATGTATTATCACAAAGATACGAGAGGCGAAGGTTACGATCCTTATCATGTCGGAGACAGCCGTGGAACAGGAGGAATCGGAATCTGGAAAGATGAAAAACTGCAGGTTTCCAAAAACTTTACAAGCTCTAAAACCATTGCAGAAGGTCCTTTGAGAACAGTTTTCGAATTGACTTATGCACCGTGGAGCGAGTTTGATGTGAAAGAAACCAAAAGAATTTCTCTTGATTTGGGTTCTAATTTTTCTAAGTTTGAATCTACTTTTGAAACACAAAAACAAGTTCCAAATTACACAATTGGAATTACATTGCATAAAAATGAAGGTGAATCTAAATTGAATGACAAAAACGGATATTATCTTCACTGGGAAAAAATAGATGATGCTTTTGTTGGTGAAGGAATTGTAGTAAATCCTAAAATTGTAGAAAAGTCTGTAGCTTTTAAATCTGAAATTCCAGATCAGAGTAATCTTTTGGTAATAACAAAACCTCAAGATAAACTAACGTATTATGCAGGTTTTGCATGGCAGAAAAGCGGACAGATTCAAACTCAGGAAGATTGGGAAAACATTTTGCAGAAGCAGTCTAAAATAGTTGCAAATCCATTAATAATTACCGTTAAATAAGTTTAAAATGATTAAATCAAAACTTTCAGTTGCCGTTTTTTGTTTGGCATTTTCAGGAATTTCGGCGCAGGTAAAAGATACTTTGGCGGAAAAAATGATGGTTTATCAGCTTCCAAATGGAGGTTGGGGAAAACATAGGAGTGATAAAAAAAATGTAGACTATACTCAAAAAATAGATGCTCAACTTTTAAAAATAATTAAATCAGGCAATAATGATCTTGCCACGATCGACAACAATGCCACATCGAAGGAAATCAACGGATTAATAAAAGCGTACAGCACAACAAAAAATCCTGATTATCTGAAATCTGCCGAAAAAGGAATTCAATATTTGCTTTCGATGCAGTATCAGAATGGAGGCTTTCCACAGTATTTTCCAAACTCTTCAATCTATAGAAAACAAGTGACCTACAACGATAATGCAATGATTAATGTTTTGACGGTTTTATATAATATTTCAGAAGGAAAAGAAGGTTTTGATGCAGTAAATTCTCAACTGAAAGAAAAATCTAAATTAGCTTTGCAAAAAGGTATTGTCTGTATTTTAAAAACTCAGATACCGCAAAACGGAAAGCTATCAATTTGGGCAGATCAATACAATGAAGTTTCTCTAAAACCCGAAAAAGCAAGAGCTTTTGAACCGATGTCATTGGCAAGTGGAGAATCGGTAAATATTGTAAAGTTTCTAATGATGCAGCCCGTAACTCCGGAGATTGAAAGATCAATTAGATCGGCAATACAATGGTTTAAAGACAGCAAGATCGATGGTTATACTTACAATGTCTCCAGAGAAAGCGGAAATGCTGTGCGTGTTTTATCTAAAAAAGAAGGTTCGGCAGTTTGGGCTAGATTTTATGATATTCCGACCAATAAACCTGTTTTTGGTGATCGTGACGGAAGTGTGAAGTTCAATTACGAAGATGTTTCCAAAGAACGCAGAATGGGCTACAGTTGGTACAACGAAGCCGGAACGAAACTGATTGAAAACGATTTTCCGAAGTGGCTGAAAAAGAATAAATTTCTGAATAAAACAAAATCCTGATGTACAAATACATCAGGATTTTTTCATTAATAAAAGTTGCTATTTAGAACTTAGTAGCTCTCACAGATATTTCCTGATAAAGTAGCTCCTGCATTAGCGGTAACATCAGATTTTACTGAGGAAAGCGACAAAGTAGGAATAGAATATGGTGGTGTAAATGCAGTTCCACTACCTGTTTTATTACCCGTAACATTCGTAAATGTATTGTTTGAAGTAACGGTTACCGCAGTATATCCGCTCATTAAATTGATGGGTTCTTTTACATTTTCAAATACATTTCCATCTACACGAATATTTGCTTGGACTCCGGCTGCAATACATTTGTTGCTTACAGAGCTATTAAAATAACTGTTTAAGATATGAATTTTACCAAATCTCACTCTTGGCATACGCTCTCTGCATCCCGGAGCCCACCAACAACGTACAAATGTTACATTTAGTTTTCCTGCATCGGCTGTTGCGCCATCACTAGAGCCAATTAAATTAGAAAATCTGTGATCATCAGTTCCACCAGAACCACCTGCTTTTGGAGTTTTTAAATAATGGAATTTTGTATAAGAAACCGTAATATAATCTGATTTATTTTTGATATCGAAATTACCATCTACACCATCTCTGAATTCACAGTGATCGATCCATACATTTCGGCAATCATCCAGAATCGCATTGTCCCAACCATCTGTATCATAAGCTCCCGGACCTTCAAAGATCAGGTTTCTAACGATAATATTGTTACATCTTTTAATATTGATAATTCCAGAACCATCTTTAGTCTGATTGGTTGATACAAGCTTTGCGCCGCTTGTTCCGTAGATTGTTTTTCCGGTTTGATCCTGAAGAGATAATCGGGTTGTGATGGTGATGGTTCCTGTAACTTTGATGACCTTAACGGCAGTGTTTTCAATCGCTGATTTTAATTGAGCATAAGTCGTTACAGTAGTTTCAGCAGCAGTTCCGCCTCCTGTAGTTCCACCGTTTTGAGAAGCCCATCCCGGAGCCACGCAGTTCGCAAGAGGAACGACGGTTTTTGCTGCAAATGCATTTTCAATACTGTTTTCGTTGGGATTTTCAGAGAACTCACTTTTGATGTCATCATGTCCACATCCGATTAATGCAAAAGCTGTACTGAGAGCAACTATAGACATAGTTGCCTTGAAATTGATTTTCATAGTTAAAAGTTTTGTTTATTTAGTGGTGTAAAATTATAAATATTTATTTAAAAACCAAATTTATTAATTAAAAAATATTCATAAAAGTTATTTGTTAAATATTAATTTAATTCAACCGATTGCGCATTGATTATAATTTAATATTAGAGGTGTGATGAAAACTATTCTCGATTGTTTTTTTAATTATAAATTTGAGTTTTGAAACAGGATAACTTTTTTTAAGTCTGATTTCGGAAATGAAAGAAGCTTTTATTTAAGACGCGTAAAATTTTTGATTTTTAAAAATATCTGCTTTGCGAACTTGTTTGAACTATACGATTAACCATTTAGATTATTCATTATCTATCACTTATTACTTATCTCACCAAGCCAGTCTGCACAAAGTTTTTTCCAATTATCCGTCAGTTCAGTTTTATTTGAAATTCCGATATTATGTTCGCCTTGAGGGAATATGAAAATTGCGCCTTTCACTTTATTTTTAATCATCGCCTCGTAATACAAAATACTGTTGATTACTGGGACAGCATTGTCGTTTTGCGCATGAAATAAAATCGTTGGCGGTGTTTTTTCTGTTACTCTGTTTTGCATGGAATATTCTGCAATTTTTTCCTGCGAAGCATTTTCACCTAAAAGATTGACGCGACTTCCTTTGTGAGCAAATTCTCCCAAATCAATCACCGGAGAAACTAGAATCGCAAAATTGGGAACTGTAGAAATAGTTGACCAATCACCTTTCAATTCGGTGTAATCGGTAGAAATATTGCTTACCATTGCAGCGAGATGGCCGCCTGCAGAAGTTCCTAAAACTCCAATCTGGTCGGGTGAAATTCCGTATTGAGCAGCGTATTTTCTAATTAATTTTATTGCAGCCTGAATATCCTGTAACGGACCAAGTTCTCTTTGTTTTAAATCTGGAGAAGTTGGCAAACGGTAATTCAAAACAAAAGCAGAAATTCCTAACGTGTTGAGCCATTTTGCATAAGAATAACCTCCCAAATCATACGTTAAATGTCTGTAACCACCTCCAGGAATTATGATGATTGCCATTGATTTTCTTTCCTCTTTCGCAGGCAAAAAAGCAAACAGCTCAGCTTCCTGGATTTGGGTAATTCTGCCTTCTTTTTCTTCAATGATATTTAATTTTAAACCTTTAGAATTGGGCATTTCGCCTTTCGGCCAAACCGTAATTTTTTGTTGCGATGAAATTTGAATTCCAAGAAAAATGCTGAATACAAGGATGAATTTTTTCATTGGTGATTTTTTTAAATCTGAATGATTGATACTCTTTTAATTGATGACAAATTTTGTTTTGAAGACAAATCTGCAGCCCGACTTGAACGGAGCTCTTTTTGTGAGGAGCCATTGGACTTAGCTTGGGATGTGACGAACAAAAAAGCGGGAGTGGAAGGCGGAACAGCTGCCCAAATCAATCCCTTCCAAATCTTTTTATCACCCATTACTTATTACCAATGCCGGCAAGCCAATCTGTGCACAATTTTTTCCAATTCTCACTCAGCGCATTTTTATCAGTAACAAAAAAACGATGACCACCTTTAGGAAAAATAAATAAAGAACCTTTCACTTTATGTTTTGTCATGGCTTTGTAATATAAAATGCTATTCATTGGCGGAACTGCGGTATCATCCTGATTATGAAACAAAATTGTTGGCGGTGTTTTTTCTGTTACTCTGTTTTGCAGGGAATATTCTGTGATTTTTTCCTCTGAAGCATTTTCGCCAAGCAAACTGTTTCGGCTTCCTTTGTGCGCAAATTCTCCTAAATCAATGACCGGACAAAACAAAACGACAAAGTCAGGAATAGTAGAAATGTCTGCTAAATCGCCTTTTAATCCGGTGTAATCCGTACTGATGTTACTTACCGAAGTCGCCAAATGTCCACCTGCAGAAGTTCCGACAACACCGACTTGGTTGGGTGAAATTCCCCATTGAACTGCATTTTTTCTAATATATTTGATAGCAGCTTGAGCGTCCTGAAGTGGAGCAATTTCTCTTTGAATCAAATCTGTAGAAGTTGGTAATCTGTAGTTGAGAACAAAAGCGGAGATTCCCAAAGTATTCATCCATTTTGCGATTTGAAAAGCACCTTCGTCATAAGTGAGTTTTGAATAACCACCACCGGGAATAATGATGACCGACTTTTGATTTCTCTCTTTTATTGGAGGTAAAAAAGCAAAAAGTTCAGGCTCTTTCAGTTCTGCTAAAACTTTTCTTTTCTTGGTTTTAGATACTAAAATTTTTGAATTGGGCATTTCTCCTTTTGGCCAGAATAATATTTTTTCCTGCGCAGGAATTTGTGTGAAAAGAAAAATAATGAGGAGAAAAAATCTTTTTTTCATGACTTTAATTTTTTACTTTAAAGTGTATTTGGAAAAAAAACTCACAGATTTTTTAAAACCTGTGAGGTTTGATTATTGATAATTTAATCTTTCAGAAAATCCTCTCTGAATGGAGTGAAAGAATCAATCAATTGTCCGGCTTCCAAACATTTTACACCATGAAAAATATTGGGTTGGGCAAAAAATCCGTCACCTTGTTGTAAGATTTTGGTTTCACCATCAACGGTTACTTCAAATTTTCCAGAAGCTACATACGTAATTTGAGAATGAAAATGCTGATGTAAAGCTCCAATTGCATCTTTTTCAAATTTTACAACAACCATCATTACTTGGGAATTGTATCCTACAAATTGTCTGGAAACTCCGCCTCCTAAATCTTCCCATTCGGAATTACCGTCGAAAAATGGTTCTTTTTTGAAATTCATTTTTATTTGATTTTTTTTGCGTCTTTGTCATTCTGAATGAAACGAAGTGTAGTGAAGAATCTCCTGTAATTATTTAGAATCATATCTATTTGTTGAGATTCTTCCTTCGTCAGAATGACAAACTGACTGTTTACTTTTTCTCTCGCAGATTAAGCTGATTACACAGATTTTAATCCTTAGTCATCTGTGCAAATCTGTGGAATCTGTGGAAAAACTATTTAATATACTTTTCTAAACCTGTTTTTAAATCTTTCAAAGATTTTACAGCTAGTTTTGCTACGGTTTCTGCACCTAATTTTGATAGATGGGTGTCGTCTGCTTTATCTTTATCATAATATGCATTTTCGCCCGCCTTGAAATGTAAATGCAACAGTTTTGATTTTTCAGGACCGGCTGAAATTTCCATTTGTTCGGTAAGTAATTGCATATCGACAAAAGGAACTTTCATATCATTGGCAACCATTCTTACCATTAAAGGATATTCTTTGTGGGTATCAATTAAAACTCCATTTTCATTAAAATTTCTTCTTGTGATTGATGTCATCAAAATCGGTGTCGCGCCTTTTGCTCTTGTTTCATTAACATACCTTTCTAAATTGGCTCTGTACTGAGTATAAGGATTGGTAAACTTTGTAGAATCTTTTAATTTCTGGTCGTTATGCCCAAATTGAATAATTACAAAATCACCTTTTTTCAATTGTTTTTCAACTTTATCCCATCTTCCTTCTGTTCTGAAACTTTTTGAACTTCTTCCGTTCATTGCATGATTCTGAATTTCAATTCCGGAGGTCATAAACTGTCCTAAGACCTGTCCCCATCCATGTTCGGGGTTTTTGTCAGGATTGTCTTTGTTTGCCATTGTAGAATCACCAATCAGAAATAGGGTTGGTTTTTTCTGAGCTAAAACTATTGTTGAAATTACAACGCTTAGAATTAAAAGTATTTTTTTCATTTTTAAAATTGATTTTATTAATGTTCTTTTGTCTTAAAACAAAAGAACCAAAAGTTCAAGACTTGGAAACTTCCGCTAAAAATTAATTCTGTTCTCTAAAAATTCTAAACTCGCGCGAATTTGGTATTAGTTCTTTGATTTAAAACTTTCGTCGCGCTTCAAACAATAGAATTTTTTTAACGTTCACAAAATTAATTTTCTTAACGCTCCATTTTCCTATGTCATTTTATTGCGGTAACAATTACTCATTACCAATTATTTATTACTCATATTCGGCTTCCAGTCTCCAAAAATATTTTTAATGGTATATTTTTTAGCTTCTTTTTTTGTCAGTTGATGAGACCACGCTATACGATTTTCAGTTTTTCCGCCCTCGCCTTTGCTTCCAAATTCTGCGTAATAAGCGGTTTTATCTTTGTCTGGAAACATTTTGTCACCTTTCCAAGGATTCCAGCCTTCGGGAACGATGTGATTTCCCATTTCTGTATTGATGAAAACTGTTTTTGCATACGGTCTCCAAGGTCTTCCCAAGAATACTTTATTGATGCCTTCTTTCGCAATTAATTTACAGTCGAAAAATACATATCCAAATTCTTTACTTTGGTCTGTTGATGCCGCAGTGATGTAAGAATTGGCTAAACTTTTAATCGTACAATTTTTGAACACTACAGTTGCCGAACCAAATAAAAAATCGGTTGTTCCTTCAATGTAACAGTTTTCATAAAATTGTCTGCTGTGATTTCCGCCTGTATAAACAGTATCCTGACAGCCTAAAATTTTAGAATTTTTAATGCTGAAACGGTCACCTTCCACATGAAGAGCAACAGCTTGTCCCTGATTGCAAGAACTGTTTTGAATGGTTATATCAGAAATTTTAATATCATCTGACATAATTAAAAGCGTGTACGAATTGAAAGTGGTCATTTTCTCATTCAAAGCATCGGTTTTTCCGGAGTAATCATCGTTGGTAATGATGGTGTTTTCTTTGTTTTCGCCTTGTAAAGTGATCTTATGTTTTGAAGAAGGAATGACGATTTTTTCGTGATACGTTCCCGCTTTTATTTTTACTAAAGCTTCACCCGGACCTAAATCTCTTATTGAAGTGATGGCTTTTTGAATGGAGGTGAATTCCCCGCTTCCGTCTTGTGCGACGGTGATTGTTATGTAAGGTTCATTTCCTGCCAATAAAAAATTGGTTATTGAAATGAAGAGAATTAAAAATAGTTTTTTCATAAATAATTTTTATGATTGATTCTATGTTTTTTAAACGCAAAGGTTTAATTTGAAAAATTTAAATTTTAAGGAGCAAAGATTACGACAAGTCGCTAATAAAGCTTAAAAATATACGTTCGCTTAAAATCAATTTATTGATTATTCTTTGCTTCTAAAATATTTTCAATAAATAATAAATCTTTGCGTTTTAATTTTGCCTAAACCTAAACCTAAACCTAAACCTATTTCAACGTGTTATCTAAAAAATCTACCGTCAGATTCGATGTTTCTGTGAACCAAGGTTCTGCAGACCAAAAGGAATGCGGAGTGTCTTTTATTTCGTGGTATTCAGTAAAGATATTATGACTTTTTAAAATCTTCATCATGTCGTCTCTTCCTGCATGAAAACGCGGTTGCGAAGAATTGATGAATAGAGTAGGAGGTGTGTTTTTACCAACAAATTCTAGAGGTGAAGCTTCAGTCCAGTTTTTTAAATTCACATTTCTGTCACCGTCTAACCAATAAGCTGCGTAAGTACTTTCTTCGGCTTCGGGATGAATAAACGAAACAATTCCGTCTACATTAACGATTGCCTGGATTTTATTTTTAGTTTTTACACCTACCAAAGTTGCGATTTGCGCTCCTGCAGATTCTCCTAAAACTGCCATTTTTTTTGTATTTAAAGAATACTTTTTTTTGTTTTTCTTTAAAAATTTAATCGCATTTTCAACATCGTCAATTGCTGCAGGATATTTTGCCACTTCACTTAAACGATAACCCACTGCAATGGCAACGTAACCTTTTGATGCCAATTCCTGAGCCATATATTTTTCGTTTTCCTTAGAACCGGAAATCCAACCGCCACCATGAACCAAAGCAATTCCTGGATATTTTTTAGACTGGTCTTTCGGATAATAAATATCTGCTTTTAAAGATAATCCATTGACGTTTGCATATTCTACATCCTTATCAATTAAAATGTTTGACGGAACTGGTCTGTTTAAAGGTGTAATAAACGGATACTTCTTTTTAAGCTTTTCATATGTTGCTTCATTCGTGTAAGGAGTAGCATTCGGCTTTGTCTGACCGAATGCTTTTGCTCCTACAAAAAAAACAAAAAGAAAATATAGTTTGTGAAAACTCATTTTTAAAATTAATTTGGTGTTTTGTGTAACCAAAGTAGGTTTACTTTTAACCACAAAAGTCACAAAAGTTTTTTGACACATTAGTAACTTTTAAGCTTAACACTTTGAAGATATTTAAGAACACATAAGATTAAAAATCAAAGATTTTTTCTGTGTTTAAATTCTCGAATCTCGAAACTAAAATTCCGAATTGCAAAGCTCGCAGCACGAATCTCGAACCTCGAAACTTACTTTACTGCGTTTTTAGCAACTTCTTTCGAAATGCTTAATTGCTCACCTTTTACCTCTTTTGGAAGTTTTACCGCTGATGTTTTACTTCCTAAAACCTTAATTGTTGGTTTTTGAGAAGATTGTAACTGAAGAGTAGATAAATCTACATTTTTACTGTTGTAAACAACGGCTCCGGCTCCTTCGCTGTAGGTAAGTTTTACGTTTTTCAATGTAATTCCGTCTGCATCTACAATCGTTAATGCTTTTTTAGTATCAAACTGAGAATCTTCAATCACAATGTTTTTAATATTCATTTCAGCCAAACCATTGATGGTAATTGCTTCGTCAGAATTTACCGCATTGATGTTTTTAAAATAAAGTTTCAGTAAAAATACATCAAAGATTAATAACAGGTAAAACGGTTGTAAATAAAGACTTTACAGCCGTTTTATGATTTTTTGGTAATGAGGTAAAAAGCAGTAAAAAGCGAGGTTTGGCAAAAGTAAGGTTACTAAAACGTTACTTTTAAACATTAAAAACAATCGTTTTAAAATACTGTATTTCAGCTTTCTGCATAGTTTTTCATATTGTTCCGTAGCTCACATAGGTTTAATTTTATCATTAAGAATTGTGAGTATGGAAACGACAAAAAAATCAACGTTTAAGGTATTGTTTTACCTTAAAAAGAACGCCCCAAAGAAAAACGGAAAAGTTACTGTTATGTGCAGGATTACCGTAAACGGCAAACAGTCTGCATTCAGTACAAAGCTGGATATTTCCGCAACAAATTGGGATTTGAAGTACGGCAGGGTTTTAGGTAAAAGCCGAGAAGCCCAAGCCACGAACAGCAAACTTGACAAAATTCGTTCGGGTATTGAGGAATGCTATTCCAAAATCCTGAAGAACGAGGGGGCTGTAAACAGTGCTAAACTTAAAAATGCCGTTCTTGGTATGGAAAGCGGAGAACTGACCTTTTTCAAATTTTATGACCAGTTCCTATCCGACTATGAGAAAAAGGTTAATAGTGGACTTCGGGTAAATGGCACACGCAGTAAATACAAAATACTTTTGAAACATCTTCGAAATTTTGCCTTTGCAAAATACGGTTATTCCGATGTGTCTTTTAACGACCTTACTCCTGATTTTGTGCAGGACTTTGATTACTACCTTCGTGACGACCAAAGCCTAACACACAACACCATTTGGCTGTATATGATTGGGTTTACTACACTTTGCCGATTGGCAATGAGCAGAAAGCATCTTGCTTTTAATCCGTTCAGCGAGTACAAGAATACCAAAAAGGATAAAGACCGTGGTTATCTATTGCGTAATGAATTGGAACAGCTCGTAACGTTCAACTGTGATAAAAAGAAAGACGAATTGGTTAAGGATTTATTTGTTTTCAGTTGCTTTACAGGGCTTTCCTATTCAGATATGAAAGGGCTTAGAAACAGTAATATTCAAGACTTTTTTGATGGCAATCAGTGGATAATCGTACGCAGAAAGAAAACGGCAACATCATCCAATGTAATGCTGTTGGATATTCCAAAAATGATTATCGAAAAATATGCAGGACTGTCAAAGGACGGAAAGGTTTTTCCTGTCCCCTCAAATACGGTCTGCAATGACAGCTTGAAAAGAATATCCAAACAAATTGAGTGTCTTAAAGAGAAGAAAGTAACCTTTCATTTGGCACGCCATACCTTTGCCACACTATTTTTAAGTGAGGGTGTTCCATTGGAGAGTTTGAGTAAAATGTTGGGGCATAAAAACATTGCCACTACGCAGATTTACGCCAAAATACTCAACGAGAAAGTCGGAAAGGATATGCAAAAGGTATCGCATAAATTTAAAGGAATGGAACAGTCTTTTGTTTCTCAACTATGAAGTCTATAAAAGTAATCAAAGAAAGTCAATGTTATTATACGTTGGCTTTTTTTGTATTTTAGCAATTGGTAGAAACAATGACAAAAAATAGAATAATGAAAAAACTTATCCTACTTATAATTTCAGCAACACTTTTATTGAGTTGTAACCAAAATAAAAAGGAAGAAGAACAATCATCCAAAAAAGAAAAAGTAAATGATGTTGAGGATAAGTCTGTATCATTATCTATAGAGCCAAATGTTTTTAAACTTTCAGAAATCCCAGATACTATAAAGGTTACAATAATAAACAATACAAATGATACTATCACTACAGGGTTGCATTATCAGATTGAAAATTACGAGAAAAACGAATGGAAAGACATTTCGCCAAAGGGTATTGCGTTTAACGACCTTGGTTGGCGACTAAAACCAACCGATACAGAGAGTTTTGAAAAGAAATTATATAAAGACCAAATCAGTTATAAAGTAGGCAAATACAGAATTGTCAAATATTATCTGAACTCCGACTATCAAAAGACAAGGGAAAATAATAATGTTTACGGAGAGTTTGAGATTAAGTAGAATATAAACAACACAGCCCACCGCATTTAAGCAGTGGGCTGTTTTTTTAATTGACCGATATGGTTAAGTTTCAAAGCATTCATTTAATCAGCTAACGCTGATAGTTATCTTCCAATACCTTGACAATATCGCTTTCACGAAACAAGATTTTCCGTTCGAGCTTGATAAAAGGTATCAGTCCGTCATCCCTGTATTGTTGCAATGTCCGTTTGCTGATGTGTAACATCTCGCAAACCTGTTCGCCTGACAGATAGATTTCCCCTTTTAGTAATGGGTGGAAATATTCTCTGATATACAACAGTTCATTTTTGATGCCTACCACAGCTTCGAGCAGGGCAAGCATATCTTCGTTTGAATCTCCAATCTGTTTCATTTCTTTTGCTTTTTTAATGGTCGCTCTCCCTGCATAAGTAACTCCACTTCTGATAATCTGAAATACGTTTTCCGATTGATCTGCGTTGCTCCAAGAATGCCTTTTGCCCTATACGTCTGCAACGTTCTTTTGCTGATATTGAGCAGTTGGCAGGCTTCCTGTTGGTCGAGCCATTTCGTTGCCTGTTGCAATGCCTTGTAAGGCGTAGTGATTTTCTTAATCAATAAAGAAACTTCCTTTACTTCTCTGTGCAATGCTTTTAAAATCTGAATGTCCAAAACTGTTATTTCCATATCCGCATCATTTAATCCTCAAAAGTAAAAGCAACTTATAAAGGTTGCTCCAATGTTGTAGTCAGAAGTAGCATTTGGCGTTTAGTTGCCAAATACTCGGTTATAATCCCAACTTTGGTTTTTGGTTTTTTGGGCGAGCCTGTTGTATTTTGTTTGAATTGTCCATTTTTAAAGCAGGCTTTTTATTGGTCTGTACGTTCTGATTGTTTTCAGCATTTTTATAACCCGAACGCATAACCGTTTTGGTAGCGCCTATGATGCTTTCAGGTTCGGCAGTCTGTTTTTTTTGTTCAGCACGCTTGCCCCCGAACAGCCTGCCCAGACCTAAACCCTTTGTGTCTGTGAATTGGCGTTTAAAGTTGGCTATGAAATTGGAAATGGGGTCGCTGCCCTTATCGACCTGAATAAAAGGTATATTCTTTTTTTTCTCAGATTCTTCTTTTTCTTTACGCTCTTTGTCGGTTGTTATTTTTTGTGCCATAGGTTCAAAATTTCCCCCAATGTAAACCATAAAAGAATGCTTCATTTGCCTTTGGCTTTTAGTGGCAGTCTTTGGCGTTCAATTGCCAAATGCTTTGATATAAATTCATCTACGGTTAAGATATTTTGTAGTTTTGTATTAAAGAATAGGCAATGAAAGTCAATAAAACCGAAATATTAAATAATATCTGTTACACCGAACTTGTATATGGCAGAATAAATAAAAAGCTACGAGTAGACTATTCAAAATCTGAAATTGAAAAATTGATTTTTAATGCCATAAGCGAAACGGCAGAAAAATTCATTCAGAAAATCGGTAAAAATTATTATATAACAAACACTTACAAAAATATTAGGATTACAATCAACACATACACACACAGGGTTATCACTGTTGACAGAATTACAAAATAACAACTGCTTTAACCACAATTAATATAAGTTAAGCAAAGTATAAATCAACTTCCAAAAAAAGAATAAAAAGGCAGTAAAGATAAGGCAGACAGCCACCGCACCACCCAACCAAAAGCTTACGGCATAATGGCAGGGCAAATATGGTGGCTTCGCCGAGTTTGTTGTGTTGCCCTGCCACCCTTCGGGACTTATTCCGTTTCCTTTTGGTTTTTTCGCCTGTCCGCCTTGTTAAAATGGCTTTCTTTTTTTTCTTTTTTTTTGTTTTGGAAAATATTTTTTGATAGGGAGTTTCAGTACTATAATTAGCAGATGCAGGATACCCCTTGTATCTATAGGTTAGGGATAGCCCGATTTCTTTTTCTTGACAAGTTGCAGAGCAAGAAAAAGAAGCAAAAAGAACTCCGCTATTGGGGTTGGAACTGTTAAGCTAAAGCCGTTGGATGACAAAAAAAGATAGGCTGATTTCTCAGCCTATCCATCTATAAGATAATAAAAATTGTTGTTGTAACTTATATCCAATGGTAAGGCTTGTCCTTACGGTTCAGATAGCAGTACATTTCTTCCTTTTTAAGTTCTGGGAAGAACCTCAATGCCCTATCAATTGCATAGTTGGGTAAGAAGTAAATTTCGTCACGGATTGCTTTGATAACCCTGCTATGACCATAGAAACGGACAAGCTCATCAATTTCATTTTGACCGCCACGTTCTATGATACGGGCTATAATAGTCTTGTAGGCTTTCTTAAAGTCCATTGCTTCGATGTCGAAATCCCAAAAAAACACTCGGTCAAGATTTGGAATGTCGTTATTTTTTTCTCTTAATTCCATATAGTAAAGATACGATTTTTTTAGTTGTTCACTGATTTTTCAACGCCTAAAGCCTCTACCTTTTTTCGGCAGATCGGGTATTTGTCCAAATTTTAAAGACGGATTAAGAACCGCCTTGTTTAAGCGTTCATTAATTTTTTCCATATCGGTCTCTTTACCTTTTAACAACTTAACTTTTGCTTCGTGGTCGATATTCTTGTGATACAATAAGGCGTATGTAGCCATTGCAGGATTACCACCATATTTATTTTGATATGCTTCTAAATAGGTTCTAAGCGGATGGTGTTCTAATAGAAAATGCATATCTATAAAATCCTTAATCCGTGTACCATTTTGGAATATGGCGTGGAGTTTCATTGCCCCTATGTCCTCTAAGGATGCTAATCGTATCCCATCTTTTGTTTCAATTGGCTTTTGCCATGGATATTGATGCGAAAGAATATCAACTTTAATCTTATCTATATCAAGTAAGATTGTATTATTAAACATATCGTTTATCAATACCCGAGGATATTGAGTGACTAAATGTTTTAATAGCTTCTGTTCATCAAAGCCTTTGGTTGTAAAAAGGTCAATATCAATACTCAATCGGTGACCAATCTGTAGACTTAATGCAGTTCCCCCTACAAGGTTAAAATCTTTCAGCATTTCATCTTTCATTAGTGCATGGAGAAGTTTCCACATCTCACTGCTGACTGTTTCTTTGTGTAGCATGATTTTTCGTTTTTCGGGAATTTAATCCCGAAAACGAAGCCTTTGCCCAAAGTGGTAGTCAGTGGCATTGTTTGGCGTTCATGGGCACAATGAGGGATGAATATCCAAAAGATTATATGGCTCTTTGCCTACACAAACCGTTATCAGAACAACGGCTTGTGCTTATCGTTATAGATTTCCTTAATCAGCTCTCCGAACTCCTGAAAGTGGAATTCGATAATATTATCCAGATAAGCATAAATTGTCAGCTTGTCAATTCCCATAATGTTGGTAAGCCTGTTAAATGTTTCGTGATGTTCCTGCCGTACATAGACCGATTTGCCTTTGCTTGCATTTCTTTTAGGGATTCTAAAGAACGTTACGCAATAATCCTCTTTCGTCAGCTTCTTTGGTTTTGAAACGGTTCTTTTGGTATCGCCTGCAATCGGTTTTGTATCTTCTGGTTCTACAGATTTTTCGCCTGTTTCAATTGCAGTAAGCTCATCACTATGCGGTAAAGTGTTCTGCTCTTGTTCAGGTTCTTTCTTTTCATCAGTTAGGAAATTTTCAATAGAAAAACTCTCTTTTTCGGGTTGCTGATTTTTGTTTTCTTCGTGTATCATATCTCTTAATTTTAATATTATATCCAATTAGCTGTTTGGTTGGTTAAGTAGTCAGCTGTATGTTCTGTACCAATGTAACAACCTATCTACCTATGCACTTGCATACCCTTAATTAGCTGTTTCGCTAACTGAAAAATATGCAATTAGCCAGCAACCACGTATGTTGATTTGTTATCAGTCACCCTCATTTGCAATCAGGATTTATGCTGATTGGTTACATCGTTAACGATACAAGTAACCAGCTGGCTAAACATATACAAAGGACGCAAAAGCAGTCCCAATCTTAATCAGGGTGGCAGTCAGTGGCACAATTTGGCGTTCATTGTCATTGTTGTAAATAACTATTATTCAAATAGTCTTACCGAAATTTGTAATGGAAGCTATGGGTTTTTCCTGCTAACTACAATCCGTTGGCAAAACGGATTTTTCTGAACCCTTGTTCAGAGCAAGTTATCTCTTGAGGTCCTCGAAATAAATTCCCGTACCTCAAGAGCACTTGCCCTTGCAGGGGGCTGGAAACGGCTCCAAAGTCGCTCGTTTGTTTAAAAATTAAAATGGATTATTATGGAAGAGAAAAACAGAAAACAGATTAGGAAAACAGGACGAAAACCAAAGATTGACCCTGCGGTTCATCGATATTCCATCAATTTGAATGCGGAGGATAATGCCAAATTTCTTGCCCTCTTTGACCAGTCAAGAATGAAAGCACTTGCTCATTTTATTACAGCCTGTATCTTTCAAAAGACGGTAAAGACCGTGAAAATGGATATGGATGCAATAGAATATCACGAAAAGTTGACGCGATTTTTTAGTCAGTTCCGATCAATCGGAACAAATTACAATCAGATTGTGAAGATATTGTACCGTAATTTTTCCGAGAAAAAAGCAGGAACTTACCTTTTTAGATTGGAAAAGGAAACCATCGAATTGGTACAAGTTACTAAAGAAGTTATCCGTTTGACACAGGAATTTGAAAAGAAATATCTGAATAAAGAGTGAAATTATGATTGCAAAAATCGGAAAGGGAAGTAATATGTACGGAGCGATTTTGTACAATCAACAAAAAGTGGATAAGGAAAACGGAGCGGTTTTATTGCTGAACAAGATACCCGACACGGTGGACGGTAAGTATTCCGTTGCCTATTTTAATAAATGCTTTGAACCATATCTGTCTGCTAATATCAAAACGGAAAAGACGGTACGGCATATATCGCTGAACCCAGATCCTTCGGATAAAATCAGCGATGAGCAGTTTACGGATATGGCTCAGGAATATATGGAACGTATGGGCTACGGCAATCAGCCGTATATCGTGTTCAAACATACAGACATAGACCGCACGCATATCCATATCGTTTCTACCTGCGTGGGAATTGACGGCAAGAAAATCCCCGATGATTACGACCACCCACGCTCAATGGCTATCTGTCGGGATTTGGAAACTAAATATAACCTAAACAAAGCCATCGAGCAGGAGCAGAAACAAGTCAACAAAATTTTCAAGCCTATAAATCATAAAAATGGCGACATCAAAAGTCAGATTGCTTCGGTAGTTCGCCATTTGCCAAAGAATTACAGCTTTTCGACTATGGGTAATTACAATGCTTTGCTTTCTCTGTTCAACATCACAGCAGAAGAAGTCAAAGGCGAACGGAACGGACAACCTGTAAACGGATTGGTCTATTTAGCTTTGGATGAGAACGGCAATAAGGCAAGCAATCCTTTTAAAGCATCACTTTTCGGAAAAGATGCAGGCGTTGCACAACTGCAAAAACACTTCGAGAAATCCAAAGAGAAAATGAAAACCACGCCTGTAAGGGCAGTTCTGAAAAATACGGTGGAGCTTGCCATACACACTACTAGCAACGAAATGGAGTTTAGAAAACAACTTACAGAACAAGGAATTAATACGATTACCCGCAGAAACAGTGAAGGACGAATTTACGGTATGACCTTTATAGACTACGAAAGCCGTAGCGTTTGGAACGGCTCACAATTAGACAGAAATTTGTCGGCAAACGTATTTAATGATTGGTGGAATAACGGAAATAAACCCGAATTAAAGATACAAGATAACACCATTTCTAAAGGAAATGGAATAGAGAACCTACCGCAAAAAGACCTTTTTGAGTTTCTCTCACCGGAACATTCGCCTAATACCGATTTGGGATTGTTTAGCCTGTTACCCGATGCACAGGGCGAGGATTACGAAGAAGAACAGTTTGCTAACCAAATGAAAAAAAAGCAATATCCTCGGAAAAGAAGACATTAGAATTACCTAGAATTTTATTAACTATTCAATCACTATAGCGTATGATCTTTAAAATATCAGTATAAATCTGAAATGCTTAATATGTATTAGAGCCATTAA
The DNA here is from genome assembly GCF_006175945.1 of Chryseobacterium mulctrae. Classification (NCBI taxonomy): domain Bacteria; kingdom Pseudomonadati; phylum Bacteroidota; class Flavobacteriia; order Flavobacteriales; family Weeksellaceae; genus Chryseobacterium; species Chryseobacterium mulctrae. The sequence continues at coordinate 1,550,273 of NZ_VAJL01000001.1, read as the reverse complement.
GGTTAAGTACAAGATATTTTTAATTTATTAATCATAAAATATACGTAACAATCTCTTATATTTGACAAAATAAGTCAAGTTATAAATTAAAATTGTCTTTTGACAAATGAAAAAAAATACAACGACAGGTGAAATACTCCGAGAAGCAAGGGAGCGTAAAGGATTACTTTTACGACACGTATGTGCAGAATTGGACGTGGATACCGCCATACTTAGCAAAATTGAACGAAACGAACGAAAAGCGACAAAAGAACAAATCATAAAACTTGCCGAAATTCTCGATTTAGATAGAGACGACCTCTTAATTCAGTATTTAAGTGACAAAATTCTAAATGAAATTAAGAATGAGGATTTGGGAACAAAAGCTTTAAAAGTAGCGGAACAAAAAATTAAATACAACAATAAAACCAATAACAACGATTAATGCAAATAAAATTAGAAGAACTCAAGTATCAGGAAGTTGCCATTCAATCGATTGTTAAAGTATTTGATGGCAATATCAAAAACACATTTGATAATGCTTGTTTTGATGGTATTCGCTCTAATAATTGTACCCTACTTGATGAACAGGTTTTAGAGAATAAGAAGGAAGTTTTAATAGAAAATGGAATCGAAGAAAATACAGCAAAGATTTCGAAGGACAGAGAGCTAACAATTGAAATGGAAACAGGGACAGGTAAAACACTAGTTTATGTTAAAACCATTTGCGAGCTATATAAACATTATGCTTTTACAAAATTTATCATTCTAGTACCATCAGTCGCCATCCGTCAGGGTGTTTTAAAGACATTAAAAACATTTGAGAAGCAATTGGAAGATATTTACGGCTTTATTCCAAAATCATTTGAGTACAACAGTAAAAAACTGAGTAACGTAACAAATTTTATTGAGGAGCAACATCCTCAAATAATGATTATGACATTGGCTTCGTTTAACTCCGAAGATAAAATCTTAAATCAATCAAAACGTGAAGATTTATTTGCTAATGTCCCGTTTATCGAAGCGATCGGAAGAACAAACCCGATAATTGTGATGGACGAACCACAGGAAGGAATGGATACGGTTAATTCTGTTAAACAAATTGCTAAACTCAATCCGCTTTTCAAATTAAGATATTCTGCTACGCATAAAATTGTTAAAAACCTTATTTACCGTCTTACTCCTTACGATAGTTACAGACAAGGTTTGGTAAAAAAGATTGAGGTATTGACTGTCACTGAAAAGAACGATGAAGCTACATTGAAATTAGAATTGACTGAAATTCAAAACGGTAAAAATCCAATCAGGGCAAAAATTAAAGCGTGGCATCAATCTGCTAATGGTAAGATAGAATTCAAGGAAACCAAATGGTTGAAAGATGGTGATAATCTAGGGGCTATAACCAACAATCCAAGTTATCTCAAATATAGCATTGAACGAATCAATAAGAGTTTAAGAACACAAAAATGGTCAGTAACTTTTACCAATGGAACACAAATTTTTGAGAAGCAAACTTCAGGAAATATAGAGAGTATTTGGGCTTTGCAATTGGAATGGCTGATTATCCGTCATTTTACCAAAAAGCAAAAATTACAGATGCAGGATATTAAATGCCTTTCATTAATTTTTATAGATAAAGTAGCTAACTACGTAAGTGATGAACCTATTATTAAAAATTTGTTTATAGAAAAGTATAAAACATTATATCCCGAATTTCACGATGGAAAAATTCCATCAAATGAACATATTGAAGGAATTCAGGGATTTTATTTTGCTAAAACAGGGAAAGGAGAATTTACCGACAATGAAACTTCAATGCGTAAAAACTCAGATGTTTTTGACGCTATTTTAAAAGACAAAGAAGAGCTATTGTCTTATGGAGATTCCGTAGCGAATAAAATTGAGTTTATTTTTTCCCATTCCGCCTTGGGTGTGGGTTGGGATAATCCTAATATATTCAACATCGCAACGCTAAATAATTCATATTCCGAAATCAAAAAGCGTCAGGAAATTGGTCGTGGTTTGCGTATTGCTGTTAATCAAAACGGACAGCGTGTTTATGATGCCTTGGATGTAGCAGAAGAAAAACGTGTTAATCAATTAACTGTCATTCCAAACGAAACATACGAAACCTTTGTAACCCAATATCAAGAAGAAATTAAAGAAGTTTATGGTACAGCACAAGCTGGAGCAGGAATGAGTCATACGCATAAAGGCAAACCACAAAATGAGGTTCGTTTTAAACGTAATCAAAATGAAACTATTAATCAGGCTTTCAAGCGTTTTTGGAAAGCTTTGGCTAGGAAAACAAACTTTTCGGTTGCTTTTAACGAACAGGCTTTGATTGCACGGAGTATAGAAGCATTAAACGCTATTTCAATCGCCGATTATCAGGCAGAAGTATCAAGCAGAACTATCGGGAATATTAGCGAAACTGGTATTCAGGATGAATTTGCAGGAAAAGAAACCTATAAACTAAAAGCTTTCTATACGCCTTTGGATTTAGTGGAAGAGCTAAGTGAAAACACTGGTCTATCTTATAATTCTCTTTTTGAAATTGTCAAACAATTAACCAATCACGAAGACTTTGCTAAGAATCCACCACAATACATTCATCAATCAGCAAACTTAATAAAGAATATCGAATTGGAAGAGATGCTACGTGGTTTGGATTATCATCTTACTAATGAAGCATTTCCTTTTGAATTTGATGATTTTGTCAAGAATATTAATGATTCTGGTTACGTGGACACACCTCAAAAAGGAGTTTTCGACAAAATGTTAATTGATAGTGATGTAGAAAGAAAGTTTGCTTTAGGTGCAGACCGTGATGACGAACTGATTTGTTTCTTAAAACTCCCTAGCTATTATAAAATTCCGACACCAATTGGAGAATATGAACCAGATTTTGGTATTGTGATGAAACGAAAACAATTGAAAGATGGAAAGGAAAGTGAGTTTTATTTTGTCATTGAAACTAAAGGAACTAACGATATCAATGATAAAAAAGCATTGAAAGAAAGCGAAGTGTATAAAATTCTTTGTGCGGTTAAACATTTCAATGCATTGGGAGTAGACGTAAAATACAAAGCACCAGTAAAAGACTATATGTTTTTTAAAGACGAATCTGTAAATGATATTAACGCAATAACAGAAAAATAATGAGCAATCAAGAATATATAATTAATCCACTGGAAAATGTACAATCTCACGATTGGAATAAAGAACGGTTAGAACAACTTAAAAGGTTGATGCCTGACCTGTTTACCAATGATGGCGCACTCAATATCAATGAACTAAAAAAAGTAATTGACTATAATAGTATAAACGAGACAGAACGCTATGAATTTCGTTGGTTTGGCAAGAGCAACGCTAAACGTGAAGCATTCACACCTACCGATGCTACATTGATTTATGACGAAGCCAGAAGTGTAAACCCAACCGAAAGCGAAAACCTGATTATTGAAGGCGAAAACTTAGCCGTACTTAAACTATTAAGCCAAAGCTATCGGGAACAAATAAAATGTATATACATAGACCCACCATATAACACTGGGAACGATTTTGTATATTCTGATAAGTTTAATCAAGACAGAAAAGAATATTGGGAAGATGCAGAAATAACCGAGCATGGCTATAAAATTGATTCTAATATAGAAACGGACGGACGTTTTCACAGTAATTGGTTGAATATGATGTACAGTCGTTTGCTTATTGCAAGACAATTGTTGCATGAAGATGGGATGATATTTATTTCTATTGATGACAATGAGGTACATCATTTAAGAAAGTTGTGTGATGAGGTATTTGGAGAAGAGAACTTTTTAGGGCAAGTAAGTCGATTAACAGGTACTCCTACAGGTCAAGGTACTAGAGGGCTAGTTTCTGAATTGGATTACATAATTATTTATTCCAAAACAGACCAAGGTGATTTTAATGGAGTAGATTTTGATGATAATGATAAGCAGATTTATAACCAATCTGACCAAAGAGGACAATATCTAACTAGACCTCTACGGAAAACGGGCGGGGAAGATAAAAGAGAAGATAGACCCAGTATGTATTTTCCCTTAATGGCTCCAAATAACACGGAAGTTTTTCCAATCGGACCAGGGGGATATGAAAGCAGGTGGAGATGTTCCTTAAGTAAATATAAAGAATTTGAGAATGACGGGATGATTGAATGGAAAGAGTCTAAAGAAAATGAATTGACAGTTTGGAAGCCATACCTAAAGTTTTATCTCGAAGGAAGGCTGAAACAGCCATCTGACTTGTGGAAAAATATAGATGGGAATAAAAAAGCTTCTATTGATTTAAAAAATCTCTTAGGGGGAAAGATATTTGATTACCCAAAGCCAGTAGAAATAATAAAAAAATGTATTTTGATTTCATCTAATAAAAATGATATTATTCTTGACTTCTTTGCTGGTTCTGGAACTACAGGACATTCAGTAACAGAACTGAATAAAGCAGACAATGGAAATCGGAGATATATCTTAGTACAACTTCCTGAAGCTACAGACTCAAAAAGCGAAGCTTACAACTCAGGGTTTAAAAAAATCAGTGATATTACAATAGAACGTAATAAACGAGTTGTCGAGAAAATCATTAAAGAAAAGGAAAGTGAACAGCCTGATTTATTTGATAAAAAGGAGGATAAAAATAATCAGCTAAATGGACTTGGTTTCAAAGTCTTTAAGTTAGCAAAATCTAATTTTCCAAGAGCAGAATATGCTCCTGACCCTGAAAAATCAGACGAGGAAAATGTAGAAGCATTGAAAAAGTACATTACCGACAAAGAAGCACAATTGATAACCGCTTTCAACCGAGATGAACTCATTACCGAAATATTGATTAAAAACGGCTTTAAGCTGAATTACACAACTATTCTACAAGAGCAATTCAAGAAGAATGAAGTTTTTCTAGCATCAGATGGCGAAAAAGAAACATTAATTTGTCTAGACGGCTCGTTATCAGCGGAAACCGTAGAGTATTTCAAAACTCATACAGACCAAAAGGTTATTGTCTTGGAACGTGCGTTAGACACTACCAAGAAATGGAATCTGAAGCACTATATGGGAGAAAAATTTAAGGCGTTTTAATAGAATGGAGAATGAGATATCTATATATTTTGACAACCCTATGCCATTTGAACCAAACAATATAAGACCACTAAATGGCATTGCTGGCTTGTATTTTATATTTAGTCAGTCTTTAGATATTCAGTATCCTTTTAAGAAGTCAAAACTTCTCTATATTGGAATGAGCGAGCGAAAAACAAATAGTATAGGTAGTAGACTATCTGGACATTTTGACGGTAAGTCTAAAAACGTTGGCTTAACGAACTATCGAAAAGTTGAGCCATTGTTATTTACCTATATTAATTTTGAAATGTTAAGGAATATCTGGCAATTTAGAATAGAGGATTTAGAGAGTTATTTCATCTTGGATTTTGTGAAAAATTTTGGAGTTTACCCGATATGTAATAACAAAACAGGGTTTGAAATTTTAAATAACACACTTACAACAAGTTTTAAAGTTGATTGGGAATATTTTAACTAAATTAGGAATATGGGAGAAAAAGTAAAATCAGGAAAGGAAATATTAGATGATTTTTTTAAAGGAATAGAAGAAATCAAAGATGTTGATAAAAATATTGCATCAATGTTAGTTCAACTCTACAATGATGATAAACTGACTGACACCAATGTTAAAAACGAACTCCAAAAGTTGAGAGAACAAGATGAAAGTAAAAATTAAAAACATAAACATCTCGGGAGTAAGAGGAGTTAAGGATAAGTTGGTTTTACCTTTAGAAGGTAAGTCAATTGTATTGTACGGTGATAATGGCACAGGAAAAAGCAGTATTTCTGATGCAATCGAATGGTTTTATACAAATCGGGTTGAACACCTTTCCAGCAACAGTGAAATTGATTTAAAGGATGCTCTTAGAAATGCTTCTTTAAATCAGGATGATATTTCAGAAGTGAATATTTCGTATGTTAAAGAATCAACTCTTGATGGAGCTAAAACGCTATTTGCAAAAAGAGATAAATTGGAAATTGGGTTGTCAAATAACTCTGATGATTTTAAAAACTACATTAATAACTCAAAAGAGGAAAACCTACTTTTAAGATATCAATATTTGACTGATTTTATTGATGATACTAAAAGTGATAAGCTAAAGTATCTATCGGATATTATTGGTTTTTCAGAAGTTACAAAGAAAAAAGAAGTTTTAGGGAAGAGCTACAGAGCCATAAATACTGAAATTAAAAATCAAAATTTTGAAGCGCAAATAAACACTCAAAAAGGAGTTTTGATTGCAAAATTAGGAGCTTCTATCAGTCAGGAAAGAAACTTATTTGAAAAAATAAATGAAAAAATAGAACCCCTGAAAATAGGAATAGAAGTGAAAAGCTTGGCTGATATTGATACTGTTTTGGAGTATTTGAAAAAGTCGACAAATGACAAGCTTAATAAGGAACTTTCATTTTTAGATAAAAACAATAATATATTAAATACACTTAAATCAGAAATACAATTAATAAATAATACTTACTCAAACTATTATGATGAATTTGAAAAAATAGCGAACGATGTTCAAAGTATTATGCAGACCTTCTTGAATGAATTATTAAAAACAGGCGAAACTGTTTTAAAGAAATATCACAAAGATGACAGTTGCCCATTATGTTTACAACCGAAAAACAGGGAGGATTTACAAAGTGATATAACTAAAAGATTAAAAGCGATTGAAGAGTCATCCAAGAAAAAGGCTTCTTTTGATAGGGCTAAGCAATTAGCAGATTCTATTTCTACCGAGAGGATAAAACGGATAGATAATCTTCTTTTGGAAAGTTTAATGATTGACGATAGTAATGCTAAGATAAAAACTGGTATTAGTTCAATAAAGAAGAAATTAGAGGAATATCAAAAAGCAAGTGTTGAAAAGGTAACATCTGGAAATAAAATACCTAGTAAAGAGACAATTGATTTATTACTATCCGATTTTGATTTTCAAACTGTGATTTCAGGCAGAATAAAAGTTATTCAGGAAACACTTAAAAAAGATAACTCAACTGAATTATTTGCGAATATATCAGCCTCAAAAGATGCCTTTCTAAAAATTAAACAATTTGAAAAGCAAAAAATAAAATTGGAAAGCCAGCGTAAAACACTGGAAATAATCTATAATGAGTTTGTAAAAGTTCAAAAGGAGGGTTTAGAAAACTTTATAAATACATTTTCGGAGACTATTAATGAATATTATCAATATATGAATCCTGGAGAACCTTTTCAGGAAATTAAAATTGTTACAATAGGTGAAGAAGATGAATTGAACGGAATTACAATTGAGTACAAATATAACGCGAAGTGGGTTTCTCCACCTCAAAAATATTTTAGTGAATCTCATCTAAATTGTTTTGGCATTTCCTTTTTTTTAGCTTCTGTAAAAGCATTTAATAATATAAATGAGTTTCTTGTACTTGATGACGTTATTTCGAGTTTCGACTCAAATCATAGAAAACGATTTGCTGAATTAATCTTCGAAAAATTTTCAGGTTATCAGATTATCCTTCTTACTCACGAATTAGATTGGTTTACAAATTTCGTTACCCCATTGGCAAAAAAGAAAGGCTGGTTAATCAACGAGATTAAATGGACTGAAAATAATGGAACTTTTTTTGATGAACAGCCTAATGATTTAAGGGAAAAAATTGAAAAATGCTTATCTGAAAGTAATATTGAAAACTTAGGGAATCCTATTAGAAGATATCTTGAACATGCTTTAAAAGAAGTAGCCGTAAGCATTGAAGCCAAATTAAGTTTCCAGTATAATGATTCTAATGAACATAGGATGCCTTATGAATTAATAATGGGAATTAAATCAGAGATTAAGAAATGTAGTACTGATCTAAAATCTAAATTTCCAGTTATTGATAGAATTGAAAGTTCCTCTATTTTAGGTAATATTTGTTCTCACGATAATCCATTTAATCCTAAAATAGGAGATTTAAAAGCATTTTGGTCAGACATATTGGAATTGGAAAATATTTTTATTTGTCAAGAATTGGAATGTAAAAGACCAAGAGTTTCGTTGAAGAATTATGATACAGTCGCTAAAAAAATTAGATGTGGCTGTGACCATACTAAATACGATTGGAAAAAATAGAGTTAGTTGATGTAACTATAAACGATAAAAATAATGGATAGCACTATTGTTTTATCGTTTATAGCTTTAATGCAGTTTTATTATCTATTAAGTTTAGAATACAAATCTGATTTTAAAACTTTTATTGTGATTTCAATTTCCATATATTTGCTATGAGCTAACGGAAACACGTTGAAAAGCAAAGCAATAAGCACCGTTACCAAATCGTTACCTGACTTTTTTGATAATCTATATAAAAGCCTAGTATTCAACCGATACAGCTTTTTCCTGAAAACTTTAAAATAAATATTTCTGAAAATTGGAGTTTCCTCAGTTACTGGAAATACTTTTTCAGGAGCTTTGTTGCCTTCTTCTTTTTGCCCGTCTTCTAAAACAGGAGAAGCTCCTTCGTAGAACATATTAAAACCAATCGTCTGAGTCGGAATATTGATCATATCAATGTTTTTTACATAAATATTTTCAACAATACCACCTCTTCCACGAGTTGTTTTGAAACGAAGACCAATATCAGTTCCAATAAATGTACAATCGGAAACGTGAATATTTCTAGCTCCACCAGACATTTCACTTCCGATAACGAAACCTCCGTGACCATGGTAAACCACATTATTTTTGATGATTACATTTTCAGTAGGCATTCCTCTTTTTCTTCCGTCTTCATTTTTTCCTGATTTAATGCAGATTGCATCATCTCCTACATCAAAGGTATTGTCGTAGATCAAAACATTTTTACAAGATTCTAAATCTACACCGTCACCATTTTGAGAATACCACGGATTTCTTACTGTAAGATTTCTTAAAATAAGGTTTGATGTCATTAATGGATGTAAGTTCCAAGCCGGAGAATTTTGGAAAGTCGGTCCATCCAATAAAACTTGGTCACAACCAACGATGCTCACCATTACCGGACGAAGAAAATCTTTTACAGATTCCAGTTCAGATTTTGAAATTTTATCGGGGACATTGAAGCTAGAGCTGCTTTCGAATCCTTTTTTATAACTTTCTGATGGGTACCAGTTTTTTCCGTCTGCAGAAAGAATTCCGCCTGATTTTACAATTTCTTTCCATTGAGATTCTGCCATTTTACTTTTTTTAATGGCTCTCCATGTATCACCACTTCCATCGATTACTCCTTTTCCGGTAATCGCAATATTTTTAGCATTTTTTGCAGAAATAGGAGATTGACAACGAATCGTTTCCAACCCTTCAAAACTTACATCTACCAAAGGATAGTCGTTTTTATCTTTACTGAAAACCACAAAAGCCCCTTCTTCAATATGTAGATTAATGTTGCTTTGCAAAATAATTGGTCCGGTTAACCACATTCCTCTTGGAACGACAAGTTTACCACCTCCTTTTTTTACCAAAGCATCGATTGCTTTTTTGAAAGCTTCTGTATTTTTTACTTTACCTCCTGCAACACCTCCAAAATCTTTGATAGAAACGGTATTCGCTGGAAAAGAAGTTTCTTTCACCTGTGGCATTTTAAACTCTATTCCTGTGTAAATATCTTTATTTTGAGCATAAATCTGTCCTGAAAACAGCATTACTGCAGCAAGACTGATGATTTTAAACGACTTCTTCATTATATTTATTCTTTAATTTTCTGTTGATGATCTTATCAAACCTAACGGATTTCAAAAAACGTTAGGTTTCGTATTTTAAGTTCTCGCAGATTAAACAGATTATGCAGATTTTAATTATTTAAAAATTATCTGCGAAATCAGCAAAATTTGCGAGAGATTAAATTAGTTTTTAGTTACTCTGAAATATTCAAAATCTGCGTAGCCACCGCGGTTTGCTTTTTGTGTGCTTACAGAATATAAGCCTACTTTAGCGCCAATCCATTTTCCTGGTTTTGCCTGAAATGGCTCGCCAACTTTTATGAAATTCTTACCGTTTTCGCTGTAACTGAATGTGCAAATTCCGTTCGGCTCGTTGATATTCACTTTAAAATAAGCCTCGTTTGATTTTAATTTAGCTTCAAACAATACTTTTTCTTCACCACCTTTTTCAGCCTTTTCGGCTTTTCTTAACTGTACATAATATCCGTCAGTTTTATTCGTAATAACAATCGATGTGTGATCCATTCCCATTATTAAAAGTCCGGCAGTTTTTCCTTCTTTTGCATCTTCTGGAGTTAATTTAACTTTAGTGGAAGCCACAAAATTCGGAGCCGGGAATTTTTGAGTCAAAAGATTCGGAACATTCCAAAGGTTTTTATCATTTTCAGCCATCTTCATGGAGAACAATCTCAAAAATTTCTGTCCTGGAAGTTTTGACGACCAAACGATGTTTTCATTCGCACTCCATTGCCATTGTAAACCTAATTTTTCACCATCAAACTCATCTGTTTCCGGTGGAGTAACGATTGGATAAGTTTTACCAACGTTTGGTTTTTTATACGTTAAAACCGGTTCGCCGATTCCGTTTTTATCGTTGTCGATTCCCATTACAGGCCAGTCTTTTTCCCATTTCATAGGCTGAAGATGCACGATCCTTCCACCTGCATCCACATCCTGAAAATGATAGAACCAGTCTTCACCTGAAGGTGTGTCAACCCAAGCTCCTTGATGAGGTCCGTTTATTTTTGTTTTTCCCTGCTCAAGAACTATTTTTTCTTCGTAAGGACCGTAAATGTTTTTTGATCTTAAAACCAATTGCCAACCTGTAGCAACGCCACCTGCCGGAGCGAAAATATAGTAATAACCGTTTCTTTTGTATATTTTCGGACCTTCAACGGTTGGATGAGCATCATGTCCATCAAAAATGTGAACGCCTTTATCTAAAACTTTCGTTCCTTCAGGATTCATTTTATTGATGGAAAGCAAACTTTTAACTCCTGCACGGCTTCCTGCCCAACCATGAACTAAGTAAGCATTTCCGTCTTCATCCCAGAACGGACAAGAATCAATTAAACCTTTTCCTTCCATGACCAAAACAGGATCTTCCCACTTTCCCAACGGATCTTTGGTTTTCACCATATAAATTCCGAAATCTGGGTCGCCCCAATAAATGTAGAATTCACCTTGATGAAAACGGATTGCAGGAGCCCAAACTCCGTCACCTCTTTTGGGTGTACTGAAATTTTTTGAAGGTAAAACTTCTGGCAAAGCATAGTTGACCAATTTCCAGTTGACCATATCTTTTGAATGAAGAATTGGTAATCCCGGAGCTTCATTGAAACTTGAAGCGGTCAGATAATAATCATCACCAACACGGGTAACATCAGGATCTGAATAATCTGCATATAAGATCGGGTTTCTGTAAGTTTTTCCCTGATCGGCAGTCCAGACTTCTGAAACGTATGGTTTTTCCTGTGCATTCAAAAAATTTGATGCTATGGAAAGTGTGGTTGGAAAAGACGGTCAAATTGACCACCTAATTTCGGAGTAAATTGACCACTGATTTCGGAGCAAAGTGACCACCACTTTCCGGTCCAAAATGACCACCTGTTATCTGGGTTATATTTGAGATAAAAACGACTTGATTTTTTCATGATGTTAGCGTCATACATTCGTTAAAAAAAGCGGATTATGGCAAATAAAATAACAGACATGAGTAAAATTAGAAAAGTCATAAAATTCTACAGCACTGGAAAGAGCAAGTTATTTATAAGCAGCTATTTATCCCTTTCCAGAAATACCGTTAAAAAATACATCTCATTGTATGAGATTCTGGGCTTAAACCTTGATGCGATCAATGCCAAGACAGATGCCGAGCTGGAACTTTTGTTTTCCAATACCACCGCGGAGTCCATTAGCCCCAAACTACAGTCCCTGTACGATTTTTTCCCAAAGATGGAACGTGAGCTCAAAAAGGTAGGAATCACTATCCATCATATGTGGGAGCAATATCTTGCACTGCATCCTGATGGTTTTCAGAGTTCACAGTTCCGGCATCATTACAAGATATGGGGCAAGCGTGTGAACCCGGTGATGCATATGAATCACAAATCCGGTGATAAGATGTATGTCGATTATGCAGGGAAAACACTCTCCATTATTGATAAGGAAAGCGGGGAGCTTAAAGAAGTTCAGTTTTTTGTAGCTATTCTGGGAGCAAGCCAGTACACGTATGCTGAAGCCTCTATGAGCCAGCAGAAGGAAGATTTTGTACGTTCTGTAGAAAATGCCATCCGCTTTTTTGAAGGCACACCGGCAGCGATCGTTCCTGATAATTTAAAATCCGCAGTGATCAAAAGCAGCCGTTTTGAACCCACCATCAATGAGACCCTGGCCGATCTGGCCGAACATTATGAAACGACCATCTTGCCTGCCAGGGCTTACAAACCGAGGGATAAATCCTTGGTAGAGGGAGCGGTAAAGATCCTGTACAGAAGGATCTACGCCAACCTTCAACAGGGATCCTGCGGCCTGGATGAACTAAATAGTGAGATCTGGGATCTGTTGGACTCTCATAACAAACGCAAGCTCACAGGACGCCCTTACTCCCGCTACGAGCTGTTCCTGGAGGACGAGAAGCAGCAGCTGCGCCCACTGCCTGAGCGTCGTTTTGAGATCAGGTACCAATCCTTTGCAACAGTGATGCAGAACGGGCACGTACAGTTGAGCCGGGATAAGAACTACTACAGTGTTCCGTACCAGTATATCAAGAAAAAGATCAAGATCCTATACACATCTTCCACTGTGGAGATCTACTATAAATACAACAGGATCGCGATGCACAGACGCAATTACAAGCCTTATGTCTACACGACCATTACAGAACATTTAGCCAGCACCCACCAGTTCGTGGCCGGATGGAGTGCTGCCCGCTTTATCGATTGGGCAAACAGTATTGATACTGCAGTGGGAGAATATATCCTCCAAATTATCGACAGTCGGAATCATCCCGAGCAAGCTTACAAAAGCTGCCTGGGAATCCTGAAGTTCGAAAAGAAAGTAGGAAGAGAGCGATTGATAAATGCTTGTAAACGGGCATTGGATTTTAAGATCTACAGCTTTAAGACCGTACAGAAGATATTGGAGAACAATCTGGATCAGATGATCGATCCGGAAAAAGAAGAAAAGGAGCAGGAACTGCCTGATCACGGCAACATCAGAGGAAAACAATATTATCATTAAATATCAACAGTTATGAACGAACCGACAGTGAGCAAAATGAAGCAAATGAAGCTTTACGGCATGCACAATGCCTTTAAGACCGCTATTGAAAGCGGAAGGACAGACCATTATACCCTCGACCAGTTTATATCGATGCTCATCGATGCCGAATGGGATGAGAGGCACAACAGGCGCATAGAGCGAAGCATCAAAAATGCAAAGTTCCATTACAGGTCCAGTATTGAAAGTATCAACTTCGATGACACCCGCAATCTCGACCGTAATCTGGTAATGCGTCTTGCAGGATGTGAGTTCGTAGAAAAAAATGAAAACATCCTGATCACAGGAAGTACAGGCGTGGGTAAAAGTTACCTGGGAACCGCATTGGGCTATCAGGCCTGTATCGAAGGCTTCAAGGTCAATTATTTTAATACTTCCAAGCTGTTTGCCAAACTAAAAATGGCAAAAGCAGACGGGTCATACCTGCGCGAACTTGCAAAAATACAAAGACAGGATGTGATCATCCTTGATGATTTTGGTCTTCAGGCTTTGGACAGTGCCAACAGGATAACCCTTCTGGAGATCATAGAAGACCGTCACAACAACGGATCCATCATTGTAACATCGCAGATCCCGGTGCAGGGCTGGTATGACATTATTGGTGAAAAGACCATTGCCGATGCTATTCTGGACAGACTTATACATCAGTCTCACCGCCTGGAACTCCAGGGGGAATCTATGAGAAAAAAGAGAGGAGTTAACAGGGAGTAATTATTTATTATATTTGAATACTAATTGACACATGAAAAACAAGAGTTTTTATCAAATTTAAGGGTGGTCAATTTAAACCGAAATTACCTGGTCACTTTGAATTGAAATTGGGTGGTCAATATCACTGGAATTTACAGTGTGGTTATTGAAAGTATATTTAAAATTTTGTTTGTCATAAAATCAGATTTTTGATCTGGTTTGTTTTTAACGCAAAGAGCGCAAAGATTTTTTTAAAACTTGATGTATATTTTTAAGTTCGCAAAGGCGTTTCACTCAGCAAAGGCTTGATGTTTTAAATTTCAGCGCTTTTTCCAAAAATTTGAAACTTTTTATACGTTGAATTGCATGCAGCCCGACTTGAACGTAGCTCTTTTCTGAAAAATGATGTGGGGAAAAGCCCTGGAGATTTTTCAGAAAAAAGCGGGAGTGGAAGGCGGATAAAGCTGCCCAAATATTCATTCTACTTCTCAAATTCTAAACTTGCCAAAATGAATGGTCCTGTTCCCTTTCCATCATTAGAACGGATCTCTTCATTGACATAATATTCATAAGAACCATCTCTGTAAGGTTTTCCTCCTAAACCGGCAACAGCACAACATTTATTTAAATTTACGACACCGTTTTCATCAACTGTAATCAGGTTTTTGATGATCCCGTCGTAGCCTTTTTTAGCAGCTACTTTGTATGATTTTGGAAGATAACCTTTGTTAACCGATTTAATCATCGTGTAAACAAACATTGCTGAAGCCGTTGCTTCTTCGTAATTACCATTTGCTAATGGCTTATCTAAAACCTGATACCAAAGACCAGATTTTTTATCCTGATATTTAATAACAGCGTCAGAGTAAGATTTTATGTAAGAAATAATTCTTGCTCTTCCCGGATGATTTTCTGGCAAATAATCCAGAACGTCTACCATTGCCATTCCGTACCAACCCATTGCTCTTCCCCAAAAATTAGGCGAGAGGCCGGTTTCTTTGTTTGCCCAAGCTTGTTCCTTACTTTCATCCCAAGCGTGATAAAGCAATCCTGTTTTTTTGTCTAAAAGATTTTTTTGTACAGAATCAAACTGGAAAACGATATCATCATAGGCTTTTGCTGCATCTGCACCTTTGGTGAAATCTTTTGTGTAATGCGTGTAGAAAGGCATTCCCATATAAAGACCATCTAACCAAACCTGATAAGGATATATTTTTTTATGCCAGAAAGAACCTTCATTAGTTCTTGGTTGTCCTTCGATTTGCAAACGAAGTGTTTGTAGCGCTTTCAGGTATTTTTCTTTTTTCTCTTTTTCATAAAGATAAAGCAATACGTTTCCGCTATTCAACATATCGATATTGTATTTTTCGATATCGTAGGTAAGAATGGTACCGTCTTCTTTGATCAGTTTTTCTCCAAATTCACTTATGTAATCGTAGTATTCTTTTTTGCCAGTTTTAATATAAAGTTGCTCGGCTCCATCCAAAACGATTGCTGAAGGATACGTCCACTTTGGGCTTTTGCTGAAATCGAGCATCCATGCTTCAGGAAATCTCTGCATTTCTGAAAGCATCATTCTTTCAGACCATTTTAGGTTAGTTGGAACTACTTTTCCTGATTGTGAAGTTTCTTTTGCTGGTTTTGAGGCAACTGTCGTTTTTGTTTGAGCACAAGCTAAGAACATTCCTGAACTTAAAACTGCAACTGCATATATTTTTAATTTTTGATCAATAAAACTCATTGTCATTCAATTTTAAAGTTGATTGTTATTATCTAAAATTTCTAATTTTTTATCTAAATCTTTATAGAATTCTGCTTGGGTTTTAATTCCGTTTGGTTCTTGCGACCAAGCCCCCATAAAGTAATATGAAACATTTTTTGTCTTCTTAAAAACGACGATATGCGTAGATTTTGCTTTCACAGATTTATCAAAACTTTCGATGGGGTAGAATACCACCATCCCAAGATTGTCTTCTTTTTTTGCTAAAGTCTGCGTTCCGTAAGTAGCAATGTAGCCCCATTTTTTGTTTTTGCTGATTCCCTGTTTCATTGGAATATCTTTGAAAGCGACAATTCCTGTGCATAAACCTGAAAGCGTTTGATCTAAACTTAAATCAACTTTTACAAAACGATCTTTGTTGAAAATGGTCAGTTTCGATTGAAGATCAACCGCTTTTCCCCAAGTTTTCCAACCTTTGTAATCGATGGTTGCAAAAGATTTATCATTTTCATTAAAAACTTTTGCGGTCGTGCTTTTTACGGTTTTAAAAGTTTCCACAAAATCATTTTGGTCATCATATCTTCCGTAAGAACCGATTCCGATGGTGCGACCTGATTTCAAAATATCCTGCCCCCAAACTGCATCATGATGATATGTTTCAAAACCATCCTGACCGACTTCAGGCAAAACCAAAGTATTTACTTTTTTACCAAAAATATCTGTAGCATTTCTCCAATCCAGATACAGTCTGTAACCGATTTGGTTGTTTTCTAAACCAATTCCTTCGTATCTGATGTAGTAAGAATGGTCGGTATGCTCTGCAGGAAGCGTTAACTCATTTACGTTTTTAAAAGTTCCGCCGATGTATTCGTTTCCCTGCCATTTTCCGCCTTCTTTTATCGATAATTCGGCATACGAAAAGGGTGTTTTAGGATTTTTGCGTATTTTTTCAATTACATTTTGCTGAGCAAATGACATATTGGTCGCAAAAACTGCTCCAGTTAATATGATTTTGAATATGTTTAATTTTATTGACATAATTCTTTCGTTTTAGATAACCATTTACTTAAAAATTTCAGTGACTTTCTACTGTTTATCGGTTATTTTTTTAACAAGGTCATTTATGTAGACCTCGATATTATCATAATTTTTATCTAAATCTCTTCCGTTTGCATTGGCTTTTTTAGGATCGAGATTGTGTGTTTTTTCCCATTCATCGGGCATTCCGTCGTTGTCTGAATCGAGTAGGGGTTTTCCGGGTTTTAAATCTGGAAACCCACCGATATCATTTTGCGAATCGATGATCCCGTTTTTACTTCCAAGTGAACCGTTATATGTGAAAGTACCATTTTTTACCTCTTTTAAAATACGGATGTCTATTACATCTCTCACTAAACTTGCCCCGCCAATCTGCAATATTTTTTCATACGCTTCTTTTGCGGAATGTGTTTTTACATTATTCTGAATATCGTGTGGCTGATTTATTTTTATTGAATTTTTATCAGCATCAGTCAAATTGTAAGAAGGTTTCATTTGATTAAAAACGCCTGCATTCCAGTTGTCTGCGGTTACATCAGGATTTTCTTCAGAGACATTTCCGTTGATATAATATTTACCCCAAATGTTGTAAACTTCGGTTTCAGGTTTTTCGTTTTTATCGATGGCTACAATTCTTTTTTTGTTCATCGATGCGGGACCTGGTTTATAGTAATTATTAACCATATTTACATTCATTCCTTCACCGCCGTAGACATTGTTGTGTCCCCAATTGTAAATGACATTATTTCTAAAATCAGTTAAATCGGTCAATGCAAATTTACTTCCTGCATACTCACCCAATCTGGGATTTCTGCTGTCGTGATGAGCATACATGTTATGATGAAAAGAAGCGAATTTTCCACCTGCAATTCCGCCGTATCCGTGAGCGCCTTTTTGATGGGCAGAATTTCTTAAACTTTCTGAAATTATGCACCATTGAAGTGTGGTATTTTCATTCACATAAATAGAAACCGTCTCGTCGGTAGACCAACTCATTGAGCAATGATCGACGATTAAATTTTTTATAAATCTTGCCCCTAATGCATCACCTTCAAATTTTTTCTGATCTCCCATTCTGAAACGTAAAAAACGAATAATTACGTTATCTGCCGCAACAAAAGTTTCGTAGTTGGCAATGGTAATTCCGTCGCCTGGAGCAGTTTGTCCGGCAATGGTGACATTGCCTTCTTTTATTTTTAATGGAGATTCCAAGTAGATCGTTCCTGCTGTTTTGAAAACAATATATCTTGCTCCTTTTTGGTCTAAAACATATCTTAAAGTTCCTTCTGAACCGTCGTCTGTCAATTTTGTTACAAATAAAACTTTTCCGCCTCTTCCTCCAGTTGTGTATCTTCCGAAACCTTCTGCGCCAGGGAAACTCAACGTTTTCTCCTGAGCCGAAACCGACAAAACGAACATTGTAAAAATGCCAGTGGTAAAGATTTTATGTTTTAGACTGAATTTCATTTAAAATAATTAAAATTTTATTTCATTGAATTTTTAAAATATAATAAATTGACAGGTCGCTCCTACGGAGCTTCGTTTTTTACATTTACTTTTTCTATTAACAGCAAATCCCTATGGGATTGATTACAGTTTCAAAAGAAGAGAACTTTTAATTTTTCACGGAAAAAATAATTTATTTAAAACTTTTTGTAAAGTTCCAGTTGTCTTTTCCTTTCAAAATATTTTTTGCTGAATATTTTTTAGCCTGATCTTTCGTTAGCTGATGAGACCAGAAAACTCTTTTTGAGGAATCTGCTCCGGCTCCTTTTGAATTATATTCTGCATAGAAAGTTGTCTTTTCAGCATCAGGTTTAGACCAGTTATGCCAACCTTCTTTTTTTATTGTGGAATCGATTGCACAATTGATGTAAACTGTTTTTGCAAAAGGTCTCCAAGGTCTTCCCAAATATACAGAATTTGCTGATGCATCACCTGTTAAATTACAGTTAATAAATACGTAACCAAACTCAGCTCCTTCCGGAGTAGAGGCAGCAGTAACATAAGATGCATTTTTTTTGGAATATATTGTACAATCTTCAAAAACGGCAGTGCCAGCTCCGAAAATATAGTCTGTAGTTCCTTCGATGTAGCAGTTTTTAAAATAATTTCTGGAAGTTTTGCTCTTATCCGGGTTATCCTGAGTTCCTTTGGTGTATAGAGTATCCTGAAATCCTAAGAATCGGCAGTTTTCAAAAGCAATTTTGTCTCCTGTGGTGAGAACAGCAACGGCTTGCCCAACTGGTCCTGCATCATTTTGAAAGGTGATATTTTTTGCTGAAAAATTATCTGAAAAAATAAATAGAGTAGATGAACCTGTAGTTCCTATATTTTTGCCTTCTGCGTTTTGCTTTGAAGCATAATCGCCGTAAACTAAAATCGTGTTATCTGCTTTTTCACCGATTAAAATTATTGGGCTTTTTGTAGCAGTGACAGTAACTTTTTCTCTGTAGGTTCCTGGTTTTATTATAATTTTTGTTCTTACCGATGTTCCTTCTTCAACAGCGTCGATTGCCTGTTGAATAGTCGTAAAATTTCCTTTTCCGTCTTTCGAAACGATGATGGTTTTTTCATCATTAGCTTTGAAAGAAAGAAGACTAATTATGACTACTGAAAAAATAAAGAAGAATGTACTATTTTTTAAACCTGAAAACTGCATAAGTTGTTGATCGTTTTTAGTTGTCAGTTGATAGGCTGAAATTTCAACTTTTAAAAATCTTTTCTAAATTTTTTTTGAAGAAAAGTACAGACCTTCTCCCGAAAAAGGAGGAAGTCTGTACTGAAAATTAATTAATATGAATGTATATTTTTACTAATAACCATAATCTTGGGTAAGATTATAATTAGAGTTTACAACGTCTAATGCTAATGGTAATAGCTCTTTCCTGTTAGGCTGGAAATAATATGCATAACTCTTGATAGGATCTCCACTTATGTATGGCTGAGTCATTGCTAATCTCCAGTTTACTTTTGTATAACCTGATGGTGTAGCAACAGATTGATTTGGACTGTAGAAAATATCTGCTTTTGCAACTCCTGCAGTTGTATAGAAATCAATGTCTAATACATTTTGTTGAGCCGTTTTTGTTGGAACATAGGTTGGCTTTTTGTAGAAAATATATTCAGGAACGTTTGCATATGCTCCCGTACCATTCATGAACTGGGTAAGCTTAGCTCTTGTTTCATTAATTTTAGTTTCTAATAAATTCCAACGGATAAGATCATATTTTCTTAATCCTTCACCACCAAATTCAAGCTGTCTTTCTTTCACGATATAATCGAAGAAAGCTGCTTTACCAGTTGGAATCGTTCCTACCTGACCTAAATTACCTGCATAGGCTCTTTGTCTTACTGCCATCACTGCATTGATCGCATCGGCAGATGGACCACCGTGTAATTCGTTATCAGCTTCTGCAAACATTAATAAAATATCTGAATATCTAAGCATTGGCCAATCGATCCCTAAGTTTTGAGATGTTCCTGTAATTGAGGTCCAAGATTTTCTAAATTTACCGTCATTCCAGTTGATAGATGTCTGAAGCTCTTCCTGTTTTGTAGTATTTACTCTATAGATGGCGATGTTAACATCTCTTCTTAGATCATATTTTGTAAATTCATAAAAATAAACAGGAATTGCACTGATTCCACCTGAAGATTTCCAATCGGTATCATCATGTCTTAAACCGTTATAGTAACCGATTTTACTGTCTGTTCTTGAGTTTCCTCCGAAAGCTCCGATCGCATAGATCACCTCATTCGTAGCATCCTGAGAATTGGTATGTAATGATCTGAATAATCCTTCATAGCTAGGATTAAGCTGATGCTGAGCAGAATTGATAATGTCTTTACACTCATCATAAGCGATCTGGTAATATTTCTGAGGATTAGACCCCTGCAGCATTTGTTGAGGATTTCTTCTTAAAGAATATCCTGCTCTTGCTAAAGCAATTCTGGCTCTTAAACCTTTAACTGCACCTTTTGAAATTCTTTGTGCAGTAGTTCCTCCTTCGGATCTCCAAGGTACAAGAGCTTCAGCTTTAAGCAAATCTTCAAGAATTTTATCATAAATAATATCTCTATCCGTTTTTGCAAGATACAAGTCAGGAAGATAGGCTGAAGGTACATCTTGGAAAGGTACATCGCCCCAGTTTTTTATAAGATCATAGTAGAATTGGGCTCTCAATGTTAAAGCCTCGCCCAAATATCTGTTCATTAACGTCTTATCTGCTGCTGAACCAGTTTGCATCACTGGTGAAAGCGGGATGTTTTTAATGACAAGATTCGCTCTTTCAATTCCGGCATAAGTATCTAAGAAAGGTCTTAATAGCTCAGTATTTGTAGGAATTGCGCCGAAGCAACTAATTCCTCTTCTGTCATTCGCGTTATAATCACCAGAAGTTCTTAAATCGTCACCTGATTGAGTAAGGATTAAGTTCATTCTCTGGCCATAGGTATTGTCACCCATAGTAGCGTTATAAACGCCTACCAAAGCGGAGAAAGTGTCTGGAGCAGAGTCAAATTGTTGTTTTTCGGCTGTATTAGATAAGCTTTCTACATCCAGGTAATCATCACAAGAGTTTAAAGATATTACTCCTGCAACAGCAAATAGTATTGTTAAAAATTTATTCTTCTTCATAATATTAGGTTTAAAAAGTGATGTCAACTCCTGATAAGATAAATCTGCTTCTTGGATAAGCGGCATAATCTACACCAGGTGTTAAAGGATTTCTTCTGGTATTAGCTTCTGGATCATATCCTGAATAACCAGTAATGGTAAAGACATTATTCATTGTGAAATACAGTCTGAAGTTTGAAAGTCCTAATTGTTTAGTAAATTCTTTTCCAAGAGAATACCCTAAAGTTACGTTGTTTAGTCTTAAGAAAGATCCGTCTTCAATAGCATACGAATGTAAGAAATAAGCACCTGCAGGTGGAGTCCATCCTGTTGTATTGGCATTTAATGCAGCTAAAGCTGTTGGGTCATTTACTTTTACACCTGCATCATCGAACCATCTCCATCTGTCGGCCACTTCAGCTAACATGTTATTGTCTTTGTATAAATATTGTGTTGAATATTCGATTTTGTTAGCGTTATACACTTTATTTCCAACAGAGAAATTAAACATTAAGCTCATATCCCAGTTTTTGTAACGGAAATTCTGGCTAAAACCACCATAGAATTTAGGTTGGGCATTTCCTAGATCGGTCATATCTTTATTATCAATAATACCGTCACCGTTTAAATCTTGAAGCTTAAGATCTCCAGGTTGTATTAGTTTTGCTCCGTTTGCAGCGGCTGCAGAGCTAGGAATACCTGCTTTCAGTGTATAAACCTGCGTTGCTGGATTATAATCGAAATCACTTACTTCATATCTTCCTGCTGTTTGATATCCCCAAAAAGTACCTACTGGCTTACCAACCTGTACTAAGAAGTCATTCAAGCTGTTTTGCCAACCTGAAGGGTACAGGTAAGAAAAAGAACTTGGAGATGCATTATTTCCTAAACTTTTAATGGTGTTTCTGTTTGAAGAGATATTCGCATCCATTTTCCAAGTGAAATTTTCCTTGTTAATGATAGCACTTCCGATGGAGAATTCAATACCTTTATTCGTAGTACTTCCAGAGTTTTGATATTGATATTCGTAACCTCTGTCTTTAGGAATTTGAGCTAAAAGTAATAAGTCTTTGGTATCCGTTTGATAAACATCTAAAGTTCCATATACTTTTCCTTTAAATAAGCCAAAATCTAAACCTAGGTTTTTAGAAGCAGATTTTTCCCAAGTCACATTTTTGTTTGCTAAGATATTTCCTGTTGTAGCACCTGGAGTTACATTGGTGCCAAAAGCATATCCATAATCAGATGACGTTGTGAAGAAAGTATCATATAAGAAAGATCCGATTCTGTTATTTCCAGAAAGACCATATCCTAAACGAAGTTTTAATTCACTGATGGTTTGGCTTTCTTTTAAGAAATTTTCTTCAGTAATTTTCCAAGCGGCAGAAGCTGCAGGGAAGTAGCCCCATTGATTTCCAGCTCCAAAAACACTTGAACCATCGGCTCTCATGGAAGCAGTAAGGATGTATTTATTTTTGAAGATATAGTTGGCTCTACCAAAAAATGATGCCAATCGGTCAGGGTTTCTTCCTGCTTTAGGAGCATCTTGTACCAACCCACCTGGAGGAGAAGCCGACTGAATGTTAGCAAATGCTTCTTCAGCACTTATAGATTTTGGAAACCATTTTATAGTCATTCCTAATGATTCTCCATCTGTTTTTACGATTTCCTGTCCTACTAATAGATCTAATTTATGACTTCCAAATGTCTTTCTATAATTTAAAGTATTAGTATTGGTAATTCTTCTTGTTTGAGATTTGTTTAAAACAACTACCGGTTGATCATTATTCTGTCTTGCCACAGAAGTTATGGCTCCCGAAAACTGATTAATATATTCATCCCTCTGCAAATATCCGATAACACTCCTGAAAGTAAAATCTTTGCTGATTTTATATTCTAAAGTTCCGTTTAATAACAAGTCATTTCTTCCATTTTCTTTAATCTCATTGTTCGCTAAAAGAATAGGATTTACAAGATTGGTTTCATTTGCAAATAAAGGATCAAAATCATCAACGTTTACGTTAGATCCTCCTTCAAATGGTTGATACCTTACTGCATTCCTTAGTCGGTTGGTACTTTGTGAACCTGTAGATGAGGTTCCTGTTCCGAAGATGGTTTGTCTGCTGTATCTTGTATTTAAAGTGAAATTTAATTTCTTAGAAATATCATAATCATATTTGAAGTTGAGCATGCTTCTTTTAAAACCAGATCCAATCATAATCCCATCTTCCTCTACATTATTTAAAGATAATGCGAAAGATGAATTGTCAGATCCTCCGGTGACAGCAAGGTTATGAGTAAAGTTAAATGCTTCTCTCCCAAAAACCTCGTCTTGCCAGTCTCTTTTTTGTACGTCTTTGTATTTGCTTAACTGGTCGTAAGTTCCATATCTTGCCTTGAAAGCATCAATATCCGTCTGAACTCCACCTTTATTATATACTTCATATTGATACAGCACATATTGGTACGGATCTAATACATCGATCGTATTTTGAATTTTCCTTACCCCTAAAAATCCATTATAATTAATTGATGTTTTTGCTCTTTTGCGACCTCCTTTTGTGGTGATCATAACAACACCGTTGGCTCCTCTGGCTCCGTAGATATTGGTAGAAGATGCGTCTTTTAAAACTTCAATAGATTCAATTTCTTTTGGAGATAAAATAGATAGTGCATTATCCATTTGAACTCCATCTACAATGTAAAGGGGAGCATTACTTCCTGTAATAGAATTACCTCCTCTGATGACAATGTCTACATCGGCTCCGGGTGAGCCTTCACTTAATGAAACCTGTACTCCTGCCATTCTTCCCTGAATTGCTTCGGCAGCATTGGTTGATGGCATATCTTTGATTGCTTCAGCCTTTACAGAAGATACGGAGTTAGTAACATCTTTTTTAGAAACTTTAGTATATCCTACCAAGACAACTTCGTCAATCTTGGTTTCTTTTTCCTGAGCCATAGCAAGTACGGGAAGCAGAAAAACAGTTAAATATAACCACTTTATTGATTGTACCTTTTTATCCATTTATTGTATCCTTATATAGTTTAATGTGTGGTTTGAGAAGCCAATAACTTCCCTAATTTTTTTGTGGATTTTTAAGTATTCTGTTTCTAGGAATATTTTAATGATGTACGCTTTTCTGAGTGCAATCGATTGCGTAATTATTCTTAATAAAATATCTTAGCTCCTAAACTAATATTATTTTCCATTACGCAAAGAAAAAAATGTTATTTTTCTATTAATTTGACTGTTTAATTTGTTAATAAACATAAAATGTTAAGCTTGTTTATTGTTTTATTATTTTGATTTTCAGTGCTTTGTGGTTAGTTTTATTATTTGTTTTAAAGATTGAAAAATGTGAAAATAATTTGATGTTTAATGATTATAATGATAAGAAATCAGCGCAAATAAGAGTATTTCAAGCTTCCAAAAACTCCCAAAAAGCATATCCAAACTGTAATTTTTATAGTTACATCTGATTTTTATCATCTTTTTCATTCAGAAAAACTTGTGTATTTTATAAATGATAATTTTTCACTTAAATTAACAAACAATGTGTATTAATTTAATCTTATCCTTATATATAATATATTTAGTGGGGTTGTGTTAAAATATTTGGCATGATTTTTATTTTTTACAGTCGTTACATTGCATTTCTGTAAAAAAATCTGACACTTTTACTTCTTTATTTTAAGTTTTTTGTTATTAATTTAAAATTTATATAATTGATTTTTAGTTAATTATAAATTAAAATTAATTTTTTGTTAACCGAATACATATAATCTATATATTTATCGACAAGTATTTCTGTGGAATTTTAGTGTAATTTAATGCAATCGATTACGCAATGTTTAACAGGTTTTTAAAAACCATAATTTAAGTTTAAAATCTAGAGTATGACAAAATCAGAATTTCGTTACGCCCATCATCCTGAAGATGTAAAAAAATATACAACTGAAGACCTGAGAAGGGAGTTTTTGATGAATGATTTATTTAATGAAGATCAGATCAATGTAGTGTATTCTATGTACGACAGAATGATTGTAGGTGGTGTAATGCCTGTAAAAAGCGCATTGAAACTGGAGCCAACCGATGATCTGAAAGCGCAAAACTTCTTAGACAGAAGAGAATTAGGAATCATCAACGTAGGCGCTGCCGGAAAGGTAACTGTCGACGGAGAGGTTTTCGAGCTTGGAAACAAAGAAGCTTTATACATCGGAAAAGGCGAAAAAGATGTTGTTTTTGAAAACGGAAATGAGGGTCAGACTTTATTTTATTTCAACTCAGCTCCGGCGCATCACACTTTTCCTACAAAGAAAATCACTAAAAACGAAGCTGAAATTGTAGAATTAGGTGAGACAAAATACGCAAACAGACGTACAATTAATAAACTGATTGTAAACAGCGTATTAGAAACCTGCCAACTACAAATGGGAATGACCGAGCTGCACGAAGGAAGTGTTTGGAACACAATGCCTTCTCACACGCATACCCGTAGAATGGAAGCTTATTTTTATTTTGATTTGGAAGAAGGTCAGGCGGTAAGTCATTTTCTTGGTCAGCCGAATGAGACGCGTCATATTTTTATGAAAAACAATGAAGCGGTCTTGTCTCCGGAATGGTCTATTCACTCAGGAGTTGGTACTTCCAACTATACATTTATCTGGGGAATGGCAGGAGAAAATATGGATTATGGCGATATGGACGCTGTTAAAACTAACGAACTAAAGTAATTTTTTCTACATGAATTTATTCGATTTATCCGGTAAAGTTGCCGTTGTTACAGGCGGAACTCACGGATTAGGAATGGCAATGGCTGAAGGTCTTGCTGCAGCAGGTGCTGAACTGGCAATCACAAGTACAACTCCATCAAAATTAGATGAAGCATTAGATTATTACCACAGTAAAGGGTATAGTGCTACAGGCTATCTTTTTGATGTAACAGACGAACGTGAAGCAGCTCAGAAGGTAGCCCTTATGGAAGCTACTCATGGGAAAATAGACATCTTGGTCAACAATGCAGGAATCATCAAACGTGTTCCCGCAATTGAGATGGATGTTGAAGACTTTAGAAAAGTAATCGATGTAGATCTTACCGGTCCTTTTATCATGTCCAAATTAGTTGGGAAACACATGATCAAAAGAAAATCTGGTAAAATCATTAATATTTGCTCTATGATGAGTGAGCTTGGTCGTGACAATGTAGTAGCGTATGCTTCTGCAAAAGGCGGACTAAAAATGCTTACCAAAAATTTAGCAACAGAATGGGCAAAACACAACATTCAGGTAAACGGAATCGGACCCGGATATTTTGCAACATCTCAAACAGAACCAATCAGAGTAGACGGTCATCCGTTTAACGACTTTATCATCAGCAGAACTCCGGAAGGAAGATGGGGAAACCCGGAAGATCTTGCAGGAACAGCTATTTTCTTAGCTTCAGACGCAAGCAAATTTATCAACGGACAAATTATTTACGTTGATGGAGGAATTTTGGCGACCATCGGGAAACCTGCTAATGAGTAACACAAGAATTTTACAGAAATGAAATCTTTTATTACAGATAACTTTTTATTACAAAATAAATACGCTGAAGAGCTATACTTCAATTTTGCTGAAAAACAGCCCATTATTGATTATCACAACCATTTAATTCCTAAAGATATTGCAGAAGACACAGTTTTCGAAAATATTTCAAAGGTTTGGATTGCAGGTGATCATTATAAATGGAGAGCGATGCGTACCATGGGGGTAAACGAAAAGTTTATCACAGGTGATGCTTCAGACAAAGAAAAGTTTGAAGCATGGGCAAAAACTGTTCCTTATACTTTAAGAAACCCTTTGTATCACTGGACGCATTTAGAATTAAAAAGATATTTCGGAATTGATGAATTGTTGAATGAAAACAATGCTTCAGAAATTTATGAAAATATCACTTCTCAGCTTCAGACTCCTGAAAAATCGACAAGAGGTTTGCTAAAGATGATGAATGTAGAATCTTTGTGTACAACGGAAGATCCTACAGATATTTTAAATTATCATCAGGATTTGGCGAAAAGCGATTTCTCTATTAAAGTAAGTACAGCTTTCCGTCCTGATAAAGCTATTTTAATTGAAAACCATAACTTCGCAGATTATATTTCTAAATTAGGCGAGTCGGCAGGAATTGAAATCAATTCTTACCAGACTTTGTGCGATGCTTTACTAAAAAGAGTAGAATATTTCCACGAAAACGGATGCAGACTTTGCGACCACGGATTGAACAATATTTCTTTCGAGGAAGCTTCAGAAACAGAAGTTTCAACAATTTTTACTGATAAATTAGCTGGAAAAGTAATTGCCGAAAAACAGGTAAATCAGTTCAAAACTGCCATTTTATTATTCTTGGGCGAAACATATCACAAATTCGGATGGGTTCAGCAGTTTCACTTGGGAGCTTTGAGAAACAATAATGAAAGAATGCACAGAATTTTAGGTCCTGATACAGGATGGGATTCTATTGGCGATTTCGTTCAGGCTGAAACTTTATCTAAATTATTAAACGCTTTAGACGGAAAAGATAAACTCACCAAAACTATTCTATATAACTTAAATCCTGCCGACAACGAGATTTTCGCAACAATGATCGGAAATTTTAATGACGGCAGTATTAAAGGAAAAGTACAATTCGGTTCTGGATGGTGGTTCTTAGATCAGAAAGACGGGATGATTAAGCAGATGAATGCCCTTTCAAATATGGGATTAATTAGCTGTTTCGTTGGAATGCTAACGGATTCAAGAAGTTTTCTTTCTTTCCCAAGACATGAATATTTCAGAAGAGTTCTTTGTAACTTATTCGGTGAAGAAATGAAAAACGGTGAATTGCCGGATGATATGGAATTAATTGGAAAAACCATTTCCGATATCTGTTATCATAACGCTAAAAATTATTTCGATTTTTAAGTTTCGAATGAAATAAAATCTCCCGCAGATTGAGCTGATTACGCAGATCATTTTTAAATCTGCAAAATTTGCTCAATCTGCGAGAAATAAAAAATAAATTTGAACCATTAAGGAGTTAAGTTTTTTAAGCTCAAAACTTTAATGGTTCAGAAAAACAATAATTTTCATATCTGCAATTTTTCTCAATTTGAAAAATCTTTGTGAGCTTGGCTGAGTAGAACGCCTTTGCGAACTTAAAAATATACATCAAGTTTTAAAAGAAAAATCTTAGCGCACTTTGTGTCTAAATAACAGCAGAGATTAAAGAGTATTTAAAATATGGCTAGTAAAATACTTACTTTCGGTGAAATCATCATGAGACTTTCACCTCCAGGAAACAAAACGATGAGACAGAGCCACGAAATGGAATTCTTTTTCGGAGGAACCGAGCTCAACGTAGCTTCTTCATTGGCAACAATGGGCTGCGAAGTAACGCACATCAGCAATGTTTCTGACGATTTTGTGGGAGAATCTGCATTGTCTTTCATCAAAAGTTTTGGGATCAATACATCTTTCATTAATAAAAATGATCATCCTTTAGGATTATATTTTCTTGAAGTTGGTTCATCAGTTCGTGCGAGCAGAATTGCTTACAACAGATTGAACGGTTCTTTTGCCAACATCAAACCACAACAGGTTGACTGGAAAAAAGCTTTAGAAGGTTGCAAATATTTCCACTGGACAGGCATCAGTCCTGGAATTTCAGAAGGTGCTTACGAAACTTTGAAAGAAGGTTTATTAACCGCTCGTGAAATGGGAATTGAAATAACTACAGATCCTGCTTACCGTTCCAATCTTTGGAAATACGGTAAAAACGGAAATGAGGTTTTAAAAGAATTGGTTTCTTATTCAACGATTTTCATCGGTGGTGTCAATGAAATTAATGAAATTCTTGGAACTCAATTTTCATCAGACCAACAAGGGTTTATGGAAGCTTGTGAGGAATTAAAAAAACAATGTCCTTCTATTCATAAAATTTTCGACAAAATAAGAATAGGCGTTACAGCAAGTTCTCAGCAAACGCAGGGAAGAGCTTTAGTCGATGGGAATTATTTTGAAACAGAATTGTTGGAAGTAAATCCTGTAGTTGATAGAATCGGAACGGGAGATGCTTTTGCAGCAGGTTTAATTTATGGATTATTAAATTTCGATGACGAAAAAGCATTAAAATTTGCCAACGCAGCTTGTGCCATAAAACATACTATTTTAGGCGACATCAATTATTGCAGCGCAGAAGATATTGAAGAAGTAATGAACGGAAATTCCGGAGGAAGAATTAAGAGATAGATCGTTGTTAGTTGATAGTTTATAGCAACTTGCTTAAAATTAAAAACATTTGTTGTCATATTTAAGTGAAACACCTTTGCGAACTTAAAAATATACATCAAGTTTAAAAAAAAAAAATCTTTGCACCCTTTGCGTTAAAAACGAAAGTCTGGCAAATACAGCATACTAAAGGATGGATAAACCGCCATCAAAGATTATTTTCAAACAAAATAATTAAACAAAATGACAAAAATTCAATTAGTTACAAACACCATCATTAATCAGGGAGCTTTGCCTTTGTATTATAATGCTGATGAAACGGTAACTTTAGAAATATTAAGATCACTTTACAAAGCAGGAATTCGTGCGGTAGAATATACGAGTCGTGGAGAAGCAGCGTTGAGTAATTTCATAAAAATGGTAGAAGTTCGTAATGCAGAAATGCCTGAAATGCTTCTTGGAATTGGAACGATCAAGAATGTAAAGCAAGCAGAAGAATATTATAAAGCTGGTGCAGATTTCTTCATCAGTCCCGGTTTTGTGGCGGAAGTTGCAGCATTTTTAATTCCAAAAGATTTGTTGTACAGTCCAGGTTGTATGACTCCGACAGAAATTATCGCTGCTGAAACTGCAGGAGTGACTTTTATTAAATTATTCCCAGGTAATGCTTTAGGTGCAGGATTTATGAGTGCAATTAGAGACGTTTTCCCAAATCTGCATTTTATGCCGACTGGAGGAGTTGATACCACAAAAGAAAGTATCGAAAGCTGGTTCAAAGCTGGAGTTTCTGCAGTAGGAATGGGAAGCAAATTAGTAAGCAGAGAATTGATGCTTGCGAAAGACTATGCAACGATAGAAAGTGAAACTAAGAAAGTATTGGATATCATCCAAACTTTAAAATAATAACTAAATTCTAAAAACTAATATGAGTTCAGTTAAATCTCTTAAACCGACACAATATAGGTGGACAATATGTTTGCTGTTATTTCTTGCAACCACGATCAATTATTTGGATCGTCAGGTTTTATCATTGACGTGGAAAGATTTTATCGCACCGGAATTTCATTGGAATAACAACGATTACGGAAACATCACGGCATTATTTTCAATATTTTATGCTGTAGGAATGCTTTTCGCAGGAAAGTTTGTCGATTGGATGGATACCAAAAAGGGTTTCCTTTGGGCAATCGGAGTTTGGTCTATTGGTGCAGTTTTACATGCATTCTGCGGGATCGCAACTTCAGGAATTCTTACCGGAAGCTGGTTTGTAGGTTTTCACGAGTCTAAAGAAATTATCGGAAATGTAGGAAGCGTTTCTGCAGTAATCAGTACAAGTGTTACTTTATTCATTTTTGCACGTTTCGTTTTGGCAATTGGTGAAGCTGGAAATTTTCCGGCAGCGATTAAGACGACAGCAGAATATTTTCCTAAAAAAGACAGAGCATTTTCTACAAGTATCTGGAATGCAGGAGCAACGGTAGGAGCTTTGGCAGCACCGGTTACAATTCCCTTTATTGCAAAATCAATGGGTTGGGAATGGGCATTTATCATCATTGGTGCTTTAGGATTTGTTTGGATGGGACTTTGGGTATTTGTTTACAAAAAGCCTCATTTACACAAGAGAGTTAACGAACATGAGCTTACTTATATCAACCAGGATCAGGATGATCTACCTAATGAAGACACTTCAGTTCCGGAAAAAGTATTCACATTCAGAGAATGTTTCAGTTACAGACAAACTTGGGCTTTTGCTTTTGGAAAATTTATGACAGACGGTGTTTGGTGGTTCTTTTTATTCTGGACTCCGGCGTATTTAAGTTCGGTTTACGGAATGGATTCTACACAAAGTGCATTGCCATTATTTGTATTGTACATGATTACTTTACTGTCAATTATTGGAGGGTGGCTTCCAAAATATTTTGTTGAAAAGAAAGGAATGAATGCGTATAATGGAAGAATGAAAGCGATGTTAATTTTCGCATTTTTCCCTTTGTTAGCGCTTTTAGCACAACCTTTAGGTGCAGCAACATATTGGATTCCGGTATTAATTATTGGTGTCGCAGGAGCAGCACACCAAGCTTGGTCAGCGAATATTTTCTCTACAGTTGGCGATATGTTCCCGAAAAAAGCCATCGCAACCATTACAGGAATTGGCGGAATGGCAGGAGGAATTGGTTCATTCATTATCAATAAATCTTCAGGATTATTGTTCGATCATGCACATAAAGCTTGGTCAACCGTTGATGGAGTTCCTTTGCTGGAAAAATATCCTCAATATATCAACGAAAGATTACCGGATGGTTTCTTCGAACAATTAGAAAAATCAGGAGCAGTTGTTTCAGACGGTATCGACAAAGGATATATGATTATTTTCTCTATCTGTGCAGTTGCGTATCTAATCGCATGGACAGTTATGAAAATGTTGGTTCCAAAGTATAAAGTGATCAGTAAATAAACTGAAATTTTGTAATAAAAAAATAAACCTTCAAGGTTTCAAAAACCTTGAAGGTTTGAAAAGAAATTTCAAATCATTTTTCTTTTCCCCAACCCTAAAGGGAGGAAAAATGCCTTGAAAATTTCATCAGAATTAAATCACATGTCATCCTGAGCTTGTCGAAGGAAGGGGTGGAGTAAATTAATTTTGATGAAATTGTAAGAAACCAAAATAAATAAGAAGCAAAGCAATTTTATAGCGCTCTTAGCTAAGTGAAACGCCTTTGCGAACGGAAAATATACAGCATTTTGTCCAAAAAACCTTTGCGGACTTTGCGTTAAAAATCATCAACAAGAAGATGGAAAATCAGACAAAACAACAGTTAAACCGTCAAAACAGCGGTATAGATACAAAATTACCAATCAAAATCGTACAGTTCGGTGGAGGAAACTTCATGCGCGGATTTACAGATTATGTAATTGATAAATTAAATAAAGAGGCAGATTTCAATGCAGGAATTGTCAATATTCAGCCAACACCAAATGGTTCGGTTCACAAGCTTGAAGAACAGGGGAATTTGTACACTTTATTTTCAAGAGGAATTAAAAAAGGAGAAATCATCGATGAAAAATGCGTGATTTCAGTTATTCAGAAGTCAATTAATCCCTATGCGGATTACAACAGTTTCTTAGAATTAGCAAAAGAAGAAGAGCTTGAATTTGTATTTTCTAATACGACCGAAACAGGAATCGCTTATGATGAAACAGAAACTTCTTACGAAGGTCCGCATAAAAATTTCCCTGCGAAAGTAGCGGTTTTACTGCACGAAAGATACAAGTATTTCAATGGAGCAGCAGACAAAGGATTAAGAATTATTCCTTGCGAACTGATCGAAGAAAATGCTTTCGTTTTAAGAGATATTATTTTAAAATATGCCCAACTTTGGAATTTAGAAGAAGGTTTTGCGCAATGGATTGAACAGAGTAATCACTTCCACAATACTTTGGTAGACAGAATCGTTCCGGGATATCCGAAAGATGATGCTGCAACTTATGAAGACCAGTTGGATTATGAAGATCCAATGATGGTGGTTTCAGAAACATTCCTTTTATGGGTGATTCAGGGAGGTGAAGATTTAAAACAAAGAATTCCTTTCGATAAAATCAACGAACAGATTTTGGTAGTGGATGATATTCAGCCATACCGTTTAAGAAAAGTTAGAATTCTGAATGGCGGACATACATTGATGTTGGCTCCGGCAATTTTAGCAGGAAAAGAAATCGTAAAAGAAGCAATCGATGACCAGTTTATCGGAACTTTTTTAAGCGAATCGATATTCAATGAAGTCAATCAAACTTTAGGTTTAGATGAAACTGAGTTGAAAGAATTTGCGGAAGAAGTATTTGACAGATTTAGAAATCCTTTCATCAAACACCATTTGGCGAGTATTGCTTTATATTTTGTTTCTAAATTTAAAGTAAGAGTGGTTCCGAGTTTGTTGACTTATGTTGAAAGAAATAACAAACTTCCGTTGAACTTAACGTTCTCTCTGGCAAGTTTAATCAGATTCTATCAGGGAAGTTTTGGTGAAAAGTCTCTTCCTCTGAATGACGAAGAAGCAATCATAAACAGATTCAAGGAAATCTGGAAAAACGAAGATTACGAAGTAGTTTCAGAACTTTCGTTGAGCGAAAAACTGTTCTGGGATACCGACCTTACACAAGTTGAAGGTCTGAAAGCTGCAGTATCAAAAGCATTGTACGAAATCGACCACAATGACATAGAAACTGCCTACAAAAATTTCATTCAATTTTATTCTTAAAAATCATGCAAAAGAAAGTACTGAAAGTAAATCCTAAAGACAACGTTATTGTAGCATTGATGGATTTGCCTGCCGGAGAATCGGTGCATCTAGACGGTACAGATTATACGATTCTTAAAGATATTAAAGCAAAACATAAATTCGCCGCCGTAGATTTTGAGGATGGCGACCATATTTTGATGTATGGCGTAATCGTTGGAAAAGCCAACCAATCTATCAAAAAAGGCGAAGTCATTACCACCGAAAACGTAAAGCACCAAAGTGCAAAAGTAGTCGGGAAAACCGAAACTTTAGGCTGGACTCCACCCAATGTAGACAAATGGAAAGACCGTACTTTCATGGGCTACCACCGTGAAGACGGACAGGTAGGAACAGAAAACGTCTGGTTATTTTTCCCATTGGTATTCTGCGAAAACAAAAATATCGAAACACTGAAGGATATTTTTGAAAAAGAATTACTTCATGATAAAGCCAGCAAACATCAATTGTTGTTACGGTCATTATTAAATGGTGGAGCGACTGACGTTGTTGAAGAAGAAGAAAAAGAAGAAGATACAAGAATATTTAAAAATATAGACGTAAGATTCATCACACATCAAGGTGGTTGTGGTGGAATTCGTCAGGATGCGGAAGCATTGGGAAGACTGTTCGCAGGATATGTCAACAACCCGAATGTTGCAGGAGCAACGGTTCTCAGCTTAGGTTGCCAAAATCTTCAGGTGCAAATCTTTATGGATGCACTGCACGCTTTGGCTCCAAATAATAAAAAACCAATCGTTGTTTACGAGCAACAAAAATCAGGAACTATCGATGAAATGCTGACTGGTGTTATCAAAGATTCTTATGAAGGTATTAAAAAAGCCAACGACATAGAAAGAAAACCAGCATCCATCACTAAACTAAATATTGGTTTGGAATGTGGTGGGTCAGACGGTTTTTCGGGAATTTCTGCGAACCCTGTTTTGGGTGAAGTTTCAGATATTATGGCGGCAGTTGGTGGAACAACCATGTTGGCCGAGTTCCCAGAATTGTGTGGAGTAGAGCAGGAGCTGGTCAACCGTTGTATCAACGATGAAGACGGTGTAAAGTTCCTGAAACTGATGAAAGATTTTGAAGCCTCTGTGGTTGCGGCAGGTTCAGGATTTGATATGAATCCGTCTCCCGGAAATATTAAAGACGGTTTAATTACCGATGCCATGAAATCTGCAGGAGCCGCAAAAAAAGGCGGTGCAGCACCAATTGTAGAAGTTCTCGACTTTACAGAATATGCTACAAAACCAGGTCTGAATCTTCTGTGTACCCCAGGAAATGATGCCGAATGTACAACGGCTTTAGTCGGTTCAGGAGCGACAGTGGTGCTTTTTACTACAGGTCTTGGAACACCGATGGGAAATCCGATTACGCCGGTTGTGAAGATCTCTTCCAACACAATTTTGGCAGAAAAAATGTCAGACATTATTGATTTCAATGCAGGTACCGTAATCAGCGGAGAAAAAACAATTCCCGAAGCAGCAGACGAACTTCTGGAACTCATCATCAACGTAGCCAGCGGTGAAGTAAAAACCAAAGCAGACGTTCTTAATCAGAATGATTTCATTCCATGGAGACGAGGTGTCTCTTTGTAGTGGGTTAATTATATTAAATATTAGGGTTGAAAATGCTTTCTACATCGTGTAGAGAGCATTTTCTTTTTTGTTGATAACCGTATTTAGAATCTGTGATAAGATTATTGTATTTGCAGAAAGTCACTAATTGCACAAATCTACAACATCGATTTCTTAGTGTTTAATTAATTCGAAGGTTGTATTGTCACTTATTAAAATCGTATCTCCCCCAATATGAGTTAATCCACCTCTAATATCTCCATTATTATATTTTAGAATAATTGGATCTGTGAAAGTGTAAGATATAGAATTATATTTGTCGGAGTACAGTCCATCTTTACTGATAGGATATTTTTTAAACATTTCATTATTGTATGATGGTTCCATAGCTTTTATCAAAGCTTTTTCTGCATCTAAAAAAACTTTTTCTTGTTCAGGATAGTTTTTTCCTAAAAAGCTGTCAACCATGTCGTCTATATTAGACATAGAACTAAAAGATTCTATTTGTAAATTATCTTGAAATTCAAATGGTAAAATTACTATTTCATTTGCAGGTAATTGTTTTTCAGTTACAGGAGTTTGCAATGAAAGTATATCTTGCAATGTTGAATGACCTGTTAATCTTTTCAAAATACTTTGTTTAGTAGCTTTTCCAACATAATGTACTTGATATGATAAAAATGAACTCCAATCTCCTAAAATAGCGCAATTAACGAAACCTTTCCACCAGTTTTGCAATAGTTTTTCAGGCGAAAACCATACTATAAATTCTTTTTTATTATTCCTATTACTTAATAAAGAAAAACCATGAATATTACTGAAAGGATTTTCTTCTTTTAAAGAATCATTGAGATAATTAATTGCAATCTCCACTTCATTATCTTTAATTAATCCAAATATTTCTTGGTCAAAAGGAAGTTCGCATTTTAAAATATTTACATTTCCTTGTTGATGTATTTCGAAGTTTAATTTAAATTCCTTATTATCGGAGTATAAATTTTCGAATGTTATTGCAGGTCTTTGCGCAATAACATATAAACTTGACCTTTTTAAAGCCCTTTCAATTAGTTTATCATTTTTTACAACAGCGAATTCATAAGCCGTTAAAGGAGAATACGCTAATTCTAATTGATTTAATAGAATTTTTCTGTCCATAGTGGAGTAAAATTGAACATAATTGTTTGAATTGACACTATCCGTCAATTCAAACAATTATTTAATTAAAAATAATTAAATAAAAATGAATAACAAATTTTAATTCATATTAAAACAAAACCAATTTCTACATTCCTGCGAAAACAAACCACCCCGTCAAAAATTCTTACGAATTTTTGCCACCCCTCCTCTGGAGGGGAATTTTTCACGTGTAAGTTTTAATCTTTCGTTTATTTCTATTATTTGAATTTGTGAAATCTTTGATTTACTCGCAAAATAAAGTAAAGCTGAGATTCTTCCTTCGTCAGAATGACAAACACTGTAAAGATAATAGTGAAAAATATTTTATTTGCCTTCAATACGACATAGGAAATGAAAGTGTTAAGAAAATAAGCGATGCGAACGTTAAGAAAATTCTTCTGTTTGAAGCGCGACACAAATTAACAATCAAAGTATTCATCTTGAACTCGCGCAAGTTTTAGAATTTTTAGAGAGTATTGCTTATTTTTAGCCTTTCAGTTCCAAGTCTTGAATTTTTGTTTCTTTTGTTTCAAGACAAAAGAAATTTAAAAAACTATTTCCTTTTTGAAGACTTCCTTACACAAATCTTCGGTGCAAGAACAACCTTCTTCTCAATAGAAACTCCGGAAGAATTATCTTTAATATGATCAAGGAAAACCTGTCCAGCCATATTTCCCATAATCAACGGAGTCTGATCCATCGAGCTCATCGGAAGTTCCATAAACTGGGTAAAAGGTTCATTGGAGAAGCCGATAACAGCAACTTCCTGAGGAATTTTAATCTTACGCTTCTTTAATTCCTGACAAGCTCCCAACGCTGCAAAATCACTGGAAGAAAATATAGCATCCGGAATGGATGGTCTGCTCCATAAAGTTTTGATGGCATCAATTCCTGCTTCAATCGAACTTCCCGTAGAAATGATGTTTTCTTCTTTTACCTGAAATTTGTGATCAATTAAAGCCTGTTTATAACCATTCAGACGGTTTTGATAAATCTCAAGATTCAAGTCTCCGGCAAAGTGACAGATGTTTTTATACCCTTCAGAAATAAGATGCTCGGTTGCCATGTACCCACCTTTGTAGTCATCAATGGTAACTGTGCTAATTCCCGGAATATCTTTCTTTCTATCGAAAAATATAATAGGCGTATTGGATGTATTTAAAATTTGTTGAATATGTTCCGTGTCTACTGTGGTACGGGAAACAGACATGAAAATTCCGTCAACCTGAGCATTTAATAAAGTGTTCAAATGCTTTTTTTCCGTTAAAACATCTTCATGACTTTGGCAGATAATCACGTGATAACCGTGAAGAGAAAGCTCTTCCTCAATTCCACGGATAACCGATGAGAAAAAGTTGGTATTAATGTACGGAACGATGATTCCTACGTTTTTGGTTTCCCCACTTTTTAGAGCTTTGGCAAGGTTATTCTGCTTATAGTTCATTTCCTTTGCCGTTTTAACCACCAAATCTTTCGTCGCCTGGCTGATTCTCGGATTATCATTCAATGCTCTGGAAACCGTTGCCACACTTACGTTTAGCTTCTTTGAAATATCATAAATAGTGGCATTTTTCTTTGTCATAGGTATTCTGGACTAACGTTAATTTTCCATCCGTATTCCTTGTATGGAATGGTGGTAAATTTAATCAAATTATAAATACCAATAACGCAGAAGCTATAATTTTATATGTTATTGATTAAATAGTACTGAACAATCTATTTCTAAAAGCTTTGCAAAGCTATCGTAGTTTTACTACATGAAATCGTAGAATTACTACAATTTTCGAAATAATAGTTTAAAAGTTTTAAAAATATTTTTGGTGTATCTATCTTTGGGTTATAGAAATCACAAAAATACTAACGATTTAAAATTTACTTATTATGGCAGCAAATTCAAGAGGAATCTTAAAATTCAACGGAAGCGAAGGTCAAAAATTACTAAAGCTGAACTACAGCGTTTCAAGATCTACAGATGTTTCAGGTAGAGTAGCATCAGATCCTTCAAATGCATTAATCAAATTAACGATCGAGGCAACAGAAAAATCTGACATCCTTGAGTCATTGTTAAACGGAAAATACAAGCCAACTTCAGGCGAAATTACTTTCAATAAATCTCACGAAGAAGGAACTTTGATTACCTTAAACTGGGAAAACGGTTATGTAATTCAACACGAAGTAGATTTCGATGCAGTAGACGAAAACTCAATGTTGATCAGCTTTGTAGTAAGTGCTGAGAAAATCAACTATGGTAACTCTGCTTATGAAGGAATTTGGCCAACAAGCTAAAATTTGCAGATTTATTATTTATAGTAATATATAAAAGACTGTCCTCAAAAGACGGTCTTTTTTGCCCTAATTCTTCTTTGAAAAAAAATAATTTCAAAAAGAAGGATTCAAAAAGAATAATAGCATTGCCGAAATGTAAGATGCATAAGGCAAGCTAATTGCATTCCCATTAAATTGATTAAGCAAAATAAATAAGATTTATCATATCGAGATGAATAATATTTTATAAATTTATGCTCTATACACCAAATTTACGCAGATATGAAAAGTTTTGACACATCTGGAGGTTCCGTTTTCCGACCATCTCAGAATGCAGCAGGAATTTCAGAGAATCATCATACCGGGATCAACAGACTGGTAAAATTATCTTTGGTCATTGAAGGTAAGGTGATCAAATATTACAAACATTTTAAGCTTACCCAAAGCTCACAGAAGCACCACGAATTTACGCTGACTTTAGCGCATGATACTTTAGGCGACCGCCAAACCCATACTTTAGAAGAAGCGAATAAATTTTTAGGAAAAAGATTAACGGCTGTCATTTCTTATAAAGACATCGAAAACAGTCCTGAACGCACTTTTGTAGGCGTTATCACGGGAGTTGGTTTCAGTCAGGAGAAAATGAGTCTGGGAAATATCGTTTTGTCAGGTTACAGTCCAACAATTTTATTGGATGGAGCACCACATATTCAAAGTTTTGGTGGAAATCAGGCTGTCAATATGGGAATTATTGCTGAAGAAGTGATAAAACAGGGTTTAGATAAAAGCCGTTTTGATATCAGAATTGATACAAATGATTATTCTCAAATTATTTACAGCAGTCAATACGATGAAACCCATTACAATTATTTGGCAAGAATGGCAGAAGCATATGGCGAACAGTTTTATTACGATGGAGAAGTTCTGCACTTTGGAAAACTTCCACCGCAAAATAAGCCGATTAAATTAACTTACGGAAGCAGTGCAAACGACATAAAAGTAGAATTAAAAGCGGTTCATACCAAACCACAATTTTACGGCTACAATAGTAATAAGAATGAAGTTTTGAAATCGGGTTTAACACCGATTCAGCATGTTGGAGATTTAGCAAAAACGGCTTATCAACACAACGATGCTATTTATAAAACTCCATCATTACGAGTTGCTCCAATAAAAGCAACAACTCATTTGGATGTTGAATATTCACAAAAAAGCACTTCTGGAAGCGAGGCGGTGAATGTTTTCAATCTTTCAGGTTCTACAACCGTTCCTTTTTTACATCCGGGATGTTCTGTGGATATTGAAATGCGAAAAGTTGATACGAATGAAACTTCGTATTTCACAAGAATCATGATTACAGAAACAACTCATGAAATAGATACAATTGGTCATTACACCGGAAGTTTTGCAGGAATTGCATCTGATACAGGCTTTCTACCCAAACCTGAATTTACCGTTCCTATTGCGCAGCCACAGATCGCAACTGTCATTTCAAACACCGATCCTGAAGGACAAGGAAGAGTTCAGGTAAGATTTGATTGGCAAACAAACGACACAACTCATTTCATCCGAATGATGAGTCCTGATGCAGGAGGAACAGATCAGATCACTCAGAATAGAGGTTATGTTGCAATACCAGAAGTCGGCGATCAGGTAATGGTAAACTTTGTACACAATCATCCCGACCGACCTTTTGTAATGGGGGGAATGTTTCATGGGGGAACAGCTTTGGGAGGCGGAATCAATAATCATATGAGATCCATTCAAACAAAAAGTGGAATTAAAGTTCTGATGAATGATGATGAAGGAAGTGTAAATATCATTGATCCAAGTGGCAATACCTATTTCATGGATGGAAAAGGAAATATAACGGTAACCTCCCCAAAAAATATGACTTTTAATGTAGGAGAAAATTTAGATATTAAGGTGGGACAAAATATGAGTACTTCTGTAGGCGCAGACCAAAGTAATATCGTTGGTATGAACAAAACAGAAAGTATTACCATGAATAGCTCACAAAGCGTGGGAGCAGTGAAAAATGTGATGATTGGAGGAAACTTCATGACCAATGTTGTTGGAAAAATGATGGAATTTATTAAAGGTAATAAAGAAAGTGAGGTTGAGCAGGATAGTCAGAAAGTAGTAAAAGGAGAAAGATTAATTCATAGTGAGAAGGATCATAAAATTCATTCTCAAACTGAAATTAATGGACAGGCCAACGAAAAAACCAATATGCATTAGGATATGTCAAACGATAATGTTGCGAAGATAAGTATCATAGAAGGTGATTCTATTGAGATCGTTAAAGGACAGCATACTGAGTATGTTGGTAAAATGACTTATTCTTCATCCAAAAAATTAATAGCAACAGCTGAAAACGGAAAACTGTTTGGAGACAATCCTGAAGATCCTCCTAAAAGAGAGGGACGAATTATTGATATTGTGATGTTTGTAGCAGGAACAACGGATCCTATCAATACCGACGGGAAAAAACATCATGCCAATACAGAATATTGGAAATATTACGATGAAAAAACCAAAAAAGAAACTGAAGAGAGTTTAAACAATCTTTGGAACAAGCTCAAGGAACTTAAGCCTCAATTTCACGACCTGCATATTGAAGGTCAGTTTTTTAGCTGGTCTGGTGACAACGATACTAAGGAAAGAATCGTAGCTTCTGAGAGATTATTTGATGTATTATTAAGAACGTATTCCGGCTGGAAAAATCAAGAGGTACATTTACATTTGATTGGTCATTCTCATGGTGGGAATGTCATTAATCAATTTACAGAACTTGTTTCCAGTAAGGAAATGATCACAAAATCTGCTATTTTGAAACCCCGTAAGATTACAGAATTTCCAAAATTATGGAAAGTTAAAAGTATCACTTATTTATCGACTCCTTTTTTTCAAAAGAAACACCAGCTGAATCATACCAAATTACATAAAGGATGTAAAATCATTAATGTACATAATGACTATGATTTGACTCAACAACTGATTGCTGATTTTAGCCTTACTAATTTGGAGGGCTTACTAAAGTCTTTTCAAATGGATAGATTTGAAGCAGGTATAAAAATGGTTAAAAGTGTCGATAAGGATATTATTATGACCTATTTTAAAAGCCTGATCTGGCAGGATTTTAAAAACAAAGCAACGTTAGCATGGCAGGAAACGGCAAAAGGCTTTTTAGGATTTAATATTATAGTAGGTGAGTTTATTAAGTACATCAACTCTCTGAAGATCGAAAATTCAAACCTACAGAAAGAAAAAGCTTCATTTGTTAATCTTTTAAATAGTCTTCAGCAATGGACCTCTCATGTTCATAAAAATTATTCTTCGATTGCTGGTGGTTATGACAAGTCTACGTGGGTGAAAAATCTAAACTTGACACAAGGTTTACAAGTTTTAAATATTCTTTTAGCCATTAAGACCAGTCCAAAAGACAGTTACTTATTGAGTTTATTGGCCGGGATATTTGGAGAAAATAAAGGAATCACGGATAGTATTGATGAAACTTCATGGACACCTCAAAAACAAACAAAAAGCCTGCCTATTCTAGACGTACCTATTTTTGAAAGTGATCCCTATAATTCCAGAAATAAAAAAGGAGAATTTACTGCTTTTTTAAAAGGAGTACAGGGTGCCGTACACAAACGTGAATTAGAAGACCTGCTTATGAGGTTATTAAGTCAGTTTATTAAACCCAGCATGTTAACTTTTGTTGTACGGACAATTGATTATGCTATTGAGCCTGTAGTTTTTGGCAAATTAGATACTGAAGTTACAAAACTGAGAAAAAACTTAGCAGTGTATTCAAAATTTGTAACTCAATACCATGCTGGCCTGGTTACTGAAAAGGATGAAGAGAAATTTAAAGATGCTAGTATGAAAGCACCGGGCTCTGTTTCTTATTTAGCCATGGCATCCCATAGTTTAAGCCATACCCAATTGTGGAAGAGAGTTGAAGATGGGTTAAGAAACTCATTCAGTTCAGGAGTAAATCCGGGATATAAAAAGAAATAAATATGAAAAGTATAACACAAGGTATTGGTAAGATTCTGTTGGTTTTTTTAATAGCAAATCTGGTAGTGACAGCTTATTTCTTATTTGTTTATAGTCCTCTTGTTGAATCAATTAATTTAAAACTTATTGTGAAAATAATTAAGCAATTTGGTTTGATAATAAGTATACCTACCAGTATTTTATTTGTTCTTATAGATATTATTCTTTTAAAAAAGATAAAAAAGGATTGGATTTTATATGTAAGCCGTATTATTATTTTTCTTGGATTACTATATTTAATGTGGCTGTTTTTTTCTATTTATCTTATAGCAAGCGCACTAATAGATAATCCTTTGATGGATAATTAATACCGTCCAGGTGATTATCAACAAAAAAAATGAATTATGAAAAAAATAGCAGTATACACCATCATATTATTATTTGTAGCAAAGACTGATGTATTTTCACAAAAAACTATTAATAAAGATAATTACACGTCTCTGGTACAAGAAGAAGTGGGAGATTTGAATAATGACAAACAAAATGATAAAGTGATGTTGGAAATGAATATTGAAGACGAGACCAGACCTTTGAGATTACAAATATTCCTTTCACAACCTGACAAGAAACTTCAAATGCTGGTTTCTTCTACAAAAATTATTCAACCTCAATATCCGATTAATAAAAAAGGAGAACACAATGGCAATCCCATTCCGGATTTTTTTATTGAAGAAGGAGTCTTGCGAATGCTGACAGATATTAATAACCGTAAAAGCAGTTATGAATTTAGGCTGAAGCAAAATAATTTTGAATTAATTAAAATATCACGGGTATTATGGGATGGAAAAGAAACCACATCCGAAACTGAAATAGACTTAATAAAAGGAACTAAAAGTGAATATGACAGAGATTTTAGCCCAAACAAAAAGAATATAAAAAACACTAAACTAAAACCGATCAAAACCTTACCTAAAATACAGGATTTAAGTTTTTCTGATTTAGAAAAGTATTAAAAAAACTTTTTGAGGATTGTTTATAAATAGAAACTGAAAGTATTTCCAACCTATTATAAAATTATATTCTGTGATGAATTTAAAAAAAATATTTGCTGATAAAAACTAATAAATATAAATGATAACGAAGAATTGGTGGAAACAATTGAAATGAAAGACTCGGTGATAAATGAATATAAGAAGGTTAAAGTAGAAGGCATTTTAAACCTTAAAGAATTTTCCGCAGAATATGAAATGACTCCGGAAGAGTTTTTGAATTTTCATAATAAACACTGCAGTTTTCAGGAGTTATTGACATTATCTCTGCCTAAATATGTGGAATACGTTTATATTCCTGCTGATAAGTTTGAGACCAGAGACCAGAAATTACTGAAAAGTACAACATTAGATCTTCCTGTTGTTTCCAGTGAGAAAACTTATGGAGTCGTTATCAAATTTTTACCTAAAAATCTTCAGATTCACTACAGAATAAAGATAAAAAGAACTCCATTTCATTTGGAACTGACAAAAGAAAAAACATACGTAAACAATCAGGAAATTGATAAAGTTATAGAACAGTTATTTGAAAAAGCAGAACAGATTTTATATCCGTTACAGATTTCAGTAAAGAAAAATGGTGGGCTTGAAAATATCATCAACCATGAAGAAATTGCTAAGCGCTGGAAAGCAGATTGTCTTCCAAAAATGAAAGATTATTATCAGTCTGAAACTACGGATCAGATTCTGACACAAATGAATAAGGTTTACGCAAATATTAATCTGAAGAAAGAGATGCTTGGAAGAAATCTTTTTTATAAACTGTTCTTTTTACCTGTTTATGGAAGCTATCCTCAATTTTTTAAAAAAGATTTTCTACAGGTTTATTTTTCGGGTTTAACACAGGAAATTGGATATGGGACAGAATTGGTATTGAATAAAGAATATACAACAGGAAATAAAATAGCATTAAAAATAACAGGAACTGAAGATGAAAATCTGTTCAATAAAAACAGAACAAAAGGA
This sequence comes from Chryseobacterium mulctrae, assembly GCF_006175945.1. Lineage (NCBI taxonomy): Bacteria > Pseudomonadati > Bacteroidota > Flavobacteriia > Flavobacteriales > Weeksellaceae > Chryseobacterium > Chryseobacterium mulctrae. The sequence goes on along the minus strand of NZ_VAJL01000001.1, from coordinate 1,505,354 downwards.
GAAGCTAATCTCCTGTATAAATTGAACAAAGAAACCGGGGAGATATTTTCAATCACAGGTTATCTTTCAACATTTGAGAAAAACACCGAATATAAAATTGATTTTCAGTTATACGAACAGTAAATCTGAGAAAAAATACAAAATACTATGAGTGAAAAACATTTAGTTTGCCATGGAGCAACCTGCCAATGTAAGTTTGGTACAACTCCTGATAAGCTTACCGTAAAAACACAGAGCAAACGCTACATCAATGATGCAAGCAAAAAGCTTATAGCTACTCATGTAGACATTGGACAAACCTTTGAGAAAAATACCTTCGGATCCTGCAAAAAAATGAATAATAATCCTTGTCAGGCAGTTGTTACTCAATGGAGTGGATATTATGAAAAAATCATGCTGGAAGATAATCAGGGAAAACCCCTTTTAGAAGATAACAAGGCTACCTGTCCTGTCGGAGGACCAGACTGTATTACCATTATCAATCATGGGCAGACCGCTGAGGCAAATGCGCAGAATGTGAAGAATGCGGATAAAGAAGTGTTGACAGAATTGTTTCCGTTTGTGGATTTGAATGAAGAAAAAATCCCTAATCATTTCATTTTTTTTAAAACCAAATGATATAATGGCAAGAATAATCACCCAATACGACAACAAAACTCATGATGGTAATGGCTCTCTGCATTTAGATTTTGACGTAATAAAAACAGAAACCGTCATTTTGGATATGGAAGCAGTTAATGTTTCCTCGAACACAGAAACCATTTGGGAAATCTATAGTAACAATGTGCAGTTAGACACGAATGATTTAACAAAAGGTAAGAAGGCAGAATTAAAAATTCTAAAATCTTATGCAGGCTCCAACGAAGTTCCCCATATTTTTAATGTGATTATTACAGATTTACACGATAATATATTAACAAAATTAGATATTTCTGTATTTGCTAAACCTAAAATTACTGAGGCATATTGGGGAGACTCAATAGATCAAAAAATATATGAAGTGGCCGTAAACCATAAATTTACTGCCTATTTTAAAGGGTTTGGATTATATAACATCCCTTTAACTATTCGTTTTTTCCTTAAATCTGCGGATGGTAATGATGTTGAGATTAAAGATTTTGCAAAGACCTTGCGTATGACTTCAGAGTATGATTTGAATGATTTTTATATTGATAACAAAACGCTTAAAGATAATTATCAGTTTTTTCTTCGAAATGCTCCAACGATTCTCGCCGACTATTTTTCTGGAAAAAATTTATTAGCCGTAACAGGAAAAGTAAAAGATACGGTAATAGCCAAAAGCTATTTCACGATATCCTATGGAGATCAAATCTTATTTCATGGTAAAGATCAGAGCAAGCTATTGAATATTGTTTTCAATATTACATCATTTTTTCCCCCAGAAAAGATTACAAGTCTAAGCCCAGTTACTGTTGCTGATGAACAGTATTTTACTCAAAAATATGAACCTTGCAAGTACGAAAGAGTTTACTATAAAAACGGAGATAATCCAGAACAAGAACTTTTTGATGAGAAAAACCCCACAACAAAGGATTCTAAAGGAGTTTTTAAAAATAATGTCTTACATATATCCGCAATTGTTCCGCCTAGAGATAGCAAAAATATTAAAGAACTTAAAATAAGGCTGGAAGCTGTAAAAACAGAGAACTGCAGTCTCTCGGATCAAAATAAAAAACTTACCACATTTTCTGAAAGCAGTTTAACTGAACAGGAAAAACCACACAAAGGCAGAGTAATCAATACTGAAGCTCTTACTGAAGCTAATATCGAATACTCTTTTGAAAAGTTAGATGAAAAAATTACCATAAAACCTTCTTTTGATTATAAATATGATAAATCTGAGGCTTGGGAATTTATGAAGAATTATTTTTTGTTTTCCGCAGCATTACGTAATACTGATGTCTTCGAAAATGAGATTAAAGGAGTACTGATGGATGCAGAAGCAGATAAGAAAGGCATTGTAAATACCCATAGAATTGGTTTGGAAACCTGCCGTTATCAGAAGGGACTTTATTTGCACACCTATGCTGATGTAGCTTGGGCATTTCATGGTTTTTATAATCAACCTGTTAGACCTAGATATTATATGGATGATGAAGATGTTGTTAAGCGAGAAGGTTTAGATGATAAGATTACTTGGGTTCAGAATTACAATCAATATTTTAATCTTCTGACCCCAGTAGATCCTTTTGGTATAGCAGATAGCATAAATGATTTTATTCTGGAGCTTCTAAAAGATATGGCAAAGAATTATGGTTTAGCTTTTACGGCATATTATGATTTTAATAAAAAAGGAAAATGTGACAAACGAATAGAATATGCAGAACAATATCCAAATTTGTTTGACGGATTTATAGCAGGAGCAGTAACGCTGGAAATATTAGTACAGATTCTTTTATTGATAGTTACAGAGGGTGCTTCCGCAGAACTATTACTTGCCAGAATGAGTAAAGCGGGAGTGAAAATGTCTGGAAAGCTTGAAATAATGGCAAAAAAAGCCGAAAGAAATATAGAAGCTATAAGAAAGAAAAAACTGTTAGGAACTGTTGCAAAAATAGGACATACCATTATCACAAGCCCATCTGTAAGTTATTATAAAGGCTATCGTTATGCAGAAGATGAAGAAGTAGGAATACAGCCACTCCTTGAAGAAAGAATGGCATTTTCTCCACTTTTTGGGATCGATCATGAGCATAAGAAAAACCTTGGTGACTTGGTTTATGAAAAAACACCTGTTTACAAGGTGATAGACCTTTCTCAAAAAGGACTTGAGTTTCTTACAATAGGCTTCAACCGGCATATTTTAAGACCTTTTAGTAAAGATGCACATGAGGCCGCAGGATTGTCTGACCATTATCTTCAATTGTTGGGAGATTCTTTTGAGAAGGTAAATGAATATCTTGCATTTGTTACCGCAGAATTGATAGAAAAAGTATTTGGCACAAAAGCGGAATATTCTGTAGCAGTAAAAGGAGGTTACGGGATGGATTTTGAGCTTAAAATACATAATGCCGAAAAAAAACTCAACCTTACCAACTTTTTACTAAAAAAAGATAATGTGAAAGATGCTTCGGTAGCCACAGTAGGATCTAGCAAAGAGCTTAAGGTAGATGTAAAAATAGATGCTAATGTAAAAGTACCTGTAAGGGCGATGAATATTATTAATTATGTAGCCAATACTACAGTGAAAAATATAGAGGCAGGAGGTAAATTTGAAATAAGTACTGGTATTTTTCTTGAACGCAGATATTTCTTCCATGCCAATGATAAAAAACCTTATTATGTAGATTCTGTTATTTTTACAGGTGTTGCAGGAGAATATGGATATAGTTTTAAAAGAGAAGATCAGAAGAAAAAAGGAAAAGATATAAATATTGAGAAAAAGTCTCAGAAATTTGTGGTGATTCCTCCGCAGGTCATTAGCCATAAACCGATTCCGTTAACAGAATAAAATTTTCTATATGAAAAAAGTAATTTTTATACTGGCATTTGCAATAAGTATAACTAGCTGTAGCCAAAATAAAAATCAATCATCAACAAACTACAATAAAAAAACTATGTACGATATTAACCAATATATTTTTCCAGAGGCAAAAGATATAACAGAAGCTAATTTTGTAGAGAAACTTAACTCACAAATTAAGCATTATGATAGTGAACCAATATATTATTTTAGAACGAGTAAAAAGAACTGTTTAATAGAAATTTATGTTAATGATGTAAGTTTATTTGATGATTATGAAATATCCAATTACATTACACCAACCCCACTCAGTTCATTGTTTTTAAAATCAGGCGATCAAAAAGTTACGGTAAAAATGTATCCAATAGGTAATCTAAATAATGAAAGTTTAGGTGTAAAAGATGCTCTACCAATAACGAAGCTGACAGAAGAGTCGCAAGTGATGATAAGTATTATTAGCATTGATGAAAAATCTAAGAAGGGATTGGATGATGAAAAAGTTATTACTCAAAAGATAAGCCCGAAAGAAGCAGCAGGAAAAGAGTATTACGAATTTAATTTTACATTTGATGCAAAAGTTCCATATGAATTTGAAGGCTGGAAAAAAGGCCAAAATTTAAAAAAATTAGATCAGGAATTGGTACGAAAAAAAGCTTTAGAGTTTTACAATATGGTAGGACGAATTTATATAAATAAAGATTTAGATGCACAGTTAAAAATTGATTTTCCTTCTAATGTTAGAATTAAAGGATCATATTACAGGGATAAACAGAATCTTGAAGAAACATTGGAAGAATATAAAAATGATATTATGGGAAATAAGTATACTCAGGAAACTATAAAAGACTATAAAATGGAATATATGGGAGAAGGACGATTATTAAGATTAATAACAAATAGTCAAGATTCAGATTTAAGAAATGGAGGAGCATTATTTTTAAAATATGGAGAAGGTGGAATATTTGTACCCCCAATCACGTTATATCTCCCAGAAGGCAGAAATTTAGCAACCCAAGGATTTATGATGTGGAAATAATAAAAAAATAATGATATGATAGTATTGGTTTTATTGATTCAAATAGCCAGTCTACTATTTTATTTCAGAATTGTAGCGGAGAGTTATACTGATAATGAAAGTACTTGGAAAAGGTGGTTCTGGTATTTTATAACGGGGCTTAACTTCCTTTTTATCTGTCGTTTCATTTTTGTACAGATTAATTTTTCATACAGATGGTATGACCAAATTACGGAATTTATTTCGTTAGGAATCTCTCTATTTATAGTGATTCCAATTTCAATATATTATCTCATAAAGCATAATAGGCGACAAAAAAAGAAATAACGGTTTTTTATTACATTATGGACAAAATTGGTGTATTTCCAGCCGGCATTACTTTATGTTTTCTCGAAGGAAAAGATTTGGTAAGCCAAGGATTTATGATTTGAAAGTAATGAGAAATATCGCAATTAAAGTGAAATCTAAAGTGATTAAAAATGTATAAGAATGTAAGAAAAAGTGAAATTTTTCACTCACTTTTAATAAGCTTTAGCTGTCTGATTGTTCTTTCTTGTCAAAAAAAGGTAGAGGATTCTATATTATATCAACTGATTAACCCAAAATATACTCATGATACTATTCATACGGTAAATATGCCCGACAATTTGGGTCTTATAAATAATTTAAAAAAAGAATTTGAAAAAAATGATGTAGAGGTAATCTTATATACAGTTGATAAATCAAAAGATGAATATAGTTTTATTTTCGATTGTGTGAAGCATATTCAATATCATATTAATATGAAAGGGATGCGGATTTATTCAGTTAAAAGTAGGTCAAAAAATACCAAGTATAATAAGAGAACAAAATTCGATCGAAGTAATAAAAATTTTTCAAGCTATTATTATAACTTTCACATTCGTATTTATGAATTTAAAAATGATGAAATTGCCAAAAAACATTTTGAAATCATAGATGAAGTTTCCAAGTCTGGCAAAGGATATTGTAATCGTAATTTTAACACTCAGTTTGTTTTGAAAAAGAATGAAATATTTGAATTTGAAACAATGGATGACAAGTCAAGAAATTTCATGAACAATTATATAATATTTATTGAAAATCAATAAGATGATTAACAGAGATTGAGCAACCCAATGATTCATGATATGTAAGTAATAAAAGATAGTGATATCATAGTACTGGTGTTATGAGGCTGTTGTTTGTTATGGTTGGGAAATGGCTTAAAAAAGATGAAATTCAAAGAAGCTTTTTTGTATTAAGATTTATATAATAATATCATAAAAAAAAATTCAAGCCAGCACATTTGCTATTTTTGTATCTTAAAACACAAATAATATCATGCACAGTCTTTTACCTTTTCTGTTAGCAATGGTTGCGGTCATCGTTGTTTTAAACATGTTTGCTGCCAAACTCAAAATTGCTTACCCTATTTTATTGGTTGTTGGAGGTTTGATTATCAGTTTCATTCCGGGATTACCTGTCATAAAAATTGATCCGGATCTTATCTTTTTTATATTTCTTCCGCCGTTATTATGTGATGCAGCCTGGAATATTTCCTTTAAAGAAATGATGAAATGGTGGCGTATTATTGGGAGTTTTGCTTTTCTGGTCGTATTTTTTACCGCTTTATCAGTGGCTTTAATTACCAATTATTTTATTCCGGGATTCACAATTGCTTTAGGGTTTTTACTTGGTGGAATCGTTTCTCCACCAGATGCGGTGAGTACAGGCGCGATTACTAAATTTGTCAAAATTCCAAAATCTACCTCTACCATTCTTGAAGGCGAAAGTTTATTGAATGACGCTTCATCATTGATCATTTTCCGATTCGCTTTGATTGCGGTTGGAACGGGTCAGTTTATTTGGATGGACGCAACGATGAGTTTCTTTTGGATGGTCATTGGAGGCGTTGGTATTGGTTTGCTTTTGGGATGGCTTTTTGTAAAAGCACATAAACTTCTTCCGACCGATGCGCCTTCAGATATTGCATTGACAATCATTGAACCTTATTTGATGTATTGGATTGCAGAGCAGCTTCACAGTTCGGGCGTTTTGGCGGTTGTTGCTGGCGGACTTTTTATGTCGGCAAGACGATTAAAATTTTTGAACAGCACAAGCCGTATTCATGCCTACAGTGTTTGGGAAAGTCTGATATTTATTCTAAATGGTGTAGTTTTCCTCATCATTGGATTAGAACTTCCGGAAATTGTAGATGGGCTTAAGGAAGATCAGATTCCCTTGGAAACAGCCATCGGTTACGGTATTTTAGTAACCGGAATTCTGATTGCTGCAAGAATGATTAGCTCTTATGCTGCATTAATTTCTACGATGATTTTTCGTCCAAGTGTACAACCTCATGCATCTTCAAGAACACGCCGTTGGATGATGCCACTTTTATTAGGCTGGACAGGAATGCGGGGCGTAGTTTCGTTGGCGGCAGCATTGGCAATTCCCGTGACTTTAGATAATGGTGAAGCTTTTCCGCATAGAAATTTAATTCTCTTTATTACGTTTGTCGTTATTTTGCTTACTCTTTTAGTTCAGGGTCTTACGCTTCCTTATTTTATCAAACGTACTCGGTTTTTTGATGATGTTTTCAAAGAAGAATCTGAAGAATTAACGAAACAAAAATTAAAAAAAGATTTGAAACAACATGTTTATCATTTTCTTAAAACCAAGTATGAAAACGAATTGAAAGACCATGCAGGTTTAGAAATTTTCCTTAGACATTGGGAAGAACGTGCAAAAGCCGCCGACGACAGTTGGATGAATGAGAAAACGAAACTTATCTTTATAGAAATGCTCGAAACTCAGCGTGAATATCTTTCAGAGCTTAATAAAGATCCGAAAATTAATGAAGAAATAATCCGTCAGCAATTATTCCAAATCGATCTTGAAGAAGAACGTTTAAGGATGATTTAATTCTAAAAAATTATCTCGATGTCACAAAACAAGAAAATTTTCAAGAAAATAGGAGCAGAGTTTTTAATGGGTATTTTTGGTGCTTTAGGAACTCATGTTGAGACAAAAGTCGGGTTAGGTGTTTTTTTATTAATTGTAGGTTTAGGAGTTTTATTGAGTCCAAAAACCCAAGACATAGATTATTTTTCACAATGTTTAGTTGGAGCAATATTAATTTTGATGGCATTAGTTCTATTTATTTGGAGAATTAAACAACTTAAAAAAAATGAAAATATTGATTGAAGTAATTTTAAATTGATTAAAAAAGAGCACCGAAAAAACTCGATGCCCACACAAATTAATTATAAAACTGAAGTATATTTTATTTTTTCCAAATCTTTTCGATCTCTTCCAAAGATTTGCCTTTGGTCTCAGGAACCCATTTCCAAACAAAAACTAACGATAATACACTCATCACGCCGTAAAATCCATACGTGAAAGCTCCACTGAATTCCATCATAAAAGGATAAGTGGAAGATATTAAATAATTGGCTGCCCATTGAGCGGCAACAGCAATTGCAATCGCACTTCCTCTTATTTTATTAGGGAAAATTTCTGAAATTAAAACCCAGCAAATCGGTCCCCAAGACATCATAAATGAAGCCGTGTAAAGGATAATAAACACCAAAGTGGCAATCCCGATAATTTGATAATAAGATAAGATCGCAATCGCAAACATTCCAATCGCCATCCCAACTGAACCGACAATCAATAAAGGTTTTCTTCCCCACTTATCCACCGTGAAGATTGCAATAACCGTAAATATAACATTCACCAATCCCATCACAACGGTTTGTAGCATCGAAGAATCTTTATGAACGCCCATACTTTCGAAAATTCTTGGCGCATAATACAAAGCCACATTTATTCCTACAAATTGTTGGAAAACAGAAAGTAAAATTCCAATGACAATGACGGTTTTTCCAAAGGCAAAAATCTCACTTTTTTGCTCAACGACGGTGCTTTTTATTTCAGAGAAAATTTCTTTTCCACGGGCTTCTCCGTTTATTTTGGTTAAAATTTTAAGAGCCTCCGCATCTTTATTAATAAAAGTTAGATAACGTGGCGTTTCAGGAACGAAAAATAATAGAATTCCAAATAGGGCAGAAGGAATTGTCAGTGATAAAAACATATATCGCCATCCGATTTCGTTAATCCATTCTACGGTTTGCCCGCTTGCGATTCCCCAGTTTACAAAATAAACGACCAGCATTCCAAAAATAATGGCAAACTGATTTAAAGAAACCAATTTTCCACGTATTTCAGCAGGTGCAATTTCGCCAATATACATCGGACAAACCGCTGAAGCTAATCCTACACCAATTCCACCGATAATTCTATAGAAATTAAAAGCCAGCAAAACACCCATTGAATGTTCGCCGTGTTTGAAGAATAAAAATTCAGGATAGGCCGCTCCCAAAGCACTGATGAAGAACAAAAATGCAGAAAGCATCAATGATCTTTTTCTTCCCAGTTTCGTAGAGATCATCCCGGAAATTGCACCACCGATGATACATCCGATCAATGCGCTCGAAATGGTTGCTCCGTGCGCCAATGAACTCAATCCCAAAGGAATGATCAGATATTCCTGAATCGATTTTTCGGCTCCGGAAATCACTGCGGTGTCGTATCCAAACAAAAGTCCTCCCAAAGTGGCGACCAATGTGAGTACGGTAACGTACAGCATATTGATCTGCGCCTTTGTTCCTGAAGAATAGTTAGGACCAGAATCTATTATTTGCATAGTTTGATTTAGTTTTTAATTGTTGTTTTTTTGGGTTTTACGCAAAGGCGCAAAGAAATTTACAAGCATTATGTTTTTAAGGCACAAAGATTTTATCTCAGATAAAATTTAATATAATTAGTATTGAAAATAATCCTTGCTGAGAATCTTAGATTCTCAGCAAGGATTATTTTCAAAGTAAAAAAAACTTGCGCCTTTGCGATCAACCAATATTACAAGTATTGATTAATAATACTCTCAAGATATTCCTGTTTTCCGCTTTCTCTACCAACTTCTCCCAAACCTTGAGCATAAGTTGCAAGATCTGTTAAAGAAAGATTTCCGTCTTCGAAATCCTTTCCTTTTCCACTGTCGAAAGAAGCATATCTGTTGGTTCTGATCTCAGAATATTTTGATTTTTCTAAAATTTTATCAGCAGCTAAGAATGACCTCGCAAAATTGTCCATTCCGCTGATGTGAGCGATGAAAATATCTTCAATATCTGTAGAGTTTCTTCTGATCTTAGCATCGAAATTAACTCCTCCACCTTGGAAACCTCCAGCCTGAATGATCACCAACATCGCCTGAGTCATTTCATATAGATCAACTGGGAATTGGTCTGTATCCCAACCGTTTTGGTAATCTCCTCGGTTCGCATCGATGCTTCCCAAAACATTATTGTCAGCCGCAACTTGCAGTTCGTGCTCAAAAGTATGTTGTGCTAAAGTCGCGTGATTTATCTCAAGATTTAATTTAAAATCATTCAATAGATCGTACTGACGAAGGAAATTTAAACAAGTTGCCGCATCAAAATCATATTGGTGTTTTGTAGGTTCCATTGGTTTTGGCTCGATGAAGAAAGTCCCTTTAAAACCTTGAGCTCTTGCATAGTCTTTAGCCAAATGTAAAAACTTCGCCATATGCTCCTGTTCACGCTTCATATTGGTATTTAGTAAAGACATATAACCTTCACGACCGCCCCAGAAAACGTAATTTTCTCCGCCTAATTTGATCGTTGCGTCCAAAGCATTTTTCACCTGACCTCCTGCGTAAGCCAAAACATCAAATGAAGGATTGGTTGCTGCACCGTTCATAAATCTGGGGTTTGAAAAACAGTTAGATGTTCCCCAAAGTAATTTTACACCAGAAGCTGCTTGTTTTTCTTTAGCGTAATCGGTGATGAATTCTAATCTTTTTGTAGATTCTAGGAAATTATCTGCCTCGTCGATCAAATCATAATCGTGGAAACAGTAATAAGGAACGCCCAGTTTTGTGAAAAATTCGAAAGCAGCATCCATTTTTTCAGTCGCTCTTTGCTTTGCATTAGAAGCAGTCAACCAGTCAAATTGCTGAGTTCCTGCTCCGAACGGATCTCCACCGGTTGCACAGAATGTATGCCAATAAGCTGAGGCAAATTTGAAATATTCTTTCATCGTTTTTCCACGAACCACCAAATTCTCATCATAAAATTTGAACGCTAACGGATTGTCTGATTCTCTTCCTTCAAACTTGATTTTTTCTATTCCTTTGAAATATTCTTTGTTTCCTAATGTAACTGACATATTATATATTTTAAATTTTATTGATCTTTTGAATTTATCGTTGAGTTTTTATTTGGGCAGCTATTCCGACTTCCACTCCTAATCTTTTGTTCGTTGTTCCTCCTCGCAAAAGGATTTCCGTTCAAGTCGGGCTGCGAGTTTGTCATTCTTTAAAATAATATTCATTATCGTCATCCAAACTAAGAACTAAGTTCTTATAAGCATTTCACAATACATTATTTCACTTTAAAATATTGAATTACAATCCATCAACTAATAACCATCAACTATTTATTCTATTACTTGCTCCAATTTGTTTTTCCACTTTCCATAGCTTTCCCTGTACTGATTCATATTTTTAAAATCAGGAATATAAGTTGTGGTAATATCTTTTTCTGTTAAAATATCGTTGAGAGTATCAAATGCTCCTGCTCCGATTGCCGCTGCTCTTGCCGCTCCCGTTGAACCTGTAGTATCAAAAATTCTAATTTCAGTATCTAGCAAAGATGCAATCGATTGCGCAAATAAGGAAGAGCGAAATAAATTATCTCCTCCAGCTTTAATAATACCTTTTTGAAGACCGTCATTCATCAGAATTTCAGTTCCTTAAACGAAAGAATAGGCAATGCCTTCCAATCCTGCTCTAAAAAGATGAGCACTTTTGTGACGGTTAAAATTTACATTGTAAGTAGAAGAACCAATATCTTTATTTTTTAAAACTCTTTCGGCTCCGTTTCCAAATGGTAAAACGATAACTCCGTCCGAACCGATTGGAATTTGCGATGCTAGATCATTCAGTTCCTGGTAAGAATGTCTTTTCTGGTCAACCTGATGTCTCAACCAGCTGTACTGAATTCCTGCCCCATTTAAACAAAGCATTTTCCCGATTCTCGGCTGTTCCTGAGTATGGTTTATGTGTGCGAAATTGTTTACTCGCACAGATTCTTTAGAATGAATGTTATCCGTTACTCCATAAACAACTCCAGAAGTTCCTCCCGTTGCGGCAATTTCTCCGGGATTCATGACGTTTAAAGACAAAGCGTTATTCGGTTGATCTCCTGCTCTGTAAAGAATAGGAATTCCTTCGGGTAAGCCACTTTCTTCTGCTCCCTGTTTTGAAACGACACATTGCTCTGTAAAATTATCAACCACTTTTGAAACCAATGATTCATCAATTCCCCAATGATTTAATAAAGTTTTTGAAGGTTGATGTTTTTGGAAATCCCAAAGTACACCTTCAGAAAGTCCGGTGACGGTTGTTGTTGCTTCACCGCTTAATTTCAATGCAATAAAATCTCCGGGAAGCATAAATTTCCAGATCTTTTCATACACTTCTGGCTCGTTCTCTTTTACCCATTTTAATTTTGAAGCAGTGAAATTTCCTGGAGAATTAAGGAGTTTATCCATACAAACTTTTTCACCCAGATCATTGAAAGCTTGGTCACCAGTTTCAACAGCACGACTGTCGCACCAAATTATTGACGGACGCAAAACTTCTTTATCTTTTCCCACCAAAACCAAACCGTGCATCTGATAAGAAATACCAATTCCTTTGATCTCGTTTTTATCGATATGACTTTCAGCAATTACTTTTTGAGTAAGAATTCTGAGATTTTGCCACCATTGTTCCGGATCTTGTTCTGCCCAACCGATTTTTGGAGAATCAATAGGCATTTCTGTTTCCGGATATTTTGCATGGGCAATCACTTTACCCTGTTCATCTACGATAGAAGCCTTTATCGATGAGCTTCCAACATCATATCCTATAAACTTCATTAATGAATTAATAATTGTTAACCTTTAAATGTAATAATTTTAGGCAATACTCAATAAATTTTTAAGAATATGTAAATTTGAAATAACGGATTTAATATTAAGCCTTTATTTTCAGTGTCTTAAGTATATTTTGAATTTGTATTATTTGATTTTAAACTTAAATTATTTTGATTATAGAAAAAAGATTTTTCCCAAAAAGAAGCTCGAAAAGCTAATTTTGAGTAATCGATTGCGCAAATATGTAATTTTAAATGAAATAGAACAATTTGCTCCAAAAATTATATTTTTGAATATGAACGATAGAAATCGTGGAAAAAACACAGGCGACGACACCTTATTTTCTTCACAAAAGCAGATAGATAAACTGAAATTAGCCATTCAGGATATGAAATATTTGCTGAGTCGAAATTATGCAGAAAAAGCGTCCTCAGAATTGATTGGGAATCATTACCGATTGAAAGCCCGACAAATTCAGGCTTTGCGTGGAGCTTCGGCTTCTGAAGATCAGATTCAGAACAGAAAAAATAAAGAACTTCAAATTTTAGATATAAAAGATAAAACGATTTACCTTGATGGCTTTAATGTTTTGATTTTATTGGAAAGTTTACTTTCTAAAGCTTATATTTTTGAAGGAATCGACGGTTGCTTTCGTGATCTTTCCGGTGTTCATGGAACTTACAAAAGAGTCGATCAAACACAAAAAGCGATTGAATTGGTTGCTACATTTTTTCAAAGATCTCAGGTACAAAAACTGATCTGGATCTTTGATCAACCTGTTTCAAACAGTGGAAGGATCAAAGAAAAAATTCTAGATCTTGCTCAAGAAAATAATTTTGATTGGAATGTTGAACTGGAGTTTAATCCAGATAGATTTTTAGTTGAAAATGCAGAAATAATTGTTTCTTCTGATGCCTGGATCTTAGATCATTCTAAAAATTGGTTTAATCTTGTTAAATATTTGATCAACGAAGAAAAATTGTCTGTTGATCTTGTGAAAATGTTTTAATCATGAACTTATTTGAAGACTATATTCCATTATTTTCAAAAGACTGGAAAGAAAAATATCAGGGAATTTTAGCTGAAGAACATCTTAAAAATTTGAGTCTGAATATTCAAAAATTTAAAGATAAAACTTTAGATCTCGATCTTCCATTTTTTAACGATGAAATTAAAATTGATCGTGATGACAGTTTCAATTTATTTACTCATATTTTAGATTCTGAAAATTCAGATACAATTAAAGTAAAACAACTGGAAGAAATTCCTTTTGAGTATTGGCTGAATATTTTAGGACAAAGACTGACTTCAGCAAGTCTGCGAGACGAAAATGCAATTCCTCCTTTGAAAAGTTTGTTAATAGAAGCCTGCGAAAAATCTTTTAATCAGGAAATTACCATTGCACAAAGAGCTTGGGAAAAGCATGTCGGAAGAATGGAAGACCAATTTTGGGGCGAAGTAAAAGGAAATAATCAGCAGAAACAACAAATCGTTATGGAGAAAATTAATTTCATTTTAGACCATAAAACATGGTGGAATGTTTTCTTTCATTACAAACACGAATTGGTTTTTGAGGTCAGAGAAAAAGACGGCCACGGAATTCGCTGGAGCCACGGCGGAAAAAATCTGATTGGTTTTTTGGAGGGTTTTATGAATGAATGATTTGATACGTAAAAAGATTGCGTAGTAACAAAGTAATTTTGACCAAACTTTAGCTTTAAATTTTTTTATAAAGACAGATGAAAAACATGTACAATAAAGGAACTTTCAGAAGCTTCGAATATGGTAAAATCGGACCTTATTTGAAAAAGCATGGAAATAAAAAATGGAGGAGAACTGAAAAGTCAGCAATAGAAGACCAGCTTAGTGAAATCACTAAATTTTTAAAACAAAGAAAGAAAAGACGAAAATTAATCTGGGTTAAAATCACAAGAGAAATCAACGGAACAACTGATTCTGATTACAGAAGTTTCTATTCTGAAAAAGCCTTCAAAAGCTCGATCAACAGAGCACATGTAACGAGATATTTTTTAATAAATAATAAAACAAATAAAAAATGAACACATTTATCGATATTGGCATCAATCTGACCAATAAACAATTTTACAATGAGCAAGAAGAAATTATCAACCGAGCTCTCGACAATGGAGTAGAACAAATGATTCTTACAGGAACGAGCGTGCGTGGAAGCAAAGAGTCAGCTGAAATCGTAGAAGATTATCCTGAAATTTTATTTTCTACAGCAGGAATTCATCCTCACGATGCAAAATCTTTCAACAATGAAAGTATTAATGAATTAAGAAAATTATTGAAACAAGATCATGTAGTTTCAGTTGGAGAATGTGGACTGGATTTTGACAGAGATTTTTCACCAAGACCCATTCAGGAAAAATGTTATCGCGCTCAACTAGAATTATCAATTGAAATTAATAAACCTCTTTTTCTCCATGAAAGAGCAGCTTTCAAAAGATTCAACGAAATCACAGACGAATATTTATCAAAACTTCCAAAAGCAGTTGTTCATTGTTTTACTGGAACTTTAGAAGAGGCGAAAACTTATCTGGATAAAGGATTTTATTTAGGATTTACCGGAGCAATAAGTGATACGAACAGATTTAAACATTTGGAAGAAGTCATCAAATATGTTCCACTCGACAGAATGATGATTGAAACCGATGCACCTTTTATGCTTCCGAAAAATATGCCGAGAATGCAAAACCGCAGAAACGAACCTTCGTTTTTGCCTTATGTAGCACAGACTATCGCGCATCTCAAAAAAACAAGTATTTCTGAAGTTGCCGATGAAACTACAGAAGTCGCCAGAAATTTTTTCAGAATATAAAAAAGAGCTCTACTAATTAAGTAAAGCTCTTTTTATTTATCAATTGATTTTTATTAAATCACTTTCAAAGCTGCTTCTAAAGCCAATTCAATCATTGGTTTCAAAGCTTTTTCTCTTTCGTCAGCAGAAATAAATTCTTTAGTTGGGATAATATCAGAAACTGTAAGAATAGTCGCTGCATTTTTCCCTAAATGTTTTGCATTGGCAAACAATCCGAAAGCTTCCATTTCTACTGCAGGACAATTGTATTTTGTAGCAATTACCGGTGTGGCAGGATCTTTTCTGTAAAAAATATCGCTGCTGTGAATGTTGGTTGCTTTAGCTTTTAACCCTAATTCTTCAGCCGTTTCGTTGATAATATCATAAATATTTCCCTGGTGAGAAAAGATCTCTTCTTCAAATCCCCAAGCATATTTTGCGTACGTACTTTCGCTGGCTGCGTTTTCTACATTCAAAATATCGAATAATTTCACATCACTCGAATATCCACCACAAGTTCCAATTCTGATGATTGTATCAACTTCATATTCCGTGTAAAGCTCGAAAGAATAAATTCCGATACTTGGAAAACCCATTCCGCTTGCTCCAACAGAGATATCTTTCCCTTTGTAAGTTCCAGTGTAGTAAAAAATACCTCTTGTCTGACTTACTAATCTTGCGTTTTCAAGAAAATTTTCTGCGATATATTTTGCACGAAGCGGATCTCCCGGTTGCAAAACAACTTTGGCAATCTCTCCCTTTTTTGCACTGATGTGTACGCTCATATTTTTGTTTTAAATTTTTTACAAAGATAACAATTTGTGTATTGAGAACTGTAAAATGATATTATTCAGGAACTTTTCAAATTATGATATATAATCCTTTTTAAAGTTTAAAATACATTTTCATAATCTTTTTATTTTAACATTTCTTAACGGGTGGTTTTTATTTCTTATTTTTGACGGATTCAATTTTATACAATGAAATTATATAAATTTTCTTTATTGATGGTTGTTTTGGGTGGAACGGCTTTTGCTCAAACTCAAAAATTTACCATGGCGGAAGCTGTAAACGGGATGAGAACTAATCTTGCGGTAAAAAATATCTCACAGTTTTCATGGTCAAGCGACAGCAAATCTTATATTCAGGCGGTAAAAGGCGGATATTTGACTACGGATATTAAAACGAATAAGCAGGATACTTTGATCTCTTTATATCAGCTGAATAAAAATTTTGCAGATAAAAAGTTGAAAGGTCTTCCTCCTGTAAAATTTATCACCAATTCTGAAGCTTATTTGACGGCTAATAATCAAGCGTATTGGTTGGAGAAATCAGGAAATGATTGGAAAGTAAAACGTTCGGCAAATTTAGGAGATAATCCTTCTAATGTAAAAACCTTGGCAGATAATCAGACTTTGGTTTATACAAAAAACAATAATCTATTCATCAATAAAAACGGAAAAGAAGTTGCGATAACGAATGATTCTAACGAAAATATTCTGAACGGAGCTTCTAATGTTCACAGAAACGAGTTTGGAATTGATACCGGAATTTTTCCTTCTCTCAATTCTGAAAATGTAGCGTTTTACAGAATGGATCAGACCATGGTTGCAGATTATCCTGTAATTGACTGGTCTGTAACTCCTGCAGTGAATACCAATATAAAATATCCGATGGCTGGAAAAACTTCTCATGAAGTGACATTGGGAGTTTATAATATTAAGAATCAGTCTACAACTTTCCTTAAAGTAGAAGGTGAAAAAGATCAGTATTTAACAGCAGTTACCTGGAGCCCGGATTCTAAATTTATTTTCGTTGGGGTTTTAAACAGAGGTCAGAATCATTTAAAAATGAATAAATATGATGCTGTTACAGGAAACTTCATCAATACATTGTTCGAAGAAACGAGTGATAAATATGTTGAACCACAGCATCCGTTGACGTTTTTCCCGAATTCAAATACAGATTTCATCTGGCAAAGTCAGAGAACAGGGTATAATCATTTGTTCCACTACAGTTTAGAAAAAGGACTTATTGCTCAAATTACAAAAGGCGATTGGCTGGTTACCGATATTTTAGGGTTTAATGAAAATAAAAAAGAAATATATTATGTTTCTACTCAAGATAATCCTACCGAAAAACATCTGTACAGAATCAACTGGAATACGTTCAAAACCCAGAGAATGGACAACGCAGAAGGGGTACATTCAGGAGTTTTGAGCAGCGACGGTAATTATTTATATGATACTTACAGCAATGCAACGACACCTAGAGTTGCAGATATTCTTAACACAACGACGTTAAAAGCGACCAATCTTTTGAGATCGGACAACCCATTGAAAAACTATGATCGTCCGGAAATTAAAAATATCAATCTGAAAGCTGATGACGGAACGATCTTGTATGGAAAAGTTATTCTCCCAACCAACTTCGATCCGAATAAAAAATATCCAACTATTGTTTATTTATACAACGGTCCGCATTTGCAATTGGTGACCAATACTTTCCCTGCTTCAGGAAATCTTTGGTACGAATATATGGCTCAAAACGGGTATATTGTTTTCACAATGGATGGAAGAGGTTCTTCAAACCGTGGGCTTAAATTTGAGCAGGCTGTTTTTAGAAACTTAGGAACAGTAGAAATGAAAGATCAAATGCAAGGTGTGAAATACCTGATGTCACTTCCTTATGTAGATTCCGAAAGAATGGGAATTCACGGCTGGAGTTTTGGCGGATTTATGACAACAAGCTTTATGCTTAAAGAACCGAATGTTTTCAAAGTTGGTGTTGCAGGTGGTCCTGTAATCGACTGGAGTATGTACGAAATCATGTATGGCGAAAGATATATGGATACTCCACAGGAAAATCCTCAAGGTTATGCAGCTTCGAATCTATTGGATAAAGTTCAGAACTTACAAGGTAAATTATTGATGATCCATGGAGCGCAGGATGATGTTGTGGTTTGGCAACATTCAATGAAGTTTATCAAGTCTGCCGTGGATCACGGAGTTCAGATGGATTATTTTGTTTATCCGGGACATCCGCATAATGTGATTGGGAAAGACAGAGTACATTTGATGCAAAAAGTGACCGATTATTTTGATTTGTATCTAAAGAAATAATAAAAAAAAATCCAGTCTTGAGAGGCTGGATTTTTTTTGTTTAAATATCAATAGGAGCGGGCTTTAGCCCGATTCCAAAATTATAATTTCAATATGGGCTTTAGCCAAAATATAGTTTGAGTGATAAATGCTTTAGAATATTGATCTCTCGCTGATTTTGCAGATTACGCTGATTTATTTAATATTCTTAAAATCTGCTCAATCTGCAAAATCAGCGAGAATTTTTTTAAAAATATTATTCAGGAATCCAAACACTCACATTTCCGGCAGGAACAGGAAAATCTCCCCAACCGTCTTCTCGTATTTGTACTTTTTCCTGAGATCTTCCTAAGGCATCATGAAAGATTTTCCCACTATACTTTTCACCCATTTCCATAGGTTTTTCGTAAGAATCTTTATTGCTCAAAACAACGGCGCAACCTTGATGTTCTTCATCACCTTCACGAATCCAGCCTAAACAATTGGCATCTTCAAAATAATCTCTTTGAATTCCGTATGCATTTTCTTTTCTGGCTTTTAAAAGTTCCTCAATACCGTCTACTTTATCTAAAAATATTTCCTGCTCATTTCCTTCACGGTCTTTATCTTTATAATGAGCTCCAAACAAATCTGGATAAAAAACACAAGGATATCCTTTTTCTCTCAATAAAATAAGGGCATAAGCAAGAGGTTTGAACCAAGCTTCAACCGGAGCTTCCAAATCCTGCAAAGGTTGGGTGTCGTGATTATCAACTAGACTCACAGAATGCATCGGGTCAGCTTCTGTTAAAGTTTCAGACAAAATATTTCTTAAATCATAAGAATCACCTTCTTTGGATGCGGTGTGAAAATTATTTTGAAGCGAACTGTCGAAAAGACTCATACAACCTTCTGTAGCTTCAATATATTTTTGCAATAAATTCAATTGTCCGGGAGCCCAATATTCACCAACCGCAAAAATATTTTTTCCGGAATTGGAACGGAGCATCGTTAGCCATTCTTTATAAAAATCAAATGAAATATGCTTTAAAGCATCCAGTCTTACTCCATCAAAATCTGTTTCATCAAAATACCATTTTGCCCATTTATTCAGCTCTTCACGCACATGAGGATTTCGGTGTTCGATGTCGTTGAACATCAGATAATCGTAATTTCCTTTTTCATCATCGATCATTTCTTCCCAGTCATCACCATATTCAGATTTGATTTTATAGATATGTGATTCTTTGCCTTCTGCATAATCTACACCGCTGAAGCAAGTGAAATTCCATTCAAAATCTGAATATTTTTTTCCTCGTCCCGGAAAAGTAAATTTTGTATAAGATTCTATTTCAATTTCTGAAGAAATGACTTTTTCACGGTTGTTTTCATCAACTTTTACTACTTTAAATTTTTCTAATTCATCTCCACCAGCTTTATGACCTAAAACCACATCTACAATAACCTCAATATTATTTTTCTTTAAGCTTTGAATGGCTTTTTTATAATCGTTTTTGGTTCCGTATTTTGTTGCAGTTGAATTTTTTTGGTCAAATTCTCCAAGGTCAAAAAGATCGTAAGCATCGTATCCTACAGAATATCCACCATTCGTTCCTTTATAAGCCGGAGGAAACCATACTGATGTAATACCGAATTCGGATAAATATTTTGCCTGTTTTTCTGCCTGCTTCCATAGTTTCCCATTTCCTTCTGTATACCAGTGGAAAAACTGAATCATGGTTTGGTTCATAGTTAATGTTTTAGGTGAGATTATGTGTTGAAAATCAATCTTTTAATTTTCAAACTCCTCAAACGGAATTTTAAGCTGTACTGAAACCTGCTTTTTTTCTTCGGTGTTGAGGTGTGACAATGATAGTCCCAATAATCGTACCGCTTTATCAAAAGGACGGAGTTCCCAAAGTTTTTTTGAAGTTGCAAAATATTGTTCGGGAGATGTAAAATATTCTTCCTTGGTAAAACTTCGGGTAAATAATGAAAAATCTTTGTATTTGATCTTCAAGGTTAAAGATCTTCCTAGAATTTGATGTTTCTGTAAACGCTGATGAAGTTCTTGGCTAAGATTTTCTAATTTTTCGTTGATCTGCTGTTCATCAAAAAGATCTTCGAAGAACGTACGTTCTACGGCAACGCTTTTTTGGATGCGGTTGGGTTTTACCTCAGAATGATGAATTCCACGAACAACATTGTAATAATATTTCCCCGATTTTCCGAAAAGTCTCGTTAAATCTTCAAGAGATCTGTTTTTTAGATCTTTTCCTTTATAAATTGCGAGGCTAAACATTTTGTTGGCGGTAACTTTTCCGACGCCGTAAAACTTTTCAACAGGCAATTCTTCCAGAAATTTTTCTATTTTTTCGGGGTGAATAGTTTTTTGTCCGTTTGGTTTATTAATGTCTGAAGCTACTTTTGCTAAAAATTTATTAATTGAAATTCCTGCTGAAGCGGTTAAACCGGTTTCTTCAAATATTTTCTGACGGATTTCTTTGGCAATCTGATTCGCAGATTCAATCCCTTTTTTATTTTCGGTAACATCAAGATAGGCTTCATCCAGAGAAAGTGGTTCTACCAAATCGGTGTATTCGTAGAAAATTTCGCGGATTTTTCTGGAAATTTCTTTGTACCGTGCAAATCTAGGCGGAACGAAAATTAAATGCGGACATTTTTCTTTCGCAGTTTTACTGGGCATCGCAGAACGGACTCCAAATTTTCTTGCTTCATAGCTCGCCGCCGAAACGACTCCACGATGACCACCGCCAACTGCAATCGCTTTTCCTCGTAATTCAGGATTGTCATACTGCTCCACAGAAGCATAAAATGCATCCATATCAACATGAATTATTTTGCGGAGTGGAAAAGAAAGATCCATATCACAAAGATATGGATTCTATGGTTTTTGTTGAAAAGTTCTATGTTTAAGATTTAAAATTTAGCCTAAATTTTAATCTCAACTTTATTTTAAAAGTTTATCAATTGTCTTTTGTATTTCCGGATCTTCAGGAGAAATAGCATAATATTTTGCAATGTTAGATTTTTGGTCAATCACCATATATCTCGGAATCCAGTTGAGTTCAATATAATTGTTGAAGTCGTTTTTCCAGCCTGAAGCAAACCAGTAATTTTCTTTTTCTTTCATATTAAATCTTTCCAGGCTGCTGTCAAATTTTTCTTTTGATCTTTCTAATGAAAAGAAAACGAAATCAATGTTCGGATTGTTTTTCTCCAATTCTTCAGCTTTTGGTAATGCTTGAAGGCAATCTCTGCACCAACCAGCCCAAAAATCAATGACTAAAACTTTTCCTTTATGTTGATTTAATATTTCCTGAACGCTGATGTTTTTTCCATTTTCATCTTCCAGTTTCTGATTTAATGCTTCTTTTGAAAATTGAGTTTTAGAAACTTCAGGTGTTTTTTGTGCACATCCCAAAGTGAAAATACTCAACATCATAAAAGTTAACAGCTGTTTCATATGCAGATATTTATTTTTACAAATCTAAACATTACCCTCTAAATTAAAAATGAAATTGCATGAATTGGCTTAAATTTAAGAATTGAAAGAATCTATAGTAAATGAAAAATCTGCAACTTTCGTCGCAGATTTTCTATTGTTTTTTACTTACATAATTCATAATCATTTGATTGAATTCTTCCTTTTTATCAATCACCACATTGATTGGCCAGTAATAGACCATATCTCTAAGATAGTCGAAAGTTTTCAGGCGTACATAATCTTTTTCAGTCGTTAAGATTAATTTGTATTCGCCCATTTTTTTGTATTCTTCGATGATATTTTTAATATCCGCATCAGTAAAATTATGATGATCTCTGAATTTCAGGTGCTTTACACGTTGCGAAAACTTTGCTAAATGTGCCAATAAAGGTTTCGGATTGGCAATTCCTGTGATCAAAAGAATGTCGTAATAATTCAGATTGTTATCCGGAAGCATTTTCTCTCTTGAATAAACATTTTCGTCATATCCAATAGATGAGAAAAACACTTTTTGACTGCGCTCCGGTTTTATCCTTGAAATATAATATTGCTTGGTTTCCTCAGTCAGTTCATCAGGACATTTGCTGACCATGATAATGTCTGCTCTTTTTGCTCCTGCTCTAGATTCTCTTAAATCTCCAGCCGGAAGAAGATGATCTTTAAAGTAAGGATCATTAAAATCGGTCATCAAAATATTGAATCCTGCTTTGATGGCTCTGTGCTGCATGGCATCATCAAGAATCAACACATCAAGATCCATATCATCGATTACTTTTTTTGCTCCGGGAACTCGGTCTTCGGAAACTGCGATTACAAAACGGTTTTTAAAACGCTCAAAAAGCTGCATCGCTTCATCACCCACAGTTTTATAATTACTGTCGTAGTTGGTTACATCATATCCTTTCGTTAATCTGCCGTAACCTCTGGAAAGAACGCCTGTTCTGTAATGTTTTGATAAAGATTTTGCCAAATACATCACCATTGGTGATTTTCCGCTTCCGCCCACAGAAAGATTGCCGACATTGATAATCGGTGTCTTGAATTTCGTAGACTTAAAAATTCCCAGATCGTACATTGTGTTTCGGATGCCCGTAACCATGTGATAACCTAAGGAAAAAGGGTAGAGGTACCATCTTTTCATACGCTGACAAAAATAAGAATTTTAAAACCGTTAATTGATATTTTTAATCAGTTTTCGAAATAAATTAACAATTTTTTTTGCCATCAAATTAAAGTATTTTTGCAGGAACGTTTAAGAAGTAAAACAAAGGACAATATTTTATCATTCCGCACATTTTATTTCTAAAATCTAATATTGATTCACATTGAGATATTTTATAGAATTTTCATACAACGGTAAAAATTACTTTGGTTATCAGATTCAGCCAAAAGATATTTCCGTACAGGAAGAATTAGAAAGAGCTCTTTCTACGATTTTAAGGGAAGAAATTAAAACAACAGGAGCCGGAAGAACAGATACCGGAGTTCACGCCAAGAAAATGTTTGCCCATTTTGAGACCGATCAGGTTTTGAGTGATCATCTTTCACATAAATTGAATAGTTTTTTGCCTGCGGATATTTCGATAAAACGAATTTTTGAAGTTAAAAATGATTTTCATGCTCGTTTTGATGCGACTTTCAGAACCTATGAATATTATATTTCTTTGGAAAAAAATCCGTTTACGCAGGATTCGGCTTGGCAACATTGGCGAAAACCTTTAGACATTAATAAAATGAATGAAGCCTGCAAAATTCTTTTTGAATATGAAGATTTTACCAGTTTTGCAAAACTGCATACCGACAACAAAACCAATCTCTGCAAAATGTATAAAGCAGAATGGGAGCAAAACGGAACCGAATTAAAATTCACCATTTCAGCAAACCGTTTTCTGCGAAATATGGTAAGAGCGATTGTAGGAACAATGGTAGAAGTAGGTTCTGGAAAAATACAGCCGGAAGATATTAGAAAAGTGATCGAAAATAAAAACCGAAATTCCGCGGGAACTTCTGCTCCGGCTCACGCGCTGTTTTTGGTGGATGTAGGTTATGAATTTCATTGATATTTAAACACAAATTTCACGAATATCAACACTAATCTTCACAAATAATTTTCGTGCTTTTGTGCTAATTTGTGAAAAATATTTGTGTAATTTGTGTTTAATTCAAAAAAAGATTAAAAAACTAAAAACTATGATGTCAATAATTATTCTTGTGGGCGCATATCGTTATTATGCAGGTTTGGCTGAGAGATTTGGTAAAACAAAATGGCATTTCGGGCTTTTGGCGATCGGTATTTATTTAGGATTCCAGCTATTGTTTTTGTTTTCCTACGGAATGTATGTTGCTTTTACAGATCCAAATTCCTTGAATGACAATAATTACGCAGGTTTTTCAGGAATTAATATTATCAGTTGGCTATTTGCGATTGGTTGTGTTTATGGAGTGTACAGAATTCTTGAGAACAGATTCATAAAAGAAAATACTCAAAGTCCGGTTTTGGAAATTGAAGAAATAGGTGCCGAACATACAAAGAACCTTCACTAAATATACATCAGTAAATAAAAGATATCTTTAATTTTCTATCTCAATTCTTTGACCAGTAAAATTTTAAAGCCGTATTTTTGCAGAGAATTTTTTCAAAACAATTCTTTACGTCAATTTCAATAATGAAAAAACAAGATACCTGGGCAATTGTAAAAAGGCTTTTCTTCATTGGGATGAAGTTTCGTTCTTGGTTTATTTTTACCCTGATTATTTCCATCATATTATCGGTTGTTTCTACATACAGACCTTATCTTACAATGCAGATTGTAGATAATGACATCACGAAGCTTAAAGATAAAGCGCTCATGATGAGGCATATTTATGCCTTGGTTGGGTTGGTTTTTGCCGAAACGATTTTAAATTTCTTTTTAGTTTACTTTTCAAATTATATTTCGCAGAATGTTATCAGAGACATTCGTGAAAGACTTTATAATAAGCTGATTTATTTCAGAACTGCTTTTTTTGACAAAACTCCGATTGGTCAGTTGGTAACGAGAGCAGTTGGTGATGTAGAAACTATTGCAACAGTTTATACAGACGGTTTTCTAATGGTTTTCGGGGATGTTTTGAGAATTGTCTTTGTTTTATTTATGATGTTTCAGGTTGATGTGCATCTGAGTTATATTTCTCTTGCCATTTTACCTTTAATGGTTGTGATTACAAGATTTTTCCAGAAAAGACTGAAGAAAGCTTTTGGTGATGAAAGAACCTGGACTTCCAATCAAAATTCTTTTGTGCAGGAAAGATTGGCGGGAATGCCGATTATTCAGGTATTTAATAGACAGAAAGCAGAGTTTAAAAAGTTTGATGATATTAATATCACTTTAAAAAGCGCTTTGCTGAGAACAGTTTTTATCTTCTCTTTGTTTTTTCCTGTTGTTGAATTGATTTCATCTCTTTTTATTGGTTTTGTCCTTTTTTATGGAGGTTACATTACCATAAGTGCGGGTGTGGTAATTGCATTTATTCAGTTTATTTCGATGTTGATTCGTCCTTTACGACAGATTGCAGACCGTTTCAATAACATTCAGCGTGGAATTGTTGGTGCAGAAAGAGTTTTAGGCGTGATGGATGAAGATTACGCAATGCCGAATACTGGAACTGTAAAAAAAGATCACTTCGACGGAAAAATAGAATTCAAAAATGTCCGTTTTGCTTATGACGAAAAGCAGGAAGTTTTAAAAGGAATTGATTTTAAAGTTAATCCGGGAGAAACTGTGGCAATTGTCGGAGCAACCGGAGCCGGTAAATCTACCATTATCAGTTTAATTACAAGACTGTATGATATCAATTCGGGCGAAATTTACATTGATGATGTTGAGCTTAAAGATTACGAACTGTATAATCTGAGAAGTCATATCGGCGTGGTCTTGCAGGATGTTTTCCTATTCCATGGAAGTATTTACGAAAATCTTGCATTTGGTGATGATGAGGTAACTTTAGAAAAAATAAAAGCTGGTGCAAGAGAAATTGAAGTTGATGACTTTATTGAAAGTCTTCCCGGAGGTTACGAATTTGTGGTAAGTGAAAGAGGTTCGTCTATTTCATTAGGACAGAGACAGCTTTTGTCTTTCCTAAGAGCTTATTTATCAGATCCTAAAATCTTGATTTTGGATGAAGCTACTTCATCAATAGACCACGAAAGTGAAAAATTAATCCAGAGAGCGACCGAGAAAATTACCAAAAACAGAACATCAATTATCATTGCTCACAGACTTTCAACCATTGAGAAAGCTGATAAAATCATCGTGATGGAGCATGGTAAAATCGTTGAAGAAGGTAAACATCTGGAGCTTTTAGATAAAAACGGATATTATTCTACTTTATATAAAGCACAGCTGAGACACGAAGTTGAGGTAGAAGAAAAACAGAGTTTATAAACCGTAAGGAATTATTTCTAAATCTTTTTTCCAGCTTTCACCATATTTTTTGTTTAAATATTGTGCAACTTCCTGATTATTCTTTTTTGCTTTTTCAGACATGAATGCAGTGATAACGCAGTTTTCATACACTACGTGTACTCCGTATTTTTCTTTGAAGCTATCGTGTTTTCGTGACATGATTCCGAACTGCATAAAGTACTTTACTTTTTCGTTTTTATTGGAAGCATTGTGATTTTCATTTCCCTTTTTAGTTTCTAAAATTACGGGCTCATATTGTTGTGCAGAAATTGACATTGAAGTTGCTGTAAAAATAATCAGAGAAACAGTTTTGAAGATCTTCATGGTGTTGTATTTCCCTTTTTGATGTTTAAAATTGCTTAAGGTTAAAATTTTTTTCAGATTTATGTGAAATTTTATTCATTAATAAAATTCTTTTTTAAACTTAATTTCGTTAATTGATTCAATAAGAATCAATTATGCAAACTGCGATTAAATAACTATTTGTTAACATTGAGTTCATATTAAATTTACTTTTCATTAATAACTAAACAGTTAGGTATAGTTTTTGCAATTAAGATAAATCATTAAAAATTTGCTAAACCCCATTGCTGATTTAAATATATTTGCTAAATTTATTAAAAATTTAACTTTCTATTGAATTTAATAGGGGTTGATGATGAAAAAAATGATGATTTTCTAACTTAAAAACAAAATGTAAAGATGAATAATATTCAAGACGAATTTCAGGTCTTAAAAGATGAATTGAAAAAATTGAACATTGATGTTCAAAAAATTGTAAAAGTAGGCAACGGAAGTATGGATTTCCATGAAGTGTTTTACAAATCTCCAAGATATGAGGATGTGAAGACGGTTTATGTACAAAGACACACGATGGATAATCTGATTTCCCGATTTAAAGAATGCTATAGCTAAAAATATTAAAAGCGCCTTAGAAAATTTCTAAGGCGCTTTTTTTATGCTGAAAATATTAGAATCTATATCCTAAAGAAAAACCACTTCTGAAACCTGCCCAAGGTCCGTCTACTTTAATTCTGGCTCCATTTGCATTCGTTTCTACGGTGTAATCTACAAAAGGAACATCTAAGTTTTCAATTTCTTTTTTTAGCTGTGCCTGCATTTCGGGGGTAAGAACGATATCACTTGTCAAACTGAAGTCTCCTTTTCCTGATCCGTAATGTGCTCCGGCAATCCAAAAATCCAAAACAAAACTGTGCTGTTTATTAAGAAAAAACTGCGCACCCACCATCAAACCACCACTGTTTCCATTAGCGTCTCCCAAACCTTTTAATGGAATTGGAATGGTTGTATTAAATGCAGTGTAATCATAAGTAAAATCAAAAGTATTGGTAGAAACTTTTGAATATCGGTAATAAGGTGCAAAATAAAATCCTTTTCCATACCCTTCACCAATGTAAAATCTCGGTTCTATGGTAAAATTGGTTGCTTTTATTTTAAGATTTTGAAATCTTTTTTCATCCTCATCACTCAAAAAAGCATTCATAAACGGAACTTTACCTTCTGCAACGGTTCCGAAACCTACATTTACAGCAAACCAGCGGTTGATCGATCTTTCGTATGATAAATTAATATTTCTGAAAGCATATCCTGTAACATTGGTTTTAATAATATTCATTTTATCTTCCGGAGCTGCCGAAACAGGTTCATTTACGATTTCCTGAGCTGTTGCTTCAGAAATAATAAAGTAGGGGATAATAAGAAATAGTTTTTTCATGGCTTTAAAATTTTAATTAAAAACAGATATAAAAGCGATTGTGTATGATGACAAATGAAAGAACATAAGTTTATGAAAACATTAAATCAAAAACCGTTCTAAAATCTTAGAACGGTTGCAAATTTTATAAAAATAATTTTATTTCTTTATGAATTTAGTAGTTTCTTTTGTCATTTTTGAATCTGAAACTTCAATGAAATAAGCAGCGGGTGGTAATTCTGAAACTTCAATTTTCCCGGATTTTACATCTGTGGTTTTAACCAGCTTTCCATCTAAGCCATAAATTTTAATTTTAGAATCTTTTGAAGTATTACCCTTTAATTGAATAAAATCCTGCGCCGGATTTGGGTAAATGCTTAGTTTCTCTTTTAATTTTAAATCTGAAACGGCGAGAAAAGTTTCATTTAAAGCTTGTGCTATATTGGTGTTTTGTGGAGTTCCCTGAACAGTAATCACTGCATTGGTGGTGCTTAATAATGGTGCTTTGTGCAGATTGTCATAATAGGCATATGTTGTATTGGCAATAGTTCCTACCGGAAAACCAAACACAGTAAGGTTGAAGTTCTGTATTGATTTTATCCTTAAAACATTTGGATACGTTTTCGTTCCGATGAGAAGGGTTCCGTAAGCGTCTGCTGAAATAGCAATCGTTCCCGAAAAATTTCCCGATCCTGCTGTTGCGCTGAATGTACCTGAAGCAGTATCGTTTTCAGAATAACCAAAAGCTGCAGGATAACCAATGAAAGTTCCGTTGTTGGTAGAAAAATTCAGCGTAGCATCAGGAGTTACCAATCCTGTGATCTCAAGTTTGGTTGCGGTCTGTTTGTAATAAGATGTACTTCCGCCACCTGTCATTTTAATAGTGGATCCCGGAAAAGTAGAAATCTCTGTGGAACTTGGTGCCGAATAAGTTGCTGAAGACGCAGAGCCTGCTGTTAAACTTGTATTCGTAAAGGTTACATTATTACCTGTTGCAGAATTATCCACCGTTCCGTTGATATTAACATTGTTGACAATTTCACCGATAATAGGATCATTATATGCTTTTGTAATCGTTGTTTGAGCAGATAAGAAACCTGTAGTGGAAATTAAAATAAGGAGAGTTTTTTTCATTTTTCACTTTTTATAAAGATAAATCATTTGTGAAATATTTTTCATAATATTTTTGATTATCAATAAAAAAAATCCACTTAAGTAATCTTAAGTGGACTGTTGGTGTGCGTTAAACCTATGTTTTTAGTTACTCAAAATCATTTTACGATAAGCGTAAATATCTTCTATAGTCACTACGGTCATATTTCTTTTTTCTGCAAAATCTATAATTTCAGGAAGTCTTGCCATACTTCCGTCCTCGTTGGTCAATTCACAAAGAACAGCATCATCACCAAGGTTTGCCATTTTTACCAAATCTACACTTCCTTCTGTGTGACCTCTTCTTTCGAAAACTCCATTTTTTCTGGCAATTAAAGG
The DNA here is from genome assembly GCF_006175945.1 of Chryseobacterium mulctrae. Lineage (NCBI taxonomy): Bacteria > Pseudomonadati > Bacteroidota > Flavobacteriia > Flavobacteriales > Weeksellaceae > Chryseobacterium > Chryseobacterium mulctrae. The sequence goes on along the minus strand of NZ_VAJL01000001.1, from coordinate 1,475,795 downwards.
GAAAACATGTCCCGGACTTGCGATGTGTTCTGCCAAAGCATTTTCGGCAATGGCTGTTCTGATTGTTGTAACGCGGTCTTTCGCAGAAACACCAGATTCAACCCCTTCTTTAGCTTCAATGGAAATGGTAAATGCTGTTTGATTTTTTGAATTGTTGGCTTCCACCATCGGACGAAGATTAAGATGTTTACTTTTCTCTTCCGAAATGCACAGACAAACGATTCCGCTGCATTCGCGAATTAAAAGTGCCATGTCTTTTTCTGTAATGGTGGAGGCGGGAAAGATGATGTCGCCTTCGTTTTCGCGGTTTTCATCATCTACTAAAAGGATGCCTTTTCCTTGTTGTAATTTTAGAAGTGCATTTTCTACACGTTCTCTCGAAGTAGCTCCGAATTTTTCTAATAATTTTTCCATGTTATTTTAAGTTAAAATACACTTCGGTACATGGAAATGAAATACAACACAACAAGTCTATCAAAATAGTCTTATTGATTGTTTCATTTTCTTCTCCCATCCAGACTGTAACTGTCGGTTTTGGAATTTCACCAAATCAGTCCTTTCGTAAAAAAGGAGTCGCGGACTGTAACCGCCGGTAGGGAATTTCGCCCTGCCCCGAAGAAAACTTATGCTAAGTTTTACTGTATGTTTGTTTTAATTGTTGTTTAATTCATTAATTTTTTTGTTTAACGCACAGACTGTAAATTTCGGGAAGTTTTTTGAAATAGGGAAGAGGTTTTAATGAGAATTCAAACCAACCGCATTAAAAATAAAATTCGTGTATTTGTGGCTATTTATCTTAGCTCCACAGATTGCGCAGATTTTATTCTCAATTACCTGCGAAGATTTTTGTGATGATTGAAGTTTTACATTCAACTTTTTTGCCACGAATGCACGAATTTTATTTAATACGCTATTTGCTATAACTCTTAATTTCACGCAAAGGCAAACAGAGAATTTTAAATATTGACCGTTTTTAAGTTATACAAAGGCGTTAACTTAACAAAGAAATACAAGTATTTTGAATGATGAGAATATTATATGATTGTTTTAATTATTTGATTTTATTAAAACTATGAATTTTAAAAAGCAGATTGTATTGCTTCTTTCAGAACATCAATGTTGATATCATCCAGTTTTTTGAATTTTATGCAGTAGCTCGTGACGCTGGCTTTACCTATTTTTTCTCCAAATGTATTGGTTAGGTATTTTTTATTTTCAATCCCCATAATATAAACAGAAATTCCTGTTGTATTGGCGCTCAATCCAATTTTGTAAAAGTCTCTGGTTTTTCCATCAGCATATTTCATGAGATGAATTCCGTAGCCAATATTCGGATTGGAAACGATTTTGTTTTCATCATTTTTGCCGTCTAAAAACCATAATTTGCATTTTGGCATAAGCTCCAGAATAACCTGATGCAGATTTTCTAAATCACTGCGTTTAGGTTCTTTGTGACTTGTGATGTATTCGTTGATTTGTTCTTGAATGGGCATTATTAAAATTTAGAATTTAATTTAAAGTTTTTGTGAAATTCTAATTTATAAATTATTTTAAATCCTATTATTTGGCTCTGCAAGAACATTCGTGATGCTCGCTGATGTATTGAATTGATTCTTTACAAAGTTCCTGCAAAATAGAAACATCAATATCAGAAAGTTTTTTTATATAAATACAGGCTTTGCTCATTTTAAATTTTCCAAGATTAGGAAGTAATAATTTACTTTTTTCAGTATCGGAATAAATGTACAATGAAAACGCTGCTTTTCTGGGCGAAAACCCAATAACAGGCGCATCACCTTCGTGCCCGCTTTCGTATTTATAATGATAATTTCCAAATCCTATAATCGATGGTCCCCACATTTTGGGTTCAGAATCAGACAATTCCTGCATCAGTTTTATCAATTGCAAACTGTCGGCTTTTTTCTGCTCATTGTCAACATAAGAATCTAAAAAATCTTTTACGTCTATTTCGGTGTATGTTGTCTTTGTTTTTGCCATAATTTCGATTGAGATTACTGTCTTAAAATCTTTTCCATTTTTCTTCCTTTTGCCAATTCGTCGACTAATTTATCTAAATATCTTGCCTGTTTTGTCAGCGGATTTTCAATTTCTTCAATTCTGTAACCACAGATTACTCCTGTTATAAGATGAGCATTAGGATTTAGCTTTGCATTCTTAAAAAACGTTTCGAATGTTACTTTTCCGTCAATGAGTTCCTGCAGTTTTTGAGCATCAAAACCTGTTAACCATTCTATCACCTGATGCAATTCTTCAACGGTTCTGCCTTTGCCTTCTACCTTTGTAATGTAATGTGGATAAACCGATGAAAAGGTCATTTTTGCAATTCTCTCATTATGTTGGGGTGTAGGTTTCATGTTTTTATTTTATTAAAGTTCCGTTTTGATGTAGAATAATTTTTTCATTTTCTTCAACTTCAAGGGTGACGTCGGGTGTGTCTTCTTCGCCAAGAATATTTCTGTAAACTTTATAGTTATATTTTCCGTTGGTAAAAGTAATAACGTGATTTCCGCCACTTCCCTGAAATTCCAATTCTCCATTGTTCAAAATGAGGTCTGGTTTTGATGATTCTTTTTTACTTATTTTCCAGGAAGCATATCTGTATTTTTTGTTTTCTAATTCGTCAATTCTAATCAGATATTTCTTAGTTTTTATTTCGTAAGTCGGGCTTTCAAAGGTTTTTAATGAGCTGTGTACATTTTCTTTTTCGTTATTGATAAGCTCTTTCCTCAGCTTTTTTTCAAAATCACTTTGATAGTTTACCGCAATTATTTTTCCTTCATCACTGTCTATCCATACGGTTCCATTGTTGAGCATAATTCCTCTCCAACCAACTTCTGACCATTGTTTGAGTTTTGAATCAGCAATTTCATTAATAAGTAACTCGTCAAAAACTTCATTAAAACGTTGTTTAAACTGTTCTCTATTTTTAATTTCCGGAATCGGATATTCTCTTCTTAGGGGAAAATTCACATTTTGTGAAATGTCTTCAATATTTTTCTTTTTAAATAAATCAATAACATAGTTGATGTTGTCAACTTTATTGGTATCAATTTTTTTAATTTGAGAAAAGCAAATTTGAGAAACGAGTACAATTAAAAGTAATAACCTGAATTTCATTTTATAGTTAATAAGTCTGTATTTACAATTAAACCTGTTATTTTTAGTCTGTTGTTTTAAAGTCAATTAAATAAGGTTTAAGTCTTACTCCATTTTCTTTTCTAAAATTGCTGGAAATTAAAATTTGATAATGCTGATTAGGTTTCAGATCGGCTTCAAATGTCCAAGATTTTCCATCTTCACTAAAAAATCTTTCGGACTTAATTTTAGGGAAATTATTTTCTCCCAGAGGTCCATAATCTAATCCTGTATTGTGTTTTAATAAAGATTCAGAAAAGAAAACCGTAATTTTTGTAAGACCTGATTTTACATTTTGGCTGCCATTTTCAAATGGTAATAATTTTACAACTGTCGGTCTTTGTTTTTCGTAATCACTATTTAATTCTTCTAAAGTTTTTGGCAATAATTTGGTTAAATCAACAATACGTTCAACTTCTTTTTCATTGGTGTAGTCTAGCTCAATAAGCTCTTTAACTGCTTTTACTTTGTCTTTTGAAAGGTTATAATAGCGTTCGCAAATTTCATAACCAATATAATATCCTAAATCTCTTACTTTTAATTCATTTTTATTCTCTCCCCAAAGCCAATTGTAATTATTATTGATGATAAACAGATCAGATACAAATTTATCAACAACGATTTTTTGATTTGCTTTTCCGAATTCAATGGCAGGTGCATCAGATTTTGTATTGGTAACTTTGCAGGAAATAAACTCTGCAACCCCTTCATACAAACACATCGAAAGTAAATTTTCAACTAATTCTTTTTGTTGGGTATGGATGTATTCGTGGGTACACAACAAAGGCAGTTCATGAAAAGGATTTTGATTTTTATAGAAGTTTTGTCGCCAAGTTGGAAACTCATCAATGATGGTGGTTTTATCTGCTAATGACAGTTCACTTCCAATTAAAACCCTGTTTCCATCAATTGTTCCACCTGTTCTGAAAGCACCAAATGAAAAATAAATTGTGGCAGGTTTTAAATCAGGATATACTTTTTTAAGCTTCTGAATATTTGCATTTATTTTCGGGTAAAGACTTTTTACTTTTAAGGTATTGGGTTTTAATGAAGACCAGAATTTTGGATATTGTGTCATCCAGCTAATAAATTCTTTTTCTGAATAGTTGCGAACTTTAATCAGACTTTTTAGTCCGGGAGTTCCTTTATCAAGATAAAAATCTTTTAATAGCTTATATTGCTGAGCACTGTCTTTGGTAGCATTTATTTTGTCATAAGCATTCCAAAAATTATCAATGTCTGCTGATACAAAAATCTGTTTAGTTTTTTGTGCAAATGTAGCCGTTGCTAAACATAAAATGATTATCAAACTAAGCAGTTTCTTCATATTGTATTTAATAATTTTTCAGGTTGCTTCAACCCAACTAAATTAAACAAAAATGTGAAATAAGAAAAAGTTCTCAGAAAAAAGTAGGGAAGCTTAACTTGCCGATTAATTTTAAAAACAATTCTATTTCATTTGTAGCTCGTTTAAATATTTCCGGATATCTTTTTCTAATTTAAAAGGATATTCATAATCTAACTTTTCCGACAATTCAGTTCCGATTTCTGAAACTAAATCAGCCATTGCCAATAAAGCTGTCCAATTATCTTTTATATTACTTCCTGAAAATGTTTGCTCTGTTTTCAGCCACATTTCATGGTTTAGATATTTTTTAAAAAGCCTTCCATATTTATTGGTTGTTATATTCCAGTTGTGTTTACTTCCGATATACCATTCGATGAGAGGAATTAGATATTCAGTTCGGATATTGGTTTCCGACATAAATTTTGCATAAAACATTTCATCTCTCGCTAGACATTTTGCGACGTAAGTGGTGTCCCACCAAAAGTCATTGAGAATACGTTGGAACTCTTCTTCTGATGGTTTTTTGATGATGGAAAACTGAAAGCTAGGTTTCTGCATTTCCTTTGTTATTCCTTCTTTGTCAATCAAAACTTTATAGCCAATATCCCAATCTTCGGGTAATTCTTTGAGTTTTACTTCTTGCAGAAACTTGTCTTTGCTGAATAGTTTAAAATCAACTTTTACATGATCATCATACAAAATCATTTTCATTGCATGTTTTCCATCGAAGCTACTTTCATCCTCTTCAATCATCGCAATTGGATTCCCAAAATGATGTGTCCAATTATTGTCTGAAATATATTGAGTGTTATTTTCAAAAATAAGTTCAATATCTAAATCGCTAAATTCATCAACAGGCGCAAGAGGATTTACGAGCGAACTTGTGAGTAAAACCACTCTTACATCTTCGTTATTTTCTGACCAATTAATGATTGATTTTAATTTTTCTTCTCTGGCTTTCATTTTAAGTGAAATGATTTAGTGCAATTTTTTTACGTTAGTTTTTTCGATAGAAACTTCTTTTCTATGCGTCTTGATTAATCTGAAGTCATTTTTATTGTTTTAAGCCATCTTTCAACCAGAACTTCCCAATCTGCAATTGGCAGTTTTTCCCAATTTGGAATTTTTTGTGCAGATTCTTTCAATCCAAAAGCATGACCTCCTTCCGAGTAGATATGATATTCTGCATGAACGCCAGCTTTGTGCAATGCCATATAATAAACCAAAGAATTTTCAATTTTATCAATGTTGTCATTTCCGGCCTGCAAAATAAAGGTAGGCGGAGTTTCGCGATCAACCGGAATCATTGGATTTAATTCATAAGGTTTTGTGGTATGAAATGTCATATGTCCGGGATAAAAAACAATTCCGAAGTTGGGTTTACAGCTTATATTATCAAATTCATCCGTCAAAGGATAGGCTCTTTCTCTGTAATTGGTGCTCAAATCCGCAACCAAATGTCCACCTGCAGAAAATCCCATTACTCCAATTTTATTTGGATCAATATTCCATTCCTTTGCTCGTGCACGAACCAAGCCTAAACTTCTTTGTGCATCTTGTAAAGCCAATGGTTTTACGGGATCTTTTTCACAATCGCATTCCTCGTTATAATGCGGACCGGAAGCTGGAACTCTGTATTTTAATAATATTCCTGTAACTCCGATTGAAGCGAGCCATTTACAAATTTCTGAACCTTCAAGATTAATTGCAAGCTTGTTGTAACCTCCACCCGGATAAACAATAACAGCGACACCTGTATTTTTTCCTTTGGGAGAGAAAACTGTCATGGTTGGTGTTGAGACATTTTTTACCATTCCGTCATTATAGGATTCAGTACCTTTAATAAGTTCAAAATCCGGAATTGACTTATTCCAAATCGGAATTTCTTGAGGTTCGGTTTCAATCTTATCAGCTACTTTAATATTGTTGTTTTCTGTTTCTTTCTCTGTCTTTTTATCCTGACATGAATTAAAGATAAAGCCAATGCAACTAAACATTAAAAATATTCCACAATTTTTCATATAATTTTTTGTTTGTGTCTTGTTTTTCAGTGATTTGTTATAAATCAAATTTACATATTACATCAATATGAATATTTTAAAAACAAAAAAACCGTCCAGAAAACTGAACGGTTTATGAAATTTAAGAAACTTTTTCTTTACGCTGGCTTTCTTCTAAATCTTTCATTAGAGCCAGCAATTCTTTTTTCTTGAGGAAATATTTTTTGTGAAGGAAATACGGTAAGGTATTGATTGCATTCATGAGCATTTGTAAGTTGTGGTCAAAATACTCTTCGTTATTGAAATATATATGCTCTTTTTCTATATAATATTCTAAATCTTTTATGTCCTGCTCACTCAGATCTTTAGTTAAAAGTGAATTTTGAAGATGAAACCTTAATTCATATTTTAATTTTTCTTCAAGAGTTTTAAGAGTAATAAAATTCTGTTTTATTTGCTCAAACGGAGTTCTTGCACTGATAAAAGCAGTTGCATTTACAAGATCTATATACAGTTTATATTTATCTTCGTATTGTTGATCATAATCTGCAAAAGCCTGATAAAGGCTTACAAATCCTGATTTTCTATTCAGGTTTTCTGCGATTTTCAGGAAATAATTGTAAACATCAGAATCATTTCTAGCAATCTGATTTTTATTTTCTACAATAGATTTGTCAATTTCCGGGATGAGTTTCTTGGCTTCGGATGCTTTGTATTTTCTTCCGTCGTAGTCGAATGTTTTTAGAACAAATTCTTTATTGGCAATGGCTTCTATGGTTTTCTTATCATTTTCCAAGGCGATTAGTGTGTAGACAAGTTCCACTTTTTCGTTGTCGTAAAGGTTTTCAAACTGAATATTTTCGGATGAAACATTTTCTTTAGTTTCAGGATCTGGATTTTTGTTATCGTAATAATTATTAAAGATCTTATCGAAAGAATCGTTTTGATATTGTGCTTCAAATTCTTTTTTAAAAGCTTCAAATTCTAAATCTATTCTGCCAGGTTTATATTTTACGTTTGAAAAAAGTTTGGCAGTCAATTTTTCTTCGGTTTTTTCAAAGTTTCTAAATAAATCTTTTGCAGGTCGATTATCGGTTTCCTTTACAATATTCAGCTGTCTGAGTTTTGCAACACGATCTTCGGTGGAAGGATGTGATGCCCACTGATTTTCGATATTCAATTTAGACTTATTAAATAATCCTGATTCTGTAAGTTTCACATACGGAAGATTGTATTTTGTTTCCAATTCGCTTTGTTCTGCAAGAAAATTCATGACAAAAAACTGTTCTCTGTAAATATTTTTACTCGACTGATTTTTCGAAATTCTCGCTTCATAAAAATTAATTACATTATTGTAAGAATTACTGGCAAGTTCTAATCTCAAAAGCGATTCTTCCAAAGAAATTGAGCCCGAAATATTAGCAGCAACTTCATCTGCATGAAATTCCATTTCTCTGGAAAGCGCCATGTGACGAATGTTGACATAAGAATACATTTTGGCAAGAACCCACTGTATTTTTGAAGTGAAAAAAATAGCAAGCGATGCGAAAATTGAAAAATAACCGCTGAAACTTGCAAATTTTTCGATAGAATTGCGGTAAGATGCATCGTCATTCACCAAATTAAAAATAATCTGATTCACATTATAAACATAACTTCCAACCTTCATCGAGCGTTGTGAAAAATGCCCAAATTCGTGAGATAAAATTGCTTTAAGCTCTTGTTTTGTGGTGGTATTGATAAGTCCGACTCCAATCGTAAGATTTTTCTGAATAGGAAAAAACATACTCCAAAAACTTGAATCGTAGAATACACTTGCATTTACATCATAAGATAAATAGACTTTTTTCGGAAAATTGGTTTCTGCTTCTTTTACGATTTCGTCAATCATCTTAAAGAGTTCAGGCTCGTCTGATCTTTTGATTTCGGAGAGATAACTTCTGTCGTTGATATGTTTTTTAAATAAAAATTTAATGATAAAAAAGAAAACAAAAATTCCTGTTCCTGCCAAACCTACACCCACCATAAGTGTAAGAAACATCGGTTTTGCAATAATGAGCCAAATTCCACCACCGATACAGGCTAAAGCCAAAACAATGGTGAAAAGAAAAATAAGAATATAAACGAAAATAAAAATGATGATTGATGAAACTGCCGCCTTGGTCTTTTCTTTAAAATCCTGTGAAACCTGAATGTGCATGAGTATTTTTTTTACAATAATACATACATTGGTTTAATGGGACAAGAAAAATCCTTTGAGGTAGATTTAAATTAATAGATAAGTTGCTGTAAAACGATGTCTTTTTATGATTAAAATAAATTATCTCAGTTGTTTGTACTTAGTTCATACTTGGTACATCTGTTTCCTTATAAATATTCCAGAAATTATAATCCGTCATTGGTGCGTCGGTGATTCCTACATTTCGTCCCATCGTTACAATTTGCCCTCTGTGATAAGTGCCGTGTAAAACGATATGCTGAATGTATTCATATTTTGAAAAATCACACTGAAACCATTGTGAGTCAATTTTCACATTTTTTATAAGATCTTCTTCAGATAAACTTTCTACATACTCCATCAGTTTTCGAGAGTTATTTCTCATGGCGTTGAAAATTTCTTCTTTATCGGTCATTGCTGAAGTTGCTGCAAAATCAAAATCATTATTTTCTCCAATATGGCTCCACCAATATTCCTGTGTTTGCCAAATGTGATGCAATGTTTTTAAGATGGTCGGAAAGCTTGAAATAACTTCCTGATTAAGTTGTTCATCAGATTTTGTAGAAAGCCAGTCGATGTACTTGTTAACAACCCAATTGTTGTACTGAACGGTGTGAGTCATTAAGGTTTTTAGATTCATTGTGAAATATTTTATAGTTTGGTGTTATAAAATTAATAAAAAGTCTTTGATTTTTATTAAAACAAAACCGCTTTATTTAAAAAACGGTTTCATAGTATTTTGGTTACTATTTATTTACAAATTGATATTCAATTTCATTTTCTTCAAGATCTCTCGTTTTAATAAAACCAACTCTGTCTAAAAGTTTTATTGCGTTACTGTTATTTTTGTCTGTAATTGCAATTACTTTTGTAAGACCCATATAATTAATTCCAAATTCGGCAGCCAGTTTCATCGCTGTGGTCATAAAACCTTTTCCATGAAATTCAGATTTCAAAACACAACCCAATTCTCCAATTTCATGATCAAATCCACGATAATAACCCAAAGTTCCCATAATTTGATTGGTTTGTTTATTGGCAATTCCCCAATGAATTGATGAACCGTTTTGGTAATCCAGATTAATTCTCTCCTGCATTTCTTTTGCATTTTCAACAGTCAAAGAAGGCATTGCATCATAGAAAGATATTTCAATAATATGTTTGATATCATCATCCTGAATTTCTCTCAAAATGATGGTTTCGGAAATAATTTCCGGGAATTTATCGTAGGGTGGAAGGTTCATTTTGTTTTATATTTAGGGATTTTCTACTGAAATATGATTGTTACTATGAGAGTTTTAACTTAATAGGTTTACGTTTTAATTGATAATCTCAGCATCCGGATTTTCCCGAAGTTTTGCAATTCTTTCCCTCCAGTTTTGAAGTTCTTCATCTGTTAGTTTAATCCATTCGGTGACCTCGCCAACAATCTTTAAAGGTTCTGTACTTCGATAAGATCGGGTAGGGTTTCCCGGAAATTTTTTATCGGTTACATTGGGATCATTTTCAAAAGTTCCTGTTGGTTCTACAATATAGATCCTTTCATGGCCATCACCTTTTGCGAGTGCAGCAGCTAATCCGGCGCCGTTTTGTAATGCTGTAAAGTAGATATGGTTCATAATAATTTCGGGATAATAATTTGACTCGAATCCGGGATTGAGTAGATCGCCAATTTGTAGATCAGCTTTTGTACCGTGGTAGAACGGACCGTTATCCAGAATTTGTTCGTCTTTTTTGTTTTCCATTACGAAAGGATCTTGAGGTTTGCAGAACCTGTAAACTTAAGAATTTGTTTTGAAATGGAAAACTACTTTGAAAATTGAGTGGAAGCAGGGATGTTAAAACTAATCTTGCGGTTTATGATGATCCATCCAGTTTTTTATTCTTCCAACAAACATTTTAAGATAATTTTCTGTGAAAAATATGTTAGACCAATCAAATCTTTGTGCCTGAACACCAAGATAAAACATAAATATTGAGGCTCCGGCTTCAGGAATTAATTTAATTTCTTTATCAGATAAATTTCTTGTTTTTTGATAACCGTCTAGAAAGCTTTGAACTTTAAGTTCATATTCTTTTTTGTCTGATTCAATAAAAAATAACTGTTTACAAAAATAAGCTACATCTAAAATAAGAGCCCCATTTCCACAATTATCAAAATCGAAGATGGTGATCTCATTTTCATTATTTACACTTAGGTTATCATACCAAATATCAAGGTGAACGATGCCTTGCTGATCTTCTGACCAATCGGCTTCTTTGAAACTGTTTGATATTTGATCTCCAATTTTCTTGAGGTATTGCATTTCTTCCAAATCTTCAGAAAAAAAAGAGGTCATCTGATGATAAGCCTGATGTAAAAGAATATCGGAATTATAATGTACTCTATTGATTTTTTTGCCCGCTGTAATAGTATGAATTTTTGCCATTAAAGAACCTACTGCAAAACAGGATTCACTGTTCATGAATCGCATTTTTTTACCTTCTGCAAAAGTAAAAAGTACAGCATAGCGTAAGCCTTCCGGAGCATTGATTTCCTGGATAAAATTGCCTTCTTCATCCGGAATTGGATATGATACCGCAAGATTATTATCTTTTAAGAAGAGTAAAAGTTCTAATTCTTCCTGAATCTCAGACTTCGTTCTCCAATGAAGACAGTAAACGCGGGCAACAAATTTAGTTTTATTATCAGAAATAAAATAAGTGTGGTTAACGCCTGTTCTGAACAATTTGCAATCAACATTTTCTCCTAAGCGGTATCTTGATCTTATAAATTCAGCTAATGCTGTTGCTGATAATATGGAAGCTATTGCTGGAAAAGTAGGCATTTTTTTTATTTTAAGATTGTCAAAAATATCACTATTCATTTATTTTTTTACTTAAAAACAGTTCTGTTTTTTGAAGTAAGTTTCGAAAGATGTTAATTGGTTACAAGCCAGAGCCTGGGAAGAATATTGTTTTATAATGGAAGAATATTACTCTAAGTCGCTATAATATAAAATTGTATCGTGCCAATCTAAAACAATGTTGCAAGAATACTACTTTAAGTCACAAGAATATTGTTTTATAACGGAAGAATATTACTTTAAGTTGCTGTAATATAAAATTGTATCGTGCCAATCTAAAACAATGTTGCAAGAATACTACTTTAAGTCACAAGAATATTGTTTTATAATGGAAGAATATTATTACTCTACGTTGCTGTAAAGCCTGTTTGAACTCATTTTAGATTTAACCACAAAAGTAACAAAAGACAATCTCAAAGCTATTATTAGATAATCAAAGTTCTCAAAAGAATAAAAATCAAAGATTTTTAAAGGGTTTTGTGTTCTTTTTTCTTTGTACTCATTAACTTTAAATAGAAATATCTAAATCTTTTGCCTCTTTTGTGGTTAAATAAAAAGTTATCAAAAGTTTATAATATGAAATTATTTTTATCAAGTTAAATTTCTTTGTTGATCAGATAGCCTCTGGATTGTAAATACTCATCAATTTCTATTTCAAATGGAAGTTCAAAACCATTATCTAAATCAAATATTCCGGCTGAATTGTCTGATGATTCTAAAAACCCGATTATTTTTGAACGGGTATTTTCTTTAGCGTTTTTCCAGCAGTTTTTAATGAAGTCAATTTCCAAACCGTTTTGATTTTCCCAATAATTGGCAAAATCCAAATGATCTTCATGATTGAGATAAGCTGAATAATCGATATTGTTTTCATTCAAAACCGTTTTACACAATTCCTGAACGTCAAAATAAGAGTAGTCTTCCAAAAAATGATCTTTCAAATGCAATTCTGCAATCTGAGTGGTTTTATCCGGAGCGTAATATTCATAATTGGGCAAAGCAAATAAAAAAGCCAAAGGATTGGCAGCGTAATAATACAAACTGATCACTTCTATTTTTCTATCATCTTCTCTGAATTGATATTGCGCACTCAAAACATCCATTAAAAAATCGGTCACTACCTTTTCTCTCGGAAGCAGGAAAGTAGTAATAAATGCTTCATCAATTTTCGTTTCTATATAGCCCATAATTTATTGTTGACTGTAAAATTAATAAAAACCGTTCTGGAAATAGGAACGGTCTATAATATTTTGGATAGCGTAGATTTATAATCTGAGCTTTATTTAAAAGTCACGGATTGCAAATCTGCGACAGGGATCTTCATTCGCTTATTTAGCGGAAAGTGCTTCTTCGCTAATATCCGCAACCTGAATACTTTTAATGGCTGATTTGGTTGAGGATGCTGTACTTCCACCTATGATGTATAATTTATTGTTATATATTTCCGCGGCTGCGTGTCTTCTGGGGATCATGTTGGATGATAACTTATGTAATTTATTGGTTTCTGTATCAAAATAGGCCAGGAAATTTTGATTGTTATAACCGCCTGCAATAAAAATCTTATGACCGGACACTGCTAATGAATGGCCGGATATCGCAGCAGGCATCGTATATTGCTCTGTCCACCTATTTTTGTTAAGATCATACACGTTGACCAGGCGGGATGAGGTACCGTTAAAACCACCAATAACATAAAGCTTATCATTCACAATTTTGCCCCTTGCTTCTCTTGCTGTTGGCATATTCGGTAATGGATGCCATGTGTCTGAAGCGATGTCGTAATATTGGAATCTATCAGAAAATACTGTGGTGGCGGCATTGTTGAGCCCACTTCCTCCGAACGTATATATTTTTCCGTTATGAATGGCAGAACCTGCATTTCCTGTGTAGGCATGATTAACAGCTCCCTTCGTTTTTTTATGCGTTTCAAGGTCTATAATTTCAAGATTGCTGTTTCCCCAACCGTTAAAAATATAGATTTTATTATTGTAAGTCTCCGAATTGGCGAATCTTTTAGGAACCAAAGTAGCATTGATTACACTCCAACGGTTATCTTTAATACTGTATTTTTCAATAATAGTGGCATTACCATCCGAATCTTTATAGCCATTGCTCACATAAATATTATCATCTGCAATGGTACTGCTTATCGCTCCTCTTCTCATAGACATATCTGAAAGATGTTTAAAATTTAAGGTTTGTGCATTGACTAAGCATAAACCGAAAAGTGAAAGGAGAAATGATTTTGATTTCATTAAGATTTTGGTTTAATTGATTTCCTGTGTGGAGAAATATTTTTTAAATATAGGGAAAAGTGATGGATTGGAAATATGAGATCTTGAATTCGTTTTGATATGGAAAAACCGCTCTGATGGGAGCGGTTTTGTTTTATCATTATTGCACAAAGTCATGAGACTTTGCGCAGCGGGTTTCTTTGCCGGAGCTGGTGGATTTGGGGTGACACGAAAGTTTATGATTTTGGAGTATATTCTATAGAATTTATTTTATTGTGAAAACTCCTAATACTTTTCGCAGTGAGAGTGCCCTTTTAAAGGCTATTCATCGGATTTTCCCAGTTATAACTATATAATTTGTTTTTTAAAGCTAATTCAAGTTTATTTCGAATGTTTTCTTTATCAATTTTAGACGCAGTAGTCAATTTAAGAATGTCGTAAAATCTTTCAGAGTTTATAAGTTCGATGGGTAAACCTCTATTAGCTGATTTCTGTATTAGCTTGTTTGCCCCGCTTTGAAAATCTGATGTAGTAACAAAAATACCTTTTGGTATACCAGAAAGAAAGAGAGCGCCTGTTAACTCTCTGATTTGATCAACTTTTATTTTATTCTTGTATCTCTTAACTTGGACACCAATTTGTTTTCCTTCCTTTTCTAGGATGACATCAATTCCTCCATCATTTGAATAACCTGTTACAATTGCATCATATCCAAGGTTTTTAAAAACCTGTCCTGTTACATCTTCAAATAATTTTGGATGTAAACTAAATCTTGCTTCATATTTAGCTAGAAGATATTTTGAAATTTCATTAATTGGAACATCAATATTATGCAAATCTAATTTTTTCAATAGACCTGCTGTGCCATAGAAAATTGCCATAACTGCCATACTTTAGCACTAACAGTCACATCCTTTATTATTCTCCACCAGCCACATTTATTACAGTGATGAAAATATACTTCACACGAATATCTAGAAAGATCAAGTTCCCACATTTCTTCATCCATTCCTTCTTCGTAACACCAGCTCTTTCCTAATTGATGGAAGCTATAAATTTCTTGTAAATCAATACTCCAATAATCATTTATTGAAAACACTTCTAATTTGTTTTGACAAAAGACACATTTTTGCATATGGGGATTGTTATCACCAACTTTTAAGGGGCTATCAAAATGATCATATTCGAAGATTGACATAATTTTAAATATCAGGCAGTATAAATTTACGGATTATTAAAAATAAACCACTTAATATGTTGAGTGGTTTAGTGATTGATTTTAATTGCCCAAAGTCGGGTGACTTTGCACAGCAGGTGAAATTAATTTAAGGATTTCAACAATTCAGGAGCTAGCTAAAGGCTTAGAAGTTCATCCGCAAGAATTATTTGATTTTAAAATAGATGAGAAATCCTGACGAGAGTTGGGATTTGTCTTTATTAATCTATCAGGTAATAGAATAATGTTCTGTTCGTTTTACAATGACAGTTAACGTTTCGGGGCTTGGCGTCAGTGGCGGAATAGAAAGCCGAAACTTCAATTTTAGCCTTAACCCGCCATTGCGCCAAATTGCTGTTGAACTAAACCTTCGGTAGCTTTCCCAATCGCATAAATCAGTTACTTTGTAAAGTTAATTAAAAAATCAATAGAATGGCTACAAAAAAAAGAGTTTAGACGAGCTCAGAGAAAACAAAATCATCAATCAGGCAAAGCGCGAAGTGCCTGGTTTTACAGAACTTTTAAGCCGTTTTGAACGTACGGTTTCGGTGTTGGGACGCAGTCAGAGCACGTTCAATAATTACTCCAGACACGTCGCGGCGGTGTCGCTGCATTTCGGGAAAATCCCGACAGAATTGGATCCTGAGCAGATCCACGATTACCTTTTTTACCTTCAGAAAAAATCAAGATCACCCTCGCAATCGTATTTTAAACACACGGTTTACGGACTTCGGTTTCTGTTGAAATCGGAAGGTTTGAGCTACGATTATCTAAGTCTTCCGGAAATTAAAAAAGAGAAAAAACTGCCTGTTGTGCTCAGTAAACAGGAGGTTTGGCAGATGTTGTCATGCTGTAAACTTTTAAAACATAAAATCTTAATCGGGTTGCTTTACGGTTGCGGATTGCGCTGTCTGGAGGTCAGAAATCTCCGTTTATGCGATTTGGATTTTTACCGAAAACAGCTGAAAGTGGTTCAGGGAAAAGGCAAAAAAGACCGCTATTTGCCTTTGTCGGAACATTTGATTCGGGGTTTGAAAAAATATATTGAAGCGGAAAAACCGGAAGATTTTCTCTTTGGAGAACCTCGAGCAAATCGTGCAGGTGGAGAATTCGATTCAAGATATTCGCAACGTGGCGTACAATGGGCGGTGAAACAGGCTTCAAAAACGGCAAAAATATTGAAAGAAGTGAGTGTTCATACGCTTCGGCACAGTTTTGCGACGCATCTTTTGGAGGATGGGATGAACATTGTGAGCATCAAAAATCTCCTCGGCCACGAAAACATCGAAACGACCCTCGTTTACCTTCAAATCGCCCAACTTTCTACCCAAAAACTCTTCTCTCCACTGGATACTTTGTTTGAGGAATGCAGAGCGAAGTAGTTGGTTTTGAATTTGTTAAAAGCCAAAATTCAAGCTTTAAATTTAATGAAAATCAACGTTTAGAAATCTCAAAAATACAGTCTGCTCAACCTGAATCTCAACCTCGATACGAAGTCGCAGATGTGTTGAATATTTTAGGTTCAAAACTAGAAAATTTAGGATTAAATTCCTGGCAATTAAGAACTTTATTTGCGTTAAAAAAGTGCCGTACATCGGCTTTGGGCGGTCATATTGACGCTTGTGACGAATGCGGAAATATCAGCATCAGCTACAACTCCTGCCGAAACCGGCACTGCCCGAAATGTCAGGGCAAAAACCGCGAAAAATGGATTGAAAACCGGGAAACCGAACTGCTTCCAGTGCCTTATTTTCACGTGGTTTTTACCGTTCCGGAAGTGCTGAACAAAACCGCACTTCATGCTCCGAAAATGTTGTATGATATTTTATTTGAATCGGCTTGGGAAACGCTGCAAACCTTTGGTGAAAATCGAGGTTTAAAAATGGGAATGATCGCTATTTTGCATACTTGGGGACAGAATCTGAGTCTGCATCCGCATTTGCACTGCATCGTTCCGGGTGGCGGCGTGGATGAAAACGGAGTTTGGAAAAACATCAGAAGCGACGGTAATTTTTTGTTTCCTGTAAAGGCTTTGAGCAAAGTTTTCAGGGCTAAATTTTGTGAGAAGCTGAAGGTTCGGTTATCATTAAAATGTAATAAAAATCAGACGGAAAATGATGAAAATCAATTTGAAAACCGAAAAAATGAAGCAGAAACTTATGAAAAACTCAGACAAAAACTTTGGGAAAAACCTTGGGTAGTTTTCGCTAAAAAACCCTTTGGCAGCCCGAAATCTGTGGTGGAATATTTGGGAAGATATACGCACAAAATCGCGATCAGCAACCAGAGAATCAGGAAAGTTGATGCGGAAAATGTAACGTTGGAGTACAAAGATTACCGCCAAAAAGGCATCAAAAAGCAGATGGTTTTGAGCCATGAGGAGTTTATCCGCCGTTTTGCGATGCATATTTTGCCGAAAAGATTTGTGAAAATCCGCCATTACGGTTTTCTCAGCAGCACATGGAAACGAATGAAGCTAAAAAATCTGCAACAGAATTTAGGCATTCAGCCCAAAGGAAAATTTCCACCCAAAACTTTTCAGCCGAAATGTAGTTGCTGCAAAGTTGGGAATTTGGTAACGATTGCAACGTTCGATTTGCGCGGTCCGCCCCTTTGGTTTTTGGAGATGAGCCAAAACTTTGAAAAGCCAAAAATCTAGCATTTTGGGTAAGGGTATTTATGCCTAAAAGTGAAGGAAAACACGATAAAACCAAGAAAAACCATCAAATTCACCCACAAAAAAAGAGACCTTTCTGAAAGTCTCCTGTATATCTTTAAAATCCTTCGTCGGTAAACCCATAATGCTGAAAAAAGCTCCCGAAGCTTCCGTTCAACAGGGTTTTCATTGTTCGTGCTTCGCACGCAACGAAAACTTAGCTATTAGCTGACGTTATTATTTAAGAGATTCTAACAGCTTTTATTTCCCCGAAAACTTTTTTATTCATTTCCATCTGATAGAATTTGATTTCCCTTTCCTCTATTATATCTTGTAGTTTATTATCTATTAATTTTGTTTTTCTATAAAAACATTTTTTGTCTCTAAGTATATTTTTTATGGTTTCTTTGTCTTTTTCAGAACATTTGACACCAAAATAAATTGCTTCTATAGAATTTTGTATGGGAATAGAAATATGCAAATCTCGATTATTTGGATTGTAGTATAAAAATCTCAATTCATTTTCATATTTCCAGGATTTTCCTTTTACAAAAAATGCTTCATTTATTTGTATACTTGATTGTTTACTATAGTGTTTTAAACTCGAACTATATTCCACATCTTTAAAGTAAGTTACAAAGTCATTTTCACCACTAGAAGAAGTTAGTGAACTGGGTAGATTATATTTTATACATATTCCCATATGAGAATCTGCATAATGTGACCACATTAATTCATTAAGATATTCCTTTTTATCTCTAGTATTTTTTTTATGGTTTGTTATTGGAAGATCATTTTCGTTATTGGAATATGGTAATTTTTCATTTTTCACAAAGCAAGCGATTCTTACTCCACTTAAATATGCTTGTCTGATTAATTGAGAAGTTTCATCTTCATTATTCATTAATTCGATTATAGGACAATCAAATAGGTCGTTGAAAGTTATAGGTGATGAAAGGTTTAATGTTTCATTTATTAACGATTGATACAGAAATTTAGAAGTACTTCTAAATGCAAAGCAAGATATATTACTATAGCTTGTATGATTTGAAAGGGTTAATTGGTAAAATATATACTTCTTAAATGCGTCAATAGCATAATTAATATATTTGATTCCTAGTTTTTGCCAATTATATCCAAGATTAAAATAAACAGATAGTTTGATATTAAACATATATTTGACACGCAGCTCATAATCGATTATCTCATCTTTTAATATTATGATATTATTTTCTGAAATAGTTTGTAATTCAGAAATTGCTGCTGAAAAAATAATTAACACATTCCCATATTCTCTTTCTCCGTCATTACCTTGAATTAAATGACCAATAACTTTTTTCCATGATTTGTAATTTTTTAAAAATTCATTAGTTGCTTGTATTGCATTTGTATTATTGATATTATTGGAATAGTTATTTATATAGTTTAGTATATTGTTCATTTCTGCTATCATACCTAGTTTGAATATGGATTGAGTTAATTATTGATAGGGGTGTCGTTCTAATAATGTCAGCTAACTTTCTAAGTTACGCGTTGAGTCAATAATGACAATAGATATTGCGCTAATGTTGTTTCAATTTTAGCTATCTATTTGTTAATCATCAAATATAAAATATAAATATATTATTTCCTTACGGGAAACCATAAAAAAACCGCTCCACAAAAGCAGAACGGTTAGTATATTAAATTGTCTCAGCGACACGCTGTTACATCATTCCTGGCATTCCACCTCCCATTGGCATAGCAGGTTCAGCGCTCTTCACTTCAGTGATCACACATTCAGTAGTAAGAAGCATTCCAGAAACAGAAGCTGCATTTTCAAGGGCAACTCTTGTTACTTTCGTAGGGTCAATTATTCCTGCTTCAAGCATGTTTACATACTCGTCAGTTTTGGCATTGTATCCGAAGTCTCCTGTACCTTCCGCAACTTTCGCTACGATTACAGAACCTTCACCACCTGCGTTAGCTACGATTTGTCTCAATGGCTCTTCGATCGCTCTTTTCACGATTTTGATCCCGGTAGTTTCGTCAGAATTGATTCCTATAAGGTTTTCCAAAGCTGAGATTGCTCTTACTAAAGCAACACCACCTCCTGCAACGATACCTTCTTCAACAGCTGCTCTTGTAGCGTGAAGGGCATCATCTACTCTGTCTTTTTTCTCCTTCATTTCAACTTCAGAAGCTGCACCTACGTAAAGTACGGCAACACCACCAGCTAATTTAGCCAATCTCTCCTGTAGTTTTTCTCTGTCGTAGTCAGAAGTAGTAGTCTCCATCTGAGCTTTGATCTGAGCGACTCTTCCTTTGATTTTAGCTTCATCACCACCACCGTTTACGATCGTTGTGTTATCTTTATCAATAGTTACTTTCTCAGCAGTTCCAAGCATATCCAGGGAGATGTTTTCCATAGTGAAACCTTGCTCTTCAGAAATAACCTGTCCACCTGTAAGGATCGCGATGTCTTCCAACATTGCTTTTCTTCTGTCTCCGAATCCCGGAGCTTTTACAGCAGCAATTTTAAGAGAACCTCTTAATTTGTTTACCACTAAAGTTGCCAAAGCTTCACCTTCCACTTCTTCAGAAATAATCAATAGAGATTTTCCACCCTGTGCAATCGGCTCAAGAACCGGAAGCAATTCTTTCATTGAAGAGATTTTCTTCTCTACTAAAAGGATATAAGGGTTTTCTACTTCAGCAACCATTTTCTCAGGGTTCGTCACGAAGTAAGGAGACTGGTATCCTCTGTCGAACTGCATACCTTCTACAACATCTACTGTTGTATCGATACCTTTAGCTTCTTCTACAGTGATTACGCCTTCTTTACCTACTTTTCCGAAAGCTTCAGCGATCAGAGATCCGATAGTTTCGTCGTTGTTTGCAGAAACGGAAGCTACCTGCTTCACCATTTCTGTAGAATCTCCAACTGTTTTAGATTGAGATTTAAGGTTTTCAACAACTGCAGTTACTGCTTTGTCGATTCCTCTTTTTAGATCCATTGGGTTTGCACCTGCAGCTACGTTTTTAAGACCTTCTCTTACGATAGCCTGTGCCAAAACAGTAGCGGTAGTAGTACCGTCTCCTGCGATATCATTGGTTTTGGAAGCCACTTCTTTTACCATTTGCGCTCCCATATTTTCTACTCTGTCTTCAAGTTCGATTTCTTTTGCTACAGAAACACCATCTTTAGTAACGTGAGGTGCACCGAAAGATTTTTCGATCACTACGTTTCTACCTTTTGGTCCTAAAGTTACTTTTACTGCATTAGCCAATGCATCAACCCCTCTTTTTAGAGCGTCTCTTGACTCGATATCGAATTTTATTTCTTTTGCCATTTTTTGTTGTATTAATGTACTTTGTACAATGTATTAATGAATTTATATTCACGAAAATTAAAATCATTTTACGTGAATACGTTTTACTTTTTACAATTAATTATCCAATAATTCCTAAAAGATCAGCTTCCTTAACGATCAAGAAATCTTTTCCGTCTAATTTTAATTCAGAACCTGAATATTTTCCATAAAGAACTTTGTCACCTACTTGTACAGTTGTAGGCTCATCTTTTTTACCAGGACCTACTGCTACTACAGTACCTTCTTGAGGTTTCTCTTTTGCGGTGTCTGGAATAATAATACCTGAAGCTGTTTTAGTTTCTGCAGCGATCGGCTCGATCAAAACTCTGTCTGCTAATGGTTTAAAGTTTACTGACATAATATGTTTTATTTTTTAATTATTTCTGTGTTGTAATTGTCTAATTGTATGCCAAGAGGAGGTTTTTAAAATTTTGGCAGACTTTTGAGACGGATTGTGAAATTTTGGCAGAAAAAAGTCCACCTGTTATAAGTGAACTTTCTATTAAATTTTAGTTTTTCTTTCCTGCAGCCTGCATCGGATTGACCTTTCCATTGGCGCCTCCTCTCACAGTTCCATTTTGTTTTTCCTTGAAAACATGGAATTTTGAAGTTTCAGGAGAACTGCCGTCATTACTCCAAAAGTTGTTTGAAGTATCAATATCTGCAGTTTCTCTCATTGGATCGAGTTGAATTGATCTTAACTTTTTATCGAAATAGAAAGTTTTTGAAATTTTCTTTTCATTGTGTCTCCAAATTTGAGCTGATGATTTATCTCTTAATTTTGAACCGTCTTCAAAGGTGAATTCAAGAATAACAGGCATTACCAAACCTCCTTTATTTACAAAGTCAATTTGATAAGCATTGATGTTTTTAAGCTTTTCCTGTTCTTTTTTGTCTAAAGCTATATTTCCTTCTGTTTTTAAAGTGTATTCTTTATTGGTATCTACTTTTTCCTGACCACGGTCATAGCGATAATAAAAATCCTGAAGGTCTTTGTCTTTTTCCACTTCAAAATTAATGGTCTTATCTTCTCTGTTTCGGATCTTTGAAATATCTTCAAAAGGATTTTGTAGTGGTTCTTCTACTTTATATTTTCCTTCAACAGATTCTGAAATTGTATTAAAATCCGGACTTGCTATGGTTACTTTATCGATCGCAATATCTACAGGATCTGTTCCGTAAAACCAACCTCTCCAGAACCAATCTAAGTCTTCACCGCTTGCATCTTCCATTGTTCTGAAAAAATCTGCAGGTTCAGGATGTTTGAAAGCCCATCTTTTAGAATAAGTTTTAAAAGCTTTGTCGAAAAGCTCTCTTCCCATAATGGTTTCACGAAGAATATTCAATCCTGTCGCAGGTTTTGAATAGGCATTCGGACCAAACTGAATAATATTTTCAGAATTACTCATAATCGGTTCAAGCTGGTCTTTCGGAAGTTTCATGTAATCAACGATCGTCCAAGCCGGACCACGTTTTGAAGGGAATTTATTGTCCCATTTTTCTTCCGTTAAATATTCTGTAAATGTATTTAAACCTTCATCCATCCAGCTCCATTGTCTTTCGTCTGAATTGATGATCATCGGGAAAAAATTGTGCCCAACTTCATGAATAATTACACCGATCATTCCGTTTTTGGTACCTTCAGAATAAGTTCCGTCTTTTTCGGTTCTTCCAAAGTTGAAACAAATCATCGGATATTCCATTCCATTTGAAGCTTCTACAGACTGCGCTACCGGATAAGGATAAGGAATTGTAAATTCTGAATATGTTTTAATCGTATGAGCGATAGCTTTTGTTGAATATTTTCTATAAAGACCATAGGCTTCTTTAGGATAGAAACTCATAGCCATTACTTTATTATTGTTTTCAGGAATGGTAACGCCCATGGCATCCCAAACAAATTTTCTTGAAGAAGTCCAGGCAAAATCTCTCACATCTTTTGCTTCAAAAACCCATGTTTTTCTTTGTTTTGAGTGATTTTTTTCTGCTTTTTTAGCTTCATCCAAAGTCACAATTTCTACAGGTTCGTTCGAAGTCTGGGACTTTTTATATCTTGATAATTGTTCTGATGAAAGAACCTGTTCGTAATTTTTACATTCTCCGGTACCACCAATAATGTGATCGGCAGGAACGTTCATCGAAACTTTATAATTTCCAAAAACTAAAGCAAATTCACCTCTTCCTGTGAACTGATGATTTTGCCATCCGTGAAAATCACTATAAACACACATTCTAGGAAACCATTGTGTAATGGTGTACAGGTCATTTCCGTCTTCTGCGAAATTTTCGTAACCGCCACGACCTCCCATTTTTATTCTGTTTGGAATATTGTAGTTCCAATCAACTTTAAAGATAAATTTTTCGCCTTTCTTCAAAACTTTAGGCAAATCAATGCGCATCATGGTTTTGTTGACGGTGTATTTCAAAGGATTTCCTGAAGCATCAGTTACTTTTTCCAAATTTACGCCGTAACCATTATCTTTTACCGGAAGCTCAGAAGTCTTTAACTGCTGATCATTCAAAGATTTCGGAAGGGTAGAAGAGAACTGATAATCAGCTTTATTTAATGTTGACTGTTGGTTTTCGTCTAGCTGAAGCCAAATGTAATCTAAATCATCGGGTGAATTGTTGTGATAAGTAACTGTTTCAGAACCTTTCAGATTTCTTTTATCTTCATCCAGATATGCGGTGATGTCATAGTCTGCTCTGTTTTGCCAATAAGCCTGTCCCGGAGCTCCTGATGCTGTCCTGTAAACGTTTGGCGTAGGAAGAATGGTTCCCAACTGTTCAAACCTGTTTCCGTGATTGCTTCCCGGATTATTTTGAATATTCTGAGCAAAAGCGCCGGTATAAAATAGAACTGAAAGTGCAGCAACTTTAAATTTCATAGCTAATATTTTTAATTGTTTTCAGGAAAAGCTAACCACCAGTCTTCCATTGATTTTATAATAGGCAAAAAGGCAATCCCTTTTTCTGTTAATTTGTATTCTACTCTCGGAGGAATTTCAGCATAGGCAATTCTCAAAATAAGACCGTCGTTTTCCAATTCTTTTAAAATCGTGGTTAATGTTCCCTGTGCTAAATTATCTAATTCCCGCTTCAGAACTCCGAATCTTTTTGGGCATTCATTAGCAATAATTTTTATCAGAGAGATCTTCCATTTGCCATTGATCATTTTCAAAGCGTGCTCTGCGTAGCAATTATTTGCCAGAAAAAGAAAATTTTCTGTACAGCTAACGGTTTCATTATCAGAATTAGTATTAAAATTCATACTGAGTATGTTTTTTTTACCTACTTGACAGCAGGATTTGAGGTTCTTATTTTTGATGCCGTAAAGTTAAAATATTATCAATAAAAATGAGAAATTTTCAAGAGTTTAACAAATGGCTGAGTTTAATTGTCATTTCGATGTCGATTTTTTTATGTGTTTTGGATCTTTTCATTGTTAATATTGCAATACCATCTATTAAAAATTCTATCAACGCAAGTACCGCCGAAACGCAGTTTATAATCGTCTTTTATATTATCGGCTACGGTGCTTTTCTGATTACGGGAAGTAAAATAGGGAACAAATATGGGCACAAGAAAACTTTTATCGTTTCCATGTTCAGCTTTATGTTGTTCTCATTTTTTTGTGGAAGTTCTACTTCTGCAACAGCATTGAATGTAAGTCGGCTTTTCCAGGGGATCTCGGCTGCTTTTATGGTTCCGCAGGGCGTTGCTTTAATATCCAATGTTTTTACAATTGAAGAAGAAAGGGTAAAAGCTTTGGGAATTTACGGTGCGATTGCAGGAATAGCCTCAGTTATAGGACAGGTTTTAGGCGGAATAATCCCTGATCTTCATTTTAGTTTTGATGCATGGCGACTTGTTTTCTTTATTAATATTCCGATTGCTCTTTTGGTTATTATTTTAGCAAATAAATATCTGAAAGAAGTTGAAATTAAAGGGAAAGAATCCATCCAAATCTTTCCACAAATGATATTGATCATTCTCCTGATCGTTTTGATGTATGAAATTGTAATTGGTGGAGAAGAAGGGTGGAGTACAACTAATATTTTATTGTTGTTTTCATCTTTAGTAGGTTTGATTATTTTTATTTTAAATCAAAAAAAGAAATTTGAAAAGGGAAAAGAAGTTTTAATCAACATGAAACCCTTCTTATATCCAAGTTTTAAAATAGCGCTTTTTGCAGCGGTTACTTATTACTTAGTTCAGGATTCTTATTTTTTCATCAATGCCAATTTTTTTGAAGAACACCATCATTTGAGCTCTACAAAAACAGGATTATTATTTGCTTGCCAAGGAATCGGTTATGTTTTAGCATCTTTATTATCCGTTAGATTTTTAAATAAATATCAGGAGAAATTTATTGTTTTCGGCTTAGTGATCATGATTTTAGGACTTGTAGCCCATATTTATACCATCAATACCTTAGTAATCAACTTACCAATTATTTGCGTTGTATTATTCTTTTACGGAATAGGATGCGGAATCGTTTTGCCATCGATGTTTACCAATGCAATGAGAAAATTACCTGTTTCAATTACTTCCCTTGCAAGCGGGGTTTATTTGACAATACAACAGATCTCCATAGGATTTGGGGTAAGCTTGGTAGGCAGGGTTTATTTTAGTTTTGATGATGGATACTTTATGGCAACTTTAGTAATGATCGTTTTACTGTTGGTTACCATAAGTATATTTTTAATTTCAGGTTTTAGATTAAAAAGGAATTCTCTCTAAAGTCATTTTTAAAGCCAATGCAAAAACGCCCGATGATACAAACAAAATCCAGTCTTTTTTGTTGATTTTGAAAAGATTTAATAAAATAAATAACAAGACCAATATTGCAATTACAATAACGATTTGCCCAACTTCTAAGCCAATATTAAAACCTAACAACGGAACGGCGATGCTCTGGCTTTTAGCAATCATCACTCTTGCAGTATTGGCAAATCCTAACCCGTGAATCAGTCCGAAAAATAAGGCTAAATAATAATTGGTTTTATTCTGAGTCTGTTTTTTATTTTTCATTACAATATTTCCGGCAGCGGTTAAAACAATCGTCAACGGAATCAAAAATTCAACCCAATCTGAAGGAAGTCTTACCACATCGAGAATACTTAAAGCCAATGTTATAGAATGTCCGATGGTAAATGCAGTTACCAGAATTAAGATTTTTTTCCAGTCTTTGGCGGAATAAACAGCGATTAAGGCTAAAACAAAAAGCTGATGATCAAGCGCATCTAATGAAATAATGTGTTCCCAACCGAGTTTTAAATAAAATAAAAAGTCTTGCATTATGGTATGAATATTAGGTTTACGAAAATAATGATTAATTTCGGAACAGATTTGAATGGTTAATGAGTTTTATAAATATGAAAAAAGTTTTTGTTTTTTTAGTACCACTTTTATTGTTGTTTTCTTTTACCAAAGTAAAACACCCTTATCACGTCGGTTCTGTAGAAATTAATTACAATTCAAAATCAAAAACTTTTGAAATTACCGGAAGATTTTTCTTGGATGATTTAGAAAATGGTCTTAGTAAAAAATACGGAAAACCTTTTCATTTTAATGATGTGAAATATAAAGCTCAGATTAATGAGGCTTTAAAAAATTACAGTGCTGAATATTTAAAACTCAAAACAGATAATGAGTTTCTAAAAATAAATTACGTCGGCTATGAAGAAGACAGCGAATCAGTAAATATTTATTTGGAATCTGAAAAAGTGGAAAATCCTAAAAAAGTAGAAGCTGCGGTGAGTTTTCTGTATAATTTATTTGATGACCAGATTAATTTGGTACATATCATCGTTAATGGAAACCGTAAAAGTGAAAAACTTACGTATCCGAATCGATACTTATTTCAACAGTTTTAAAATTTATTTTTGAAGTTGCAGTAAAGCATTTTCAGCTTTTGCATGAGCTAAAAGGTCAGGAAAAAAATCGTCATAGCATTTCTGCAAAATCTCTTTGTTGTCTAAAAAAGCCTGGAAAACGGGAATGTCTTTATCTAAATATTTCGCTTTATTCAAAACATTCTGAATACTGAATTTAATTCCCCAGTCTTCACGATAATTATACAACCAATCATCGTGTTCCATTTTTGCGAGCATTTTTTTGAAATTTTCTGAAAGAAACTGCTCATTTTCATTAAGAATTCGGTATACTTTTAACGAATGTTCTTTCCATCCTTTTAAAGAATTGAGACTGAAATCTGTCGCTAGAAAATAATCCATCGAAACATCTACAAAAGCACCTGCGTAAAGCCTTACGAGCGGACTGAAAACTTTTTTTGCTTCATGTATTGCAGGATGAGAATCGGTAAATGTATCAATTGCGCGATGAAGAGTAATACCGTCCTGAATGTCTTTCGGGAAAGAATAGCGGTCTTTATTTCGAATAAAATCTTCGAGAAACTGCCCGACAATTTGTCCGTCATTAAAAGTAAGAAAAGAGTGGGCGAGAAAGTTCATATACTATAAAGATAATATAAATTTTAACTCGTATGTTATTTTTTTTTAGATAGAAATTATAATAACAACATTTATTTTTCTTGATTTATTTTAAGAAAATTTTTTTAATATGAATCAAGATCAGTTTCAAAACATCATTAAAAGAATTGGGAGGTAATGAAGGTGGCAACATTTTTTTTCTTTCAAAAATAGAACGAAAGAATGCTTAAAATGGTTTAGATTATAATTTTGATGAAAAAAAAATATGAGTTTAAAGTTTTGATTTTTAGCTATTTGTAAATTAAAAGTGTTCCGGTTTATAAATCTGAATGTTTTTTTCTGAATTCAGAAGGGTTAAATCCTGTCATCCTTTTGAAGATAGTATTGAAAGATGTTTTAGAATTAAATCCGGAGTCAAAAGCAATACTCAACATAGAATTTTTTTTTTGCGAAGGATCGAGTAAAATTTTTTTTGCGAATTCTACACGATATTTATTCACAAATTGGAAAAAATTCTCATTAAAACCACTATTTAGTAAGTACGAAAGTTGATGCACATTAATATTTATTAATTTGGCGAGTTTTAATAAATTGAGCTCACCATCAAGATAAGGTTTTTCAGCTTCCATCATAGCAAGCAGTTTTGACTTTAAATTATCAAAGTCTTGATCAGAAATTAGTTTTTTTCTTCCAATTGGAAGTTCTTCTTCTAGTTCCAAAGAAAGAAGTTCTTCTCTGTCTTTTTTATTAATCGGGTAAATTTCTTTTTGGCACATAACCTGAAAAGAAGTACTATAAACAGTAAAGAGGAACAACAAATCCATTACCAAATGCTGATGCAGCTTATAAATAAGCATATTGAAAAGTTCATAGCTAACCGTAACAATAATAGTTGCAAAAAGTAATAAGTTTAACTTTTTAAGCCATTGTAAATTAATACTTTCGGTATTGGAAGAAATAGTCTCAATTTTTTTTTGATGTTTTTTAATTCTGAAGTACATAATTGCTATATAGGGAAGATTGTGGAAAATTGCTACAAAATCTGAAATACTTCCTAATGTTTTATTCCCTTCAGAATTCAATAATAAGATTAGATAAATGCTAGGAACAATTAAACAAATGAAATCCGTTTTTTTGAAAATGTAATTTGGATTAATAAAAAACACTACACTGAACAACAAAAATATTGGTGTGAAAATCTGGATAAAATAAATGAAAAATATAAGTAATGGATTCGGAGAAAAACCGCAGATATTCAAAATATCAAAAACCCAATAACTTGACCATAGAAAAAGAAACAGACTGAAGAAAAAATTAGCTTTTTTGTTTACTTTCATGGGATTAATAAGGATTGTGAATGATACAATTAATAACCCGCCATAAATCAATATAAGAACAAAATTTTGTATGTTTTCGAATGACATTTTTTATTTTTTTAGAATTAAAAGTTCTAGAATTTTCTCAATACTTATCCAAAACTACACTCTGCAAAATCTTCAACTTTACTTGTTTTTTTATAATTCCAAGGTTTTTCTTTTCAGAATTTCCTTTAATGTGGAAAAGGAAGCCTTATCATAGCCCAGTATTTTCAATCTGTAAGATTCTTTAGTTTAAATGTGAGATACCTTCACTCAAATAAATTTTGTTCCTCATACACAAAAAAGTGAGTGAGGAAGCTCATAAACGAATATAGAAATTTTTAAATAAAGTTCGGTCATTAATTAATGTTTCTACCCAAACTCCGTTTTCAATTTTCTGATATTTGAAATTGATACTGTTGAATTTTATTTCATTTTGAGAATTATCGTGAAATAAAGTTGAGTTTATTCAATTGTTTATAAGGAAATTTTTCTTGAGCAATATTCAGCATTTCCTGGCTGAAATCTACACCATGTGTTGCGAAATTTAATAATCTTCCTCTTCCGCAACCTAAATCTAAGATATTTGAATATCTTTTTTCTTAAAAATGAATTCAAAAAAATATTTTTCCTGCCCATCAATATATTTTCCGTAAGAGTTTTCAAATCTGTTTTCATTATAGGTTTTTGCAAGATCATTATAATATTGATGAATTTGGTTTTTAATCATTTTAAATTTAATTCTTCGAGAGATGAATTTAGATAAAAAAACAAATCCTCAGAAAAATATTCTGAGGATTTATAAAATTTATGCCGGAAATTATTTTATAATAAATTTTTTACTTCCAACTAAAGAATTTTTATCTGTGTAAACACTCAGGAAGTATTCTCCAGAAGGTAAACCTCTCAGATTAATACTTTTTTTGTCAGACGTTAATACGATTTGACCTAAAACATTGATGACTTTAAAAGTGTAAATTTCATCGTTTTTAATCCAGATATTGATTTCGTCTTTTGCAGGATTCGGATAGATGGTAAAGTCTTTTACATCTTTGTTTTTTATTTCGAAAGTACCCAAATTTGCGGTCGGCATAAATTGGGAAACTACACAGGCAAAACGCGAAAAGCCAAAAGCTTCGTTGGAAGGGTTTTGATTTCCTATTGCTATTCCTGTAGGTTCAGCATTAAAATTTACAGCAGGATTTGACCACCTGTTGATTCTGGAACAGTTAAAACCATTATCTGCGCATTCATCATTATATGCCATGATTGTTCTCCATCTTTGTGAAGAAACACTTGATGTGCCTAGATTGATAGCCGTTCGATTGATATAACCATGATGATTGCTACAAGGTGTTGTCGCAGTAGAAGCATACCAATCGTGATTAAGTCCCATATTATGACCCATTTCGTGAGCCAAACTGTAATTTGAGACAACACAATTAAATAATGTTACTGTAAATGCACTATTCGCAGTGTAATTTGTAGGATTACTATTTAAATACCCTAATCCACAAATGCTTGTAGGAGTAGAGGTTACCAATGCACAAAGATCGGCTCCGTAAGTTGTTCTTAAAGTGTGCACATCATCCATGAATCCATCATTATTATTTCTAAATCTTGGTAAATCGGTATAAATATCTCCGGATTCTGTATAATCAATTTCACCAGAATAAACGAGATTAATTGTGGTATTGGTAACTCCTGAATTGATGAGTGCGGTATTGAAATTGGTGATTGCAGTAGCCACAAAAGAATTGCTTTGTGCAGCTCCGCCCCAAGAAGCTCTTGCTACAGAAGTATAAACAATCAAAACATCAATCGTTGTTGCGGGACAAATCGCTGTAGTTTCTGAACAAATATTAGCATTAACTTTTTGGGACACTGAAGAATCACTTAAAATAAAATCTGTAGTAGAATCTTTATTGATCAAAGCAGATTCGCTGACTACAGAAACGGCAAATAGATTGTTTTCAAGCTGATGAAAAATTATTTTCTCTCCTAAAATTGAAGTGTACATTCCTGTAATTGCATTTCCAGCTTTTGATAAAACCAATTCAGATTTTGGCTCGTTTTCAATAATGAAAACCGAAGATTCAGATTTATTACTGTACAGGAAAGATTTCGAATATTTAGCTTTAATTGTTCTGTTATTGGGTAAACTAATTTCAAGATCAGATTTTATATCAAACGAGGATTGCGTATAGTATTTTGTGAGAATATAAATTGCTGCTAAAGTCTTGTTAACCTTTTGTTGTTGGCTTAAATTATTTTCACTGATTGTGTTTTGGAAAATCTTGTTTTGAGAAAAAATTACAATACTGCAGAACAGCATTAAGAAAGTAATTTTATTTTTCATAATTGTCTCAGGTTTAGAGTTTTATTGTGTGTAAATGTAATAATTTTTTATTAAAATAATCTTTCATGAAAATCCTCAACCTTACTCACTTCTTCAATCTTGATCCCAAATTTTCTTTTTGGAATTTTATTTAAATTAGAAACAAAAATTTTCTCATAACCTAATTTTTCTGCCTCGGTAATTCTTTGTTCAACCTGTGCTACAGGGCGAATTTCTCCACTCAAGCCAATTTCGCCTGCAAAACAGAAGTGTTCAGAAATTGCAATGTCTTCATTTGATGAAAGAATAGAAGCGACAACTGCTAAATCTAAAGCCGGATCATCAGTCTTAATTCCTCCGGTAATATTTAAGAAGACGTCTTTTGCACCCAATTGAAAACCTGCTCTTTTTTCAAGAACAGCCAAAAGCATATTTAATCTTTTAGAATCAAAACCGGTGCAGCTTCTTTGCGGAGTTCCATAAACTGCGGTACTTACCAATGCCTGAATTTCAAGAAGCATCGGTCGGTTTCCTTCCAAAGTTACTGCTACAGAATTTCCTGAAAGTTCTTCAAATTTTTTGGTAATTAAGATTTCGGAAGGATTTTTTATTTCTTTTAAACCTTGAGAAACCATTTCGTAGATTCCTATTTCTGCGGTGGAACCGAAACGGTTTTTATTAGCTCTCAATAGCCTGAAAAGATGGTTTCTATCACCATCAAAGTTTAAAACAACATCGACCATGTGTTCTAAAACTTTTGGTCCTGCAATTTGTCCATCTTTTGTGATGTGACCTACCAAAAATACGGGAACGTTGTTTTCTTTAGCATATTTAATAATCTCATTCGAGCATTCACGAATCTGAGAAACTGTTCCGGGTGAGCTTTCAATTAATTGAGATTGGAGCGTTTGTATAGAATCTATAATCACGAAATCCGGTTCTAATTTTTTAGCTTCATGAAGAATTTTTTCTAAAGAAGTTTCAGTATATAAAAAACAGTTTGGATTTTTGACATCGGCTAAACGGTCAGCTCTCATTTTAATTTGAGACGCACTTTCTTCACCGGAAACATAGAAAATTTTCTTCTTCATTTTTAAAGCAAGCTGAAGAAGCAGAGTAGACTTACCGATTCCGGGTTCACCACCAATCAAGGTAACAGAACCTAAAACAATTCCGCCTCCCAAAACACGGTTTAGTTCATCAGAAGGTGTTTTTATTCTCGGCTCTTCAACGGCTTCAACTTCGATGATGTTGATGACGTTTTGTTTTGTTTTTGAGAAAGGAGGTGTTTTTGAAGATGTTTTTTCTACAATTTCTTCTACCAAAGTGTTCCATTCCAGACAGTTTTTACATTGCCCGGTCCATTGAGGGTATTGTGATCCACAGTTTTGACAGAAATATGCTGTTTTAAGTTTTGCCATACTGCGAAGTTCAAGATTTTTTTTGAAATTTTACTTAATTTTCGGATATGAAAAATATTTTTTTGAGTTTAGTAGTTTTTGTTGTGATGTCTCTTTTGCATGCTCAATTCACAGATTGGATTGTGAGGTTATTAAAATTACGAGGTGGAGATTATGCAATGTACTCTATTGTGATACTTATTTTCAGTTCTGTAATTACAGCAATAGGATTGGCTACCGTTATTATTTTTAGAAAAAGTTATGATTCAATTTTAAAAATAGCGATTTTGTATGAGGTTATTTATTTGTTGTTTTTGATAATCTCAGGAAATAATCCTTTCAAATATTTTTGGCAACCGACGAATGAAAATCTTTTGATGACAATGATGTACAGTAATTCAATAGTTGTATTTCTCTTGATGTTCTTAATTCATCTGCTATATTCAAAAATAACCTCTTCAAAAAATAATAACTTATCATAGGTCAATATTCCATAATAATATACTGACTATATTTGTCATTATAAATTTAAAAAAATGAAAAAAATACTATTAAGCTTTGCTTTTGCTTTAGTAAGCGCATTCACTTTTGCACAAACTACTTGGACGGTGGATCCGGCGCACTCATCAATTAATTTCAATATTAAGCACATGGGAATTAGTTTTGTGCAGGGAAGATTTGATCAGTTCAAAGGTGAAGTACATACTCCGGGTGCAAATTTAGATAGTGGTCATTTCAACTTTGTGGTGATGCCTGAATCTATCAACACTGGAGTAGAGATGAGAGATAAGCATTTGAAAAGTACAGATTTCTTCGATGCTGAAAAATTTCCGCAAATGCGTTTTGAAAGTGCATCTTTCACAAAAGTTAAAGGCAATGATTATATCCTAAAAGGTAAATTAACGATTAAGGATGTAACAAAAGAGATAAGCATTCCGGTAACTTTCGGCGGTATTACAAAAAATCAACAAGGAAAAGAAGTTGCGGGCTTACAGGCAAAATTTACAGTAAATCGTTTAGATTATAATATTAAATATGATCCAACTGGAGCAGGTGTTGCAAAAGATGTTGAGGTTACTTTATTTTTAGAATTAGCGAAATAATAAATTTCTATATATAATTTGGTTTAGGTGAAAGGTTTTTCAAATTAATTTTGGGAAACCTTTTTTCTTTTTATTATTCGGCTTTTCAATTAAAATAAAGTTAATTTCAGAATTTAAAAGTGCAACAAAATTGCTTTGCATTTGTTTTTGCCCTAACTTTGCACAAACCTAATCTAATGAGTAAAAAGAATACAAAGTACATCTTTGTGACAGGAGGTGTAACTTCATCTTTGGGAAAGGGAATCGTTTCTGCTTCTCTGGGACTTCTACTAAAATCACGCGGCTTTAATGTAACGATTCAAAAACTGGATCCTTATATTAATATCGACCCAGGAACATTAAACCCTTATGAACACGGAGAATGCTATGTAACCGAAGATGGTGCGGAGACGGATCTGGATTTAGGACACTATGAGCGTTATCTTGATGCGCCTACTTCTCAAAACAACAACGTTACAACAGGAAAAATCTACCAAACGGTTATCGAAAAAGAAAGAAAAGGAGACTTTCTTGGAAAAACAGTTCAGGTAATTCCTCATATCACGAACGAAATTAAGCGTAGAATTAAAATTTTATCTAAACAGAACTACGATATCATTATTACTGAGATCGGAGGAACTGTGGGAGATATAGAATCTTTGCCTTACATTGAAACTGTACGTCAGTTGAAGTGGGAATTGGGTGAGAAAAATTCTATGGTGATTCACTTAACTTTACTGCCATATTTGGCTTCAAGTGGAGAATTAAAAACAAAACCTTCTCAGCATTCTGTTCGTCAATTGATGGAAAGCGGAATTATGGCCGATGTTTTGGTTTGTAGAACGGAACACAAAATTCCGAAAGATCAGAGAGCAAAACTAGCTCAGTTCTGTAATGTTTCTTTGGATAATGTAATTGAATGTAAAGATTTGGAAACGATTTATGAAGTTCCAATGTACCTTCAAAAACAAAACTTTGATGATGTAGTTCTTAAAGAATTAGATCTTAAAAGTGATAAAAAAGCAGATCTGAAAGACTGGGAAACTTTCTTGAAGAAATTTAAAAATCCAAAGAAGACTGTAGAAATTGCTTTGGTAGGAAAATATGTTTCTCTTCAGGATTCTTATATTTCTATTGCTGAAGCTTTCAAACATGCAGGTGCAGATTTGGAAACCGAAGTAAAAGTAAGATGGGTTTACAGTGGTGATTTAACTAAAGAAAATATCAAAGAAACTTTAGATGGAGTTTCAGGTATTTTGGTTGCACCAGGATTTGGTGACAGAGGTATTGAAGGTAAAATTCTTACCGCTCAGTATGCAAGAGAAAATAAAGTTCCCATGTTAGGAATTTGTTTAGGAATGCAGATCATGACTGTGGAGTTTGCAAGAAATGTTTTAGGATATTCTAAAGCCAACTCAATGGAATTTGATTCTTCTACAGAGCATCCTGTAATTTCTTTAATGGAAGAACAGAAAAATGTAGTCGACAAAGGAGGTACAATGCGTCTTGGAGCTTGGAAATGTTCTTTGAAAAACGGTTCAAAATTAAACGAAATTTACGGAGCGAAAAATATTTCTGAAAGACACCGTCACCGTTATGAATTCAACAGTGATTATATCGGCGAATTCGAGAAAAACGGCTTCTTAGCAACAGGTACAAATCCTGAAACAGGTTTGGTAGAAGCATTAGAAATGCCGAATCATCCATTCTATGTTGGGGTACAGTATCACCCGGAATATAAGAGTACGGTTGCAACACCGCATCCTTTATTCAGAGCTTTCATTAAAGCATGTTCAGCTAAATAAAGTAATTCTAAAATTACAAACGTCATATATAAACTCAGACTGATTATTCTCAGCCTGAGTTTATTATATAGTAACACATTATAGTATAGAGTTTTGATAAAAAAACAGTATTTTTGTCGACTCTAAAATGTATAACATTTTGATATACATTTTAAATGAAAATTTGAACCCCAAAAGAAATAAAAGCTTTTAGTCTAAAAAACTTGGAGTATTTCACTTTTTAATAAATAAAAGTTCTCAAAATAAGAAAATCAAAGATTTTCAAAAACTTTAATGTTCTTTTAAAAGAATTGAGATGCTTTAGAAGAATTATTAAAAAACTTTTGTGCCTTTTGTGGTTAATTAAAGAAAAAAATATTTAAAAAATTTTAATAAAAATAAAATGCAACAGAACAACGGACTCGATAAAAGTCAGATTATTAGTTTTGCGGTTTTATGTTTGGTTCTTTTCGGATTCATGTTTTATTTCCAAAGGAATAGCGCTGAAGAAGAAAAACTGAAAGCTGAACAACAGAAAACAGAACAGGCTAAAACTCCAGTGAAACAAACTCCGGCAGCCGATATCAATCCCAATGTAACCCCGAATGCGATTCAGGTTTCCAATTTGGCAAACAACGAGCTGAAGCTTGAGTTTTCAAGTTTAGGAGGTCAGGTTTCAAAAGTTGAGCTTTTAAAATACAAAGCTTACGATCAGAAAACTGACAAAGCCGATCTTCCGCTTAATCTGATTACAAAAAATAACTCGAGCTACGGTTTTCAATTCAAAAATAAATCTGGAAAAACTGTCAACACCAAAGATTTGGTGTTTTCTCCAGTTGTTAATGGTAACTCAGTTACTTTAACGGCAAACTACAACGGTGCAGCCATTCAGTTTATTTATACTTTAAATAATAATCCTAAAGCTGAGCTTAAAGATCAATATACTTTAGATTTTAAAGTGAGAACTCAAGGTTTGGCGAATGTAACTTCTGATAATAAAGCAGATTTTACTTGGGATTATAGTGTAAGAAACTTAGAAAAAGGTAGAGCTCAGGAACAAACCCATTCAGAATTTGCTTATGCATTTAATAATTATAAAGATTATGATTATGACGGCAGAACAGATATGAATGAGGAAAAAGAAACCCTTAACTGGATCGGTGTAAAACAGCAGTTTTTCTCTTCTGTAATCGAATCTAAAACAGGTTTCACAAATAGTAAAGGAAATCAGGAGTCAATTGAAGAAGGCGAATATTTGAAAAAATTGAATTTCGAAGGTTTCGTAGCAATGAACGGAGGGGAATTTAATCAGGATTTTACATGGTATTTTATGCCATTGGATTTACCTTTATTAAAATCTTACGACAAAAATTTTGACGAAATTTTACCTTTAGGATGGTCTTTCATCGGAGGAATGAACCGTTATTTCTTCATGTGGTTATACAGTATTATCGCAGGATGGGGAATATCTGCAGGTTGGGTAATTTTCTTAATGACGATTATTGTGAAATTGATCTTGTCGCCAATTATGTATAAGCAGCATAAATTGAGTGCGATGATGAAAGTAATTCGTCCTGAGATTGATGAAGCGAATGCAAAATTCAAGGATGCAGATCCTATGAAAAAACAACAGGCAACCATGGAAATCTATAGAAAAGCAGGCGTTAATCAAATGGCGGGATGTCTTCCGGCGTTGGTGCAAATTCCGATTTTCTACGCATTGTTCAGATTCTTCCCGAACTTTATCGACTTAAGAGGACAAGGATTCTGGTTTGCAAAAGACCTTACCGCATATGATGATTTGATTAAACTACCATTTAAAATTCCTTTCCTGGGAGATCATTTAAGTGTTTTTGCGATTGCATGTACGATTGTGATTTTAATTTATACGGTAATGACTTCAGGAAATATGCAGCAGCCACAACAGGAAGGTATGCCAAATATGAAAGTGATTATGTATATTTTCCCTATCACATTCTTATTCTTTTTAAATACTTCTGCATCGGGTTTATCTTGGTATTATTTTGTATCGAATGCAATTAATATTTTGATTATTCTCGTCATTAAGTATGTAATTCTGGATGAAAAGAAAATTCATGCCCAAATTCAGGCCAACAAAGAAAAGCCTAAAGCGGAAGGGAAATTCCAAAAACGAATGAGAGAAATGATGGAAAAGGCTCAGGACGCACAGAAAGCGCAAGAGCAAACGAAAGGCAAGAAAAAATAACTTATTATAACAGAAAGAGAAGCAATTTATTGCTTCTCTTTTTTATTTAGAAATAATTTAAATTAACAAGAGGCTTATTTCTTTAATGATAATTCACCAGTGACTTATCTCTAGTCATATTTTAAACGGAAAGACTGTCGGTGATATTTTGTGATACCGTGCTTTATCAGGGCTTCCTGATGCTTTTTTGTGGCGTAACCAAAGTTAGTATTCCACCCATACTCCGGATGTTCTTCGTGGAGTTCTATCATCAGTTTATCGCGATAATTTTTTGCTAAAATAGAAGCTGCTGCGATTGATAAAAATTTAGAATCCCCTTTAATTACACATTGATGAGGAATAAAATTATAAGGGTGAAATTTATTTCCGTCTACCAAAATAAACTCGGGTCTTATAGTTAGCATATCTAAAGCATTGTGCATGGCATGAATACTGGCGTTCAATATATTATGTTCATCAATGAATGCAGGAGAAAGCTCAGCAATTGCAAAACTTTTTACATTATCTTTAATGTAACTATCCAAATCCATCCTCGTTTTAAAGCTCAACTTCTTTGAATCGTTAACAAGGCTCTGCTCAAAATTTTCATCTAAAATTACAGCTGCCGCAACAACCGGTCCGCACAGGCAACCTCTTCCAACTTCGTCGCAACCTGCTTCGATATAATTATTTGACCATTTCTTTAATAAATCCATAAATTTTAACATTTAAGAGTTGTGAAAATGTAGTAAAACCTCAAATGTTATGTTAAAAATAATAATTTTTTAAAATTTTAACAGTTTTATATGAGAAGTTTTTACAACTTTGTTCACACAAAATTAATATTAATATGAAGAAACTAACCGCAGGGGTACTAATTTTAGTACTTTCCTCGTCTTTTGTGGTTGCCCAAGCGCAAACAAAGCCAGGAGATACCCTAAAAACACAAGAAATTGAAGGTGTAGTTGTTACTGCACTGGGAATTAAGAGAGAAAAAAAAGCTCTAGGGTATTCTTCTCAAACTCTCGATGCAGAAAAGGTAAATTCTGTACCTACTAATAACTTTATCAATAACCTATCGGGGAAAGTTGCCGGTATGGAGATTAAAAACAACGGAAACTTTGGAGGTTCTAGTAATATCATATTAAGAGGTACAAAGAGTTTGACCGGAGATAATCAAGCATTAATTGTTTTAGATGGAGTTCCTATTATAAGTGGAAACTTAAATTCAAGTGATGCATCAAAAGGGCGTGACGGTTTTGACTTTGGTAATGCGACTTCTGATATTGACCCCAACAATATTGAGTCAATCAACGTACTAAAAGGCGCTGCTGCAACAGCTCTTTATGGAAGTATGGCTTCAAATGGAGCTGTAATTATTACTACTAAAAAAGGGAAGAGAAGTAAATCATTGGGTCTTACAGTAAATTCAACTGTTTCTGTTGGAGAAATCGATCGATCTACATTTCCTAAATATCAGAAATTATATGGAGCAGGATATTCCGGAGCTGACAGTTTCTCTAATAAAGATGTAAATGGTGACGGAATTATTGATATTCTTGCACCGACTGGTGATGACGCTTCTTATGGAGCAGCATTTGATCCTAATTTAATGGTTTACCAATGGAATTCTTTTGTCCCCGGAAATCCTAATTTTGGAAAAGCAACACCTTGGACGGCTGCTAGAAACGATCCTTCTAAATTTTTTCAAAAATCTCTGTCATTTGTAAACAGTTTTAATTT
This sequence comes from Chryseobacterium mulctrae, assembly GCF_006175945.1. NCBI lineage: Bacteria > Pseudomonadati > Bacteroidota > Flavobacteriia > Flavobacteriales > Weeksellaceae > Chryseobacterium > Chryseobacterium mulctrae. Next base: position 1,436,402 of record NZ_VAJL01000001.1, on the reverse strand, counting down.
AAATGGGGGCGATGAAATTAATACTTATAACTTAACCTTTACCAATAATTACGAAACAGGTATTCTGCCAAACAGTAGATTAAACAAAAATATGTTGAGCGGTAATTACAGCCGTAAATTTTCTGATAAACTCACAGCCCGTACTTTTCTGACATTTAATGATCAAACAACAGTAGGTAGAAACTCTGTAGGCTATGGAGATAATATCATGACTGGTTTCAGACAATGGTGGCCAATAAATGTGGATGTTTTAGAATTAAGAGATGAATTTTTCAGAACAAACCAAAATTATACATGGAACATGAATGCCCCATTAGAAGGAGACTTATCTGCAGCATTTTGGAATAATCCTTACTGGGACAGATACAAAAATTATTCTTCTGATGATAAAACAAGGTTAATTGCCGGAGGTGAATTGTCTTACGATGTTACAGATAAATTCAATATCTTAGGTAGAGCTACTGTAGATTACACTAATAGTAAACAAGAAATCAGAAAGGCAATAGGAAGTCATGCTGAAGAGTTTGGCTTATCTCAGGCTGATGAAACTTCAGGATATTGGGTGTTTGATGATACAATCATGAGACAAACTTATGATGTAATTGGGCGATATAATTTAAATATTTCGGATAAGATGAATGCGCTTTTCGTAGCCGGTGGTCAATTTATGGATCAACATCAAAGAAGTATGGAAAATTCAACCACGGGTGGATTAATTATTCCGGATCTTTATACTATAGGAAATTCCAGAGCTTACTTCCCCCCTATTGAAACAAATGTTAGAGGACAGAAAGCAGGAGTCTATGCACAGGCATCTTTTGACTATGATAAATTTTTGTATTTAGAAGGTACGGTTCGTAACGATACTTCAAGTGCGCTTCCAAAAGCAAATAATAATTATACTTATTTCTCTTTAGGTTCTAGTTTTGTATTTAGTGAATTAGTTAAACCTAGTTGGTTAAATTTTGGGAAAGTAAGACTAAGCTACGCGGAAGTAGGTAATGATATGGCATTTGGAAGACCTGGTTTTTTTGCTAATAGGGGAACTGTTAGTGGTAATCCAATGGCAGATATTAGTACAACTTATGTAGACTTTAACAGCTTAAAACCGGAAAGACAAAAAAGCTGGGAAGTAGGTCTTGAAACTTCAATGTTTAAGAGAAGGGTAACTTTAGATGTTTCGTTGTATAAAACAAATACAGAAGATTTATTGTTTAGTGTGCCACAATCTCCTTCCACCAAATATAGTTTTTCACTTATTAATGCTGGAGAAACTGAAAACAAAGGTATCGAGGTTGCGCTAGGACTTGTTCCATTAAAAAGTGAAAACTTCCAATGGGATATTAATTTGAACTGGTCTCGTAACAGAAATATAGTTAAAGCTCTTAATCAAGGAAGAGATAATCTACAATTGGCAAGTTTTCAGGAAACATCATTAAATGCTACTGTTGGTCAAGCATACGGAACTTTTAGAGGGACAGGATTTGTGTATGATGCAAATGGTAACAAAATAGTAGATGATGATGGATATTATTTAGTCGCTACAGATAAGGTTATAGGAAATATACAACCAGATTGGATTGGTGGTGTTTACAATACCTTTAGATATAAAAATCTATCTCTTGGTTTTTTAATTGATGTTAGAAAAGGAGGTAGTGTTTACTCTTTAGACCAGTCTTATGGAGGATATACAGGAATCTATGAATATACAGGAGGACTAAATGATTTAGGGAATCCTGTCAGAAATACACTTGATAATGGTGGAGGTATAGTCCTTTCAGGAGTAAAACAGGATGGTACTCCAAATGATATCAGAATAGATGCTTCTACTGCAGGCGCAGCTTTTGGTACAGATGGAGGTTTACCTCAAGAAGCTTTTGTTTATGATGCTTCATACGTAAAGCTAAGAGAAGCAAAGATTTCTTATAGCTTACCTGCTGATTTATTAAAAAATACTTTTATTAAAGGAATGACTTTAAGCCTGATGGGACAGAATTTATGGATTATTCATAAAAATCTACCTGATGCAGATCCTGAAGCAGGAACTTCTTCAGGTAACGTTCAAGGGTTCCAGTCTGGTGTGATGCCGACTACGCGTATTTATTCATTCAATGTTAAATTAGACTTCTAAATCGAATTAAAAATGAAAAAGATATTTTCAATACTTACTATAGGCTCGTTAGCATTTCTCACTGGATGTGTAAACGGAGATGAGGATTTTAATAATAACCAAAGTCAACCCTATGTGGTTCCGGCCGAACCATTATTTACCAATGCTCAAAAAGAGCTAATGGATCAGATGGAAACACCTAGTGTTAACCTTAATGTTTTCAGATTTTTCCAGCATTATCTAGCTACAACAATATATAGAAATGATGCAAGATTTAATTTTGCAGGAACTAGAAAAGTTCCGGATAATATGTGGCTTGCACTATATACAGATGTTCTTGGAAATCTTAATGAGTCAAAAAAGGTCTTAGCGACTGAAGTGAAGCCACCTTTAACGCCTCAGGCAACTTGGGAAAAACAACAGGCCAATAAATTAGCAATCATAAATTTATTGGAAGTTTATACCTATCAGGTTTTAGTAGATAGTTTTGGTAACGTTCCTTATTCAGAAGCAGCAAAACCTGAAACTATTGTTTTACCAAAATATGATGATGCGAAAACAATTTATGAGAACTTAATTACAAGGATAAATTCAGCGTTATCTACTTTAGATTCAGGATATACAAGCTTTGAATCCGGAGATAATATTTATAATGGAAATGTTGGAGATTGGATTATTTTTGCAAATAGCCTAAAGCTTAAAATAGGAATTAACCTTGCCGATGTAAATCCTACATTAGCTAAACAGACTGTTGAAGCAGCATATGCTGGAGGAGTAATGGTTACAAATCCTAAAAATTCTTTGTTTAAATACGATGGAACTTCTCCTAATTTTAATCGTTTATATGCCGAAGTAGTTGCAAGTAACAGAAATGATTTTGTGGTTGAAGAAGGTATTGTAGATGCAATGAATGATTTGAATGACCCAAGAAGACCATTTTATTTTACAGAGGTTTCTGGAGGAGGATATGTTGGAGGTACTGTTGGTTTGACTAATGAATATGGCGCAAATTCTCATATTGCAACCAATTTGTTAACTCCAAACAAAACAGGAATATTATTTGATGCAGCAGAAGTTAATTTTTATTTAGCAGAAGCTGCGGCGAGAGGTTATTCCGTTGGAGGAAGCACTGCAGCCCAATATTATCAAATCGCAATTGAAAGATCAATGCAACAATGGGGAGTACCTGCTGCAGATATTACTACCTATTTAGCAAATCCCGATGTAGTGTTTTCTACTACAAACTGGAAGTTGAAAATTGGGCAACAAGCATGGATTGCAATGTATAACAGAGGTTTTGAATCTTGGAACTTCTATAGAAGATTAGATTATCCTGTATTAACAGCACCTAATGCAGTATCTGCTGCTGCTGGTAAAGTACCAACCAGATTAACTTACCCTATTAATGAACAAACTGTAAATGGAGCGAACTGGACTGCAGCATCTTCAGCAATTGGGGGAGATAAACTAACTACAAAAGTTTTCTGGGACATTAATTAAACAATTTCTTTTAACATTCATATTAAAACCGCCTTAGTGCGGTTTTTTTATTTCCGTATATTTGCATTTCAAATTAGAATAATGAATATTAAAGATATAATAGAACAAAAACTGGCAGAGGTTATCCTTAATGTCTATCAGTTGAAAGATATAAAACTTGAAATCCAGGAAAATAAAACTGAGTTTGAGGGAGATTTTACCATCGTTACTTTTCCTTTGGTAAAGCAATTGAAGAAAAATCCTGAAAGCATTGGGGTAGAATTAGGAGAAGGATTAACAACTCAGACCGAATTGCTGGAAAGTTTTAATGTGGTAAAAGGATTTTTAAATGTAAAAGTTAAAAACCAATTCTTCGTAGATCAGTTTAAAACGGTTTCTGAACAGTTTTTTAATATAGAAAAGAAAAATGCAACCGTAATGGTGGAATATTCTTCACCAAATACCAACAAACCATTGCATTTGGGTCATATCAGAAATAACTTATTAGGTTTTTCTGTCGCTCAGATTCTTAAAGAAGCGGGTTATGATGTTATAAAAAGTCAGATCATCAATGACAGAGGAATCCATATCTGTAAATCGATGTTGGCTTGGGAAAAATTTGGAAAAGGAGAAACACCGAATGCAGAAACGAAGGGAGATAAATTTGTAGGAAACTACTATGTTAAATTTGACCAGGAATACAAAAAAGAAATAGCTGAACTTATTGCGAATGGAAGCACTGAAGATCAGGCTAAAAAAGATGCTCCTTTAATGAAAGAAGCTCAACAAATGCTTTTGGATTGGGAGAATGGCGATGAAAAAGTAAGAAATCTTTGGAGCGAAATGAACTCTTGGGTTTACGATGGTTTCAATCAGACTTACAAAAGATTGGGTGTAGATTTCGACCAGGTTCAGTATGAAAGCAACACTTACATTTTAGGAAAAGATCTTATTCAGGAAGGTTTAGATAAAGGTGTTTTGTATCAGAAAGAAGATGGTTCGGTTTGGTGCGATTTAACTGACGAAGGTTTAGACCAGAAATTATTGCTTCGTTCAGATGGAACTTCTGTGTATATGACTCAGGATTTAGGAACGGCAGTTCAGCGTTTTAAAGAAAACGATATTCAGAAACTTATTTATACAGTAGGAAACGAGCAGGATTACCATTTCCAGGTTTTATTTAAAATCTTAGGAAAATTAGGATATTCTTGGGCAGATCAGTTGTACCATTTATCTTATGGAATGGTAGAACTTCCAAACGGAAAAATGAAATCTCGTGAAGGAACAGTTGTCGATGCCGATGATTTGATGCAGGAAATGTATAATGAAGCAAAATTAAAAGCAATTGAGCAAGGAAGATTAGAAGGTCTTACAGACGGAGAAAAAGAAATTTCTTATGAGATTATTGGTCAGGCTGCATTGAAATATTTCATGCTGAAAGTAGATCCAAAGAAAAAAATGCTTTTCAATCCTGAAGAAAGTATTGATTTTAATGGAAATACAGGACCGTTTATTTTATACACTTATGCTCGTATTCAATCGCTGTTGATTAAAGCAAATTATTTGAATAGAGAAATTGCTGAGGTAGAATTAAATCAGCATGAAAAAGAAGTAATTATGCAATTGGCAAATTATAAATCTGTTGTTGAAAGAGCATCTGAATCATTAAGTCCAGCTTTAGTTGCAAATTATCTTTATGATTTAGTGAAATCTTACAATTCATTCTATCAAAGCAATATAATTCTAAAACTTGAAGATGAAGATCTAAAACAATTCCGTTTGAATTTATCAAATCTCACGGCACAAACAATAAAAAAATCATTAAGTTTATTAGGTATAGGAACCGTAAACAGAATGTAAAAAATAAATCCTCCTGAAAATTTCGGGAGGATTTTTATTTTAAACCTGAGTTTCGTTTTGAACCTGGCTTTCTCTATACAATTTTGCACTGCTCCATTTGGCATGTTTTGAAGGAACAATCTTGTATCCTTTTCGATAAGTGTAGACTTTCGTAAATTCTGCGCCGAAGAAAACCAGCATACACGAATAATTAATCCACATCATAATTAAAATCACCGTTCCGGCAGTTCCAAATGCTGAGGTGGGTTTAAATTGTCCAAAGTAAAGACTCAGCAAAAATTTACCTAAAGTAAAAAGAGCTGCAGTAAGTAAAGCGCCTTTCCAAACCGATTTCCAGCTGATTTCTACATCGGGAAGTACTTTAAACATCAATGCAAAAAGGACGACAATAACTAAAAATCCTACGGTGAAATTAATAATTTCTACAATGATATACGTTTCAAGACCGAAATAAGTAGTGATGAAATTATTAAAGAGTCCTATTAATGAGGATAAAACCATCGTGATCATCAGTAAAAATCCTAAAATAAGAATCATTCCTAATGAGTTCGCACGGTCTAAAAGAAATTTTACCAAAGCTTTTTTAGGCGCAGCTTCCACATCCCAAAGATTATTCAGAGATTTCTGCAACTGAAAAAATAGGGTAGTAGAACCATAAACTAATGAGCCTACTCCAACAATTTTCATAAAAATATTTTCCTTATCAATAAGTGCTCCTGCAATCATATCCTGAATGCTTTTGGCAACATCCTGTCCCATCAATCCACTAATCTGAGTACTGATTTGTCCGCGAATCGCTTCTTCCCCAAAAAAATATCCTGCGATCCAGATAATAATAATCAGCAATCCCGGAATTGAGAAAATGGCATAATAAGCCAAACTTGCCGAGTCATTAGAAGCGGATGAATTATTCCATTCTGTAAATGTTTCTTTAACGGTTTCCCAGAAAAATTTTAATTCTTTTAGCATAGTTAGAATATTAATAGATGTGATTTGATGATGAATATTGTCTTCAGTTTGAAATCAAGAAATGACAATATATTGTTGCTGGATTTAAGGCAAAGATTATTCCTTAATGTGAATTTCAGTGTAGAAAAGGAAAAAATCTTGCTTCATAAAGTATAAATGGTTTCAGCAAATTATCAATAGATAAGTTTTGTCTAAAGCCAAATGAATTGTGGTAAACTAAAAAACGGGCTAAAGCCCGTTCCTATTGATATTGAAATATTGTGTTGCTTTTTTATGTAATAAGTCAGAGCTGATCACTAACTAACTAACTAACTAACTAACATTAGCTTTTTAGAAAGGATATCCAATGGCTATATTCAGAATAAGATTATCTTTTCTCCAGCTGGAATCTCCAAAATTGATTCTGTCGAAAGTCCATCGGTCGCCTTTTTCGTAATATGGAACTCTTAGAGGCATTGCCAAATCAAGTCTTAAAACTAAAATTGAGAAATCTAATCGTAGACCAACTCCTGCTCCTACTGCAATTTCACTTAAAAACTCTTTAGAAAATTTTCCTCCCGGTCTTGTATTGACTCCCTCATCATTGATATCATCATTAATCAACCAGATATTTCCTGCATCTACAAATGCTGCAACATTCAAAAATTTATAAAGATTGGCTCTGTATTCAGCATTCAATTCTAATTTTACGTCTCCCGACTGATCAAAAACAGCTCTGTTGTTATTCTCATCTCTCGGATCATAACTTCCAGGACCTAAAGTTCTTGCTCTGAATGCTCTGATACTGTTACTTCCACCTACAAAAAACTGTCTTGAGAAAGGAATATGTTCTGAATTTCCATAAGGAATAGCAGCTCCTGCAATAAATCGTGAAGCAAAAGATGTTTTCTCATTAAACTTATGATAGAATCTTAGATCATTTTCAATCTTTGCATATTGGCTGAAAGGAACTCCGAAAATTGTTTTTTCCTTTCCTTCTTTTACATTGGCTCCTGTAACAAGACCTGTAATATTTCCTGCTAAATCCAGCATTCCTTTATAATAAAACGTATTTTTTCTAGGAAGCATTGTTGTGGAATAGGTGTAAGAATAAGTGGGTCCGAAAATAAGTTGCTTTTCAGTTATTCTTTGAAGGTAAGGATTGCCGTCAGATTTAGTTTTAAATTTTTCAGTAATGTCTGCCGGACGAATCAAAGAAACATCAATGACATTAAGTTCGTGTTCTTTTCTTACATTTTCTTTCCATTGGTACCCAAATGAAGCATTAAATGTATTTAAAGAATATAAAGTTGTTCTGTTTTGGAATTCATATCCCAGTTTCATATTAGTTCTCGGAACAAAAGCACTTGAAGAATTGAAACGGAAAGGTGCCACAATTCTTGGAATTGATAATTGTACATTGGTTCCCGCTCTGAAAATGTTTTCAGCATCTGCAGGACCGCCCATCTGAACATCGAATGCTCCATAAACAGAAGCCTTAAACTGTTCTGCACCACGGAAAAAATTTCGTTGCGTCCAGTTTAAATTTAGTTCGCTTCCTGCATAATTTGCAGAATTGGTTCTTCCCAAAGCTTCCAAGCGTAAAGATTGAAGTTCTCTTGGAGTTAATACATAATACGCATCAAACTTATGATTTAAAGAATCTGAAACGACAAACTCATTTTTCACAAACTTAAAAACACCCAAGCTGATCAATCGATTAAGAGATAAATTGTGGTCTTTTCTATTGTAGATATCACCTTGGTTGAAATATAAAGCTCGGTCAAAAATTCTTGGTTTAAATTTTTTATCAGGATCAACTACGTAAATATTGTTGTACTCATATCCTTTCAAAGAATCGGGATTCATCGGGATATTATATTTTCCTTTTTTAGCATCGCGAAGATTGTAATTAGGAAAAACAACTACTTTATCAATTGTAAACTGTTCGGTTGCCAATTTTGGTGTGTTGTCTTTCAGCTTTACAATAAGCTCAACTTTTGGATTTTTAGTTACCGTACTATCTGCTTGTACAATAATATTGTCTGGACTGAAGTAATAAAAACCTTTGTCTTTTAGCTCATTGTCGATTCTTTGTCGTTCGTTTTTGATGACATCAAGATCGAAAGGATTTCCTTCTTTAAGTAACGTTTTTTCTTTTAAATTCTGAATTTCTGCATTAATAAGCGTAGAATCTTTTGGGAAATTCACATTGCTTATTAAATATCTTGCTCCCGGATTTAAGGTGTAAATAACCTGCGCTTTTTTATTTTTTGAAACCGTGTCATATTTAGCTTTTGCATTAAAATAACCCTTGTTTTCAGAATAATTTACAATAATATCTTTATTAAATTCTCTGTCAACATCTCCAAGCAAAACAGGTTCTTCACCAAATTTATATTTCAGCCAGTACTTTATGCCTTTTTCTTTTTTGGGTTCTTTCGTAGTATTGTATGCATAGAGTTTTGGTCTTAAACCAAGGAAAGTAGAATTTGGTTTTGGCGTAAGATTTTCTTCGAGTGCAGACTTCAATTCACTTTTTTCTTTTTTTGAAAGAGAATCACTTTCTATTTTTACTTCAGCTCCGGTATAGAGCATTTGCCCGTCTTTTAGAAACTTGGTATTGCTACAAGAGATAACTGCCACCGTCATTCCCGATGCCAAAAAATATTTGCAGTATATATTAAAGGTATTCTTCATTATTTAAATTCTACGACTTGGTTATCTTGTTTTCTTTTATTTTCTCTGATTTCCTTGTTTCTCTGATTTCTAGATTTACGGAAAATATCACGGAACTTATCGTAATCTAAAGTGATGATAAATCCTACTCCGGTTTCTATAATTTGTCCTTGTAAAGCAACCTGATAATCATTTTTTCGGTACGCTCTCAACATATATCTTCCGTCTCTAGAAAGGCTGTAATCTATCATAACATCTCCTGCAATATTGGTGGTATTTTCGTTTTGTCTCGCTTCACCTTCCAATCCGAAATTACTTCCTACTGTAACTTTCAGACGGTCATTTAATAATTTTTTGCTGATATCAATATTCAGATCGGTTCTTGTATTTTGAGTTCCGGTAGAATAATCTTCGGTAGATTCAAGATCGAAATTTAAATCAACTCCTTTTATAAGATTGGAGGCAATATTATTAAGCTGTTGCGAAAGAATTTTACTCACACTCTGTCTCGCCAATGTTTCAGCAGAAACTCCGGAATTACTTTCGAAAGGGTTTTCACCAATAAAACGATTCAGTAAAAGCAATGCAAAAACCTGCTTATTCATTTCGTTTTCATCTTGTCGCAACTGAGACAGTTTTCCGTCTACTGTTTCTGTAACGGTAGAAGAAACCGCGTTATTTTTTTCGTCTGTGGTAATATCAAAAGAGATATCAGGTTTCAAAAGTTCTCCTTTAAGGATCAGTAATGTATTGAATGGAATTCTTTGTTTAAACTGATTAAGATCTGCAGGATTTCCTCCAAACTGTTGTTCTACAAGATCAATAGGCGCTGCATTGGTTTTATAAATAGCGGTAATATCCAATTTAGCGGTTGTTGGTTCGCCGGTCCAGGTGATGGTGCTTCCTTTTTGGATATCAAATTTTCTTTTCAAAAGACTTACCGACATTTCGTAGCTTCCTTTTTCTACCTGATAAACGCCGACTAAAGTTGTTTTTCCTGAAGGATCAATTCCGCCTGTTAAATCTGCTTCACCCTGAAGTTTTACAAAATCTCCATTGGCTTTGTCAATAATAATCGACATTTTTGCTTCTTTATCTACTTCAATGTTGACATTTACATCCAATCCTTTAATCGGACTTTCTGCTTTGACAGAATCAGATTTTATGGTTTTATTAAGAGCAATCTGATCCTGATCGATAAATTCTACAATACCGTCTCTTTCCTGCAAAGATGGGCTCGACTGCGGAAGTACAAATGTGAAATCTGTTTTCTCTGAAACTGCCAATCTTCCGTCAACTTTTGGTAAATCTAGATTCCCACCCACTTTTAATGCAGCATCAATTGCCAGAATTCCGTACATCATCGCGTCGTTTGATTTTTCAGAATTTACTACTTTGAAATCTTTAGCTTTTAGATCTAAATTAAATGCAAAATCTCTGTAAGTCTGCGTTAAAATCTGTCCGTCGATGTTCAGAGCATTTCCGTCTTTGTCTTTAATTTTAAAGTCATCAAACTCAATTCCGCGGTTGGTAAATCCTATTTTATCATTGATATTTCTGAAATCACTTCCTGTTTGTGCAATCATTAATCCGACATTATTTAGCTTAATATCACCCAAAATTTTCGGTGCAGTTGTCGTTCCTGTAATTTTTAAATCTCCCGAAAGATAACCTTCCGTATTGGTAATTGCATTCATCGAAAAGCCCTGAAGCGTTTTCATCTGAAGCTGATTCATATTTAAATTTAAATCAAACGTACTCGAAGAAGTGTTGTAATTTCCTAAAATCTTTACATCATTATTATTCCCCGAAAGTGCAATGTCTGCATTCAGAAGATTTGCGGATTGGTTATTGACTTTAATCGCCAAATTTCCTACCGGACTTCCATAAACAATCAGATCAGAAACATTGATGTCTGAAGTGAACGTCATATTTTTGGTTAAATCTCTCAACTGCGCTGTTCCGTTGATGGTTCCTTTCGCCAGCAATGAATCTTTTTTGATGATCTCTGTAATCGTTTCTATTTTAAAATCTTTCAATGAAACATTCAGCGGACTGGTTGGTGAACTGCTTTCAGACTGTAAAGAAATTTCGGCTCCCAAATTTGATAAACGGAAATTATCCGCAACAATTCCCTGACTGAAAATCTGAATTTTATTGTTTTCAGCAACCGTCCAATCCATATAATTTAATTTTAAACCATTCGGATTTAGTGATATTTCGGTAACATCATTCAACGATTTGGCATTTCCTGCAATCAGGAACTGCGTTTGATCTTTATCGTCTTTTGTGGTGATATTATAATTGATGATATTATTAGCAACATCGCCATTAATGTTCACTTTATTTAAAGCAAAACTTTCACTTTTCAAAGCGGCAACACTAAGATCATATTGTAAAGCCTGATTTTCGTTTGTGATTTTCAGATTGGTATTTTCCAAAGTATTTGTTCCGTACAAAACCTGCGGAATTTTTGCATCCAATTCTATTTTCTGAGAATCTGCATTGTAATTTCCTGTAATGTTGATGGTTTCAAAACTTTTCAGATCCGGTACAAATTTTCTGATCAGATCGTCATTTTTAATTGTTGCATTAATGGTGAAGAATTGTCCGGCATCAATTTTCTGAGCTTTGCCAGGTTTTTGAAACTGATAATATTGATTAATGGTTTGACTTAAAGCTCCAAAAATCTGAGTCAGTTTATATTTACCATTCAGTTCTACATCTGCAATCTGCGAATTGAATTGAATTAAAGTTGAATCTGCTTTTGAAAAGGCATTCAATCTAACTACTTGTATAGGGTAGACTTCTTTGGTATCTGAAATGGCAAAATCCTGTAAATTAAGATAACCGTTCAGATTATCTGGGTCTAAACTTTTAAAATCGGCATCAATTCCACCAGCAATGATCATTGGCGAACTGTAAAATCCTAATTTGTTTAGATCTAATTTATTGATATTTCCATTGACTTTTACTGTCGGATTTTTCTCATCGTAAACTCCGGAAGCAGCAAGATGTAAATTGGCATTCGGATCTTTTGAGTTTAAATCAATATCATAAGCACCACGGTTTATTTTACCTTTCAGATTCATATTCTGATAAGTGTAGCCGTTGTAAGTTGCAGATTGTACGTCACCCGAAAGATTTGCAGACATTGTTTTTGGGTCAAAACCTTGTCCTTTTGCATTGATATTTGCATTGATACTTCCAATATCTTTATTCTGAATCAGTTTTCCGATCTGAAGACTCTGAAGATTGGCTTTTACATCAAAAGTTTCTCTGTTTTTTCTGCGCATATCGGCTTTAGCAATCACGGCAGCGTTTCCTAAAGTGGAAGTCAGACGCAAATTGGCATCTACAACTTGGTTCGTACCTTTTGCTGTTCCACGGATTGTAAAAGAAGATGGCAAAGTAATATTGCTCGGAATAGTATTTTTTGGAACTAAATTATAAATCGTTTTTGAGGAAGAAGAAACTTCTGCAATTTTCAGATCGTAATACAACTGATCAGGATTCATCGCATTTTTGATTTTTCCTGAAGCCAAAACTCTCAATTGGTCTAAACCTGAAACTTTCAGATTTTGGATCATCAAATCATTCACAGTTCCGTTCACCAAAGCATTTACATTTAAAGTCGCATTTGGATATTTGTTGAACGGTGCTGTATTTTTTAAAGTTGGAACTATGTTTAAAATATCAGAAAAACCAATTTTAGAATCACGGATGTCGGCTGAAATTTTTACCGCTCCAAGATTGGATGATAACTGGTCAATCGAATTATAATTTAAAATAACTTCGTCTCGTAAGATTGTTTTTGGAGTCTGCAGGTAAAGGTTTTTTAAATACGCTTCTTTTTCTGCGTAAACAAAATCGGTGTTGAACTTTTGTACGTTCAAACCTCTTGCTTCCTGTATTTCTGCTGATTTTACAGAACCTGCAAAACCATTGTTTTCCATTTTGAAATTTCGGACGTCGATATTTAATTTAGCAAAATTAAGATGGTTAAAATCCATTCCGCTTTTTGTAGGAGCGATGGCTGTGTTGTTGTATGCGATTTTTACATCATCTAAATGAAGTCTCCCTAAAAGGACTTTCATTGCTTTTTCTTTTGCCGAATTTTTTGAAACTTCAGGCTTTTCTTCGTTTTTAGGATTGGCGTTTTCCGTTGGAAGGAATAAATTGACGTTGATATTTGCTCCGGTTAAATAAACATTTCCAACATTATAATCGTTGTTTTCAAGATCGATGCTGTTTACTTTTGTACTTAATTCTTTGAAAAGAACTTTCGCAAAAGTTTTGGTATTATCGTCGCCATAGTCAATATCAAAATTGGTCAGGTTTATTTTGTTTAAACCTAATTTCATTGCCTTTTTCTGATTCAGAGAATCTACTTTTTCTTCTACATTAGCAGCAACTTCTTTTACTAAATCTTGTTTTAGTTTTAATTTTAATCCGTCAAGATTAATATCATTTACTGCGTAAGAATTGTTTTGAAGATCAAAAGTTTTTACTCGGGTATCAAAAGATTTGAAATATACTTTGATATCATTTCTGGATTGCTGATCGTTGAAAGTGATCCCGATATCTTTTAATTTAATTTTATCAAGAGAAATAATAAAAGGCTTTGACGGTTTTTGCTCCTGTTCTTTATCGGAAGTAGCAAACGCATCAATAATATAATCAAAATTGAATTTTCCCTGCGGATTTCTAACCACATTTGCGCGAACGCCTTCTAAATCTATGGAGGTAATATCAGCTTTAGAATTGATCAATTTCCACATATCTAAACCGACATCGAATTTTTTCACAGCTAAAAGCGTATCTATATTCTGACCTTTCAGATATAGATTTTCCATCACCAAACTGTTTGGAAAACCGATATAGACTTTATCTAGACTTACTTTGGTTTTTATTTTTTTCTCAAGGTAAACAATCAGTTTATCTTTTACAAAGTTCTGAACCGCCGGAAGTCTTAAACTTAAAATGAGCAGGATGATTAAAACAATAAAAGAGATCATTGTAATAACAATACCTCTGAGAATTTTTCTTTTATTAAATTTTATTTTCAAAATTTCTGTGATTTAGCCAATAAATACTTTTTTTTTGATTGATGAGTGTTTTGATCATCGATGTTTAAAAATACACATTTTAACTTAAATTTAAAAAAAATGAAATTTGATGAACTGTACCATGATTTATTTTTTTTGAAAAAAGCCCGCTAAAGGGCTTTGTTTAAAAGCTGAGCAATATGTTTGCCAAGGCGGAAAAATTGTTGAAATTTACTAAATATGTGGTATCTATTAACTACAAAAACCTGCTCAGTGAACAGGTTTTTGCATTGATGTATGCCTCAGTTGATAATTAAATATTATGGAATATTTAAAGTGAATAGGTTTTCAGATGTTAGTTGAGTTACAACTGCGACATACATCTGATGGAGATTCAATTCATAGTTTTATATATTTAGATGAGTAATTATTCTTGCCATTTTGCGATTTCTCCTTGTGGAGCCGCACCTCCCTGTTTTCCTGTGATAGGAGATTTTTCCTGATTGATATGATATATATAGGATGCAATTTTTTCGGCATCTCTTCCTGTAATGGTACCTTCTTTTATAAAAGGACGCATAGTTGGGTTGTTTGGCGAACCGTTTTCGAGCATCCAGAAAACATTTTTAAACAAACTTTTCTCTTTTATGTTGATCCAGTGCGTGTCGGTTAAGTTTGGACCGATGCCACCTTTTCCACCGTCTGCATGACAGGTTACACAATTGGTTTTAAATAATTGCTCGCCTTCTGTAATATAATCTGCGCTATATTTTGCAGTTTCCAAATTAATGGGCGGAGCATTTTTTTCGTATTCTTCAATGGAAGCAAGCTGTAATTTAGCTTCTTTGTCGTATTCAGCTTCGGGATGAGCATAGTCTGTGAAAGCAAATGCAATCATATAAACTGCACAGAAGATAATTCCGAAATAGAAGAGACCGATCCACCATTTTGGTAAAGAATTGTCGAGTTCGGTAATTCCGTCGAAACCGTGATCGATCAAAATATCTTTTTCTTCAGCCTGCGATTGTTTTTTGAAAGCCGAATTCCAAAGTTTTAGATAATACGGAGTTGTTTTATCAGTAATATATTCCTGTTTCTCTTCTTCTGTCAGTCTGCTGAACCTTTCGTTTTCTACCAAATCTCCGATAGAATTCATGATGAGCAATAAAATGGTGATGATGATCAGCAATGCCCAAAAGAAAGGGGTAGAAAAATAATTGGCATCTTGTGCGAACATTTCGAACGCCATTACCGTAATTCCTATGGTTATTGCTATATATATAGATATGGGTGTTCTCGTTTTCATTGTAATAGATATTTAAAATTAATCTACGCTTGCTGTTTTGATATCGGTTGTTTTGATATCTGTTCCTAATCTTTGCAGATAGGCGATCATAGCGATGATCTCTCTCTGTTCCATCGGTATAAAATCGTTTCCTTTGGCAATTTTCTCTTTGTCCATTTGATCTTTTACATCGGTTGCTTCAGAATAAATTCTTTTTACGATCGCTTGTGACTGATTATTTGCCCATCGATCTGCTGAGTCTATCTGTGCTTTGGTGTACGGAACATCAAAAGTATTTTTCATCAGTTTCATTTTATCGATCATTTGAGAACGATCCAGTTTGTTGGTAATCAACCAGGGGAAACGCGGCATAATAGAACCTGCAGAAGTAATTCTTGGGTTGTACATGTGTTTAAAATGCCATGAATCTGGGTTTCTTGCGCCTTCTCTGTGAAGATCCGGTCCTGTTCTTTTTGATCCCCAAAGGAATGGTCTGTCGTAAACGAATTCCCCGGCTTTAGAATACTGCCCGTTTTTTCCGTCAAATCTTGTTACTTCATCACGGAAGGGTCTTATCATTTGGGAGTGACACGAGTTACAGCCTTCTCTTACATAGAGATCTCTACCTTCCAATTCTAATGGTGAATAAGGTTTCACAGCAGATATCGTTGGCAAGTTGCTTTTTACAGTTAATGTAGGAACAATCTCTACTAATCCACCGATTGCAATGGCTACAAAAGCTAATATTGATAATAGGTGAGGGGTTCTCTCTAACCAAAGGTGTACACCTTCGCCTTCTTTTCTTGAGCTTCCTACATTGGCTAAAGCAGGTGCTTCTGCAGGCACGTTTTTCTGGAATGATCCTGCTTTAATTGTTTTGTAAACATTTACAACCATTAAAATTGCTCCACTCAGATAAAATAATCCCCCTAAGAATCTCATTTTAAAGTAAGGAATAATCGCAGTCACAGTATCTAGCCAGTTTTTCCATAATAAAGTTCCATCCGGATTGAATTGTTTCCACATCAAACCTTGAGTAAATCCGGCGATATACATTGGAACAGCATAGAAAAGAATTCCTAAAGTTCCCAGCCAGAAATGCCAGTTGGCTAATTTTTTAGACCAAAGTTCGGTTTTCCACATGATTGGGATCAGGTAATAGATAACTCCGAATGCCATGAAACCATTCCATCCTAAAGCTCCTAAGTGAACGTGACCAATTACCCAGTCGGTGTAATGCCCGATTTTATTTAAAGATTTTGTTGCTAAAAGTGGTCCTTCGAAAGTTGCCATTCCATAACAAGTAACTGCAACTACGAAGAATTTCAAGATAGGATTGTCTCTTACTTTATCCCAAGCTCCTCTTAAAGTTAATAATCCGTTCAGCATTCCACCCCAAGATGGAGCAATCAACATAATCGAGAAACCTGTTCCCACCGCTTGAGCCCATGCCGGTAAAGCAGTATATTGAAGGTGGTGAGGTCCTGCCCAAAGATAAACGAAGATCAGTGACCAAAAGTGAATGATAGAAAGTTTGTATGAAAATACTGGTCGGTTGGCAGCTTTAGGCATAAAATAATACATTAAACCTAAAACCGGTGTTGTCAAAACGAATGCAACCGCATTATGACCGTACCACCATTGAACTAACGCGTCTTTCACTCCTGCATAAGCAGAATATGATTTCCAGCTTGTAAAAGATAACGGAACTTCTAGATTATTGAAGATATGAAGCATTGCAACGGCAATCCAAGTTGCAATATAAAACCAGATGGCTACATATAAATGGCGCACTCGTCTTTTGGCAATCGTTCCAAACATATTGATTCCGAAAATTACCCAAGAGAAAGTAATCAAAATATCGATTGGCCATTCGTGTTCAGCATATTCTTTTGAAGTGTTAATCCCCATTAAGAAAGTAATCACAACAGCGATGATCATAATTTGCCATGTCCAGAAATGGATCCATGATAAAGTATCGCTGTACATTCTTGTTTTCAAAAGTCTCTGCATACTGTAATAAGCACCGCAGAAGAATGAATTACAAACAAAAGCAAAAATAACTGCACTCGTATGAAGCATTCTGATTCTTCCAAATCCTAAAGCACCCTGCGAATTAACTAACCCCTGAATATTACCACTTCTTAAACTCTGAATGGTTGTGTCGTCAGTTCCAAATAAAAATTCAGGCAATTCAGGATAAAAAAGCATCAAAGCTGCGGTTAATCCTAAAATAAAACCAATAATCCCGAATACTACAGTAGCATAGAGGAATGCTCTGACAATATTATTGTCATAATGAAATTTTTGCGTCTCCATAAGTCTTGTGTCTTGCAACGAACAATAATTTTCACAGAATCTCCCTTAAACAAAGGGTTTCGATGACCTGAAAAGAAATATCATGCTGCGTATGTAATGTTTTGACAAAGGTATTTACTAACTTTGTCTAAGGCTATTAGATATACTTCTAAAATATACCGAAAACTACTAAAGCTATTGTGTAATGAAAATTTGTGGACAAAATATCAGGAAAATGCGACGCGATCGTGATCTTACCCAGGAATACATGGCATTCGAAATGGGTATTTCTCAAAAAGCATATTCTGATATCGAAAATTCAAAAGTGAAAATCAATCTGGAGATTCTCACAAAAATTTCAAACATCCTCAATATAAAACCCTCGGAAATATGCAGTATCTCTCACAAGTGTGGTACAAATGATTATGAAGACAAATACAATGAGCTTATTGAATATATGAAGAAAAATAATATCGCTTTGCCCCAAAATTTGTAACAATTTCATCTATCCTTATATATAGATTTTTCTTTAGTAGCAATTTCCGGCTTTCACTACTCGCTTTTTTGCGCCCTGCTTTTTCTTTGCAGCAAAAAGAGCTCAAACAAGCCGTTCAATCCGGGCTGTTTTAGAATGCGAGTAAATACAAGATAATAGATGATAGACTTACTATGAGAATGTTGAGTTTTTAAAAAAAATATCACTAAATATTTAATATGAGCTAGTCTTAGTTAATGTATTTAGAAGCAAAGATCTTCAAAAGCCACGGAGTGGCGTCCTGTTAATAGGATAAGATGTTACCAAAATACGAGATAGCGCTCCATCGGAGCACCACCTTTGTAGCAAAGCATATGAATTTAGAATCAAAGTTCCATGGGAGCGACACATAGATCACCAATCCGTTATTTTCTGATTTGTTTTTCTTAGCTAAGTAGAACGCCTTAGTTTATCCTATATAAGAACACAACTAAAAACTCTTAGTTTGCCTTTGCGATAAAGCGCTTCTCTATATTATCATAGATATTTCCGTCTGAAACCTTTTCTTTCTTCTCTCTTATACTTTCAGAACTTAACCCTTTCCTATAATCTTCACTCTCAAACGTTCCAACACTATTACTCTCCAACTCTCCGACACAACCTGCGACCAGCCACTGATAACCTAAGTCCTAACTCCTGCTACCTATAACTCTCAAAATTTTGAATCATAAAACCAGCTAGTTACCATGGAATATTGATTAAATATGAATTTTATGTTAAATAAATTAGGATTGTGTGGTAATAAAGTACTACTTTTGCCCCACTGAAAAACGAGAGTTGATTGGTAGCGCAGAAGAGCTTTGAATAAGGCGAAAACGATAAGACTAGTGTTATCTACGGATAGATAAAGATCTTAGAAAAAACTTTTAAATTTTTTGAAATAAAAATTTGCGAGAAATAAAAAGATTCTTATCTTTGCAGTCCGGTAAAACGGGAGCGGAGTAGAATAAATCAAGTGTGGGAAATAAGGATTTAGGGTCATCAAAAAACTTTAAAATTTCTTTTAAAAACATTTGGTCAGTTAGAAATAAAGTTTTACTTTTGCACACGCAAATCGGTACTGAAAACGACAGAAAATGTAGGTATCGTAAAAAGCGAGAGAGAAGAGATCATTGAAAAATAATATACAACCAAGTAAGGAAAAACTAAAGCGTCAAAACTTTGAGTGAGTCAGACAAACATACAATGGAGAGTTTGATCCTGGCTCAGGATGAACGCTAGCGGGAGGCCTAACACATGCAAGCCGAGCGGTAGAGATCTTTCGGGATCTTGAGAGCGGCGTACGGGTGCGGAACACGTGTGCAACCTGCCTTTATCAGGGGGATAGCCTTTCGAAAGGAAGATTAATACCCCATAATATATTAAGTGGCATCATTTGATATTGAAAACTCCGGTGGATAGAGATGGGCACGCGCAAGATTAGATAGTTGGTAGGGTAACGGCCTACCAAGTCAGTGATCTTTAGGGGGCCTGAGAGGGTGATCCCCCACACTGGTACTGAGACACGGACCAGACTCCTACGGGAGGCAGCAGTGAGGAATATTGGACAATGGGTGAGAGCCTGATCCAGCCATCCCGCGTGAAGGACGACGGCCCTATGGGTTGTAAACTTCTTTTGTATAGGGATAAACCTTTCCACGTGTGGAAAGCTGAAGGTACTATACGAATAAGCACCGGCTAACTCCGTGCCAGCAGCCGCGGTAATACGGAGGGTGCAAGCGTTATCCGGATTTATTGGGTTTAAAGGGTCCGTAGGCGGATCTGTAAGTCAGTGGTGAAATCTCATAGCTTAACTATGAAACTGCCATTGATACTGCAGGTCTTGAGTAAAGTAGAAGTGGCTGGAATAAGTAGTGTAGCGGTGAAATGCATAGATATTACTTAGAACACCAATTGCGAAGGCAGGTCACTATGTTTTAACTGACGCTGATGGACGAAAGCGTGGGGAGCGAACAGGATTAGATACCCTGGTAGTCCACGCCGTAAACGATGCTAACTCGTTTTTGGGTTTTCGGATTCAGAGACTAAGCGAAAGTGATAAGTTAGCCACCTGGGGAGTACGTTCGCAAGAATGAAACTCAAAGGAATTGACGGGGGCCCGCACAAGCGGTGGATTATGTGGTTTAATTCGATGATACGCGAGGAACCTTACCAAGGCTTAAATGGGAATTGACAGGTTTAGAAATAGACTTTTCTTCGGACAATTTTCAAGGTGCTGCATGGTTGTCGTCAGCTCGTGCCGTGAGGTGTTAGGTTAAGTCCTGCAACGAGCGCAACCCCTGTCACTAGTTGCCATCATTCAGTTGGGGACTCTAGTGAGACTGCCTACGCAAGTAGAGAGGAAGGTGGGGATGACGTCAAATCATCACGGCCCTTACGCCTTGGGCCACACACGTAATACAATGGCCGGTACAGAGGGCAGCTACCTAGCGATAGGATGCGAATCTCGAAAGCCGGTCTCAGTTCGGATTGGAGTCTGCAACTCGACTCTATGAAGCTGGAATCGCTAGTAATCGCATATCAGCCATGATGCGGTGAATACGTTCCCGGGCCTTGTACACACCGCCCGTCAAGCCATGGAAGTTTGGGGTACCTGAAGTCGGTGACCGTAACAGGAGCTGCCTAGGGTAAAACAAGTAACTAGGGCTAAGTCGTAACAAGGTAGCCGTACCGGAAGGTGCGGCTGGAACATCTCATTTTAGAGCGTCTTTAGACGATAAACAAAATTAGTATCGTAAGATACATAAGTACTTACTTAAAGAGAAGCTTTAGTTTTTTATTTGGTTGATATATAATATAAAAATACAAAACCCACTAGAAATTAGTAAACGGGAACAGAGATAATTAACAATTATTAATTAATAATTATTAATTAGAGAGAGTCTCGTAGCTCAGCTGGTTAGAGCGCTACACTGATAATGTAGAGGTCGGCAGTTCGAGCCTGCCCGAGACTACTAATTGAAATAGAGGTTAGAAATTAGAATTTAGAAGTTAGTTTTTTACTAATATCTAATTACTAACATCTAACATCTTACCTAGAGGGGGAATTAGCTCAGCTGGCTAGAGCGCCTGCCTTGCACGCAGGAGGTCAAGGGTTCGACTCCCTTATTCTCCACAGTTTTGGAAAACTGATTTAAAAGTTACGAATAGAGCCAAAAACAATATTTGTTCATCAGAATTTCTGAAAAGAATTAAAGATCATTGACATTAACGGTAAAGATATCACAAAGAGATAACCGAGCACTTTCGAGTGCCGAGTTTATAAAAATATCGATAGACGAAAGTTTATCAAAAAATACTGAACTAATATAATATTAGGAAAGAAATCGTTAAGGGCGTATGGCGGATGCCTAGGCTTTCAGAGGCGACGAAGGACGTGGTAAGCTGCGAAAAGCTCGGGGATTGGCACACACGAATTGATCCCGAGATGTCCGAATGGGGCAACCCGGCATGTTGAAGACATGTCACTCCGCAAGGAGAGCAAACCCGGAGAACTGAAACATCTAAGTACCCGGAGGAAAAGAAATCGAAGAGATTCCGTAAGTAGTGGCGAGCGAACGCGGATTAGCCCAAAAGCTTTTATATGTTTAATAGAATGTTCTGGAAAGAACAGCCGTAGAGGGTGATAGCCCCGTATATGAAAGGCATATTTAAGTGATAAATGAGTAGGGCGGGACACGTGAAATCCTGTCTGAATATGGGGGGACCATCCTCCAAGGCTAAATACTCCTGAAAGACCGATAGTGAACAAGTACTGTGAAGGAAAGGTGAAAAGCACTTCGAATAGAAGGGTGAAATAGAACCTGAAACCGTACGCCTACAAGCGGTCGGAGCCCACAAGTTGGGTGACGGCGTGCCTTTTGCATAATGAGCCTACGAGTTAATGTTACTAGCGAGGTTAAGGACTTCAGGTCCGGAGCCGGAGCGAAAGCGAGTCTGAATAGGGCGCTTAGTTAGTAGTATTAGACGCGAAACCTTGTGATCTACCCATGGGCAGGTTGAAGCTTTGGTAACACAAAGTGGAGGACCGAACCGGTTGACGTTGAAAAGTCTTCGGATGACCTGTGGGTAGGGGTGAAAGGCCAATCAAACTGGGAGATAGCTCGTACTCCCCGAAATGCATTTAGGTGCAGCGTCGTGTATAAGTTTATTAGAGGTAGAGCTACTGATTGGATGCGGGGGAGTCAAATCCTACCAATTCCTGACAAACTCCGAATGCTAATAAATGTTCCACGGCAGTGAGGGCGCGGGTGCTAAGGTCCGTGTCCGAGAGGGAAAGAACCCAGACCAACAGCTAAGGTCCCCAAATCTCTATTAAGTTGAAGCAACGCGGTTGGACTGCATTGACAGCTAGGATGTTGGCTTGGAAGCAGCCATTCATTTAAAGAGTGCGTAACAGCTCACTAGTCGAGCGGTCCGGCATGGATAATAATCGGGCATAAATAGAGTACCGAAGCTATGGATTTATATCATTAGATATATCTGGTAGGGGAGCATTCTGTTTGCACAGAAGCTGAGTCGTGAGGCTTGGTGGAGCGGACAGAAAAGAAAATGTAGGCATAAGTAACGATAAAGCGGGCGAGAAACCCGCTCACCGAAAGACTAAGGTTTCCTCAGCCATGCTAATCAGCTGAGGGTTAGTCGGGACCTAACGCGAACCCGAAAGGGGTAGTGGATGGACAATGGGTTAATATTCCCATACTTGCTCACACTAAAAAGGGGACGGAGTGCCGTACTTACTGGAGACTGACGGAATAGTCAAGACCTAGCCTTCGGGCGAAGTTGTTGTAGGGAAAGTGCTTCCAAGAAAAGCCGAAGTGAAGCAACCCGTACCAAAACCGACACAGGTAGTCGAGGAGAGAATCCTAAGGTGCTAGAGTGAATCATGGTTAAGGAACTAGGCAAAATAGTCTCGTAACTTCGGGAGAAGAGACGCCATCAGCAATGGTGGCCGCAGTAAAAAGGCCCAGGCGACTGTTTATCAAAAACACAGGACTCTGCAAAATCGAAAGATGCAGTATAGGGTCTGACACCTGCCCGGTGCTGGAAGGTTAAGGAAGGGCGTTAGCAGCAATGCGAAGCGTTTGACTGAAGCCCCAGTAAACGGCGGCCGTAACTATAACGGTCCTAAGGTAGCGAAATTCCTTGTCGGGTAAGTTCCGACCTGCACGAATGGTGTAACGATCTGGGCACTGTCTCAACCATGAGCTCTGTGAAATTGTAGTCTCGGTGAAGATGCCGAGTACCCGCAATGGGACGAAAAGACCCTGTGAACCTTTACTATAACTTCGTATTGACTTTGAGTAAGTAATGTGTAGGATAGGTGGGAGACTTTGAAGCAGGCACGCTAGTGTTTGTGGAGTCAACGTTGAAATACCACCCTTTACTTACTTGGAGCCTAACTTCTGTATTGAAGGACACTGCGTGGTGGGTAGTTTGACTGGGGTGGTCGCCTCCAAAAGAGTAACGGAGGCTTTCAAAGGTACCCTCAGCACGCTTGGTAACCGTGCGTAGAGTGTAATGGCATAAGGGTGCTTGACTGTGAGACCTACAAGTCGATCAGGTGCGAAAGCAGGACATAGTGATCCGGTGGTTCCGTATGGAAGGGCCATCGCTCATAGGATAAAAGGTACTCCGGGGATAACAGGCTAGTCTCCCCCAAGAGCTCATATCGACGGGGAGGTTCGGCACCTCGATGTCGGCTCGTCACATCCTGGGGCTGGAGAAGGTCCCAAGGGTTGGGCTGTTCGCCCATTAAAGTGGCACGCGAGCTGGGTTCAGAACGTCGTGAGACAGTTCGGTCTCTATCTATTGCGGGCGTTAGATGTTTGAGAGGGCTTGAATCTAGTACGAGAGGACCGATTTGAACAAACCTCTGGTGTATCAGTTGTTCCGCCAGGAGCACCGCTGAGTAGCTACGTTTGGAAGAGATAAGCACTGAAAGCATATAAGTGCGAAACTCGCCTCAAGATGAGACATCTTTTAAGGGTCGTTGGAGATGACAACGTTGATAGGCTATAGGTGTAAAGGCAGTAATGTCATAGCCGAGTAGTACTAATTACCCGTAGATTTATAGCCTGATATGGTGCTACGAAAGTGCAGCAAGGTTACCTCTTTGTGAATGTTTTTATCGATAAAATCAGAAGTTAGAAATTAGAGATTAGAAGTTAGTATATCACTAACCTCTAACTACTAAACTCTACCCTCTTATATACAACCTTTAGGGTGGTTTTAGCAGAGGGGCTCACCTGTTCCCATTCCGAACACAGAAGTTAAGCCCTCTAGCGCCGATGGTACTGCGAAAGCGGGAGAGTAGGTCGCCGCCAGTTTTTTTAAAAGTCCTCAATCGTAAGATTGGAGGACTTTTTTTTTGCATATACATCAACAATATTTTTATCAATGATCATTTAAAGCAATAGATAATGAATAATAGATAATAAGTAATTTTGCCTATTAGGTTAAGGTTAATTAAGGTTAAGGTTAAGGTTAAGGTTAAGGTTAAGGTTAAGGTTAAGGTTAAGGTTAAGGTTAAGGTTCGCTCCGGAGAAGCGTAACCTTTGTAGCAGAAAATCATAAACAATCTCTCAGAGCTCCGCAGGAGCGATACAATTATTCATTACATTTTTTGGTTCAACTCAAAAAAATAACATCTTGTTGTAAAAACCTCTCTTTACAACAGTAAGTATATAATCTGTTATGAATGATTTCATAATCTTATTTCACAACAGTTTCTGTTTTTTGTAGATTTATATTTTCTTTAGCCATCAAATACTTTACATTAGTCAGTTTAGTTTATAATTTGAATGATTCAGTGAATATTCGTATGAAATAATTACTGAAAATTCTGTTAATCTTCCATCTTTATTTTGTGCCGAATTTTTTAGCCCGGATAGTAGCTGGTTACCCCGCAACATAAGTAGAGGGTAGAAGAGATTTAGAGATGGAGAAGCAATGGTGTGAGGAGTAAAAGCGAATAGCCGGAAATAGCTCCTTAAAATTATAATTATTAAACTCAGTGGTGTTCGATTATATTAAATATATTTAAGAATAACCATAATAGATATTATTAAATTGTTTAAAGTTTAGAAATTCGTAAATTTGCACCATGATTAAAATTGGCAATATAGAACTGCCGGAATTTCCGCTTTTGTTGGCTCCGATGGAAGATGTGAGTGACCCTCCATACAGACGTTTGTGTAAATTGCATGGAGCAGATTTGATGTACTCGGAGTTTATTTCTTCTGAAGGCTTAATTCGTGATGCGATGAAAAGCAGAAAAAAACTGGATATTTTCGATTATGAAAGACCTGTAGGAATTCAGATCTTTGGTGGTGATGAAGAGGCAATGGCGATGTCTGCAAGAATTGTAGAAACTGTAAATCCTGATTTGGTAGATATTAATTTCGGATGTCCTGTAAAAAAAGTGGTTTGTAAAGGAGCCGGTGCAGGTGTTTTGAAGGATGTTGACATGATGGTTCGTTTAACGAAAGCGGTAGTGAGTTCTACAAGTCTTCCTGTAACGGTGAAAACCCGTTTGGGATGGGACAGCAATTCTATCAATATTGATGAAGTTGCCGAACGTCTTCAGGAAACAGGAATCAAGGCTTTAACCATCCATGCGAGAACGCGTGGACAAATGTATAAAGGTGAAGCAGATTGGGAACATATTTCAAGAATTAAACAAAATCCTAATATTGAGATTCCTATTTTCGGTAACGGAGATATAGATTCTCCTGAAAAAGCTTTAGAATATAAAAATAAATATGCGTGCGACGGTATTATGATCGGTCGTGCTGCAATTGGATATCCGTGGATTTTTAATGAAATAAAGCATTTTTTTAAAACAGGTGAAAACTTGGCTGCTCCAACTATTTCAGACAGATTATTAGCTGTTCGTCAACATGCTGAATGGAGTGCTGAATGGAAAGGTGAAAAGCTGGGATTAATTGAAATGAGACAACATTATAGTAATTATTTCCGTGGAATTCCACATTTTAAAGATTTCAGAAGAAAATTCTTAGAAGTATATACTTTAGAAGAAATGGATGCTGTAATTCATGAAACTCAGGAGTTTTACGAAGAATATCAAGCTCAACAAGCATAAAATTAAAACCCATCAGATTTTGATGGGTTTTGTTATTTTTTAAAGTTTTGTTTGAATTAATATCCTCCTTTTGAAGAAGAATCATTTTTTATAAGAGCTAGTGCGGAAGAAGTTCCAATCCTTTTTACGCCTAATTTAATCATCTTTTCTGCATCTTCCGGAGTTCTTACCCCACCTGCAGCTTTTACGGGAAGTTTACCCGCATTATCGAGCATTATTTTGATTCCTTCGAAGGTTGCTCCGTTTGGTTTTCCGTTTACTGTTTGATAAAAACCTGTTGAAGATTTAACGAAAATATTTTCTAAATCTTTTTCATTAAAATTCTCTTCTGCCCAAGCTGAAATATTATTGGTAAGGTCTGCAATTTGTGCATCTGTCAAAGCTGCAATTTCAATAATCCATTTGGCAATTTTTTGATGCTGAATGCATAGTTGCGTACATCTTAAAAATTCGTCTTTTACAAGCTCTAAATTTCCATTAAGATAAGCTTCATAATTAATTACAAAATCCAATTCATCTGCTCCGTCATTGATCGCCTTGGTTGCTTGAGCCAGCTTTTCATCAACAGAATATATTCCTTCGTGAAAACCAATTACCGTTCCTACAATTACATTAGATTTCTTTTCATTTAAAAAACTTTTAATTTCAGCAACATAATCAGGACGAATCATTACGGCAAAAATGTGATGATCTATTGCTTCCTGAGCCAAATCTTTCACAATCTGCAATGTTTCTTCCTCAGAAATTCCTGATTGCTGTGGAGTTTTTAAATAAGTCGAATCTAAATATTGAGAAATGTTTATCATAATTATACTTTCAGTTGTCTGTAAATACCTTGTTCCAAAGATATGAAAGTTTCGGTTCTTGTAACGCCTTTCAGCTTCTGAAGTTTGCTTAAAATCAGCATTAAATGGTCGTTGTCTTTGCATAAGACTTTCAGAAAAATAGTATAATTTCCTGTGGTGTAATGTGCTTCTACCACTTCGTTTACTTCTTTCAAAGATTTTACCACCTCAGGATAATGACTTGGCTGGTCAAGAAACATCCCGATGTATGATACTACTTTGTATCCTATTTTTCTTGGGTTCAAAAATGAGATAGAATTCTCTATAACTCCCGCTACCTCAAGCTTTTTAATTCTTTGATGTACGGCAGTGGTAGATATCCCTACTTGTTTAGATATATACGCCAAAGAACTTTTAGAATTGTCCATCAGCATATATATGATCTCTTTGTCTAGCTGATCCAATTGATAGCTCGTATTATCTTCTGTGTTTCTCATTTTTAATATTTTGTTACTTCAATTCAATTTTTTTTGAAAGCTACTAAAACAGGAAAGTGGTCGCTAAAGCCACCAAGATACCTTGTTCCTGCATATGTTCTGAAAGGTCTGCCTTCAAAACCTTTATTTCTAGTACTCATACTTTCAGGATTAAAAACCTTTGCCTCCTGAAAAGATAATGTTGCATCAGCTTTAAAAAAAGAATCTGATAGCATGATCTGGTCAAAAAGTAGTCCGGATTTGTAATGAAAAGTAGAATATTTCTTAGTTGAAAACAGCTTTTGAAAAGGGTTGTGTAAAACCCTGTTCTGTGTACTGTCATAAAGAATTTTTATTAAATTCTCATCGTCCGGGTTTTGATTAAAATCTCCGCACAAAATGACATGTTCCTGATCTTTATTGATGATATTTAAAATCCTGTTGTGAATTTCATTCATAATAAAGTTTCTTTTGGGCTGATTAATGTCTTTTTCTCTCTTCGAAGGAAGGTGAGCTACAAAAACATTCATTATTTCCTCTTTGAATTTTACTTTTGCAAAGAGTACATCCCTTGTAGTGTCATAGTTATCGGGTCTGTTGTCTACGATTTCAAAAAAGAAAGTAATGGCTTCAGAATCTAAGATTTCAACTTTAGACTTGTCATATAAAAGAGCAACGTCTACTTTTCGCTCATCAAGAGAATTATAATGTACAATTCCGTATTGAGAGCTGAAAGGATCAAGTTTTACCAGATCTTCTAATACTTTTTTTCCGGAAACTTCACAAAGACCAATAAGGGCAGGCAAAATTCCGTTTTCTTCCTTCATTAAACGAAAAACATGAGCAATTTTTGAAAGTTTAGTTCTGTACTTTCTGTCGTCCCAGTTTCGTAATCCTGATCTTGTAGGATCGAGTTTATGAATCTGCGGCGGATCGGGCAAAAATAAATTTTCAACATTGTAAAAAGCAAAAAGCTCCATCAACATATTTTTCTAAATTGTGACAAAATTTTAATCAAACTTATCATTAAATATATCAAGAATTTTGATGATTATAAAATCTTAAATCAAATTAATTTTTAAAATCTTAATATGTTATTACAATGATAAATAATGGGCAAATTTACAATATAAATTTCAAACAAACCCATGTATGATTCAATAAAAAATAATCCATTTAAAAGTGATATAAATGGGGTGAAAAATGTATTGAAAGGTATTATAAATGTAAAATTTTCAGTAAAAACTATTTCTCACATAAGTTTTTTTACTTATTCTAAAAGGTCGGGGCGCTTTTCTGTAGTGATTTTTACAGCTTGTTCGTATCTCCATTCCTCTATTTTAGCGAAATTTCCACTTAAAAGTATTTTTGGAACTTCCAATCCTTTATAAGATTCAGGTCTTGTATAAATGGGAGGAGAAAGTAGATCGTCCTGAAAACTGTCTGTTAAAGCACTTTGCTCGTCATTCAAAACTCCAGGAACAAGACGGATGATAGAATCTGCCAAAACACAAGCTGCCAATTCACCACCAGTCAAAACAAAATCTCCGATTGATATTTCTTTGGTAATATGTAAATCTCTTACACGCTGATCAATTCCTTTGTAGTGACCGCACAAAAAGATCAGATTGTTTTTAATCGATAAAGTATTGGCGATTCTTTGGTTTAAAGTTTCTCCATCGGGCGTTAAATAAATGATTTCATCATATTCTCTCTGAGATTTAAGTTCAGAAATACATTTATCTATAGGCTCAATCATCATTACCATTCCTGCACCACCACCGTAGGGCTCGTCGTCAATCTGGCGGTGTTTGTTGATTGACCAGTCTCTCAACTGATGAAAATGTACTTCTACAATACCTTTATCAACTGCTCTTTTCAAAATAGAAGTTTGAAACGGGCTTTCCATTAATTCTGGAAGCACGCTTATAATGTCAATTCTCATTGCTGCGTATTATTTTTTTGAGATGGCGAAATAATCAGACGTAAGGAAGAATCTTTATTAAAATAGCTCCACATCCAGTTAAAAAATATCGCCAGTTTGTTTCGGACGCTCAAAATAAGCATTAAATGTAAGAACATCCAAAAATACCAGGCTAAAAATCCCTGAAATTTTATAAATGGTAAATCTACAACGGCTCTGTGTTTTCCGATGGTTGCTAATGAACCTTGGTCTTTGTACTCATATTCAACCCATTCGTTTTTATTTTTCCTCAGAAAATTTTTGCCTAAATTTTTTGCCTGATTGATGGCAACATTTGCAACTTGAGGATGACCTTGAGGATATTTCGGAGTTTCCATGTAGGCAATATCTCCAACTGCATAAATATTGTCGTAACCTTTTACTTTATTGAAACGGTCGACGATATATCGATTTCTTACTAAATTTTCAGAAGGAAAACCGTCAATGACATTTCCTGTAACTCCTGCAGCCCAGATTACATTGTTTGAAGGAATTTCTTTGCCACTTTTCATATAGACCTTATTTCCGTCATAATCGGTTACGACTTCACCACTGAGGAAGTTTACTCCTAATTCTTTTAAATATTTTTCAGATTTTTCCTGAGCTTCGGGGCTCATTACGGCAAGTGGTTTTTCGGTAGAACTTACGAGAATAATTTGAAGATGATCAAAATTCATATAAGGATAATCTCGCGGAAGAATTTCTTTTTTCATTTCTGAAAATGCTCCGGCTAATTCCACTCCGGTTGGCCCGCTTCCTACGATAACGATATTCCAGTTTCCGTCGTCGCTTCGGCTTTTTTCAAGAATCAGTTTTTCGAAAGTCATTAAAACATGATTTCTGATGCTAATGGCTTCCTGAGTATTTTTCATCCCAAAAGCTTTACTTTCGAGATCTTTATTTCCGAAAAAATTGGTTTTACAACCAGTGGCAATAATTAATTTGTCGTAAGTGAATTCTGCTTCGTCTGTAATGACCTTATTATTGGCCGGATCAATAGATTTTACATCCGTTAAACGAAACTGTGTATTTCTGGATTGCTGAAAGATTTTTCTGAAAGGAAAAGAGATATTGGAAGGCTCGATTCGTCCGCATGCAACCTGATAAAAAAGAGGTTGAAACATGTGGTGATTTACTCTGTCGAGAACAATTACCTTTTTATTTTTATTGTTCAGCGTTTTTGCAAGCTGCAATCCCGCAAAACCTCCTCCAATGATGATAACCTTTTCGCGTGTTTCCATAATACACAAATTTACTTATTTTATTTAGTATTTTTAAGGCTTAAAAAGTTAGTTTTGCAAAACTTTATGAGCCCTAAAAAGTACACCAAAAAAACTGCCAAAAACATCCACAAATCAAGACGAAAGAATTATTTTTTGCGTCGTAAAATTGTATTGCTCATCTTGGTGATTGCACTTATCGGAACAGGTTTATATCTAAAGCAATCAATCAGTTACTATTATGCTTTATATTTTAATAAATTTGCTCATAAGAAGCTAAAAAACAGCGAAAACGAAACTTTAAGAATTCAGAAAATTATTTCAAATAATTTGGATAAAACTTATGGTTTTGACATTTCTCATTACCAAAATAAAGAAGATATAAAATGGGATAGCTTGAGCATCGGAAATAAAACAATTCCGCTTGAATTTGTGATGATGAGAGCAACGATGGGAAACCGAAATACCGATAAAAATTTTGATGAATTCTGGGCTTCTGCAAAAGAGCATAACCTAATCCGTGGAGCGTATCATTTTTACCGAGCTGATGAAGATCCGGTCATTCAGGCAAATAATTTTTTGGAAAATGTAAAGCTTGAAAGTGGCGATTTACCTCCGGTTTTAGATATTGAAAAAATTCCAAAAAGTAAGTCGAAAGAAAAGCTAATTGAAGATTTAAAAATCTGGTGTAAAATTGTAGAAGAAACTTATGGTGAGAAACCTATTATTTATACCTATTATCATTATTACAAAGATTTTCTGAGAGGCGAATTTGATGGTTACCCGATCTGGCTTGCCAATTACAACGATGTTCCCGAACCTTCACCTGAAGATCAATGGAATTTTTGGCAGTTTACAGAAAACGGAATTGTGTACGGAATCAATTCTAAAATAGATCTGAATATCTATAACGGCAGAGTTTGGTCGCTGAAAAGCTTGACTTTGGATTAAGTCTCACGTAACATTTCTACTAAATATTATTGTAAGTGTTTATTTGGATCATGATAGCCCAATATGTCATAAATGAAAGTTCCTAAGACCAAAGCAAAAATAACAGATATTATTATTGTAATAAAATACGATAATATTGTTTTTACTTTGTTTTGTGAAAAATTTTATAAAACCGTAAGAAATAAAAAATAATCCCATTGCAAAAATATAAAAAACACGTCCAGATTATATCATTTGTAATCCCCACAACATTCCACCGGTAGTACCACCAATAATTCCCCCAATAATACTTCCAATAATTGTACTTGATTTTATTTTTTCATCTTCTTTTTCAACAATTTTATCATATCGCTCTTTTAGAGATTGTATTCCACCTTTTCTTTCTACAACAGTTTCCAAAGCTTTTTGAGCCTCATTTGTGTACCCATTTTTGTTTAAATAAACTGTCATTAGTTCTCCGTCTGAATATTGGGAATATCTTTCAATAAGTTCTTCAAGCATGATAATTAATTTGAGGGGTTAAAATAAACAAAAAAACCTTCCATCCGGAAGGTTTTTTTTTATCAATTTGAAATGTATCAATTACAAAGAAGAAGAATGAACCAACATATCAACCAATTTGTTTGAATAACCCATTTCGTTGTCATACCAAGAAACTAATTTTACAAAGTTTGGAGAAAGCATGATACCAGCATCTTTATCGAAGATAGAAGTTCTCTTATCTCCTACGAAATCCTGAGAAACTACAGCATCTTCAGTGTATCCTAAAATACCTTTCAATTCACCTTCAGAAGCTGCTTTGATTACTGCACAGATCTCTTCGTAAGAAGCACCTTTTTCAATTCTCACTGTTAAATCTACTACAGAAACGTCGACAGTTGGTACTCTGAAAGACATACCTGTTAATTTTCCGTTCAATGAAGGAATTACTTTTCCTACTGCTTTTGCAGCACCTGTAGAAGAAGGGATAATGTTATTTAGAGCAGCTCTACCACCTCTCCAGTCTTTCATTGAAGGACCGTCAACAGTTTTTTGAGTAGCCGTTGTAGCGTGTACAGTTGTCATTAAACCTTCTACGATCCCGAAGTTATCGTGAATTACTTTAGCCAAAGGAGCTAAACAGTTTGTAGTACAAGAAGCATTAGAGAAGATCTTTACATCGTCTGTAAGCTCAGTGTGGTTTACACCCATTACAAACATTGGAGTATCATCTTTAGAAGGAGCAGAAAGAATTACTTTCTTAGCACCTGCAGCAATATGTTTTGCAGCACTTTCTTTATCTAAAAATAAACCAGTAGATTCTACTACATAGTCAGCACCAATTGCATCCCACTTAAGGTTGCTTGGGTCTTTTTCTGCAGTAACTCTGATCTTCTTTCCGTTTACCACAAGGTCATTTCCTTCTACAGAAACTTCTCCTGGGAAAACTCCGTGTACAGAGTCATATTTTAACATGTAAGCCATGTATTCTGCATTGATAAGGTCGTTGATTCCTACAACTTCGATGTTGCTTCTTTCTGTCATTGCTCTGAACACAAGACGACCGATTCTACCAAAACCGTTAATACCTACTTTAATTGTTGACATAGTGTTTTACTTTTTTAAAAATTATATTAAATAGATTAGATTGCTAAAATTTCTGAAATTAATAAAAGATCTTTATTGATTTCATTATGTTTTTTAATGGCTTCTTCAATAGGAGTGTACGTTAGATCATTAGAACGCATTCCTGCCATTACATTGGTTTCACCATTCATTAATCCGACTACGGCTCCATAACCAAGTCTGCTTGCCAAAACTCGGTCTGCACAACTTGGCGAACCTCCTCTTTGCATGTGACCCAAAACTGCTACTCGGATGTCATAATCAGGAAATTCTGCTTTTGTTTTTTCTGCTAATTCATAAACGTTGGCTAGCTTTTCACCTTCTGCAACAACAACGATACTTGATGCTTTTCCTGTTTTTTCAGCATTTCTGAATTTTCCAAATAGATCTTCAATGCTGTCTTTTCTTTCAGGAATCAAAATATCTAAAGCTCCGGTCGCCAAACCACTGTTTAATGCGATAAATCCTGCATCACGCCCCATTACCTCAACAAAGAAAACTCTGTTGTGAGAAGTTGCTGTATCACGGATCTTGTCGATAGCATCCATTGCTGTATTTAAAGCGGTATCGTAACCAATCGTGTTATCGGTTCCGAAAATATCATTGTCAATCGTTCCCGGTACACCAATTACTCTGATTCCGAATTCTTCATTAAAGATTTTTGCACCGGTGAAAGTTCCGTCTCCGCCAATACAAACTAAACCGTCAATTCCTAATTTTTGACAGTTTTCATACGCTTGTTGACGTCCTTCTTTGGTTCTGAACTCCACGGAACGGGCAGATTTAAGAATCGTACCACCCTGATTGATTATATTTTTTACAGAACGAGCTCCCATTTTCAGGAAATCATCGTGAATAAGACCATTGTAGCCTTCTCTTACTCCGTAACATTCGATATTATAGTAATTTGCAGTTCTTACAACTGCTCTTAATGCTGCGTTCATACCCGGAGAATCTCCTCCTGAAGTAAGAACTGCAATTTTTTTTACAGCACTTTCTTTCATCTAGTAAAAAATTTCAAACACAAATTTACGAAAACAAGTTCAGATAACTGTAGCATTTCGAGAATAACTTTAAGGAATAGGTTTTTAATATTTAATGGAATTAATATGTCTGAATGTAAGGTTGTTCATCTCATGTTTTACATCAAAAAACAGCTATGAGATAAATCTGTAATTGTGATTAATATTAAATATTCATAGCATAGTATTTCCTTCAAAAATAAAATTTTTAATATTTCTATATCATTAGAAATTAATATCTTGGAATACCAAATTTAAAATATTTAACTATGAAAAAATGTGTATTTTACGTACTCACAGTTTTTGCATTGAGTTCTTGTTCTACAGAAGAAATGCAGACCAATTCTATTGAAGCAGAAATTGTACAGACAGATCCGCTAAGTGCAAGACAAATCAACGATCAGATTAATCAAACCACCAAGACGAAAGGAAGGTTTTCCTGGAATGAGGCTTCATCACACTTTTTGTGGAGCGGAATTGTTCAGGGAAATAAAATAGCTTCCATTGGTTTCGGAAGCTCAAAAGATGATTTTGATAGAAGTAAATCGTCTAGTTCTGAGACTCTGCAACAGGAAATTTTAGATGTCATTCAGCAATATGAAGGGAAAAACGAGCGAGTTTTGTTAGCTTCTGATGAATTTCTAAATCAAATGGATGTTTATATCGAAAAGCAGGAAACAGTGATTGCTTTGCGAAAATTAAAATCAATACGTTATTTCGAACCTGCAGATTACCGTTATTTTGAAAATGAAAATAAAATCAATGGAACTACAGCTAAATCAAGCGGAAGTTCTTCAGGTTGCGGATTGGAGTCAACTGCTCTGAGTGCTTCAGATTACACTACCGTAACTCCAAACGCAAAAGCACCTTGGTCATTTGCAAAACATAATATTACCAGTGCATGGAATTACAGCACAGGAGCCGGAGTTACCATCGGATTAATTGATTCAGGAGTTTCTTTTAATCAAAGTTTGTTGAGTGGGAGTTTTAACAATGGCTCATCTTCAGGAAGAACAATCAGTAAAAACGGAGTATATGTAGATTCTGTTTGGCCATGGAGTTCTGGCTATGACGGAGCGGATGATAAATGCGGTCACGGAACGAGTATGGCTTCTGCAATGGCGGCTCCAAGAAACAATCAGGGACAACCGGTTGGTGTTGCTTATAATGCAAACTTGATCTCTTATCGTGCAGCTTCAAACGTTGTTTTGGATGGTTATCACGAACAAGAAGGAGTGAAAATAGCCTTTACCAATCTTGGAAATATGGCAAGTGTGAAAATAATTTCAATGTCGATGGGGCATATTTTCTCTGTTGGAAAAATTGAAGATGGTGTAAAATATGCTTATTCTAAAGGAAAACTGATTTTCTGTGCAGGCGGAACTTCTACAAGTTTTACAACATTTGTCGGCGTAATTTTCCCCGCTTGGATGCCGGAAACTCAGGCGATAACGGGAGTGAAAGAAAATACTTCGAATCAGAAGTGTGATGTTTGCCACTCTGGAAGTGAAATAGATTTTACCTATCAAATGGAAAGAGCTTCCGGAAATAATATTCCTGTGCTAAGTTATTATAATGCACAAACCGATTATGTTGGCGGTTCTTCTGTAGCAACTGCTTCTACTGCAGGAATTGCAGCTTTGGTTTGGTCTAAAAATCCGTCATGGACGAGAGATCAGGTCTTAAATAAAATGAGACAGTCTGCAACCTATTATCCAACAAAAAATGCAGATTACGGATATGGAAATATTAATGTTTTACAAGCGGTGCAATAGGTTATATATTTTAAAGAGCTAACAAGAAAATATAATTTTAAAAAGTGGCGTCATTATAAATGATGCTACTTTTTTATGTTAAGTAATTATACTCAAATTGAAAAATGAGTGTTTATACGCTAACAAATATGTTTTATCTGTGGTAGTTTTGTTATGTAATTACACAACCAATACAATGTTTAATAATTTTGATAATTCGGCCAAATATTATCAGTATGACGAAACAATTTGTATTAAAAACTATTTAACCATGGAGACCAGAAACCATTCACAAAAACGGGGCGTATTTCCAAAAAGCCAAAAGAGTAGGTAAAAACAAAATATTAATCATGTCAACACAAGAATTATTAGTAGGAGGGTGGACAAAATATCACACTCTTACGCCAGAAGATCAAAAAATATTTGATGAAGCAATAAAAGGATACGTTGGAGTACACTACGTTCCTTATGAAGTTTCTACCCAATTGGTAAACGGAACCAACTATCGTTTCAAATGTAGAGCATCTTTAATAACAGGTAGTCCGGTTTGGGAAACCATGGCAGGGATTTATTGTCCAATTGAAGGTAAACCACATGTTGATTCTATTATTAGAATTTAATTGTTTTTTTTATTCATAAAATATAATCGGAAGAATTTATCTTTCGATTTTTTTGTGATTTCATATCAATAATTCAGCTTTAATCGAGTTTAAAATAAAAGAATATTTTTTGTTTTTAATATCATATTTAATATGTTTTATTGTTGCGAAAATATTTTGTATAAACATATATGATTGGTAAGTTTAAATAAAAAAATGGTATTTGGTAATTATACTTAAAATTAAAAATACGTATTTATACGCTATTAAATATATTTTATCTGTAGTAGCTTTGTCATGTGATCACAAACAAATACAGAGAAGTTTTAAAAATAGTATTGAAAGGTTTCAAAAATATTAATAAACAATCTGTATAAAAAACTTAAACCATGGAGACCAGAAACCATTTAAAACGGGGCGAAATCCGAAAAGCCACAAGAGTAGGAAAATCAAAATATTAATCATGACAACAGCACAAGAATCATTAGTAGGAGGATGGACAGCGTATCACGCTCTTACGCCACAAGATCAAAAAGTATTTGACGAAGCAATGAGAGGATTTGTAGGAGTAAAATATACTCCGCAACTTGTATCTACACAATTGGTTAACGGAACTAATTACCGCTTTAAGTGTGTAGCATCTATGCCACCTTCAGAAGTTGTTTGGGATGCAATCGTAGAAATTTACAGCCCAATTGAAGGCATACCACATGTTGTTGCAATTACAAGAATCTAATTGAAGCAATTACATATTAGAATCGGAGGATTTATCTTCCGATTTTTTTTGTGCAAAAATTTTAGTGATTATCAATCTCCTAATTGGTAATCTAAAGGCAAAAGAAATTCAATTTTATTTTTGGTGAATTCTCCTTGAAGCATAAGGTTTGCAGGATTTGAACAGTTACCGTTACTGTAGATTTCGAATATTCCGTCATTAGAATGAATGTTTGATGATTGTTGTACAGGAAGTTTACTTCTCACAATTTCCTTGCTTTTAAGCTCATAAAAGTATTTGTTGTGCTTTATTTCAAGAATATCTTTAAAATCAAGTAATACTTTACCATCAGATTTTTTGATGTAATCGGTTTCGGGAATATTAAATTTTGTAACTGCGACTTTGTATTCTGGTTCGCCAGTTTTACGGCTTATAATATCCTGAATATCTTCCGGAATAACAATGTTTTTCGTAGGTTTAAAAGTTTTTTTAAAATCTTTTAAATACCGTAATTCTTCCTCAGTAGGGTATTTTGGATTAGGAAATTTGGTTACCTGATTTACGATGAAGCCTTCATCTTTAACTTTTCCACCATACATGCTTCTTAGAAAATGAAAAGTGCTTCCGTCATAAGCATTCATTCTGTTGAGCTTCACTTTATCTGTATTTTTAGTTTCTTTGAAAAAGCTCGTACCCAAATAACTTGTAGTGTTATTTTCAAAATCAACAACAAAATCCTGAAGGTTATAGTCAATTATATAACCTAAGTTTTTATTTTCTATGATTAAGGTTTGTGGCGCTTTTACTCTTAAAATTCTATTCGTTTTATCATACGAAAATTTCAGGGAACGTTGATTTTTAATCTTTACATTAGTCTGATCTGTACCTATGAAAGAAGTAAGAAAATAATTGATGTAATCTTTATAAGCCTTTTCTGTAAAGGGAATAATGATAACCTCTTCAATTTCCTCGGCCTTGATCAAAACAACTTTTAACTTTTTATTTAAAATC
Source organism: Chryseobacterium mulctrae (assembly GCF_006175945.1). Taxonomy (NCBI): domain Bacteria; kingdom Pseudomonadati; phylum Bacteroidota; class Flavobacteriia; order Flavobacteriales; family Weeksellaceae; genus Chryseobacterium; species Chryseobacterium mulctrae. The sequence continues at coordinate 1,397,955 of NZ_VAJL01000001.1, read as the reverse complement.
TCCGAAGTATTTACGATAAATGTCTCATAGTTATCTTTTTTAAAAACTAAATTATTGTTTTTTGAAATACTTAATGAGAAGGTTCCGTCTGCTGTAGAAACAGTTCCGGTCTTTGTTCCGTCAAGATAAATGTTAACATCGGCAATCGGTTTGCCGATATCATTAACGACTGTGCCATTTATGGATTGTGACAGAAGCACATAAAAAGGACAAATCATTAAGAAGAGTAATATTGTTTTTTTCATGGTAAGCAATATTACTAAATTTATAGTGATAAAAAAAGTGGTTGAAAAGGAATTTATTTAACCGATTTTTACACTCGTCATACTCAGTGAACCGCCGATTAAATCATCATTAAATAAAACCAGATCTTCAGACTTATTTTTTAAACCTAAAGAATAAATCAATGGCAAATAATGATCAGGTGTCGGAATAGCATATTGCAAAGAAGTTCCCTGTTTTTGATAATCAATCAGGTTCTGAAAATTTCCGTCAAGAAGCCAGTTATTGGTTTTTTCACGAGCCTCGATTGCCCAGTCCCAACCCGCTCCAACAGTATCAATGTTTCGCCAGTCAATTAATCTTAGATTATGAACAATATTTCCGCTGCCAATAATTAAAATACCTTTTTCTCTTAATTTCTCTAATTTTTTAGCCAAATCAAAATGATATTGAGGCGGTTTTGTATAATCAATACTCAACTGAATCACGGGAATATCAGCGTTTGGATACATGTGTTTAATAACCGACCAAGCTCCATGATCAAGTCCCCAATTGTGATCTTCTTCAACGATTGGATTTAAAATTTCAGCAACTTCATGTGCCAATTCAGGATTTCCGGGAGCTGGATATTGCACATCAAACAAAGCTTGCGGAAAACCACCAAAATCGTGAATCGTTTTGGGCATATCCATTGCAGTAACTTTTGTTCCGCGAGTAAACCAGTGTGCAGAAATACACAAAATCGCATTAGGTTTTGGGATCTCTTTTGCCACATTTCTAAAACCCTGAACAAACTGATTTTCTTCAATGGCATTCATCGGAGAGCCATGACCAAGAAAAAGAATCGGCATTTTCTGCGAATTTTTAAACTGGCTGCTTATATTCTGTAAATCGTTGAGATTCATTTTTACTAAGATTAAAAAAGGTTCAAGGTTAACTAATAATCCCTGAACCTTCTGATTTAAAAAACTAATTATTTCATTATTCCACGCTTTGTGGCTTGCAGAAACTTATTTTAAAATTAAGCTTGTTTTACAAACTGCAATTCACCTGCAATTTTCACTTCTTCACTTACCATTACACCACCTGCTTCAAGAGCTGCATTCCAGTTAAGACCGAAATCTTTTCTGTTGATTTTTCCTTCAAAAGAAAAACCAGCTTTTGTATTTCCCCAAGGATCTACGTTGATACCTCCGAAATCTACATCCAAAGTAATTGGTTTTGTAACTCCGTTTACGGTAAGATTTCCAGTTACAGAATTGTTAAGAGCATTAGACTCAAAAGTAATCGTTGGGTTAGCTTCTGCGTTAAAGAATTCTGCAGATTTCAGGTGATTATCTCTGTCTGTATTATGAGTAGAGATAGAGTCTACATTAATTGTGGCGGTAGTTTTTGCATTGGCAAAAGTATCGTCTTCAGCTTCGATTCCTGCATTGAAATTAGTAAAGTTACCTTTGATGTTAGAAATCATCATGTGTTTTACTTTAAAAGTAATCTCACTGTGCGCTGGGTCTAAATTCCATTTTGTAGCCATTGTATGTATTTTTTTTTTGTTATTTATAATGCAAATCTAAGGCAAGAATGATTTCCGATTCATTGATTTAGGATAAGAAATTAATTTTAATATAAATTTAATGAGAATTCTGTAGTTTTTTATTCATTAAAGAAGTAAATCTTGTTTCAGGTTTTAAAATTCATAAATAATTAAAGAAAATAATTCTATTTTTGTTAGGCAATGGAAAATAAATCCCCGTTTTTAGACACTTTATTTCTTCTTAGAAAAGAGGGCGCACTGACTATTTTTTCAGATCTTAAAACATTGATTAAAAAAGAAGAAAATGATGCGGAAGATTTTTTTGAATCTGAATTTGAAAAAGAAAGATTAGATTTTTTATCCGATAAGATTCCATTCCGTAAAGAAGCTGCCATTTGGGCGGCGAAAATTTTGTATCACAGTGCTCAGTTGTATTTAATAAGAAAAGATACGGCGAAAGATTTAGAAAAACTGATTCCGCAATATCAAGGTGAAAAAGATGTTTCCGCAATTTTATCTGCAGATTTGTCGTTGAGGTTTTTACCACAATTGCTCGATGCACTTCAGGTTGCAGACTCTACAGATCCTTTGGTGAAAATGCTGGAAAATATTTTACATCAGTTTCATTATTCAGGAATTGGATTAGATTTAAATCTTGAAAAAATCAATTGGGAAGAAGAATTAAAAGACAAAACCTACCGAAAATTATATCTTGAAAGAATTGTAGAAAAGAAAGCTTATAAACTCGCCGAAATTCCTTACATCAATCATTTATTGATCGCAGAATTTGGAATGTACAAAGATATTTTTTGGAGAGAATTAAAAATAGTAGAAAACTAATCTGTTTGTATTTCTTGGCTGAGTAGAACGCCTTTGCGAACTTAAAAACGGTTAGCTTATTAAAAAAACTTTGCACTCTTTGCGTTAAAAAAGCAAAAGCAAGAAAAAATATAAAGAAAAAATGACTCAAAATATAGAAAAACTAAACAAAGTTCTCGCCTTTGTTAAAGACACTTTTGTCGGGAAAAATGACGTTGTAGATTTGCTCGGAATCTGTTTGCTGGCAAGAGAAAATGCATTTTTATATGGTCCTCCCGGAACCGCAAAATCGGCCATTGTAAGAACATTGGCAAATACGGTGACAGACGGTAAAAACTTTGAATACCTATTAACCCGTTTCACAGAACCGAACGAAATTTTTGGTCCTTTTGATATCAGAAAATTAAAAGAAGGAGAATTGTTAACCAACACAGAAGGCATGATGCCTGAAGCATCGATGGTTTTTCTGGATGAAATCTTCAATGCCAATTCGGCAATCTTAAATTCTCTTTTGATGGCTTTAAATGAAAAGATTTTCAAAAGAGGAAAAGAAACAAGGAAGCTTCCAGCATTGATGTTTGTCGGTGCAAGTAACGTTCTTCCTGAAGATGAAGCTTTGAATGCACTTTTTGACCGTTTTTTAATTAGAATTAATGTTGATAATGTAAATCCTGATCTTCTTCAACAAGTACTTTTAGCTGGTAGAAAACTCGAAAATATTCTGGAAACCGAAACTCCCGAAATCTTTTCAGATGAAATCCGAGAGCTTCAGAATTTGTGTAAAAACATAGACCTGAAACCGATTTATGAAGTTTATTTAAATACGATTATCAATCTTAGAAATACAGGAATTGCGATTTCCGATCGTAGAGCTGTGAAACTGCAAAATTTAATCGCGGCAAGTGCTTTAATTTGTGGTAGAAACGAAGCGATTCTTTCAGATTTATGGGTGTTGAAACATATTTGGGATACCGAAGAGCAGATTGAAATTTTAGAAGGAATTATCAACAGAACGATTGAAAAAGACGACCATCCGAAATCTCATCCGCAAGCTTTACAAAATAAAATTCCCAATCCTGAAGAGGTGATGAAAGATGTAAAAATCCTGATCGAAAAATGGAATAGCGGAACATTAAGTTTTGAGGAACAAAACGTGATAAAAGATAAATTAAGATATCTCCAAACCCGATGCGACTGGATCAGAAATCTTGAACAAAAACAATACATTCAACAAGAAATCGAAAGTTTATGGCAGAAGATTCTTCAAACAGTATAAAAACTTTTTGGGCAGAACTTCCAAAAGCGGATGAAGATTTTCTTGGTGCAATTCGAGACTGGAAAAATGTTCAGATTGCGATGGATGAAGAAGTGATTTGGCTGAAAGGTTTTACTGATGAACAGGCTGCTTCATCGGAAATTCAGCAGTTGCCGAATTTTATTTTGTATGAATTGAGGGATGGACTTTTATTCAGAAAAAATGCATTGGTTCCGAGTAAAAAAATGAGAACCGCTTTGCTGTGGACTCCGATTGATAAAGCTTTAAAACTCACTTTTCCTATTTCAAATAATAACTTTTTTGGAATTGATGAAAAGATTGAAGCTAAATTAAAACCAAGTGAAGAAGAGCAACCTGCAATGGCTTTATTATGTTCAATTTCAGAAATTAAAGAAGCGATTATTACAATACCAAAATTCAAATTAGAAAAACTGGATTGGATCGTCATTAATGATAAAGCATTGTTTATGGGAACTCCATTATTAAGCTTTCCCGGAAAAACTTTTTGGTTAAAAGATGATCATCTTCTACCAACAGGTTTTGATTTTGAATTTAAAAATCTGAGTTCTTTATTGCAAAGAAAATATAATGAATGCAACGAAGATTGGCTTTTATGGAGCGAAAACGGAAGTGTTTTACCAATCAAAAAAGAAGATTTCAGAAAACTATCTGTAAGCTCATTTCGTCTGACTGAAAAATCACAGGAATGGAATTAAAAGAATATTTCCAATCTTACGAAAGTTATTTCTGGGAATGGACAACGGATGAGGATGTTCCGGACGATACCGGCTATAATGAAAATAATCTTATTTCGTTTCAGAATCTTGGGGCTGTTGTTTATAGACCTTATCTAATTGAGATTTTGAAGGAGCTTAAACTTAACGGTTTACCAATTTTGAGCCCTCTTTTATTAGCTTTATATGCAACAAATGAAGGATATTTAGATCTAAAAGGTATTAAAACAAATCTCAGAAAACATCCTTTGGCAGCGCATGAATATGTTAAACATCTGATTCGTCCTGCATTTCAATTTTTAGAAACATTAAAATCTCTCCATCACAATTATAAAAAAGGAAAAAATAGAGTTCTTCTTTTACAGACAATATTCAAGTATGCGTCCAATAATATTTCGGAAAAACAATCGGAATATATTTTAAATGGATATTTACGAAATTCACGAAAAATTGCCGATTCAGCACAGAAAATAGAAATTACTGTTTCGAAGTTTTCCAAAGATTTAGGGATCTTGGTTGCTTTGAATGAAAAATTTCCTTCAAGTCAAATGATTATTCAAGTAATGAAAGGTAATTTGGTAATTGCTGATATTGAAGAAGAAGTTATTGAAGAAGAAACAACAATAGAAACCGATAAAGATTTTATTCAGGAACTCATCGAAGAACCAAAAACTTTCCAGGTTGGAAGTTTAATTAAAAGAATATGGAGCGGACTTAAAATTCCAATGCGTCATCTTTCTCGCGGTGAACAACCGATTGGCGGTGTTTCTGATATGACCAACAAAGGCGATTTCAGCAGAATGCTTTTGTCGGAATTTGCCAATGAAGATGAGGTTTTTATGAATCGTGTTGCAAATAATGAAGCATTGTATATTCAGCGTGAAATTCCGCCTGAAGAAAATGTTTTTGAAAGAATTATTTTAATAGATACTTCCCTGAAAAATTGGGGAACTCCGAAAGTTTTGGCGTTTGCATCAGCAATTGCAGTTATCAAACATCCGAAAGCGCATTCCGAATGTAAAGTTTTTGCTTTGGGACAAAATTCAATTCCGATCAAACTTGATCAAGTGGAGGAGGTGATCGATCATCTCAATATTGTAAGTCCGGTTTTGGAAGTTTCTCAGTCATTGGAAAAGTTTTTTAGTGAAGAGCATACCGAGAAAGATCTTGAAGTTTTTTTTATTACCAATCAGGAAAATTTAGAAAATCAAAAGCTACAGAAAGTCATTCACGAAAATCGGGATCGTCTAAAATTTTTGGTGACAACTTCTGCAGAAGGCGAACTGAATTTTTACAAGCATCATAAAGGAACAAGAAAACACGTTCAAAAAATCATGCTTCCGTTGCAGGAATTATGGGCAAATCCGCCAAAGAAAAATCAAAAAGGAGAAAAAAACACTTCTCTGAGAAGCAAAAAAGCAGATGTTCCTTTGAATTATCCGATTTTATTTCCAACTTCAAAAAACAGAATTGCTACATTTTTGTATGAAGGAGAGTTTTTTATTTTAAGTTCTAAAAAACAGTTGCTAAAAACTTATTTGTCAGATAATTATTACAATAAAAATTATTATGATCAGTATAAAATTCATCGGGGTTGCGAAGTTTTATTTGAAGATATTTCGGTGAGACCAAAAGGTCAGTTTGTTTTAGCTAAAAACAAACAACATCAATTTATTTTATGCCATTATCAACGAGATAAAAAATTGATTTCTAAATTAAACTTAAATACAAAAGAATATTCTGAACTGAATTTGTCTGGACAAAAAATTCCCCATCAGCATAAATTGATCTATTTTGATAAAAATTTTTATTTACATCAAATTGAAATTCCTTACAATTACAGGATAAACTTAGATGGTGATATCTCTTTAGAAGAAACTTTTGACAAGGTTAATGAAATGGATAAAAATAATTCAAAAGTTGAAACTGAACTCAATAAACTGAACAATATTGGAGTTAAAATTTTAAATAATTTCAATAATGTCGGAATCAATACTGAATTTGGATTAGTGATTTCTAATAATGAACTGACCAAGAATTATGATAATTCATTGGTTTTTTACAGGAATAAATATCCGATGAAGATTTTTGCTCAGCAAAATAAAAATAGATTTACATTTTCTGAAGGCAGTGAAATTATTACAGATTCCCGTGGAATGCTGACTTTTAAAAGCAGTAATCAAAACATTCCGGAGTTTTATATTCCATCTACAGAATCTGGCTATTTGGCTTTGGCGAGTCATACAGAATTTGGAGGTTCAGAATATTATTTGCCTGAAACCACTTTGCTGAAAATAAGAAAAATGGAAGACATGATTTTGGAATATTTAGAACCATTTATTCATCAAATTGTAGAATATGGAACTGAGAATTAAACCTTTTCCGAAAAATAATTATCCTAAAAAAGGACTTTTAATTAAAGGTTCTTCACCGTTGACGTGGTTACACGAAATGGAAATTTTAGGGATCGGTTTAAATGAAGTTCGGTCATTTCCAATTCCTTCCAATGAACCGAATATTTTGTATGGATGCTTTTTGATTTTTAAAAATTTGGCACCTTCTGAAATTGGCAAGAATTCTTATTTTCAATGTGTTGAAGACAAGCTTTTCATCCCTGAAAACACTACTTTTTATCCTAAATTCAATCCTGAAGACTGGCAAAATATCAATGCTGATTTTTTGGTGATGCATCCCGAGTTCGGGTTGGTGAAACTGAATGAAGAAATTGATTGGATTGCATTAATTAATCATCCTAAACAATCAGAAGATAAGATTCGAAAACCATCAAACGGAGTAACAATCCCCAAAGAAATTAAAAGTTTTATGGTGGACATGGATGATGACCAAGTGATGGAAGCGCTTCAAAAACCACAAACCGAAGAAGAGTGGATGAAAAACCTGCCTTTTGATATGAAAAAAGTAATGGCAGGAAATAAAAAGGAAATCGAAAAATATTTAAAATATATTGAAAAATATCCCGAAAGAACTGTAGAATTGGGAGTTCCGCTGGATGTAATGGGAACTTCAAGAGGAGATGGATTTGGTAAATTCAAATTTGGAAACTGGTTTCAAAACTTTTTTGGTGGAAGTGATAATTCTCCAGGTGAAAACTCAGGTTCTGGGAATTACCGCTGGATCTTTTTTGTTTTTATCATTTTAATTGTAGTTGCGAGAATCGGGTTTCAGTTGATTAAGGATGAGACCGAGGAACATGTGAATTCAGGGAAAGTTCAACAGCAAAACAAGATCGGAAAAATTTTGGCTTTCAAATCAGGGATTACTGATATCGATATAAAAATTGATTCTATTTACAGAAAACGAAGAGGGAAATTGATGAGTGATTTTCATGAAGCAACGAAAGAATTTCATGAAAAATCAATGGATGATGTGGTGAAAGATGTTGAGAAATATAGAATTGATGAAGGAAAAACAAAAGATTCTCTCAAAACGATTTACAATAAAAAAATAGTAAAAGTAATTACAGAAAATACCGAAAAACTACAAAATAAAATCACAGATTCTATCAAAAAAGAAGGAAACGGAATACCAGCCGATAAAGGTGTCGTGAAAATGGTACTTAATAAAAAACAGATTTTGATGGCTGACTCTTTAGGGAAACGCTACGGAACTATTGAGCCGCCAGTTTCTAAGATGGATGAAAATTCACAGGCTTATCTTGAAGGAAATAAAGGTGAGTCAAGTGATTCTGAAAAAGTTTCGGCATCAGAGATTTTTTGGCTGATTGTTTTATTGACAGGAGCTGTAGGATTGTATTCTTTCCTTTTTAAAAAGAAAAAAATACATTTCGGTGGCGAAAATGTTCCGGTAGGAATCAAGATCTTCCTCATGGTTGTTCTGATTGCGTTGTTGAGCTATATTTTTTATCCGATCATCGAAATGTTTGGCTATAATTGGTTTGTCTGGATATTGATTATTTGTGTAGCTCTTCTTTTGTACAGGCTTTTCAGGGAAGATAAAACCATTTTAAAATCTGAAGAAAATGAATAAGCAGAAGTTTATCGATAAGTTTCTGAGAGCGCTTGTGGTTTTAGCAATCATCAAAATCATTGCGATTTTTGCTGAGTTTTTTCAGAAAACATTTTGGAGCGTTATTGGAAATCTGGTCATTTTCATCGTAGTTTTAGTAATTATATTTTTTGTGGTCATCGCTCTTGAAAATAAAGAAAAATCTGGAAATTCTTCAGGAAGAAAAGGTAGTGGAGGAAATTTTTACCTTGAGAATTCTTTGTTTGACAGAATCAGAAACAAGTACGAAGAATTAGCCGAAAAATACATTGCCGAAAAAGATTATACAAGAGCTGCAAAAGTCTATATGAATTTGCTGAATGACAATTATCGTGGCGCAAAAACGCTTGAAGATGGCGGTTTGTACAACGAAGCTGCCGTGATCTACCTTAAAAAATTAAAAAATAAATCGGAAGCTGCGTCTTGTTTTGAAAAAGCAAAACAATATCAAAAATCTATTGAACTGTATAAAGAGCTTGAGCAAAAAGAAAAAGTGGGTGATCTTTATATGCAAATTAATGACACCAAAAATGCGAATTCTTATTACCAAATGGTTGTTGAAGATTATGTAAGCAATGATCAAATGGTAAAAGCTTCTCTTATTTACCGCAAAAAAATGAATGTTCCGGAAGAAGCTCAGAAAATTCTTTTACAAGGTTGGGAAGAAAATAAAGATGCTTTTAACTGTCTGAATAACTATTTTGTAAATATTAATACCATTGAAGATCTGAACCATACAATTCAGAATTTATACCTCAAAACTCCTTCTGATAAGAAATTAATTTATCTGGAAGCGATGAAGCATGAGTTTAAAAAAGATTCAAAACTACAGGAAACAACAAGAAATATTGCCTACGAGATCATTGCCGAAAACATAGAAAACCATTCTTCCATCATCAATGAACTGAAGCATTTTAATCCAAAAGATGAGGTGATTTTAAAAGATATTTCGAGATACAGAACGGGGAGAAATAAAATGTTTAGAAATTAATAACAATGCTGATTCGTCATTGCGAGGAGCAAAGCGACGAAGCAATCTCAAAGTAAATATGATATAAAATAGATTGCTTCACGTTCGTTCGCAATGACAAAATAAAAAAACATATTAAGAAAAACATTTATCTTTGCACCAATAAAATTATGACAATACAAAGAGCACATATCAGTTTAAATCTATGCGATCGCCCTGTAATAAAGGGATCGTTTGGATATGAATGGATGATATCTAATGAGGCGAAATGTGCTTGCTTTGAAAATTATTTACCGTAAACCCGTAAAGATTTAATCAAAATACTGCAAAAACGCCTCGGTCATTGAGGCGTTTTTTGTGTTTTTAGGGCGGAAATTATTTAGAATGAAAAAAAATAACCATAAAAGTGAAAATAATTTAATCAACAATGAACAAATAATTAGAAAATAAGACGTGATAGGAAAACCAATGAGAGACAGTCATTTAGGTAAAATTGATATCTGTAAAATATTACGGACAGAAATTTCCTATTCTAAAAACCAAATATAACAAATTGATTTACAGGTAGTTGGTTTAAAAATAAATTTGCGGATTTAAAAATTTCATACTTACTTTGCAACCGAAAATTAAAAGCAACACGTTTTTGATCTTTTCAAAAAAACAATTTTAAACAACAAGAATATAATGAAACAATTACATAACATATCTAATCAGTATTCAGGACGAGACGGACAAGAGCCGATGGGATTTGCGTGTATTCTTGATAGTGAATTTGTGGATAAAAGGTGCTTATATAAATGGGTCAGCTAATATAGCGACACGTCAAAAAATATAAAGCGCCTCCCGAAAAGAGGCGCTTTTTTTATGGTTTCTTTAGCTTATTTGGTAAAGCGTCGGTTTGTGGCACCGGAGAACAGGGTTCGATCCCCGAAGATACCCAAAAATGTGAATGGTCAAAAGTGAATTTTATTTCGCAAAAAGATTTTAAAAATTGACAAGCTAAGTGAATTAATAATTGACCATTCACTAGATTAAAATAATCTCATAGCTCAATAGGTTGGAGCATCGGTCTGATACGCCGAAGGTTGAAGGTTCGAGTCCTTCTGGGATTACAAAATATAATCTTATAGCTCAATTGGATAGAGCGTTGGTTTACGACACCAAAGATTGAAGGTTCGAACCCTTCTAAGATTACAAATAGAATCCCATAGCTCAAATGGTTAGAGCACCGGTCTTTTAAACCGGGGGTTGAAAGTTCAAATCTTTCTGGGGTTACAAAAAAGGAGAAAAGTGAATTGGTGAATTTTGTTTCACAAATGATTTTTAAAAATTGACGAGCCAAACGAATTGACAATTCACGATTCACATAAAAAGGTCTATTGAGGTAATGGTAACCTGCCTGACTGTCGCTCAGGCACTGCGAGTTCGAAATGCAAAGCATTCGTGAATTCAAAAGAAAAAATATATGTGATGATGAACAATCTCGCATAGACCGCAAAGATTCACGGAAAATTTCCGATCCGACTGTCTCTCGGAAAAGATTTTTGAAGTGAATCTGCAAAACTGGAAAGATAACGGTGGTTGTTTACCCGTCTTGGACGCGGGAGGTCGCAAGTTCGAATCTTGCTTTCCAGACAATTTGCTCCATTCGTCTAATGGTTTAGGACGGCTGCCTTTCGAGCAGTAGATAAGAGTTCGATTCTCTTATGGAGTGCAATAATGTGAATGGTCAATAGTGAATTTCACTTCGTAAGTGAATTTGAAAATTGATAGCAAAGGGAATTGATAATTGGCAGTTCACATAAAAGATTTCGTAGCTCAATAGGTTAGAGTATCGGTTTCATAAGCCGAAGGTTGAAGGTTCGAGCCTTTCCGAAATTACAAAATGATTCTGTAGCTCAATGGTAGAGCGCTGGTCTGTTAAACCAGAAGTTGAAAGTTCGAATCTTTCCAGAATCGCAAATAACTAAATGTTAATTGTTTCAAAAGAGAGAAAGAAAAAGTTTGTCGAGAGCAGAAGATCTTTACGCCAAAAAAACACAAAAATATAGACAGGCTTTTTCTTAACTCAAAAAATAAAGCAAAAGATTAAAGTTTTAAATATAATATAAATTTTTAGATAGAATAAAGTTTGTCAAAGCGCAGAAGTTCTTATATCAAACAAAAAATTAAGACAGGCTTTATTTTTTTTTCAATTAGAGATTAGAATTTAGAAACGTGATATTTTCTAAAAACTATCAACTAAAAACCAACAACTAATAAAAAAAACGATGGTTCGCCGAAGTGGAAGAGTCGGGGCGGTCTGCAAAACCGTTGTGTAAGCTGACTGGGTTTGAATCCCATAACCATCTCAAGTAACTAAAATGAGATTAGTTCCGAAGAAAAAGAAAAGTTTGTCGAGCGAAGAAGTTCTTACATCAAACTAAAAATAAAAGACAGGCTTTGTTTTCTTCAAATGAGAAATTAGATGTTAGAAATTAGAAGTTAGAATGAAAATCATTCATCTTCTATCAATTATCATCTATAAAAAAGGAAGTACGCCGAAGTTGGAGAGTCGGGGCAGACTGTAAATCTGTTGCTTCATTGCTGAGTAGGTTCGAATCCTACTACTTCCACCAACCGCTTATAATGTAAAGGAAGCATGCAGGAAATATACTCTTGTTGTTCAGGTTCGATTCCTGGTTAGTGGTCAAAAAAAGTGAAATGTGAATAGTGAATTTTGCTACGCAAGTGAATTTAAAACTTGACTGCAAAGCAAATTGAAGATTCCACATTCACAAGAAAAATGCTCTATTCGTCTAACGGTTTAGGACGACTGCCTTTCGAGCAGAAAACAAGGGTTCGATTCCCTTATAGAGTACAAAATATGAGTAATGGGTAATGTGCAATGAGTAATTATTACCAGCATAAATTATTAAGGAAGAATTTATATAATTAATTATACATTACTTATTCCTCATAGAAACTTGCGGGAATGGCGGAATTGGCAGACGCACTTGGTTTAGGCTCAAGATATTGAGGGTTCGACTCCCTTTTCCCGTACAAAATTGCCTCTCTATTCCAATTGGCAGAGAAAACGGTCTTAAACTTCGTAAAGTCCCAGTTCGAATCTGGGGAGAGGTACAAAAAATATAAGTAATGGGTAATGAGCGATGAGTAATTATTGCAAACACTAATTGAAGTATGATTTTAATATTACTAATTACCAATTACTCATTACTTATAAAAATGGAAGAGTGGTGTAGCAGGTCTTCACGTTAGTCTGAAAAACTAAAGGTACAGGTTCGATTCCTGTCTGTTCCGCAGGATATGATTAATAAGTGATGAGCAATGAGTAATTAAATTACACAAAAAAAATTACTAATTACCTATTACTCGTTACTAATGAATTGATTCATAGTGTAATTGGTCAGCACACAAGACTTTGACTCTTGTTGTTCAGGTTCGAGTCCTGATGAATCAACAAAAAGTGAATGTTCAATGGTGAATTTTGCTAAAGCGTGAATTTAAAAAAGGCTTTGTGCTCTTTGCTGAGTGAAACGCCTTTGCGAACTTTAAAAGTATTTAGTAGTAAAAAATCTTTGTGGACTTTGCGTTAAAATAAGCACTAAGATGAATTATGGATATTCAAATAATAATTAATAAAAATTTCAACAAAACAAATTTAAAACATGTAGAAAAAATGGAAACGCAACAACAAACATGGCAAAACATGACAGGAAAAATTTTCCAACATTCTATCACACAGCTGGTAGAAGAAGCCATCATTCGCGAACAGGCAAATGGACACCGACTGAAAGTTTGTGTGGGTTCAGACTCCCACGTTTACGGTGACGCCATTAATTATGCTACGGCAGTTGTCTTTATTCGTGAGGGAAAAGGAGCGTTTACCTTTATCAGAAAAGAAAGAGAAATACAGAATATCAGTATCAAAGAGCGAATGTTGAATGAGGTCAACAAATCCGTAGAAATCGCTTATGCAATTTGCTCAATTCTGGAAACTTATGATGTGGAAATGGAGGTACACGCAGACATTAACACCGACCCGGATTTTAAATCCAATGTTGCTTTGAAAGATGCGATGGGATATATTTTGGGAATGGGGTATATATTTAAAGCAAAACCTTACGCATTTGCAAGTTCAAATTGTGCTGATATAATGGTATGATAAAAGCGGGAAACGAGATGTAGTAAGCTGGAAGTTTTTTAACTGTATGAATATTAACTTCTCACATCCCGCTTCTAACTTCCATCAAAAAAATTAAATAAAAGAACCTTTAAAAACTAATAACCATGTATTTTTTAGTTCAGGCTAATGTGTATTTAGACCCCGATCATTATAAAATTTTTGATGCTTTGGAAGAATTGAATATTGATTACAGTGTAATTAATATTCCTCCAACAGCAGAAAAAATAGACTTCGAAACAGACAGAAAAGATGTTTTTGTTTCGGTAACAATTGCAAGATTGGCAAAACAAAATACCGATTGGTTTCCTGGTTCTTTTTACGGAGGTAATCATTTGTATGAAGTGTATTCAAAATATTATGGTGAAAACCTTTTGAATCACAAAGTTTCCATTCATAAAATTTCAGAAGAATTGATTTGGAAAAAAGGTGAAATTAAATTCATCAAACCTTATGATGAAGCAAAAATTTTTACAGGAAAAGTTTTCAACGAATTGGAATGGAAAGATTTTGTTTTTGAGGCTTTGGAAAATCAAGCTAACAGAATTACTGGAGATTCGTTAGTTCAGATTTCTGAAGCGAAACTAACAATAAAAGAAGCTAGACTTTGGATTGTTGGCGGACAGATTATCGATGCAGGATATTATAAATTTAATGATAATGCACCTTTCGAAGAAAATGTTTCAGGAGAAGGATTGAGTTTCGCCAATGAAATGATTCAACTTTTCAATCTTGAAGAAGCTTTTGTAATGGATATTTGTTTAACAGACAGAGGTTGGAAAATTGTTGAAATAAATTGTATCAACAGTTCCGGGTTTTATCCAAACACCAACGTGAAAAGTATTATTAAAGCATTGAATATTTACTTTTCCAATTAAAAAATAAATTAAAATGTTTTTATACGACAAAGTAATTGTCATAGATATCGAAGCCACATGTTGGGAAAAAGGGCAAACTCCTGAAGATCAAAAAAGAGAAATTATCGAAATTGGAATTTGCAAACTCAATATGTCGGACGGAAATATCGAAGACAAAAGAAGCTATTTGATAAAACCGACACAATCGGAAGTAAGCGAATATTGTACAGAATTGACAGGAATTACGCCTGAAAAACTAGAAAAAGAAGGAACTCCTTTTAAAGAAGCCTGTTCAAATATCAAAAACAGATACAATTCATTACGAAGAACATACGCTGGTTATGGTGGATTTGACAAATCAATTATGGAAAGTCAATGTCAAGAATTTGATATTAAATTTCCCTTTAGTGAAACGTATCTTGATTTGAAAGTGTTGATAAGTTTAATGACTGGTGAAAAGCCAATTGGACTATTGAAAGAACTTCAGACAAGAAATATAGAATTTGAAGGGAGTAATCATAATGGTGCAGATGACGCTTTTAATACAGCAAAATTATTGTATCAAGTTTTAAAAAATTAAGGCAATGGAACTCACAAAAAGATTACTGTTTCTGGATGATATAAGATATCCTATTGAGGCGTATCATTATACAAAACAGGATGTTTTCCTCAGAAAAGATTGGCATATTGTTCGTAATTATGAGCAGTTTGTCAACAGAATTTTGGAAAAAGGACTTCCGGAAATGATTTCTTTTGACCATGATCTTGCTGATGAACATTATTTAGAACCAAATTCTCAGGAATTTGTTGAAAAAACAGGCTACGATTGTGCAAAATGGTTGGTGGAATATTGTATGGATAACTATTTAGATTTACCAAAATTCTATTGTCACTCTATGAATCCTGTTGGAAAGCAAAATATTGAGAGCCTTTTAAAAAACTTTAAAAACTATTAAAAATTAAAAAAATGATTTTCAAAACATATAACTCTATAGAAAATGCTTACCAAACCCGCATCATCGATCAGATTAGGTTGCAGGGTTTTTGGGAAGAAGTTTTCATAGTGCAGGAAAAAGTTCACGGTGCTAATTTCTCTTTCTTTACCGATGGAAAGGAAATTAAAATCGCAAAAAGAACTGCTTTCATCGAAAAGGATGAAAAATTTTACAATGCACATCAGATTTTAGAACGTTACAGAAAAAATGTAATTGAAGTTTTCGAAAAAGTTAAAACCATTTATCCGGATATTGAAACTGTGGTTATCTACGGTGAATTGTTCGGAGGTGGTTACAAACACAAAGAAGTTGGACTTGTAAAAGATGCAATAAAAGTTCAAAAAGGTGTTGAATATGTACCTTACAACGAATTTTATGCATTCGATATTAAATTAAATGGAACTACTTATTTGGATACAGATTTGGTCAACCAAATTTTCGATGAAACCGGATTTTTCTATGCAAAAATTTTGTTTACAGGGACTTTGGAAGAAACTTTAAAGTTTCCGAATGATTTCGATTCTAAAATTCCGGCTTGGTTGGGATTACCGGAAATCGAGAATAATATGTGTGAAGGAACTATCATCAAAACATTGAAAACTAAATATTTTGGAAACGGTTCAAGAGTCATTTTGAAAAATAAAAATGAAAAATGGACTGAGAAATCTAAAATGGTTAGAAAAGACAGACCAATTCAAAAAGAAGTTCGCTTCAGCGAAAATGCTCAGAATATTTGGAATGAAATCTCAAAATATGCTACTGCAAACAGATTGAATAACGTTATCAGCAAAATTGGAGAATTCGAACCAAAAATAATTGGAAAGGTGATTGGTTTCTTTTCAAAGGATATTTTAGAAGATTTTGAAAAAGATTTTCCGAAAGCTTTCACAACTATAGAAAAAGAAGAGCAAAAAAGAATCAATAAAAAATTGAATTCTTTAGTCATTGATGTTGTAAAAGAAGAGTTGATGACCGTGAAAGTTTAGTTTTGGTAAGTTAGCGTCGAAAATTGGTTAATTACTAAATTTAAACTAAAACATTTCCACAACGTTTGTCACTCTTGAGGAATCTAAGCAAAAGCTTTAGAAAAAAGATTTTAGCAATCTATATTTAGATTCTTTCAGGATGACAAATATTTAGTAAAACTTCTGTGGTTAAAAAAACAAACAATTAAAAAAACAGAACAAATGCAAACAAATATATTTTTTACGGCAGATCATCATTTCGGTCATGCCAATATTATAAAATTCTCCGAGCGGCCTTTTGAGTCGATTGAGGAAATGCACGAAGAACTCATCAAACGATGGAACGAAAAAATAGGAAAAGATGATACTGTCTATCACTTGGGCGATGTAAGTTTAGGAAAGCCAGATTTCACCAAAGAAATTTTAGACAGATTAAATGGAAAAATTCATCTGATAAAAGGCAATCATGAATATTCTGCGCTTCGGGTTCCGGAAAGATTCGAGTGGATTAAAGATTACTACGAACTTTATGTGGAAGACGAAAGTCATAAAATGGGCAAACAGAAAATCATGCTTTTTCATTACGCAATGCGCACCTGGAACGGTTCTCATCACGGAACATGGCAATTGTACGGTCATTCTCACGGAACTTTATCGGATGACGAAATGAGTTTGAGCATTGATGTAGGAGTTGATTGCCATAATTTTTATCCTGTTTCTTACGAAGAGATCAAAGAATTGATGAAGAAAAAGAAATGGACGCCTCCTTTTGCGCCAAGAAATTAGCAAAGGCTGGAAGTTCGGTGATGGAAGCTGGATGTTTTTAGGAAGGTACTGAAGGTTTTCAGCATTTATCTCAAATAAAAAAACAATGTTTTAGAAATTATTTTTCTACGCAAAAAGAATGCGTAATAACCTTTTTACTTTGCATTATCAAAAGAACAAAACACTAAAATTTTGAAAATGAATTTTAGTCAAAATATCAGACAGGTCTTGTTGGGTGTTTCTGTATATCACTATTGCAGAATATTTTGTTGAGAAACATGATGTTATTCTGTTCAACTTGATCTGAAGGTTTCAGAGGTTTTCCAAAAAATCTCACACGGCTCTATAGGTTGAAGGTTCAAGTCCTTCTATTTCCAAAATGGAAATATAGTTCAAGTGGTAGAACAATAGATTTTTTGCACAGGTTCGAATCCTGTCTTCACTTCGGGTGAAGTAGCTCAGTTGGTTAGAGCACTACACTTTCACTGTAGTTTGAAAATAGACTCAAAATCTATTTTTTATTAGAGTTTGAATATCTCGTTAAAAATATTCTTCATGGAAAGTCTGGGATTTTTTCGGTTGTTGAATCAACATTTTGAAAAAGCCTGTAAGAAAAGTTTTTCTGAAAATGAAATTCAGTTGATGAATACATGATTATTGGACAAAATTTTCTAAAAATGACGGTTTTCCGCGTGAGCGATGGTAATGGATATCCTTTTTTGTCACATTGAGTTGAGTCGAAATGTGAACAAAAAAGATAGAAATGAACGTAGAGACCCAAGCTGTTGCTTTCAGCGATGGAAAGGGACACGCCCAAAATCTGATTGATTAGAAAATAAGTTTAAAAATAGTATTTGGAAATGAACAGACTTTTTTGAAATACTTTACTTCCGCCATTTTTGGAGGAAAGAATCTTGGTTTTTCCTTTTTTAATTAAAATTAATAACACTAAAAATAAAATATGATGGTAAAAAATGTACAAATTAAAGCATATCAAGTGGGTTTGGTTTTTAAAAACCGAAATCTGATTACTATTTTAAAAGAAGGTAATTACTGGCTTTTCGGAAACAAATCTGTAGAAGTTTTTGAAACGAAAGCTCAGTTTAAAACCGGAGAAGATTTGAATCTTCTATTGAAAAATACTGATTTGGCTTCTATGATTGATGTCGTTGAGGTAAGAGACGGCGAAATTGTTTTGGTTTATGAAAACGGAATTTTTAAAGAAGTTCTAAATGTTGGTCAATATGCTTTCTGGAAAGGTGTTTTGAAAAGAGAATTTCAAAAAAATGACCTGACAAAAGTTGAGATTACAGAAAAAATTTCTAAAACAATTTTGGAAAATTTGAAACTCAAAAGCTTCGTAAGAAAGTTTGTTGTAGCTAATCAATATAAAGGTCTTTTGCTGATTGACGGTAAGCTGACCCAGATTTTGGAAGCCGGAACCTATTATTTCTGGAACAACGAAACTTCTGTAGAAACCAAAACCATTGATACAAGAATGCAACAAATGGAGATTGCAGGTCAGGAACTTTTGACGAAAGATAAAACAATGCTTCGTATCAATTTTTACGTGCGTTATCAAGTGGAAGATGTTGTGAAAGCTTTGATGAATAATAAAGAATA
Source organism: Chryseobacterium mulctrae (assembly GCF_006175945.1). Taxonomy (NCBI): domain Bacteria; kingdom Pseudomonadati; phylum Bacteroidota; class Flavobacteriia; order Flavobacteriales; family Weeksellaceae; genus Chryseobacterium; species Chryseobacterium mulctrae. The sequence goes on along the minus strand of NZ_VAJL01000001.1, from coordinate 1,378,983 downwards.
CGACAAACAACTTTACATTTTAATGCAATTGGCTTTGCGTGAATTTGTTGGAGCTTTAACGTTGGATGAGTTGCTGTTGAAAAAAGATTCTGTAGGCAAAGAAATTCTTGAAAATCTTGGTCACAAAGCAGAAAACTTAGGTTTAAAAGCTTCCGATGCGGGAATCCGTGATGTGATTTTGACTGGAGAAATGAAGGAAATTATGAATCAGGTTTTGATTGCTGAGAAAAAAGCTCAGGCAAACAGCATCATGAGACGTGAAGAAACCGCTTCCACAAGAAGTTTGCTGAATACTGCCAAATTAATGGAAGAAAACGAAACGCTTTGGAAGCTGAAAGAAATGGAATATATGGAGAAAATAGCCGAAAAAATTGGAGATATTACCGTTTCCGGAAACAGTAATATTGTTTCTCAGCTGAAAGAAATTTTCGCAAAATAAAACCAATAATCATTACTATAAGTAGGTTTCTGTAAAAAGAAGCCTGCTTTACAAAATAGCCTTGTAGCTTAAAAGGAAAAGCCTACGGCAAAATATTGCTTACCGTAGAGTTTGCGGATATTCCGGTTAGACCTGCGCGGACTAATGGGTAGAGTTTACAGAAGCACCGAAAATCTCAGGAGAAGTAGGGAAGCGTATTTACAGCCGCAATGCCAATATGGAATGTGAGTTCGAATCTCATCAAGGTTACAATAAAAGGACAGATCTAATTTTTTAGATTTGTCCTTTTATTTATTTTCCAGCCACTCCTCATAAGAAAGCACACCCAATTCCGGTTTTGCATCACCTTCCAAAATCGAAATAAATTCCAGTTGATTTCCATCAGGATCATTAAAATAAATCGCCAAAGCGGGCATCCATGCAAAAACCATTGGCTTGTCAATTCCGTCTTTCAGGAAGTTGTAAGGTTTTAAATTTTTATTTTTTAAAAACTCAACTGAATAATTTAGAATATCTTCTTTATTGGCCGTAAAAGCAAAATGTCTTGTCTGTAAATTTTCTTTTTGCTCCCACAATCCGAGCATAGATTCTTTATTTTTTCCAATCCATAAAAAGGCAATTGGGCGGGTTTCGTCTTTATGAGCAAACTCCAATCCTAAAACTTCAGTGTAAAATTGAATAGCATTTTCCAAATTCTTTACCTGAATGTGAGTTTCATATAATCCTTTGATCATTGTTTTAATTTTAATTCAGACAAAGCTAGAAAAGAGATTTCCAAAAAATTTACATTGTTGATTCCTTTATATAAAATGAATAATAGACAAATTGTATTTGGTTGCCTGTTAATAGTTGCTTGTTGTTAGTTTTTTTTTAATTCAACGGTATGTTTGTCATTCAGAGCGAAACGTAGTGTAGCGTAGAATCTAATTTATTCCTACCACACCTAGATTCCTACGGAAAGACAAACTTTGTGAATATTTATTTTTAAAATCATTGTATTATTCCTCACAACAACAACAACAACAACAACAACAGGATCAACTTTATCGAAGATAAGATCCTTGCGCCTTAAAAACAGTTTGTAACAGAAAAAAACTTTGCGTCTTTGCGATCTTCCAACAAAAAATAAAAACTTTTTCATAAAAATTTTGCTACGCAAAAACACTGCGCAACACGACTCTTACTTTGCATAAGAAATCAGAGAGGAAGTGATAATCCTCCAAAAATGTTTAACTAAAAAAACAGTAACCATGAAATTTAATTTTTTAAGAAAATCAAATAACGTAGTAATGAATTACGAAGGTGGAAAAGCTTACAAAATGACACCTGCAGAAGAACTATATAGTGCTGTTGTTACAACAGGATTATCAAACGCAACCTATGAAAAAGGAAATAAAAGATTGGCGAGAATCCAGTCTCTGATTCAAAAGAACGAGCCGGATTTCGTCGCGAAATTGGCAGTTTATGCTAGAAAAGAGATGTACTTGCGTTCAATTCCTTTGGTTTTGACTACCGAATTGGCAAAACAAACTTCGGGTACTGACTTGGTAAGCAAAACCGTTAACGGAGTTATCCAAAGAGCAGACGAAATCACAGAGTTGTTGGCATATTACCAATTGGCAAACGAAAGAACAGAAACTAAAAAATTGAATAAACTTTCAAAGCAGATCCAAAAAGGTTTGGTGAGATCTTTCAACAAATTTGATGAATACCAATTTGCAAAATACAACAGAAAAACAGAAGTGACTTTGAAGGATGCTTTGTTCTTGGTTCACCCAAAAGCAAAAGACGAAGATCAGCAGGCAATTTTCAACAAAATCGTCAACGACTCGTTGGAAACTCCCTATACTTGGGAAGTTGAACTTTCAATGTTGGGTCAGACAAAATTTGCGGATGATGCGGAAAGAACATTAGCTTTCAAAAACAAATGGGAAGAATTGATTTTCAGCAACAAATTGGGTTACATGGCAACATTGCGAAACCTTAGAAATATTTTAGAAGCCAAAGTTTCTTCTGATGCGATGTACAAAGTGTGCAACTATTTGTCAGATGAAAAAGCGGTAAGAAACTCAAAACAATTGCCATTCAGATTTTTGGCGGCGTATAGAGAATTGAAAGCAATCGATTCGCCATATTTGTCATCAATTCTGGAAGCATTGGAAGATGCGGTGATGGTAAGTGCAAAAAACATCAAAGGTTTTGGCTTCGAAACTTCGGTAGTGATCGCAGCAGACGTTTCGGGTTCGATGCAACAGCCAATTTCTCCGAAATCTAAAGTTTTGTTGTACGATATCGGTCTGTTAATGTCGATGATGTTGCAGTCGCAGTGCAAAAACGTGATCACAGGTATGTTTGGTGACCGTTGGAAAAGAGTTCCGATGCCGAAAAACGGTATCCTGAGAAACGTAGATGCATTCTACAAAAGAGAAGGCGAAGTGGGCTATTCCACAAACGGTCATCTTGTGCTTGAAGATTTAATCAACAAGCGAGAAATTGTAGACAAAATTATGTTGTTTACCGATACTCAAATGTGGGATACCGGTGGATTTACCAATGCTTTCGAAAACTCTTGGAGCCGATACAAAAAGATCAATCCGAATGCAAAATTGTATCTGTTTGATTTGGCAGGTTACGGAAAACCACCGTTGGATGTCAGAAAAAATGATGTCTATCTTATCGCAGGTTGGTCCGACAAAATTTTCGATGTATTGAATGCTTTGGAAGACAAAAAATCGGCGGTAGAAATGATTAAAAAAGTAGTGCTGTAACAAGCACTGCTTTATTAAGGATAAATTATAAGTGATAAGTGATAAATGATGAGTGATTTTTATCCTTGATATTACTGTAATTTAGGAGCTTGATCCCGCTTTCCACTATATCTTTTTCGCCAACGCTTTTTTCAAGCCATTTCAGAAAAAGGATGCCGTTGCAATCGGGGCTAGGATTTAGTCATTTATTGAAATATTCTAAAATAATAATAAAGTTTGTCATTCAGAACGAAACGCAGTGAAGTGAAGAATCTCAATTAATATTTTTAGAGATTGCTTCGTCGCTTCGCTCCTCGCAATGACAATAAAAGAATAGTAATTAAAAAACGATATAAGGAAATGGAGGCGTTAAGAAAATAAGCTATACGAACTTTAAGAAAATTCTACTGTTTGAAACGCAACACAGATATCGAATCGAAAAATAAATATTGAATTCGCGCAAGTTTTAGAATTTTTAGAGAGTATAGATTATTTTTAGCCGGAGTTTCCAAGTCTTGAATTTTTGGTTCTTTTGCTTCAAAGCAAAACGAACAAAACATAAATATTTAAAATAAATTTCAACTGCGTAAAAAGAATGCGCACCAACGCAATAATTTTGCAATAACAAATAACAAATAACAAATAACAAATAACAAATTAAAAAAGTAAGTGTCTTAAAACAGAATTTCTTCGTTTAAGGGACAGCAATACAGGTTCGAATCCTGTTTCCGAAATTCGGAATGGCGTAATTGGTATCGCTCTGTCAGTAAGTCTCTGTTTGATTTTTTACCTTACTTTAAAACAACCGATGCCGTAAAAAAGAGTTCCTTCTACTTTAAATTGAACTTAAAAACTCTTTTTATAAATTGCTCGGTTTTAAAAATATAAAAAAATCAAGTGTCGTTTTAGAATCATACTTCGATATTTAATCTTTGGGTCGCGGGTTCGAATCCTGCCTTTTCCTTAAAAACGGAAGAGTAGCTCAGTCGGTAGAGCAAAAGCACTGAAAGATTCTTAATTTTTACCTTGATTTAAAAATAAAGAGTGTCGTAGAAAAGACTTACTTCTTGGTTTAATTTTGGTTCGAGTCCAAACAATCTTGAAAAAGATTGGGCAGTCTTTCAATAGGTTACCTCTTTTAAATTTAAAAATAAAATATCAAGTGTCGTAGTATAGAAATACTTCGTTCCAAGTTTAAGGTGCAGGTTCGACCCCTGTCTGTAAAAACAGTAGTCTAATGGTAGGACGTAAGCGTAAAGTGTCTGTACGAAATTTACCTTGATAAAAATAAAGAGTGCCGTTAGAGAAAACTTACTTCGGTTAATCTTATGATATTGGTTCGACTCCAGAAAATAGGTCTTAATGACTTATTATTTCGTGGTTTTCTCGCCTTTTGCCTCTTTTTTAATTTAGACATAAAAACAAGTGCCGTAGAATAGTGTTACTTCGATTATCACGACGGGGTCGCGGGTTCGAGTCCCGTCTCTTCCACCAATAAAACACAATTTCTATGGGGAGAGTAGCTCAGTTGGTTAGAGCACGACACACTTTTTGACTGTTGCCTTGTTTGAAAAATAAAAGTGTCGTAGAGAAAAGATACTTCGTCACCATTTGAAGGGGAGGAATAATGAAGCAGATAATTCCTGCAAGATTATCCGGTTCGACTCCGGCAAGACATTGCCCCGCTTTCTTTTCTCGATTTTTACCTTTTATTATTTTGATAAATTGTTCAAATCCTTTCCTATTTCGGAGAGGATTTTTTTATTTGGAAAAATAATATCTTGTGTATTTATCTTTATTTAGTGAAATGTTAATATTTGTTTTACTCTTTATTACAGAGGATTATGTTAGGGTTGTTTAGGTTTTTGAAAAAAAACTGTAACCAAATTGTAATGTTTATTGTCTTCTGTATATCATTTAATAATTAAAATTAAATCATCATGATAAGATTAACTTTAAAACTTTTTTTATTTCTCTTTTTTATTATTTTTTCTAAAATATCAGGCCAGCTCTATCAGGTTTTTCAGGTGGTCAATATTGAAAAATATCAGGGTAAGAATTTTATTCTTGAAGGAAAAATATTTTATAACAATGAAATAAACAATAACTCATGGATGGTATTAAGTGCTCTGTTTCTTAACGAAAAGGGAACAGGAATGAAAGGGATGATTCATAGCGATGATGCACAGATTTATTATAAAAAAGGAGAATGGAGCCCATATGAACTTAAAGGGAAAATCATTAAAAATGCAAAAGGAATTGCTGTAGGGGTTTCTGTTGCAGGTAAGGGAAGTTATTACCTTGATGATTTTAAATTGTTTGTTTTGGAAGGTAAAAATAAAATAGAAGTTCCTTTAAAAAATCATAGTTTTGAAGATGCTTCTTTGATGCCTTGGCAATCTTACGCTAAAGACGAGGGTTCTAAAATGTCAATATCAACTGCTAAACCTTTATCAGGGAAGCAATCTTTGTTTATTGATAATTCAGCTGCTATTGTTACGCCTAGTTTCGGTAATAATAAAGAAATCGGAAAGTTTATGGAGGTAAATGGTGTGAAATTATACTATGAAGTGTATGGACAAGGTGAGCCGCTTTTGTTAATTCACGGAAACAATAGTTCGATGGCAAGTTTTAATAATCAGCTTGAAATTTTAAGCAAAAAATATCAGGTAATTGGTTTAGACAGTCGCGGCCAGGGAAATTCCTCTTCAAATGATACAAAATTAACTTACGAATTGATGGCAGATGATGTTAATGTTTTTTTAGATAAAATGAATCTTAAAAATGTAAACATCTTAGGTTGGAGTGACGGTGGAAATATTGCGGTTATTTTAGGAATGGAGCATCCTGATAAAGTCAAAAAAATGGCAATCATGGGAACGGTTTTGTACAATAATGAAACTTCTGTTGATTCTAAAATCAATAAAATCCTCAATCAACAGGTAAATGAGATGAAAGCAAACGGCATTTCTGAAAACGATATGAACTATCGTCTTAAAATATTGCTTCTTACAGAGCCCAACATCAATCCGGATGCTTTGAAAAAAATACAGGCGCCAACTTTGGTGATGGCGGGAGAACATGATGTAATGCCTGAAAAACACACAAAACTTATTGCGGATAAAATTCCGAACGGTAAAATGCTTATTTTTAAAGGCGGAAATCATGAAGCTCCCCAAAATATGCCTGAGAAATTTAATAAAGCTATTTTAGAATTTTTTGAAAAAATATAAATGTTATTTTCGGGTTCATATCATTTAAATTTTAATTAAAACTAAAAAAATAACAACTATGGAAAACAAAAAAGGAGGAACGTTTTTCTTTGCCGTCATTGCGGCTATTGTAGGAAGTGCTTTGTGGAAGCAGTTCGATTTCAAAACAATGACTTTTGAAAAAGTGGGTTTAAGTATTCTTTATTTAATTACTTTTTTATTTTGCATCTTCTTTTTAATTAGAAATGTCAGAAATAACGTTAAGAAATAGAATGTTTGAGTATTATTTCCCTTTTTTCTCCAAAATTTCAATCCTTTCTAGAATATCAGAAAGGATATTTTTTTGGTCATAAGAAAGATAGCCTGAAATTTTATAGACTTCTTTTTTTGGGTAATCTTCTTCAGCAATTGAAGAAAGATATTTCAGATTTCCATTTTCTAAAAACAGCAACGTTTCTGGATTTTCTTTTGAAAGATTAGATTTTAGAAGAAATAAAAAATCACCGGCCTTATAATTTGATAAAAACAATGTATTTTCGGTGAATTCATAGATTAAATCAATATTTACTAATGCTTTTTGCAGTGAGTTATATTTGGTATTATTCTCAAAGTTATTTTCCTGATAAGGTAAATCAGAATTAAAAGATAGTTGATATTTTTCAAAATTTTCAGGCTTATTCAAATCATCAACCGTTAACGGAACCGTCAGGAATTTATCTAAATCAAGGTTAAAGTAGTGTACTACAGTAAGTAATGTAGATATTTTAGGTTCGGAACGCCCTTCTTCATAGGCTCCGATAACTCCTCTTGTTAAATCAAATAGATCTGCGAATGCTTGTTGGCTTAAGCCTTTTGCCTGTCTTATTGTTTTAATATTAGCTCCGAAAAAACTCATGTGTTCTAATCTTTTTTGCAAATGTAATATTAATTCTAAGTATTTTGCTAATAATATTTGCAATTTGATTAAATTTTATTATATTTGTGTACAATCAGTCATAATTAAATAAATAAGTGAAGTTTTTAGATTGTAAAGCTGTAATTATTTTGTTTAATGGGGTGTTTATTGTGAATTGATTAATTTAAAAAAAAACGCATATGACCTACCAAGAATTTTTAACAATAGCTTTTTCGCCGATTAATACGGTTTTAAGCGTGCTGCTCATTTTATCTGTGATTTATTGGCTTTTCACCATCATCACAGGTTTAGATATTGATATAGGAATTGACGCTGACTTTGATACCGATGTAAACGGTCCCGATGGTCATGTTCATGTTCCGGATGATGCTTCGGGTTGGCTTCAGTTTTTGAAATTTCTGAATCTGGATATTGTACCAATCACTTATTTTCTCACGCTGTCACTTTTGTTAACATGGCTGGGTTCATTCTATATTGAAGCATTTTTTTCTTTTGGACTTTGGGTTTCTGCATTGATTGTGGTTCCGATGTTTTTCATAAGCATGTTGTTGACGAAATTGATTTTAAAGCCATTAAATCCTTTTTTCAGAGAAATCAATCATAAAGGTGAAGTTTCACACGATTTTCTGGGCCGACAAGGAAGAATGAAATCAACCATTCACGGAACTAAAACCGGAATGCTCGAAGTTTTTGTTGAAAAAGATCCTATGATTTTAATGGTGAGAAGTAAAGATGGTGAGGTTATCAATCACGGAACGATAGTATATATTGTTGACGAAGATCGAGAAAAAAGAATCTATTATGTAGCGGAAGAAATTCGCTTTTAAATTGAAAATAAAAAATACAAATTCATGATGAAATTTAGTTTCTCCGTCCCTAAAGGGAGCTAAATTTCTTGGGAAACTTATCAAAATTACTCCCTTTAGGGTTGGGGAAATAATTTTGATAGATTTAAATTAAAAACACATTAAAATAAATAAACTATAAAAATATGAATACACCTTTGATTGTTGGAATTGTTGTCGTTGTAATAGCATCGCTCGGATTGATTTTCTGGATTTTATCAATGTATAAAAAAACCGTTCAGGGAATCGTTATTTTAAGAACTGGTTACGGAGGAACGAAAGTTTTCTTCAATGCAGGAATCGTAATTCCGGTTATTCACCGCATGGAATCGATGGATATTTCGGTGAAAAAACTTGAAATCGCCAGAGAAGGAAGAGCAGGTTTGATCTGTAAAGATAATATGAGAGCCGATATTCAGGTGGCTTTCTTTATCAGAGTTAATAAATCGATGGATGATATTGTAAATGTGGGTCAGACGATTGGTTGCCAAAGAGCTTCGGATATCAATACATTGAGAGAATTATTTGAAGCTAAATTTTCTGAAGCTTTAAAAACGGTAGGTAAAAAGTTTGAATTTATCGAATTGTACGAAGCTAGAAGTGAATTCCGTCAGGAAATTCTTCATATTATCGGAACAGATTTGAATGGATATGTTTTGGATGACTGCGCTATTGATTACTTGGAACAGACCAAAATTGAGAATTTAGATAAAGATAATATTTTAGATTCTGAAGGTATCAAGAAAATTACTGAGCTGACTGCTAATCAAAATATCAAAGCTAATCAGGTTCGCAGAGATGAGGAAAAAACGATCACGAAACAAAACGTTGAAGCCCGTGAAGCGATTTTAGAATTAGAAAAACAATTGGCTGAAAAAGAAGAATCTCAGAAAAGAGAAGTTGCAAATATTAAAGCCCGTGAAAATGCCGAAATTCTTAAAGTGGATGAAGAAGAGCGTCTGAAATACGAAACGGTTCGCATTGCAACAGAAGAAAAGCTTCAGATTGCAGAGGAAAATAAGCAAAGACAGGTTGTGATTGCGGCTAAAAATAAAGAGCGTGCTGACTTGGTAGAAACCGAAAGAGTGCAGAAAGATAAAATGCTCGAAGCGACAGAGAGAGAAAGAATTGTATCTCTTGCTCAAATCGAAAAAGAAAAAGCAATTGAATTAGAAAAGAAAAATATTCAGGATGCGATTCGTGAGCGTTTAACGATGGAAAAAACAGTTGTAGAAGAGCAACAAGGAATTAAAGATTTGGAAGCTTTCAAAACTGCCGACAGAACAAAACAGGTTGAGATTACTTTGGCAACTCAGGAGGCTGAAAAGAAATTAATCCAGGAAACGAGAGCTGCAGAATCCAGAAAATTATCAGCAGAAAAAGATGCTCAGAAATATGTGATCGAAGCTCAGGCGAAAAGAGATGCTGCGGAAAAAGAAGCGGAAGCTCGTAAAATTATCGCTGATGCAAAAGCAAAAGAAGAAGCAACGGTTGGTTTGTCTGAAGCTCAGGTTCTTCATGCAAAAGCTGACGCTGCCGAAAGACAGGGAATTGTCGAAGCAATTGTTATTGAGAAAAAGGCTGAAGCTGAGAGAAAAGAAGGTGTTGCACAGGCTGAAGTAATCAAAGAAAAAGCGTTTGCTGAAGCTGCCGGAATTACCGAAAAAGCTGAGGCGATGAAAAAACTAAACGATGCAGGAAAAGATCACGAAGAGTTCCGATTGACTTTAGCGAAAGAAAAAGAAGTAGAATTGGCTCAAATCTCAATTCAGAAAGATATTGCACAAGCTCAGGCTGGAGTTCTTGCAGAAGCATTCAAATCTGCAAAAATTGACATTGTTGGTGGAGATAATACTTTCTTTGATAATGTCATTCGTCAGGTTTCTGCAGGAAAAGGTTTAGATAAATTCATCAGTCACAGTGAAAATGCGACTTTGGTAAAAGAAAATCTTTTGGGTGATGGCGAAAACATTATTGGTAAAGTGATGGGGATGGTTGAAAAGTACAATGTTTCCTCAGAAGATATCAAAAACATGAGCATTGCAAGTCTTATCTTCAAACTGAACGGTGTTGCCAATCAGCAGGAAAGAGGTCTTCTCGACAGAGCGATGGATATGGCAAGAAATCTTGGCATCGATCAGAAACCTATCAGATAAACTATAAAATTTTCTGAAAGTCCCGAAGGGACGATTTAACAAAGGATAGGATAAAATCCTATCAATAAAATTAATTAAAAACTCTCATTGTGTAATTTTCAATGATACTTTGAGAGTTTTTTTAATATGAATTTTAAAAATTTAATCATTAAGGTATTAAGTTCAGAAAATCAATAGATTTTTTATAAGCGTGAACCTAAAAGCGAAGCTAAACTTAATGACTCTTAAGTGTTTAATAAACCTTAATGATTAAAAAAATGTTTTTAAAAGTATGATGGTAGCCTAAAATCTAGCATCTAACATCTAATATCTAAAATATGTCAGAAACATTAAATTCAGGGACATACGAAATAATCCAGAACCGATTGAATGAGCAGAAAAATGATCTCATTCAAAGGCTTCAGAAACTAAATGAAAACCGTAAAGAAATTTTCGGCGGTGTAGATTTTTCACTCATCGCAAACGAAAGAATTTCTACGGAACACAATTGCGTTGCCAAAGATATTTTTTCACTAAAAGATATTTTGATTTTTGGTTCTAATGCGCATTTGGGTTTGCAGACGGAAATCAACATAACCGATGTTTTTTCAATTTATAAAATAAATAATGATCGTTTTGAACCGCAAGACTCTTCTTTAATTGGAGATGAAATTTTTATCGATGAGTTCAAAAACCTCTATAAATATTACAGAAATACTTTTTTTGCACGCTTTCATTTTACTGAAAACTATCTGTATATGGTTTTCCAGTTGTCGGAAAGTACATCCGATATAAAAGCTTTTAAATGGCTGATTAAGGAGGATAAATTAATTTATGTTGATTCTCGAAGTGCTTCGGAAGTAACTTATCCGCCGCAACATGGTTTTGCATGGACGAAAGCAACCAGAGATATGCAGCGAAGCGGGAAATTTCCACATGTTTCTTTGGCTGATAAAGTTTTTGTGGAATCTATTGGCGGTGATATCACGATAAAAATTGAAGATAATACCGATAGCGGAAAAGGAATTTATTCTGAAGATGTAATTCATAAAGATCAGAACCTCGACGATGCCGAAATTCATTTTTGTGATCTTGATAATCTGGTTTTGTTTAAAATTAAACCTTATCAAGAATCTGAGCGTTATTTTATTTATAATCATAAAGAAAAAATTGTTTCAAGAGTTGATACCTTAAAGTATTCTGCGGTTTTACTTCCGGAAAATCAGGGTGTGCTTTTTTCAAACGGTTATGCTTTGCAGACGGGAGGTCTGAAAGTGATTTCTCAGGATCAGAATAGACTTCACTATCTGAAAACGATTCCGGAGCCCAATGGTGAAAATTTTATGTATGTTTTTTATGATGATAAAACCAATAATTATCAGCTGATTTCGTACAATATCATTACGCAAACCATCGAGACACCGATTCGTTGCAGCGGTTTTTCTATTTTAAATGATGGAAGATTAATTTATCTAAGAGAAACTCTCGAAACTACAAAACATCATTTAGCTCAGATTTGGCAGACTCCATATTCAAAAGAATTGTTGCCAAATACCGAAAAATCAGACATGCTTCTTTACAAAATCGGGAATAAAGATATTGTAAGAGTCATGGCGGAAAGCCAGGAGTTGATTACACTTTTAAATAAAAAAGATTCTTACAGCGGATTGTACGATGATATTGTCAAGCTTTCCACAACCATTTTAGATGCATATTATTTTCTTGGTGATGATGAGGTTGAAAATCTCGATCAGCCTTTAAAAGAAATCAGAAATATCGCTCATTCTGCCATTAATGAATACGAAAAAGTTGTTGAACAGAAGAAAAATACTTCTGAAGCGGTTGAAAAAATCAAAGCAGCAGTTGTTAAGATTTTAGATGATACCAAAAGAATCAACTATTCTCAACTGACGGAATATATTGATATGCTTTCGCAAATCAGAGCTTTGCGTGGTGAAATTACCGGAGCAAGAGATCTGAAATATGTTGATGTTGATGTTCTTGATTCTTTAGAAAAATCACTTTCAGAGCGTTCTGAGGAACTATCAAATGCCTGTGTGAATTTCCTGCTTCAGGAAGATTCTTTATTGCCTTATCAAAACAGAGCGCAACAGATTTCTGAAAATATCATCAATTTACAGAAAGCAATCGACGCAAAAACAATTGAGGAAGAAATCAATAATTTATCTGGACAGCTTGAGCTTTTGGTGGATATTGTCAACAATTTAAAAATTGAAGATACATCACAGTCTACGCAGATTATTGAAAATATTTCGGTGATTTTTGCAAGGTTAAATCAGGAAAGATTAGAGCTTTCAAAAAGAAAAAGAGAAATTTCCGGTAAAGAATTGTCTGCAGATTTTCAGGCACAAATGACGTTGTTTGATCAGTCGGTAATTAATTTTCTTGAATTGTCTCAAACTCCGGAAAAATGTGATGAATATTTAACCAAACTTTCCATTCAGTTGGAAGAAATGGAAACAAAATTTGTTGATTTTGATGAATTTATCCAAAAGATTGGTGAAAAAAGAGAAGAAGTTTACGGGCATTTTCAAAATAAAAGAGTTCAGTTAACAGAATTCCGAAACAAGCGTACGCAGAGTTTGTATGATTCTGCACAGCGAATTTTAAAATCGGTTCAGACGAAAGGTGAATCTTTTGATTCTGAAAACGAAATCAACGGCTATTTTGCGACCGATTTGATGGTGGAGAAAGTCAGAGATATTTCCCGACAGTTGATGGAATTTGAAGATTCTGCCAAAGCAGAAGAAATTCAGACTTTGCTCAAAACTTCTCAGCAGGAAGCGGTCAGAAAACTTAAAGATAAAAAAGAAATTTACGCGGATGGAGACAATATAATTGCTTTGGGTGACTATAAATTTGCGGTAAACCGTCAGAAATTAGATCTTACTTTGGTGTTGAGAAATGCTCAGTATTATTATCATTTGACGGGAACTGCATTTTATGAGCCTTTAAATTTTGAAACGATTTCAGATTACAAAGAAGTCTGGAACCAGGAATATATTTCAGAAAATCAAAGTGTAAAACGTTTCGAATATTTAGCATGGAATGTTTTTTCAAACAATAGAAATATTAATACAGAAGAACAAAACCGAAGCGCAATTCAGCAATTTATGACGGAGCATTTTGGTGAAGGTTTGGTGAAAGGAATTCATGATGAAGATGCTTTGATGATAGTTTCAAAACTTCAGCAGATGTACAACGAATTAGGGTTGATGCAGTTTACGCCGAAAGAAAGAGCTTTAGCACAATTATTCTGGTATTTTTTGAATCAGGAAAGAAAAGAATATTACCAAAAGCAGTTTGAAGCCGCGAATTTAATTTCAAAATCATTTATAACAGATAAAGGTTTTCAATATTTAAATGAAGAATTGTCGAATGAAATAAAATTATTTGCTCACAATAATCATTTTTTTGCTGACGTGAATTTTCTGAATGCTGCAGTTTATTTGAAAAAAGAAAACAAATCAGCATTTTTAGTTTCTGAAAAAGCAGGTTTACTACATGAATCATTTTTAAAAGATCTAAAGGAAAAAGGAAAAGATCTTGAGTTTGTTGATCAGCTGAATGCTTTGAAACAATATCCTGCAGCTTGTTTTTCTATTGCAGAAAGTGCTTTGAATGCGTTTCTATTTAATTCAGATTCAAATTTCGAAGAGGATGTTAAAAAAGAAGCTGCTGTATTTTTTGTGACCCAGAATTTTGATGCTAAAAATATTCTTCACATTGCTTATGAAACGGTTCTTGAAGGTTTAAAATCTTTAGAAAAAGATCTTAATTATGCTCTGAACTATTATGAATTTACTTTCCGATTATCCAATTTCAATGAAGTCGTTGTTCCGAAATACAAACAGCTTCAGGAATTGAAAGCAAAGTGGGTGAACGATAAAAAGAAAGCACTGAAAATCGATACTTTCAAATCGCAGGTTTTAAGTTCATTTGTAAGAAACAGATTGATCAACGATGTTTATTTTCCGTTAATTGGAGCTAATTTAGCTAAACAATTAGGAACAGTCGGAAACGATAAACGTACCGACAGAATGGGAATGTTGCTTCTGGTTTCACCTCCGGGTTATGGAAAAACTACGTTAATGGAATATATGGCAGACCGAATGGGGTTGGTTTTTATGAAAATAAACGGTCCGTCAATCGGTCACGATATTGTTTCCACAGATCCGAATGAAGCGAAAAATGCCGGAGCAAAACAGGAGCTTGAAAAGCTTAATTTAGCTTTAGAAATGGGTGATAATGTGATGTTGTATCTTGATGATATTCAGCATTGTAATCCGGAGTTTTTACAGAAATTTATTTCTTTAGCTGATGGACAAAGGAAAATTGAAGGAATTTATAATGGTGAAAGCAAAACCTATGATTTAAGGTCAAAACGTTTCTGTTTGGTGATGGCTGGAAATCCTTATACAGAAAGTGGGGAAAAGTTCAAAATTCCGGATATGTTGGCAAACCGTTCTGATACGTATAATTTAGGTGAGATTTCTGGCAGTAAAACCGAATTATTTAACTTAAGTTTGATTGAAAATTCACTGATGTCAAACGAATATCTTACCCGATTGACTCAGTTTGGAATGGAAAATCTATATCATTTGTATGATAGTATTCAGTCTAATTCGCCGAACGTAGATTTGGCTGGGAATTTTAGTTCAAATGAAATTTCTGATTTCAGAAAAGTGGTTGAAAATATTTTGAAAGTAAGAGATGTTGTTTTAAAAGTGAATAAGCAATACATCACTTCTGCGGCAATGTCAGATGATTATCGAAACGAGCCATCTTTCAAATTGCAGGGTTCTTACCGAAATATGAATAAGTTGATTACGCAGATTCAGCCGATTTTAAAAGAGGAAGAAGTTACACAGATTGTTTTGAATCATTACCAAAATGAATCTCAAACATTGACAACCGGAGCGGAATCGAACATGCTTAAACTGAAAGAGTTGATGAATATTCTTTCGGAAGATGAAGCTTTGCGTTGGCAAGAAATCAAGAAAACTTTTGTTAAAAATAAAACAATAAAAGGTTTAGGTGATAATGACCGAATGACGCAGGTGATTGCGTTATTAGCTCAGTTTAGTGAAAGTCTTGATGGAATAAAAGATGTTTTGAATAAGAACTAAAAAGCAAAAAAAACACTACATTGAGTAGTGTTTTTTTGTTTCTATGAGTGGCTTTGAAGCTCTTCTTCCAGTAATTTTTTCCACTTTGAAAAAGTAGTTCGGCTGATGTTATACTTTTTCGACATAAAGCTCGTAGAGAAATTGTGTTTTTTCTGATAATTCAAAAGCTTCATCATGGTCTTCTTGTCATAAGTTTTAAGCTGCTGATTGGTTTTTGAACTTTCTTTACATTGCTTAAAAAGTTTTTCATTCAGCTTTAAGATCTCTTCCGTTGAGTCTAATCTGTCCAATTGTTCTCTTATTTTCGGACATTCTAGCTTTTCGGGATGTTGTTTTTGCAAAAGATCTTGGTAGATCCTGTTGTAATTTGGTCTCATAAATATAGTGTGGTTTGGTTATTTTATCTTTTCTTTTGAATCCAGCGGTGAAGGGTGCTCTTCGGAATAGAGTATTCTTTGATTACTTCTGCCTGAGTCATTTCCCCGGATTCGATCCTGTCAAGAATGAAATTTTTTATTTCCTGAGTGTAAATGTTTTTTCTGAACTGCGGTGCTTTTTCAGATTTTGGATTGTCGGTTTTATTCACAGCTGAAGGTGGAGCATACAATATCAAATGTGAACTGTATAATCTGAAGAAATCATATTCCAGTAACTTGCTCCATCTCAAAAGAATGTCAGTTTCTATGGATTTGCTTTCATATACTTTCTCCACAAACTCTTCATCCTTTGCAAGAAAATTACAGATTCTTTCTATAGAAATGTTCTTGTCATCTACCATTTCCTTGATATACTTACCTATGTGTATGTTTTTGTATAGCATTTACTAATAATAGCTTTTTTTTAAATTAATCGCATTTTGTATTGTAAAGGAATGATTACGAGCCTTGTAGGGAAATTATAAAACAATTTCTACATGATTTTGAGTTGCTCTAAAAAGTGGCTGCATCATTACTTTACAATCTTTCAATAATTAATTGGTTGTAAAAAATTGATTTTCAGTAATTTGTGCTTTGTGGTTGGTTTTGTAAACAATGTTTGAATTTTAATTTCAAAATTTAATAATAACAATTGTGAAAGTTATTTAACAGAGTTGTTACGGCGTTTAAACTTGCTTAAATTTCTCTCTTATACTTCATTGGTTCATGTAGCATAATACTATCTAATTATCATTAATACTTATCTTGTTTATTCTCCAAAATTAAAAAAAAATACGGATAAATCATAATTATTTATTTAGGTATATATTAATAATATTTAATTTATGTTGAAAATAGATTGTTAAAAGTGGGGTTAATGAATAGAATTTTAAATTCATATTGCTTCTTTATTGTACATTTTCAATAAGATACGATTCAATAGTTGATGAATAGTTTCTACTATTAATATAATAATTGCTAAGAAGTATTATTTTTGTCAAAAGAAAAAATAAATTCGGTTTCAGCAAAAAAATATTAATTTTAGTTTATAAATACACTATGTTTAATTTTGATAATGAATTTATGTAATTTTTAATAATTTTATAATATTTTATTATGCAGTCTCTTGCCTTATTTGATTTCTCCAAAAAAATAAATCTTAAAAATGAAATCTTAGCTGGTTTTACTGTTGCAATGACTATGATTCCTGAATCGCTTTCATTTGCAATTTTGGCGGGACTTTCTCCACTAACCGGATTATATGCTGCTTTCATGATGGGTTTAGTGACTGCAGTTTTGGGTGGTCGTCCCGGAATGGTTTCCGGTGGAGCAGGAGCAACAATCGTTGTTTTAATTGCATTAATAAAATCTCACGGCGTAGAATATCTCTTCGCAACGGTAGTTCTTGCAGGAATTTTACAGCTATTGGTCGGGGTTTTCAAACTCGGGAAATTTGTACGGTTAATTCCTCAACCTGTAATGTACGGTTTTCTAAATGGTTTGGCGGTCATTATTTTTATGGCGCAAGTAGAGCAATTTAAAATTGTTGATGCAAATGGAGTAGTGGGTTGGTTGCAAGGTTCTTCATTGTATGTAATGTCGGGTTTAACGGCTTTAACGATTGCTGTTGTTTATTTCTTTCCAAAAATCACAAAAGTAGTTCCAGCTTCTTTGGTTGCTATATTAGTTGTCTTTGGAGTTGTTTTAGGCTTTGGAATTAATACAAAAACAGTTGCTGATATTGCTAAAATAAGCGGTAGTTTGCCGAGTTTTCATATTCCTAAGCTTCCTTTTTCATTAGAAACTTTACAGATTATTTTCCCTTATGCTATGATTATGGCAGGTGTTGGGTTGATCGAATCACTCTTAACTTTATCAATGGTTGACGAAATTACCAATTCAAAAGGAAGTGCCAATAAAGAATCTGTTGCTCAGGGTTTAGCAAATATTACCAACGGATTCTTCGGTGGAATGGGCGGTTGTGCGATGGTTGCACAGACTTTGGTTAACTTAAATGCAGGTTCTAGAGCTCGACTTTCAGGAATTATTGCTTCAATCACAATCTTAATTATCATTCTTGTAGGAGCTCCGTTTATTGAAAAAATCCCAATGGCGGCTTTGGTAGGGGTAATGATGATGGTTGCAATCAGTACTTTTCAGTGGGTTTCAATCCGTATTGTCAACAAAATGCCAAAATCTGATATTTTTGTTGGAATTACAGTGGCTTTAATTACGATTGTTCTTCACAATTTGGCATTGGCTGTTTTGGTAGGAGTTGTTATTTCTGCCTTGGTTTTTGCTTGGGATAATGCCAAAAGAATTCGTGCAAGAAAATTTACTGATGATAACGGAGTTAAACATTACGAAATTTTAGGACCCTTATTCTTCGGTTCTGTCACTGCTTTTACAGATAAGTTTGATCCGGAAAACGATCCCGAACAAGTTGTCATCGATTTCAAAGAAAGCCGAATTGTTGACATGAGCGCAATCGACGCTTTAGATAAATTATCAAAAAAATACGCTCAACAAAATAAAAAAATACATTTAAAACATCTCAGCGAAGACTGTCGAAAAATGTTGAAAAACGCAGAAGCTGTTATCGAAGTAAATATTCAGGATGATCCGACGTATAAAGTAATGCCTGAAAAGTAGGAGCGTTTTTGAGTTTAAGGTTGGAGTGTTTGAGAGTTGTAGGTTGATAACCTGTAGTCCCGAAGGGACGATTTAAAAAAGGATTGTATGAAATGCAATCAAAAAAAATCTGCTTAATCTGCAAATCAGCGAGAGAAAAAAATCACTATAGACTCTATAACCCAAACAAGGACTGCAAAATAAAATTTACAGCCCTCGTTTTTTAAGTTATTAATGTATTTGCAATGAAATCAGGCACCAAAGCATAGTGCGACAATTTCATGCTGATCGAAGCTCTACCACTTGTCAACGTTCTCAGATCAGAAATATATCCAAAAGTAGAAGCCAAAGGAATTTCCGCTACGAAGATTTTTCTTCCTGATTTTTCATCAATTGAAGTAATCATTCCTCTTCGTTTGTTGATATCGGCAGTCACAACTCCGGTATATTCTTCAATACTTTGAATTTCAACCTGCATGATCGGTTCCAATAATTTCGGTTTACATTGTTTTACAACTTCTCTGAAACCGTCTCTTGCAGCAATTTCAAAATCTAAAGCATGAGAATCATTACTGTGAGTGGATCCATCCAAAAGTGTAATTTTCATACTTTCCAGAGGATTTCCGCTCAAAACTCCGTTTTCCATGGCTTCTCTGAAACCTTTTTCAATCGAAGGGATAAACTCATTCGGAATCACTCCGCCTTTAATTTGATTAATAAATTCCAAACCGATTTCGTTGTCTTCACGAGGTCCGATTTCAAAAGTAATGTCAGCAAATTGTCCGCTTCCACCGTTTTGTTTTGAAAGTTTCTCTCTGTGTCTTCTGGTCTCGGTTAAAATTTCTCGATAAGAAACCTTAGGTTTTCCTTGATTAATTTCAATTCCATGATTTAATCGGATTTTTTCTAAAGTAACTTCAAGATGCAATTCTCCCAAACCACTCAATAAAGTTTCTCCCGTTTGTTTGTCTCTTTCAACAACCAACGAAGGATCTTCTTCCTGAATTTTCGCTAAAACCAAACCGAAAGATTTTTCATCAGCATTCGTTTTGGGTTCAATTGAAACCCGGATAACTGGAGCAGGAATCGTGATCGATTCAAGCAAAACAGGTCTTTCAACAGATGATAAAGAATCTCCTGTTTTCGCATCTTTTATTCCTGTTAAAGCAACGATGTCTCCCGATTTTCCTTCTTCGATGGTTAACGTTTTGTCCGACTGCATCTGTAAAATCCTCGAAATTCTGAAGTTTTCACCAGTTCTCACATTCAAAACAGTATCTCCAGAATTGATTTTTCCAGAATAAATTCTCAACATTGCCAGTTTTCCAATGTGTTTATCAATCACAACCTTGAAAACCAATCCTGAGAAAGTTTCTTCTTCGGTTCTTTCAAGTTCGATTGTTTCTTCCGTTTTCGCATCTTTCCCTTTAATAGAAGGCAATTGATTCGGAGCTGGAAGATAATTGACAATTACATCAAGTAAAGGTTGAACACCTTTGTTTTTAAATGCAGAACCGCATAAAACAGGAACTAAACTCCTTGACTGACAAGTTCTTTGTATCGATTCAATAATCATTTCTTCAGAAATCTGAGTTTCGGAATCCATAAATTTTTCAAAGAAAATTTCATCAAATTCGGCTAATGTTTCCATTAATTTTATTCTGAATTCATTTGCTTCTGTTTTATGGTTTTCAGGAATTTCCTTTTCAATAATCGTTTCGCCGTTTTCATCGATCCAATACAACGCTTTTTGTTTAATCAAATCAATGACTCCTTCAAAATTGTCTTCAGAACCAATCGGAACTTGCAAAGCTAAAGGAACTGCATTCAGTTTTGTTCTGATTTCATTTAAAACAGCAAAGAAATCAGCTCCGATTCTGTCCATTTTATTAATGAAACAGATTTTTGAAATCCCATGTTTTTCGGCTTGAAACCAAACGTTTTCCGTTTGTGGCTGAACTCCCGAAGAAGCACAAAAAACCGCAACAACGCTGTCTAAAACTCGTAAAGAACGTTCAACTTCCACTGCAAAATCAATGTGTCCTGGAGTATCAATAATATTGATATTAAAAACATTCTGATCTTTTTTCCATTGTGTGGAAATCGCTGCAGATGAAATCGTAATTCCTCGATTTTTCTCCTGAATATCTTTATCCATCGTGGTATTTCCATCGTCTACGTTTCCGATTTTATGAATCATTCCTGTGTAATAAAGCAACCTTTCCGTGAGTGTGGTTTTTCCGGCGTCGACGTGTGCTATTATTCCTATATTTCGTGTGTTGTATTTCATTTTGTTTAATTTAAATAATTGATTTTTAAACTTCTGAAATAATGTTTAGTGATGTTTTTTTTGATTTTTACGCGCAAAGATTTAACTCTAATAAAACTTGCATTTAAAAGAAAATTTCCAAAATTTTATCACCGAACAACAGAAGTTTTTCGAATGTAAAAGCTGAAAAGTAGGGTAGCAAAAAAGACCTATCTGAACAGATAGGCCTTCAATATATTGTTTTGTAAAGGTCGATCGTTATTCAGATAAATATTTAGTGCTACCAAAGTACACAGCTCTGATAGGATTGCTTAAAGTTATAATATTTATCATTTTTGTTGACATTGTTGATTCTTAATCGGTTGCGAAATTATAAAAAATATTTAAATGACAAAAATTTTAGCAATATTTTTTAGGAAAAGTAAAACCGCTGTTGTTTCGTCTTTAATTAAAATCTTAAAAAATCTTAAAAAAAATCAAGATTGAATGAAAAATTTTATCTTTGAAAGGAATTGAAAAATAAAACACTGAGTGATGATTAGAAAATATAAAATATTTAAAAAAATCTTTTTCAATTAAAGCTAAAACAATTAACTTATACTATTTTGAAAACAGATATCGACATTCACAGGCATGATCATTTTTCGTTTGATCTGTGGCTTACTTTAATAAAATCTCACCCTGAATTTAAAGCAAAAAGAGTTGAGCTTTTTTCTTCGTTTTTTAATGTGGAAAAGCCCATCGGTGAAGTTGCAAAATCGGTGAAATATTATGATGATCTCTGCAATAATATTAATGAAGTAATTGGTGGGAATGTAGATACTTTTGAGATTTATTTATTGATTTTAAATTCATTGAATGTCGATATAAAGCAGTTGAATGAGGAAAATCTTAATGAGTTTTACCAGAAAAGTGAAGATTTGTTTTTAGAATATAAACCGGTGGTGATTTTTGACGAACTGCACAATTTTTTTGATGAAATTAAAAATCAGGGAAAAACAATCAATATTCTTAGCAATACAGGCTTCATCAAAGGAAAAACTATGCGAAAGTTTTTGATGAACGAAAATCTTGATCAATACATCGATTTTCATATTTATTCTGACGAAATTAAATGTTCTAAACCCAATCCTTTGGTTTTTCAGGAAGTGAAAAATCAGATCAGAAATCAGGAACTTCAAATGGAGCAGATTTTGCATATTGGCGATAATCCGATTGCTGATTATAAAGGCGCAAAAGATTTCGGATTCAGTGCACACCTACTCAAACACCAAATATAATTATGAACAAGCGTTACAGTTTACATAAAATAGATTCTGCAGAGGAGTTTACTTTTTCGCCTGCAGAATACAGCTATTTCAAATATGGCGATAAATTTTTTGCAGAAAAGTTTGCGAAAGAACTTTTTGATGGGTTTATCAATCAGCATCAGGAAATTTTAGATACCGATAAAGAGATTGTGGTTTTGCCAAGTCCTTACATGGCGATTCCTACCGCATCAAATTTTTTATGTTTTTACTTTAAAAAACATCTTGATTTTTATCTTTTTCAAAAAGGGAAAAAGTCGAGTGTGTTGTCTAAGATCAATAGAAATCATACCTACACTACAGATTATGGAAATCTTAGTTTTGAAGACCGTAAAAACCTGATTGCTAATGATACTTATTATTTAGATAAAGATTTTTTGAGAGAAAAACTCTGCATTTTTATTGATGATATTAAGATCACGGGAAGTCATGAATACACCGTAAATAAAATTCTCGATCAATATGCAGTAAACGCAGATTTTCTCTTCATGTATTACGCTGAATTGACCAATTTTGATATCGATCCTAAAATTGAAAACTTCTTTAATTATTATACGGTGAAAGATGTTGAGGACGTCGTAGAGGTGATGTCTAAAGAAAGTTTCCAGTTTAACACGCGAATTGTAAAATATATTTTAGGTTTAAATTCCGAAAATTTTGAGTATCTTACCTCAAATGTAAAAAAACAACATACTGATGATTTAATCGAGCTTGCGATAAGCAACAATTATCATTTAATAAAAGAATACGAAAATAACATAAACACTTTAACACAAACAGAAATCTATTATGGCAATTAACTTACAGAAAGGGCAAAGAGAAAATATAAATGCACCAAAATTTACCATCGGATTAGGATGGGATATCAATAATACATCTACAGGTGGAGCTTTCGATTTGGATGCTTCTTTATTCCTGTTAAATGATAGCAAAAAACTGGTTTCAGATAACCATTTTATTTTTTATAACAACCTGGAGTCTCCGGATAAAGCGGTAGTTCACTCTGGTGATAATTTAACAGGTGACGGTGATGGTGATGATGAGCAAATCAAAATAGATTTAACTAAAATAGATTCTGCAGTACAGGAAATTACAGTTGTGGTAACCATTCACGATGCAGATGCAAGAAGACAAAACTTCGGACAGGTAAGAAATTCTTTCATCAGAATTTTCAATACAGATACCAATGAAGAGATTTTGAAATATGAATTAGACGAAGATTTCTCTATCGAAACAGCAGTAGAATTCGGAAGAATCTACAACAGAAACGGAGAATGGAAATTTGAAGCTGTAGGAAGCGGCCAGAGAGACGGTCTGGATAAATTTGTATCAATGTATCAATAATCATTATTATGGATAATCAAAATCAGCCAATTGACCCATCATTGCAGTCAATTGAGCCTTTAAAAACATTCGAACCTACTCAGATGCCGTCTCAGCCGAGCCAGGCAAATCCTTCAACGCCACCGGTTTTGATGGACAGAGATGGGAATGTAAATTTGAATCAGATTCAGGATGCAGATCGCGCAAAATATGAAATGGTTGCTAATGCGATTGACGAAACCAATCCTGGATCTATCGTTAATTTCGGTTCAGAATTACAGAAAACTTTAGCCAATCAGAGTGATAGTTTCTTAGGTAATGTAAGAAGATCAAATTCTGGTGAAGTTGGAGAATTGATCAATAATTTATTGATTGAATTGAATTATGTTGACGTAGACGAAATCAATAATGGTGGAGTAAAAGGTTTTTTAAGCAAAATTCCTTTTATGAAAAAGATGTTGACGCAGGTTGATAATCTTTTCGCTAAATATGATAAAATTACAAGCAATATCGATCAGATTTCACATAAAGTAAACGCAGGAATCATTACTTCTACGAAAGATAATGCAGTTTTACAGACTATTTTCGACAGCAACGTCAATTCAATTAAAGCGATTGAAGATCTTGTGATTGCCGGAAATCTAAGAATGGAGAAAGCGGCTTTAGAATTAACAGATATGGAAGCGAATGTTCAGAATTTTGCTGATTATCAAATTGCTGATAAGAGAGATTTTATCAACAGATTAGACAGAAGATTGGCAGATTTGAAGGTCGTTCGTTTAATTATGATGCAGTCTCTTCCACAGATCAGACTGGTGCAAAATAACAATGTTTCGATTGCTGAAAAAGCACAGACAATTCTTACCACTACTTTACCGGTTTGGAAAAATCAGCTTTCTTTGGCAGTTGCCATGCACAGACAACAGCAGAATATTGAGATTCAGCAGAAAGTTTCGCAAACAACTGAAGATATTTTAAGAAAAAATGCAGAACGTTTGGGTCAGAATTCAAGAAATGTAGCAAGAGCAAACGAACAGACGATTGTTTCTGCTGAAACCTTGAAAGAAACAACTGCAATGTTGATCAATACTTTGAATGAAGTAAAACAGATTCAGAAACAGGGTACTGAAAGCAGAAGAAAACTAGATCAGGATCTTCAGACTTTAGAGCACGAATTAAAAGCAAACATCAGAGGGTAATAAGACGGTAAAAAGGTGAATGAGGAGGTTGCGATCATAATGTCTCAAAGCAAAAGAAGATTAACAAGGCTTAAACTTCTGGCTAATTTCTTTGAAAATGTTGATATCATTGCGATTTATATTAAGACTGATATCATCCATAATTTATTCAACGAAAATCAGACGTTGGATTTCAATAAATTAGAGCTTTTTCACCTGCAATATACCGACAGTCTTATCGAATTGTTGACCAAAATAAAAAAGAAAAAGGAAAACGATTTGCTGGCTGTTATTAACGAAATTAATATCAACAACCGATACATTGCTTCTTTCGAAGAAAAAAAGACCGACAGTTTTGAAACCGACAGGAAGATCTACAGCGGAATTTTTTCTGAACATCTGAGAAATCTGTATAAAGATCTTACCGAAAACAGAGCAACTCTAAACTGGAATGACGTGCTGTATTTTCATAAAAAATATGCAGCAGAATTTTACAGAACAGAAGTGGATGAGGATAAACTGAAACCTCAATCTGCTCCGTTTTACCAGTATCAGGATTATTGTATCGAAAGAAAATTGTTGGGAAAACTCAATATTCAGAATTTTAAAGTGCGTTTTGTCTGCGGATATCGTATTGAAAGAGATGAATACGAGTTGTTTAAGATTTTTCAGTCTGATGAGCATTTTATCTTTAATGTAGAAGAAAAAAAAATGTATCTGATAGATGATGAAGATTTAGAATCATTAAATACGAATGAAAATGAATCTAATCAGATCTCGATCATCAATCAGCTGAAAAGGAAAAATGAAGACCTCAACGAAACAATGGAATTTAGAAAGAAAGAGCTTTCGGCAGATGTAACTGCGGTTTTGAAAGATTATCTCAGAAACATTGAAAGCGTTGATATTATGAGTAAGATATTTGATGTGAACGAAGAAACCAATATTCTTCGGGCGATGCTTAATTTAAATTTAAATAATTAAAAAAATAAAAAATAAAAAGTAAAAAGTAAAAAGTTTATTTTCTACTCTATATTTTAAGTATGTAAATTTTCTTAGCTGAGTGGAATGCCTTTGCGAAAGAAAATATGCAGAACAGATTTAACAAAAATCTTTGCGGGCTTTGCGTTTAAATTAAATTGAGCAATGAAGCAGAGATTCAAAAAAATAACTAAACAAAAAGAAATAATGGCTATTAACTTACAAAAAGGTCAGAGAATAAACCTTACTAAAGAAAACGGGACTACACTTTCCCAGGCTTGCGTAGGAATCAACTGGGGCGCTATCGAGAAGAAAAGTTTCTTCGGTGGAACTTCAAAAGAAGCAGTAGACTTAGACGGAAGCTGCATTTTGTACGATTCAAACAAAAATGCAACTGAAGTAATTTATTTTGGAAATCTTAAATCTAAAAACGGTTCTGTAAAACACAGCGGTGATGATTTAACCGGCGATGTGAATGGTGATGATGGATTAGACAACGAAGTAATCACCGTAGATTTTTCTAATTTAGATCCTGCTGTTGAGCATGTAGCAATGGTTTTGCACAGCTACAGAGGTCAGGATTTCGGTACAATTCCTTTTGCATCGATCAGAATCTATGAAGGAAGTCCAACAAACGTAAGAGAGGTATTTGCCAAATATGATATTGCCAATGATAAATCTTTCAGCGGACATGTATCTATGGTGATGGGAGTTTTCTATAAGAGAAACGGTGAATGGAAATTCAACGCAATCGGAGATGCAACTTCAGACAAAAAATTGGAACAGACGGTACAGACCGTTCAGCAAAAATATTTGTAAAATAATTTTATTCAATAGGAGCGGGCTTTAGCCCGTTTTAAATAATGAAATCTTCTTTTGGCTTTAGCTAAAACCTATTTATTGAAATCATTATTTTATTGAAATGAAAATTAGATTTAAATTAGCAATAACTGTATATTTACGGCTATTGCTTTTATCATATAATAAACAGAATTAACGTGGAAAAATACAATATTTTAGAACTGCACCCTGGTTTGGTGTGGGGGTTTGCGATAACGGTTGTTATCATGTTGCTTCTCGATTTGGGAGTATTTAATAAAAAAAGTCATGAGGTTTCTTCAAAAGAGGCTACAATCTGGTCAATTGTCTGGATCTCGCTGTCTATGGTTTTTTCTGGAGTTGTTTACTGGGTTTTCAATACAGATGGAACTCCGGAAAGTCACGCAATTGCGGTAGAGAAATTCACACAATATCAAGCTGCGTATTGGATTGAGAAGGCACTTTCTGTAGATAATCTCTTCGTATTTATATTGGTTTTCGGGTTTTTTAAAGTTCCAAAATTCTTGCACCACAAGGTTTTATTTTGGGGAATTATCGGGGCACTTGTTTTTAGAGCCATCTTTATTTTTGCAGGAGTTGAATTGATTGATTTAACTTACTTGCCTGAAATGAATGTTTTTGGTCACGCAGTGAAAATCAATGTTGTGATGACACTTTTTGGTTTATTCCTTATTTATGCGGGAATCAAATCTTGGGGTGACGGTGGAGACGATGAAGATGAAGATTACAGCAATACGGCAGGAGCAAAACTGATCAAAAGTTTCTGGAAAGTTTCAGATAACTATGATGGCGACAAGTTTTTTACCGTGAAAAACGGAGTTAAAATGGCAACACCTTTATTGGTTGTTGTTGGGGTAATTGAGTTTACAGACGTTCTTTTTGCAGTAGATTCTATTCCTGCGATTTTTGCGATTTCAAAAGATCCGTTTATTCTTTATACATCGAATATTTTTGCAATCTTAGGATTAAGATCTTTGTATTTCCTGTTGGCAAACTTTATTCACATGTTCAGCAAGCTACCTTATGGGTTGGCAATTATTTTGGCATTTATCGGTGTTAAGATGTTAATTGCACCTTGGTATCATATCTCATCTCCGGTTTCATTAGGAATTGTAGGTGGAGTTTTGGTGCTTTCGGTACTTATTTCTATCATGTTTCCCGACAAGGAAGATGACGAAGTAAAAGAATAACTAAATAAAATTAAAACATACAAGGCTTTACAAATCGTAAAGCCTTTTTTATTTCTTATTTTCACCATCAACCATCAACCATCAACCATCAACCATCAACTTTACTTATATTTCAACAGCTTATTAATCTTCTTTCTCGTCTGCAGTGAAACTTTATACGCTTCATCTCTGAGTTTCTGGATTTTTCCAACTGGCTGAAAGATTTCAGCACTTTCAAAAGGATTGAAAGAGAGAAGTTCATTTTCGCAACCTTTAGGATTAAGCAATGAGTTTTTTTCAATTTTAATTTCTCCAATTTTGATGAAAGGTGAGTTTTTCCATTCAACATTGAGTCTATTAATAGGCTGGTCTTTCAGATCATAACAAAACTGAATATAAACCTCCGCTAAATAATCATGATTTCTGCAAAAGCTTTCAACAGATTCTTTCACAGAATATTTTTTACCGAAATTTTTATCTATATTTTTTGGACTTACTTTAATTTTAATCATTTTATCATCAAAACGATAAGCTCCTACAGAATGATATTCAAAAGAAAGCATGAAATTATTTTTGTTTAAAAGAAGCTTCCAAACATTTTTTAGAAAAGATGGATTTAAAGTAAAAGGAATAACTTTGTAAATCTGCTTTAAAACCAAAAAAAAATTGCTCCATTTTTTCACAAAAAACCGATTGACAGAAGTAAACAATTTCAAAAATACAGAAACAGAATTCACCGGAAACAAAGGGAAATTCACCAAAGGATAATTGGAAATCGTTCTTCCAGAATCATCTTTTATTTTAATGGCAAAACCATACGCTGGAAATTCTTTCTTGTTTTTATTAATCTTCGGATGCGCATTAGATAATCTTGCAGTAATTTCGTATTTATCACTGTCAAAAACAGTTTTTAATTCATTCGGAATATCTTTGTTGATGATAAATTCACCTTTCAAAACAGTATAGGTTTTTGCATGAGCATTTCTTGTTGCGTAATTCACGTCACTTATTGTAGATGAGTATTCTACAAAATCGGCAATGCTCTTTTTGGTCTCTTCCAAGAGTTGTTTTTCTTCATAGCTAAGCTTTTCAAAGTTCTTATTATATTTTAACGAATTTGGCATATAGTTTTTAAAACTCAATGATAACGCCAAGTTTTTTAATTTACGTTACGAGAATATTAAACATTTTTTAATGTTTTTAGTGCTGTAAACAGAAGCGATAATAAAAAGCTGGAAGCTTGATGTTTGAAGCTGAAAGTTTATCATTTATGATATATTTATTTCAATTATCAATTATGATTTATCATTTATGCATAAACCTTATCTTTGTAAAAAAAATTATGGGAGTAGCAGATTTGTTATTTAAGAAGAAAAAAGAATTGGCAGAGAAAAACCTGAAAGACGGTCAGGAATATATGGTTGAATATGGTAAAAGAGAAAGTGTAGTGCAGTTACCAAGCGGATTGCAGTACGAAATCATTACCGAAGGTGATGGCCCAAAACCAGGTCCAAAATCTATGGTAAAATGCCATTACCACGGAACAACAATTGCCGGAAAAGTTTTCGACAGTTCTGTAAAAAGAGGAACTCCAGCTTCATTTCCGTTGAATAAAGTAA
The DNA here is from genome assembly GCF_006175945.1 of Chryseobacterium mulctrae. NCBI lineage: Bacteria > Pseudomonadati > Bacteroidota > Flavobacteriia > Flavobacteriales > Weeksellaceae > Chryseobacterium > Chryseobacterium mulctrae. The sequence continues at coordinate 1,349,806 of NZ_VAJL01000001.1, read as the reverse complement.
TCAAAGGATGGACAGAAGCACTTCAGTTAATGCCTGTAGGAAGTAAATGGAGATTGATTATTCCACCGCATTTGGCTTATGGAGATCAGCAGATCAGTAAAGAAATCGGGCCAAACTCTACTTTGGTATTTCAGGTAGAATTATTGGATATTAAATAATCCTGCCCTTAAAAATAAATTAAAATTCATCTGTTTTCAGGTGGATTTTTTTATTTGTGCTATCTTAGTAATAGGATTCATATTTTCCTTAATTGAATTTTTAATGAAAAAACTTTACTTTATTTTTGCCGTTTTTATTTTGTTGACTTCCTGTGTTTCAAAGAAAAATCAGGTGATAAAACAAAATATTCTTACACTGAGAGACAGCTATTGTAAGGCGCCTTTCAAGTATAATTATGAAAATAAATTACCTTCTTATAATTCAGATTCTATCATTGCAGCGAATCAGCAACTGAAAAGTACTTTTTCTGATCAGAGTATTTTGGTTTTAAATGCTTTGGATAATTTAGATGAAGTGAATGAAATTGTAAAACTGAAGAAAGATTCATCATTAAATTCTCAGGTAAAAGTTTTGCAATTAAAGATGAAAATCAACAGCAAAATTACAATTGCACTGACTGAATTGGATGCCGTTGCTGCAGAATTCGATTGTGAAGGAGAACGTGTTGCGCAAATTGGAAATTATGTTGATAATTTAAACGATTCCAGAAATAATAAACTCATTTTATACTCAATTGCAGCCGGAGCTGTAGCATCAATTGCAGGCGGAATTGTAAAAGATGAGGGTTGGAGCAGTGCAATTGATATTTCCGGAGGTGCTTTGGGAGCTGGTTTTGGTTTGGCAACCTTAAATCCGAAAGGTAAAAAAGTAGAATTTATACATCAAAGAAATTTATTAAGAGATATCTGGAACGAAAGACTGGAATCTCCCAATTTCCCACCTTTTATTTGGTATATGTACACTGAAAAAAGGTTTTCAAACAAAGAACAGCATTCTATTATTTCAAGCATGAAACAACGATGGCTGCATTATCAGTTTGATGATGATCAGAGTAAAGCCGATCAGTCGGTTATTTTTAAGGATGGAGGTCTTTACAGAGCAGATGATCTTCACAATCGTGCAGCAATGCTTAATCAGATGCAGTCGGCAACCCGTACAATTAATCAGATTATTAATTATCTGTTGTTAGATTTAGATAAATTGATTTTATAATTTTGAATAGTAAATGTTTGAATGTCTAAATTTGCTTTAATCTACTTTAAAGAATGTCGGAATTAAAAAAAATCAGAGAGAGACAAAATCTTACTCAGGAAGAATTAGCTGAAAAGTCAGGAATTTCGGTAAGAACAATTCAACGGATTGAAGCGGGTACAAATCCAAAAGGTTATACCTTAAAAACGCTGGCTGCAAGTCTTGATGTTTCTGAAAAAGATTTATTGATTTCTGAGACGATAAAAGAAGAAATTGCAGTTGATGAAATTATTATTGTAACAGAAAATAGCGATGCTTTTAACTCCGGTTTAATCAAAATGATTAACCTTTCCACACTTCCATTGGCATGGCTTCCGATTGCTAATTTTTTGCCACCATTATTGATTATGTTTTTCACAAAAAATAAATCACAAATTGTAAAACAAATCATTTCACTTCAAATATTTTTAGCCATTATTTCGCCTATTATTTTTATGTTGATTGCGTTATTAAAACTAGGTTCAGAATCTGTTATGATCACAATGATTTTCTTGGTATTGGCAAATGTTTACATTATTTTGAGAAACACTTACGAAATTGACAAGAGACAAAATCTTCGTTATAAGTTGAATTTCAATATCATATAAATGTGACAGATGAATGTCGGGTTTTTGTCGGGTTCTTTTTTTGATTTGAAATCAATTTATTCTGAATCTTTGTCAAAAATTAATCAATGGCAAAAAAACTTAACATCAGCATTTTTATTCTCTTCTTTTTCTTTGGAAACTTCAATGCTCAAATCGATAAAAATTCACCATTATTTTTAGAATTAAAGAAACAGGATAGTCTTTTTTTTGAACGTGGTTTTAATAATTGTGACATCGCATATCTTGAAAAATCAGTGGATGAAAATCTAAAATTCTATCATGATAACAGCGGGTTTCAGGATAAAAAATTATTTCTCGAAAGAACAAAACAGAATATCTGCTCAAATCCTAATCAAAAGCCAATTCGTAAAGTCATTGAAAGTAGTTTGGAAGTTTTTCCATTATACAATAACGGCGAATTGTATGGTGCGATACAGTCCGGAGAACATCAGTTTTTTATTCGTGAAAAAAATAAAGAAGATGTTTTAGGCGGCCAGGCAAAATTTACAACAGTCTGGACAAAAAAAGACGTTAATTGGATTATGAGTGATATTTTAAGTTATGATCACGGAGATCCAGGCCAATCAAAACTTACCGATAATTTGGAGCAATTGTTGAAAAATAATAACATCCCAACTTTAGGTTTAGGAATTATCGAGAATGGAAAATTGACTGAAATAAAAGTTTATGGAAAACTAAATGATAAAACATCGGCTTCTTACAATAGTCTTTTTAATGTTGCTTCTTTAGCCAAACCAGTTACTGCAATGACAGTTTTACGCTTGGTAAGTCTTGGTAAATGGAATCTTGACGAGCCGCTTGATAAATATTTTATCGATTCTGATATTGCTAAAGACCCAAGACATAAAAAATTGACCACAAGATTAATTTTAAGCCATCAAACAGGTTTTCCGAATTGGAGATGGATGAATAATGATAAAAAACTTCGTTTTGAGTTTGATCTGGGAACAAAATATCAATATTCGGGTGAAGGTTTTGAGTATCTGAGAAAAGCCCTTGAAAATAAATTTCACAAAAGTCTTGAAAAATTAGCAAAAGAACTTGTTTTTCAGCCTTTAGATATGAAAGATACAAGTTATATCTGGAATGAAAAGAAGTATTTTGAGAGAATGATACTTGGTTATGATAACTCAGGAAAGCCGTATGAAATTGTAAAAAATAAAACTCCAAATGCAGCCGATGATTTAATAACTTCTGTAGAAGATTACGGAAAATTTTTAGTTGCTGTTTTGAATAATGATTTGTTGACACCAAAGATTGACGAAGAAATGAAAACTAAGCAGATTGAAACTAAAAAGGACAAGTTTTTCGGTTTAGGATTTGAAATTTATGATCTTGAAAATAACGAAATTGCCTTATCACATGGTGGTTCCGATAATGGAGTAAATACTATTATTTTTCTTTTACCAAAAACAAAAAAAGGATTGATCATTTTTACGAATGTTGAAAATGGATATAAAATTTATGAACCTCTTGTTGATCATTACTTGGGAAATGTAGGGAAAAAGATCATTTCAATTGAAACAAAATAAGTTTAATGAAATTTAATTGTAATTAATTTTGTTACAATTAAAATATTTGTATCTTTGCAGAGTAATTATGAACAATACAAGATTTGCTACGGCGATACATATCATGACCTTGTTGTCAAAATTTCCTCAGGAGTGGCTTACTTCTGATTGGCTTGCCGGAAGTATTAATGTAAATCCTGTAATTGTTCGTAAAGAAATTGGTGTTTTAAAAGAAGTCGGTTTGATTATTAGCCGAAAAGGGAAAGAAGGAGGGAGCCAATTGGCAAAAGACGCTTCTGACATTAGTATTTCTGAAATTTATTCTGCGGTAAAAAACTCAGAAGTTTTAGGTAAAAAAAATAACAATCCTAATCCGGCTTGTCCTGTTGGTAAAAATATTAATACTCATTTAGGAAAGCTTTTTACAGAAACAGATGTATTGGTCTGTCAATTTTTAGGAGATAAATCGTTAAAAGAATTTACCGAACATTTCGACTAAAAAATTTTTTTGACTTAAAATGTAACAAAATTCATTACAATTAATTTAAATAAAAATATTATGAAAAAAGTAGCAGTAATCGGTGCAACAGGATTTGTGGGAACACAAGTAGTAAAAGAACTCGAAAACAGAGGTTTTGAAGTGAAAGCAATCGTAAGAGATGCATCTAAAGTGAATGAAACTGAAAACGTAAAAGCAAAAAGCGTTGATGTAAATAATGTAGATGAATTAGCAGAAGCTTTGAAAGGAAATGATGCTGTAATCAATACCTTTAATGCAGGTTGGACGAATCCTAATCTTTACAATGATTTTCTAAACGGTTCAATTAATATCGAAAAAGCGGTTGAAAAATCAGGGGTGAAAAGATTTATTACAGTTGGTGGAGCAGGAAGCTTATTCATCGACGGAAATCAACTGGTTGACGGACCAGATTTTCCGGCAGACATCAAACCCGGAGCAACTGCAGCAAGAGATTATTTAAATAAAATCAAAGAAAATACAACTTTAGACTGGACTTTTTTCAGTCCTGCAATTGAAATGCATCCCGGAACAGCAGGAATCAGAACCGGAAAATACAGAACAGCTCTAGAAAATCCTGTATTCAATGAAGAGGGGAGAAGCGTACTTTCTGTAGAAGATGTTGCCGTTGTTTTGGTTGATGAACTGGAGCAAAACAATCACATCCGTGAAAGATTCACAGCAGCGTATTAATTTTCTTTAGAGTCCCAAAGGGACGGTTTAACAATGCATCGGATAAAATCCGATGAAAACCGATCCAATAAATAAAAAAAAGTTTCGGCGGTACCAAAGGTGCCTCCGAAACTTTTATACAAATAAATTATTTTATAAACTCATAAACAACTTCGGATTTACCGGAGCATTGTTTTTGTGTACTTCATAATGCAAATGCGGTCCTGTAGAACGTCCTGAATTCCCTGATTTTGCAATCACTTGCCCAACTTTCACTTTCTCATTGGTTTTTGCAACCAATTGTGAAAGGTGACCGTAAAGTGTTGCCAATCCGTTTCCGTGAGATACAATGACGCAGTTTCCATAACCACCTTTCTGTCCTGAGAAAATTACAGTTCCGGCTGCAGTTGCAACAACATCAGATCCGAAAGGAACGGCAATATCCAAACCTTTGTGAAACTGCATTTGATCAGCTTCTGCAGGAGGATTGTTTTTTTCTGTTGGAGCTTTAGAAACAGCTACATTTTTAGCATTTGAAGTTGTTGGTGCAGCAGAAGTTGTACTTGCTGTTTTTGGAGTCACCATCACTTTTATTTCTCTCTTGTTTCCGTAACTGTCGGTTACTTCTATAATTTTTTCTACCGGTTCAGCTTTTACTTCAGGTTTTGGAGTTGCTGCGACAGCGACTGGAGCTGAAGTAGGTTTTACAGACGCATAAACTGTTTTAAAAGGAATAGGATTTTTTCTGATTCCAAAGTTAGATGAAATATACCCTTCAGTAGGCATTCCTAAAGGAACCTGCATCAGTTTTTTCTGCAGATCCATCAGATATTGGCTGTATCTGTTTGATTGTTTTGCCAGATAAATTGAGTTTGAAATACTGTCGTTATCAAGAACCATCAACTTTTCGTTCTTAATATCTTTTGATTTTAGAAAAGAATTCAGTTGAGAAACCGTTTGATCTACCAAGCCAAGATCTGTTTTCATTTTCAGATAATCAACGCTGTCTTTTTCTGTATTTATTTTTACCAAATTTACTTCATAGTTTTTGTCATCTTTCTCCGAAAACAATTTGGCAATGAAAATACTTTGTGCAAAAACGATCAGTAAAAGTCCTCCAATAAGAACAGTTACTTTCTTTTTGCTGCCTAAAAATTTCTTCATTTTTCTTTCTCTTAGAATTTAAAAAGGTTTTAAGGGTGCAAATTTAGGTAAAAATAAACTTTAAGCATTATTCTTAACAAAAATTTAGAAATTATTGTAATAAACGTATTTTTAGATATTTAATTGTGCAAGAGTGTTAAATTTTTCAAAAAATGATTGATGTTGGGTGATATAAAGTTTCGATATTTCTCGGTTTTAATATATTTGCAAATCACATTTCAATTATGGCGAAAAAGAAAACCAACTCAGAATCTTCTACTTCTAAAAAAACCAAAAATGACGTTGCAGTTGGCGTTGTTGGTAGCGGAAGTTTTGCAACAGCAATTGTAAAAATGCTTGTTGAAAATTGCAAAACCGTGCATTGGTGTGTTAGAAATGAGTTTGTAAAAGGAGCAATTGAACTGCGTGGGCACAATCCTACATATCTTACGGCAGTTAATTTCAATCTTAAAAATTTAAAATTAACAACTGATGTCAACGAGTTGGTGACAGCTTGTGATGTTGTTGTTTTGGCAACTCCATCTATTTATCTTTCAGATACTTTAGATAAAATGACGTGTGAGTATAAAGACAAAATTTTTGTTTCTGCAATTAAAGGGATTATTCCAAAAGTGAACGATGTGGTTGCACATTATTTAAAAGAAGAATTTCAGATAGGATTCAGAAATCAGGCAGTCATTGCAGGACCGTGTCACGCTGAAGAGGTTGCAATGGAAAGACTTTCTTATCTTACGGTGGCAACTGTGGAAGACGAAGTTTCTGAAAAACTGGTTAATATTTTCAATTCAGATTTCATCAAAGTAAATTCCAGCAAAGATATTTTAGGTAACGAATACAGTGCGATTCTTAAAAATATTTTCGCAATCGGAGCCGGTATTGCAAGTGGTTTGGGGTATGGTGATAACTTTACGGCTGTTTTTGTATCGAATGCGATTAGAGAGATGGAAACTTTCCTTGAAGCGATTTATGAGGCTCCAAGAGATGTTAACGAAAGTGCTTATTTGGGAGATTTACTGGTTACAGCATATTCATTGTTTTCAAGAAACAGAAATTTAGGAAATCTTATCGGAAAAGGATATACCGTAAAATCTGCGATTCAGTCGATGAACATGGTTGCAGAAGGATATTATGCTGCAGATTCTATTTACAAAACAGCAAAACAGAAAAAACTGGAATTACCGATTATTGATACCGTTTACGGAATTTTGTATGAAGGTAAAAATGCTGAAAAACAATTTAAAAAACTAACAGCAAAGCTGAATTAGAATTAATTTCATCTAAAAATACATAAAGCATCAATGATTTTCATTGATGCTTTTTTGTTAAATATATCGCTTCTATTATTTGAAATTGATAATTTCCATCGTCTTCGCTGGGCTGATAATAATTTTATTTTCGGCACAGAATTAAATAGTTAAATCTTATTTTAATCTAAAACTTTTCCCGAAATTCGTATTAAAATTCACGCAATGCCACACGCAATTACCAACAGAACGCCTAAGCCAAAATATGATGTAGTGCTTATAGGAGGCGGAATTATGAGTGTTACTTTAGCCACTTTACTTCACGAGTTTGATCCAAATTTAGATATTGCTATTTTCGAAAGGCTGGGAAGATTTGCCAAAGAAAGTACCGCTGCATGGAACAATGCAGGAACTGGTCACTCTGCATTTTGTGAACTCAATTATACACCAGAAAAAGAAGATGGGAGTATAGATATTTCAAAAGCTGAAAAAATTGCAGAACAGTTTGAAATTTCAAAACAGTTTTGGTCTTATTTAGTTGACAAAAAATACATTCAGAATCCTCAGGAATTTATTAATTCTTGTGCTCACATGAGTTTGGTTTTTGGTGAAAAAGATGCAGAATATCTTAGAAAAAGACACGAAGCAATGAAAAATTCACCTCTGTTTTCAGAAATGGAATTTTCTACCAATCATGATACGTTAAGAGAATGGATTCCTTTGGTAATGAGCAAAAGAAATCAGTCTGAAGTTTTGGCAGCTACTAAAATGAATATCGGAACCGATGTCAATTTTGGAACGTTGACCCGAAAAATGGGACGCCATCTTGTGGAAGATTCTCATGTAGAAGTTTTCTTGTATCACGAAGTGAAAGATATCGATCCCAGAGAAAACGGAAAATGGGAAATGAAAGTAAAAGATCGCATCAACAATCATAAACAGGAAGTTGTTGCAGATTTTGTTTTTATTGGAGCAGGAGGTTATGCATTGCCTTTGCTCGATAGTTCAGATATTAAAGAAAGTGAAGGTTACGGCGGTTTTCCGGTTTCTGGGGAATGGTTGGTCACGCATAATCAGGAATTGGTAGCGCAACATCAGGCAAAAGTTTATACTCAAGCAACAGTTGATGCACCGCCAATGTCTGTTCCGCATTTGGATTTGAGAATTATTGATGGTAAAAAAGCATTGCTTTTTGGTCCTTTTGCTGGTTTTTCAACGAAATTTTTGAAAGAAGGAAGCTATCTTGATTTACCCGAAAGTGTCAATACCAAAAATCTCCGCTCTTTATTCGGAGCTTGGTGGCACAATATTCCGTTGACAAAATATCTGATTCAGCAGGTTGCGATGACAAAAGCTCAAAGAATACAACATTTAAGAGAATTTGTAAAAGATGCAAAAGAAGAAGACTGGGAACTGAAAGTTGCCGGACAACGTGTTCAGATCATCAAAAAAGATGATAAATTAGGAGGTAAATTAGAATTCGGAACCGAGGTTGTTGTAAACGATAAAGGAACGATTGCTTCACTTTTAGGAGCTTCTCCGGGAGCATCAACTGCAGTTTTTGCAATGTTGAATGTTTTAGAAAAATGTTTCCCTGAAAAATTAAAAGGAGAATGGAAAGATAAATTGTTGGAAATGATCCCGTCATACGGACAAAAATTATCCGAAAATCCTGAACTGGCAAAAAGAATGAGAGCTCACAGCAAAGAAAAATTAGAGCTTAAGCATTAAATATAAGTGATAAGTAATGGGTAATAAGTAATTTTGCAAAGTTGCTTATTACCCATTATCAATTAATCATTACTCATACCAAGATGGAAGTTATTTCAAAACCGATTATTGCGAAGGAAATCCTTGAAGCTCTTCAAACGAAAATTGAAGAAGAAAAGCAGGTGATTGTACATTGCTGTTTTCCTGCGTCACCGTTTTTGGGAAATTTAATCAGAATTTGGAATACCACTTACCTTGTTGATAATAGCTCAAGTCACAAAAGTAAACTGATTCACGCTGAAAATATTACTATTTACCCGAACTGGACGGTTGTTCCGTTTATGAAAGATTTTTGGTTTACATTAGTGTTTTCAGGCTTACCAAAAGATTGCAAAAGCTTTGATTTTAAAGAAATAATTCCGGAAGAAGGTGGTTTTTTTGTGAAATCTATCAAAAGAAATTCATCAGATATTTACCGCATAAAAATTTCAGAATAAAATTTTCTGCCATTTCCAATGAAATCAGGAAGAATGAAAAATCTTTTACCAATTAATTAAACTAAAATGAAGAAAATTATATTTGTACTCTTGGCTATCTTTCCACTTCTTGTGTTTTCTCAGAAAAAGAAATTATCGAACTTTAAGAAGTCTGAAAGAAAATCAATTATTCATACAAGTTCAGATCCTGAAAAACTTGAAATAGAAAAATTTCAGAAAGATTTGAATAAGGAATATTTAAATCCAAAAGAAAGTCCTTTAAGAGGTGATAATTTTAAAAATTTTAAGGCACATCCTTTCTTTCCTATCGACTTGAAATACCGTGTAACTGCTGATTTTGTTAAAAATGAAAACCCTGAACCTTTTGATTTACCCACTTCTTCAGGAAAATCAAAATCATATCAGGAATTTGGGAAAGCTCATTTTACGATTGACGGAAAATCTTATACTTTAACGATCTATCAAAGTTTAGATCTGATGAGAATGGAAAAATATAAGGATCATCTTTTCTTACCTTTTCGTGATGAAACCAATCAAAAAGAAACTTATGGCGGAGGAAAATACATGGATTTAAAAATACCGAAAGGCAACACGATTGTGTTAGATTTTAATCAGTCTTATCAACCTTTCTGTGCCTATAATGCTTATGATTACAATTGCCCGATTGTTCCTGAAGAAAATAAACTTCCGGTAGAAATAAAAGCGGGCGTAATGTACAACGATATTTATCATCATTAAATTATGGTTGATTTACAGTTTTTTAAAACGAAAGATTTATCTGAATTAAATTATGAGCTTGATGAAATTCAGGCGCAGTTTTCAGCTTTGCCAAATCAAGCTTTGGAAAGAATTGAAGCAAGAAATCAAAATGACGATTTTTTTGCTTACCCGATTACTATTTTTTCTGATGAAAAAGTAACAGGTTTTTGCGTGCTAGATTTTGGGAATGATAAATTAGAATTAACTGATAATCACAATTCGGTTTTACTTCGATCGTTGTCTATAAATCCTGAATTTCAGGGAAAAGGAATTGGTAAATCTGTGATGATTGTGCTGGATGATTTTATTAAAGAACATTTTAAAGATTGCAATGAAATTGTCTTGTCAGTTAATGAAAGAAATGATTTTGCTTTTCAAATTTATGCGAAAAAAGGATATGTTTATGCCGGCAAAAAGATAGACGGAAGAAGTGGACCTCAGTTTGTGATGTCTAAAATTTTAGATTAATTTAAAAATCAAACAGTCAGTTTGGCGTGATACTTTCAATTGGTTTTAAACATCATTAAAATCAAAATATGGAAGTTTCATTAAGAAATCAGGTTGCCATTGTTACAGGCGCATCAAGCGGAATCGGAACCGGAATTGCAAAATCTATCTCTTCGGCAGGAGCAACAGTCATCATCAATCATTCATCTGAAAAATCTAAAGATGAAGCCCAAAAAGTTTTAGACGAAATTCAGAAAAACGGCGGAAGTGGAATGGTTTACCAATGCGATGTTTCTAAAGAAGATCAGGTGGTAAAAATGTTTTCAGACGTAATTTCAGAATACGGAACAGTTGATATTTTAATTAATAATGCCGGAATTCAGAAAGATGCCAAATTTATCGATATGACTTTGGAAGAGTGGGATACGGTAATGGGCGTGAATCTTCGGGGTCATTTTTTGTGTTCGAGAGAAGCTATTAAAGAATTTCTCCGCCGGGGAATCGATACAACCCGTTCTGTTGCCTGTGGAAAAATCATTCACATCAGTTCGGTACACGAAATTATTCCTTGGGCAGGTCATGCGAATTATGCAGCAAGTAAAGGTGCCATAAAAATGCTGATGCAGACTTTGGCTCAGGAACATGGAGCAGATAAAATTAGAGTTAATTCTATTTG